>CAVYTW010000019.1:0-141733 GCA_963771375.1 uncultured Chloroflexia bacterium
AAGGAGCGGACGCCGCCAAAGAACGGGAAGCGGCTACCGAGCCATTTCACTGTCGTGTCTCAAAGATAGTGAGACTGTGGGGGCTAAAAAGGGCGTTTGTCTCAAAGATAAGGTTCTCCCGCACATTGTGTGAAAGTTCCGGAACCCGCTCACGACAGGAGGCAAGAATCACCTATTTCGTGCTTGCTTTCGTCTTTTTGGCTCGGAAAATCAATGCCCTGGGCTGTTGGAAATACCTATCACGGAAAGTGCGGGAGAGCCAAAGATAATGAGACTGAGAATCAAAGATAATGAGACTGCCTTCATTTTGTTTCACATATAATGAGACTGCCCTTAAACCGTCTCAAAGATATTGAGACTGGCCCACTTGCGGATGGCGAATTTACGGGGAGATTTAGCCAGTCTCGCTATATTTGAGACACCAGTCTCATTATCTCTGAGATGAGTCTCATTATCTTTGAGATCCTACATTCACCGTTAGCTCTTTCCCTTGACAAAAAGAGCAATAATGATACAATTATTACAATGATACAATTAATTCAATTATAGAGAATTCCATGCCCAACCCAAAACCGCTTACACTACACCTTGACTTCCGATCCGGTTTGCCGATCTATATTCAGATCGTGAATCAAATCGAACAACAAGTTTCGGCTGGAATGTTGAAACCAGGCGCACAACTACCAACGGTCCGCGCCTTGGCCTCCGAATTGCGCATCAATTTCAACACGGTGGCAAGAGCCTATCGCCTTTTGGATGACGCCGGAGTCATCTCAACTCAACAAGGACGCGGCACGTATATCTTGGTGAAGCCGCCGCCGGGGGTTGAGAAAAAGCTTCGAGAAGAAACGCTGGAAGCATTGTCTCGTCAATACATTGGTGAAGCGAAGCGCTTGAATTTTTCAGATGCAGAATTAAGCCAGATGGTCAAAGACCAACTGAAGTCTTGGAAAGAAACGCAATCCAATAATGAATGATCAAAAGGAGAATAAAATGGATACATTAAAAAACATCGCGCAGAAGAATAAAGTCGCGAAAGCTAATCAGCATATTCCGCCGATTGCTATCTTTCTATTCGTAGTCATCTTGGTGATTGCGGTGTTTGGTGCGAGCTATTTGAATGGCAAAGTGAATGATAGCTTGATCAATGACTGGATCATTGTTTGGATGCTGATCGGCATCATCCTGCTATTCGCGCTGAAGGTGGCATCCCAATGGGAAAAAGCAGTGGTGTTGCGGTTGGGCAAGTTCCTTTCGCTGTGCGGTCCTGGTTTTTTCTGGATCGTGCCAATTATTGATACCATCCCAACCTGGATTGACAGCCGCGTGATGGTGACTCCGTTCTCTGCGGAAAAGACGCTGACCAAAGATACGGTCCCAGTGAATGTGGATGCGGTTTTGTTTTGGGTCGTGTGGGACGCGGAGAAGGCCGCTTTAGAGGTCGAAGATTATCGCTCTGCGATTGCCTGGGCTGCCCAGACTGCCCTGCGTGACATCATCGGTCGTATGATGTTGGCAGACATTCTCGTGGGACGCAGCGCAATTGACGAGGAACTCCAGCATATCATTGACGAGCGTACTACATCTTGGGGTGTGACCGTTCAATCGGTTGAAATCCGCGATGTAGTTATCCCACAGGTTCTGGAGGATGCCATGTCGCGCCAGGCGCAGGCGGAACGCGAGCGGCAAGCGCGGGTGATCCTCGGTGAATTGGAGAGGCAAATCGCATCGTCGTTTGCGGAAGCGTCTGAGGCTTACGTGAATAATCCGACTGCTTTGCACCTGCGCGCCATGAATATGCTTTTTGAAGGCCTGAAGGAAAAAGGCGCGCTGGTCATTGTGCCATCGTCAGCGGTGGACACAATGAATTTAGGCGGCTTAAGCGGTATGGTCTCGCTGGCGCAGACCAACAAGCCAAAGGAATAGCGAAGTGGAAAACCTGACGCGCCGAAAAGTGATCACAGCAGCTTCTACCATTGCCATCCTCACGATAGCGGTAGTGATGGTTACTAAATTGATCGGTGCGATTGTCATGGCATCTTTCCTGGCAGGAGTTGGGGTCACGCTTGTCATCGGACTTGTCATCCTGGCTGGCGTCTTGACCGACCCAGTTGTGCGAAAAAAGTAAACCTGTTTCACGTGAAACAAAAGGAGAAGTTGATGTCTACTCGTAAAATGATTGTCAGCGTTCTTGTTTTAATACTTGTTACTACACTGGTCGGTGTCCTTCATTGGAATGGATTGCCTGATCCCATGGCCTCCCATTGGGGTATCAACGATCAAGTAAATGGCACAATGCCCAAGTTCTGGGGCGTATTCCTGACGCCTCTCATCTCGCTGGGATTGTTCCTACTCTTCCTGCTGATACCGGCTATTGATCCGCTGAAGGAGAATATTGCTAAATTCCGCGACACGTTCAATTTGTTTATCGCGTTTATGGTGCTGTTTCTAATGTATGTCCAAGGATTGACACTTGCCTGGAATCTTGGCTTTACTCATTTCAAGATGAGCACATCACTAATGCCTGCCCTCGGTTTATTGTTCATTTTAGTAGGTTACATGATTCGTAAAGCCAAGCGCAACTTTTTTATCGGCATTCGCACACCTTGGACTTTATCCAGTGATCAGGTCTGGGATGAGACTCACCGCGTGGGAAGCTGGCTGTTTATAGGCTCAGGCGTGCTGGCGATCCTTGGTTCGTTCTTCGGTGGGATGACAGCGTTCTGGTTTTTGTTTATTCCGCTGATAGGCTCGGTGATTTTCTTGGTGATCTATTCATACCTGTTATATCACAGGGAGATGAAAGCGTAACCAAACCGGGAAGCAGTATTGCTTCCCGGTTTCACGTGAAACGGAAATAATTATCGTATGGGGAAACCGCGTCGAAACGGTTGCCGTTCAAAAGTCGAGTGAAGAGGCGGACGTGCAGTAATAAGTTCGGATCAACGGGCTCGCTGCCAGAGAGTTTATTATATCCAAACAGAACAAATGTTCTATTTTTATAGGGTACTTGTTTAGCGTTCAGAGTTGGTCAAGTCGAAGCGAGTAGAGGTAAGGCAGGCACAGTCCGTGAGCCCGACATAAAGAAGTTAGGTTGAGGTTCATGGAAGCGCTGCAATTGAACGAGGTAATCGAGGATTGGAACAGAATGCTGGCGACAAGTGACCAAAACACTCGACAAGATCGCATGGGCTGCAGCGCCTTCGCGGGTGCGGTTGCAGCCGTTGGTTTTCCTTGTAATCACCGCGGGGCGCAACATGCGTTCGGCCTGGTTGTTGGTAGCGTCGAGCGAGTCCACGTACAGGAAACGCAACAAATGCGGCCTATGTTTTCGCAAGCGCTTGGCGAAACGGGAGTTATCGGCGTCGGACAGCCTGCGCTGTGTACTCACCAAAGCATCCAAGCGAGACTCGAGGGCCTGAGCTTGAGAGAAGTAACAGAATGGATCCCAACGGCTTTTTTCCGCCTTCAGGGCCAGGGCTTCCTGCAAGATCTGGGTCGCTTCCCGAGCAAAGCACAGCGCCCGGCCGGTTTTGCTTTCCTGCATCTCTTTCAGATCGTTCAGCAAGTGGCTGACACATTTCTGTTTCAGCCAGGTCCTAAATCTTTGTTCGTCGTAAGCCAGATAGCAATCCGAAGACAGGATGCCTTTGAACTCTCGGCCCAAGATATCGACCACCACGTCGCTGCTGCGATTGTCCCGAATGGCGTAGACGCTGACTTCCCGATTGGTGAAGACCCAGAGCCAAGCCGACAGGGAGCCAATTCTCCAACCGGTCTCATCCGCGTGCACCACACAGCACAGCCTAACGAACTCGATCAACTTTTCATACACCGGTCGGGCGGTCTCGGACAGCTTTTGATCTGCTTGACACCACCCGCTGCGGCTCACCGGCAATCCGAAGGCGTCGTTTAGTACTTCGCTGACCTTGCCGTACGAGAACTCCCAAGCGATGCTTGAGGTCGGTAGCCAAGGCTTTCGCCCGCGGCCCGACCAAGACCCCGGCCGCCCCGATGGCGTCCGAAGTCTGATCCGGATGTCGCGAGTGTACTCGTCGATGACAGCTCACACAGTAGCCACTGTAAGTCACGAAGCGCGTGATCATTGGCTTCACTTCTGGAATATCCGCCTCAAACTGTTGATGCTCCCGGATCTCTCGCAGCCTGCCGCCACACTCCGGGCAACCCTGCAGCTTGGCTACCTTCGTTTCATCGACTTGCTCCGGCTCCGGCTGGGCGCGACGCGTAAATCGGCCTTGGCCCGCTTTGCGCCCGGGCCGCTTGGGATACTCCACCAATTTCCGCCGTGCGAACGGCGCGGCTTGCCGTTTCCCCGCCCGCTCCAATTCTTCCACTTTTGCTCGCAGCCGCTCCAATTCCTTCTGCAACCTTTGGTTGAGCAGGTGCTCCCGCAGCAACTCCGCTTCCAGTTCCGCGATCCGTTGCTCCTTTGTATTCGGAAGCTTATTTTTATTCCGTCGGCCGCTCATGCCCATCAGTTTAATATTCCTAGCTCTACTTCCGCAAGAGTTTTTCGGCCTGTTTTTTTACAAACCTTTGACACTTTACAAAATGCCGCTTTTGAACGCTAAACAAGTACTTTATAGGGATTGCTAATCAAGCACAAAGTCATTACACTAGGCATATGGCTTCCAGTGAAATCCTTGAACTGCAACAACGGATTCAGCAACTTAAGCGCCTGGTTGAATTAAGTGTCACGCTTAACTCGGTGCTTGATCTGGATACCCTGCTTCAATTGGTTACCAGTACTGCTACCGAATTGTTGGGCTGCGAAGCGGCATCCATTTTGTTGTACGACGAGAAACAGCCGCATCTTTATTTCGCCGCTGCTACCGGTTCGGATCCTAAAAAACTCGCCGAAGTTCCGGTGCCGATTGAAGGGAGCGTGGCCGGGACGGTTTTTCAGACCAACCATGCTATTATCGTGAACGATGCAGAACAAGATCCTCGACATTATTCATTGGTCTCGGAGCATGTTCGTTTTCATGTCAAGTCGTTGGTCGGCGTTCCCATGCTGATCAAGGACCGCGTGATGGGCGTGCTGGAAGCAGTGAATAAACGAGAAAAAAAATTTGAAGAATCGGATGAAACGATTCTTTCCGTGATTGCTTCACATGCGGCGATCGCGATTGATAATGCTCGCCTTTTGGCAAGCACAAGACAGTCCCTGGAAAAGGTCAGCGAATCGGATCGTCTGAAGAGCAATTTCCTTTCGCTGGCTTCGCATGAATTACGAACGCCGCTCGGTGTCATTATCGGTTATGCATCGTTCCTGCGCGAAGATGCCAAAGGAGAATTATCAGAGCATGCGCAGCATGTGTTGGACGCGGCCCTGCAAATGCGATCCCTTGTGGAAGATATGACCAACCTGACCATGCTCGAAACGCAGGGATTGATGATTGTCAAACCACAGTTTATCTCTATTCAATCCATTTTGGAAAAAGCAAGTGATGAAGTGCGTCAAATCGCATCGGCTCATGAGCATAAGCTGACATTTGCTTTTCGGGAAGCGCCCATCACCGTCAATGTTGACCCCGATAAAACAGTTTCGGTCTTTGTCAATCTATTGAATAACGCTGTCCGCTTCTCGCCTCCAGGAAGCGAGATTATTGTCGGCGCGGTACAGCAAGGAGGTCGTGTGATGGCATGGGTGCAGGATCATGGAATCGGAATTGCCGAGGATAGGCTGAAAAAAATCTTCGATGAATTTTATCAGGCCGAGTCCCTCAACACGCGTCATTATGGCGGACTGGGGATCGGTTTGACGATTGCCAAAGGTCTGGTCGAAGCGCAGGGTGGAAAGATTTGGGCGGAATCGGAGGGTGAAGGCAAAGGCTCGACGTTCAAAGTGTTATTTCCAAAGGCATAAAAAGAAGCGGACAAAATGTCCGCTTCAACTTTAAATTTTATAAACTTTAACCTAAATGCATCGGCATGATTACGTGCAGGAACTCCTCATCGCCGACAGGTCGTATCACGCCCGGCGCGTTCGGTGCGGAAGTCTCCAGCGCAACATTTGGAGTCTTAATCACTTCCAGCGCCTCGCGCAAAAACTTGACGTTGAATGCGATCAACACACCGCTTCCGTCCACGGTTGCTTCGACAATGGTCTCGTTCTTGCCGGTCTCCTCCGAAGTGGCAGTCATTTCAACTTCACTGGGTTTCAAATCACCGCTGGCAGTTTTGATATTCAAGCGCGCCACATTTGAGCCCTCGCGCGCAAAGATCTCGGCTTGCTTGCAAGCCTTGAGCAAGGCCGAGGTTGAGACGAGCGTGCGCGAAGTATGTTTGCGCGGAATGATTTGTTGATAATCGGGGAAGGTTCCATCAATCAATTGCGAAACCACCTCAACGTCTTTTACATGGAACACCACTTGCCCGCGTCCTTTCGGCGTGACCATGGAAATCGTCTCTTCGCCATCACTTGCCACGCGTGCAAGCTCAGTCAACGCGCGAGCCGGAACGATCACGGAAATCGGTGCGGAAGCGGGCGCGGATAAAGTGGCCTTGCGCACGGATAACCTGAATCCATCCGCGGCGGCCATCGTCAATTTATCTTTTTCAACTTAAATCAGCACGCCCATTAGCACGGGACGCGCTTCATCGGTCGAAGCTGCGAAGGCGACTTGTTGGATCATCTCGCGGAAGTCCGCTACGTTTAATTGGACCGCACCCTCGAGGTCCGGGACAGGAAGCGGAGGAAATTCCTGCGCGTCGATGCACTTGATATCGTTGGTCGAAGTTCCGCCGCGCACATTCAATGTCTGTGTTTTTGAATCGAGCGCAAGCATCACCTGATCGGTCGGCAAAGTGTTGACCAGATCTGAAAACGTACGCGAGGGCACCGTGGTCGAGCCATCCTGTTCAATGCGCGCGGAAATCCAACATGTGATTCCCAATTCCAAGTTTGTTGCTGAGAGTCGCAAGCGTCCTTCGTCCGACGCGATCAAAACATTCGAAAGCACTGGCAAAGTTGAACGCGGCGAGACCGCCCGCGAAACAATCCCAAGACCACGAGCCAAGTTTTCCTGCAAGACCGTTACTTTCATAAGTCAGCCCTCGCTATCCGATGATGTGCGAGTATATCATTAACGCGTAAACGCCGAGAACGTCAATGCCAGTATCCCGAACAAAAATTGCAAACCAAACAAAGCCGCGGCAGTGTAGATCACAAATCGCCACGCTGTTTTTTCTCGTTGTTTGCGAATCTCCTGACCCTCCGCGAATTGACGGATGATCTGCGCGGCATCCTCAATCCCTGATTGGTTGACTCCGCCGACCCAAACGAATCCTTGCGCTTCGTTCGGGACGATGATGCGGCTTCCGTCAAACGAGCGGATCCACTCCGGCGCATTGACCGCGCTGCTTCCACTTAACACGACTGCGTTAAACTTCCCTTCAGGCTTTTCGAACATAATAGTTACTGGAACATTCGGCGCAATTTTTGATAATGCAGTTTTCACTGATTCAGCAAAGCCATCACCTGAATCAAATATAAGAATCGGAAATGCACTTTGTTTTGCGGCTAACGCATCGGATGTAAAGACGCCGTCGCGGCGTAAGACTATCAAATGGTAGATCAATACAACCACGAATAAAACGAGCAATTGCAGATCATTGAGTATCGTGGTAAGGAATGAGCTGTCGGTTTGACCGGTAAGCAATGCCTTTAACAATTCAAAGACCAATGCCACCGCCGCGGTCATTCCGCCGATGACGCCCGCGAATAATGCCAGATATAAATATGCTTTGCGGATGTTTGAGCGCCGTGCATGGTCGCCGATGTCATTCTTCATTATGGCTTGGGCTTCCATTGGAATCCATGTTCCCAGCCAAAGCGGAAGCCATGCAACAATTAATGAAATGGCAGCGGCTAACTGCGAACTCAAAGCATCGCTCATGATCAAACCGCCAGTCAGAATGTCAATCATAAATTTAATGAGCAGTGCCACACCGGTGAACGCCGCACCCAATCCCAGAATGGACAAGACATAATAATATATATGCTTCATGCCCGATTGACGAACTGCGTCGCCGATGCTTTCGATGTGGCGATTGAGCCAATAACCGTAATAAGCCCACACCGCGCCGAGCGGCACGCCGATTGAAATTGGTCCGCCAATTTGTCGGATGAAGTCGCTGGTGGATATATCCGCGCCGAGCAGTTTGCGAATCACAATATCAAGGAACAGCGCCACGGTAGTTATTACAGTGATCACGCCGCCTAATGCGACCAAATAGAGAACACCGAGGCGCAGATTCGATTCTCGCTCGGCTGCATCCGCCATCGAGGCTTGGATGACGCGCCATGAATAAAACCAGACCGGTGTCCCAAGGATAAGCAGTGCGAGTCCGTTTATGAAAGTTCCGTGCCCAACTTCGCCGAGAATGCCAGACGGAACGTAAAACAAATAACATAAAATTTGTTGCACACCGAAAACGACCATAATCAAACTATATAGAACCCAAATATAACGATACAAACGGCGCACATCAGCCCAGTCTTCTTTGACTCGAAAAGTCTTCCATTCGCCGCGCGTGACATTCCAGAAGTAAAGCGCGACGATGCCGTTTATCGCAATGGCAATGATGTTATCAGCCAGTGTTTGAGAACCTCCCACAATGGCAGTCGAGCGCGCCACATGTGCGGCTTCAAGGGAATTACGATTAATGAGTGCGAGCAGGTTTTCAACTACCGGAATCAATGTACCGATCAAAACAGAGTAAAGAAAAATCGCGCGCAAGCTCGCAGTTTTTTCTTCAGGATCGCGGGCAGAGACGCGTTGTGTCCATTGCCAATGAAACAAAAAAATCGGCAAGCCAACAAGAATCAACGCGAGTGCGCTGGCCAGTGCTTCGGCTCCGCCTCCGATGGTCTGATCAATAATCGAGCGAAGCAGATTAATCGAACCCCATAGAACTACTTCCAGACTGATTAATGCCACGGTATAAAAGTAAAGGCGACGGACTGTTTTCATTGCATCCTCCTAGGGTTTTTGATACCAATTATATTCCCACAAGCTATAGGTCGGCATGGACGAAATTTTCCACGCACCGTTTTGTTTTACGAGCTGAGCCGAATCGTTATTCGTATATTCCGATGAGAAAGGATCACTGGATGCGTTGATCATATCCACTTCAATACTGGCGTCATCGCCGGTGATATCAGCTGTGCCAATCTTGATTCCTGAGTTGGATGGATTCAACTGTCCGGTTGCGAACTCTTGGCGAAACTGATCATAAGTAGGCTTGTTGGTAAGGTCGGCGAGATAACCATAAGCTTTTGGATAATCCTTGTTGAGCAAAGCCAGTACATAGTTATGCGCTACGCCTTCTGGTGTACTATCGGACACATAAGTCTGTTTATTTTGCCGCGTGAAAAAGACAGTCAGTGCAACGACGATCAATAAGCCGATGCCAACCAAAATACCGATGAGAAAACGATCCTGTTTCATAAACACCTCCTTGCTTGATTTAATTGTATAAGCTTTAAGGTGAAAAGGCAAGCGAAATCCTTGCGATGATAAAATCAGCAACATCAAATTCAAGGAGGCTGGAATGGGATCACAAATCAATGATTTGGTTGCAATGGGCGATATCGAGACCTTGTATGAACTCATGGCGGAGGACGATGATTGGATGAATCAATTGGATGCCGCGGAGGGACTTGTCAAACTTGGCGACCGGCGCGGGTTGAATTTTCTTTTGAGCGCTGAAGATAGCAACGAGAAGCAAATTCGCCGGGTTGCAAAGGAAATTCTCGACTCCCCTGATATTGCTAATCGGCGCCAGGAAATGGATGCTGAGGAAGAGCGTGACTTCAAGCGGAAAGTTGAGAACGCCAAGGCACGTCTTCAAAAAGGTCGTAAGGTCTTTCGCTATAAAATGGTTTATTTGCCTTCAGGTTATATCTTGAGCGGAGACTCTTTCAGTGAAGGGTTTCAAATCTCAGAGCTGGATGAATTTGGCCTTGATGGTTGGGAAGTTATCGATATCATCCTTCGTCGACAACAATCTTTGATTGGCAGTGGAGACAATCAGTCGACAGGCGTTTACTTTCTTTTGAAAAAAGAACTTGCTCTTGAAGAAAGTTCGGAGCTGGATGAAATTTAAGATAACTGCTCACGGTCGGTTCGAATGACATCAACCTTACGATATAATTTATTTCATGTCTCGCATTGCGATTGTTCCCGCCGTGAATGGCATGGGCGGTATGACTTCGTTTCGACTCAAATTCGAGGCGGGACTCAAACAACGCGGCATGGATGTGACGTACAATGCGGATGAAGCCACCGAATCTGTTTTGGTCATTGCCGGGACCCGTAACCTGCTTCCGTTATGGAGAGCAAAACAACGCGGCTTACGCGTTGTTCAGCGCCTCGATGGCATCAATTGGGTGCATCGAAAGAAGAACACCGGCATCCAACATTTTTTGCGCGCCGAATATGGCAATTCGATCCTTTCATTTATCCGTTCCAGAATCGCCACCCACATTTTATATCAAAGCGAATTCTCCCATCGCTGGTGGGACGAATGGTATGGAAAGCCGAATATTCCTTTTTCTGTTGTCCATAACGGCATTGATTTAAATATTTATAATCCTGACGGCGTGTGTGACCTTCCAAAAAATAAATTTCGTGTGTTGATCGTCGAAGGAAATCTGGGCGGCGGATATGACATGGGATTGGATAATGCTATTGAATTAACAGAAACACTTGAGGAGCAATATCATTTGCCAGTTGAATTGATGGTAGTTGGGAAGATTTCCGATGAACATAAAGCATCCGTTCAGGCTCGATCACGCGTTTTGATTCAATGGATAGGTGCTGTGCCGCGCGAACAAATCCCGCAGATGGATCGTTCCGCTCATTTGCTTTTCTCCGCGGACATCAATGCCGCCTGTCCGAACTCGGTCATCGAAGCGATGGCATGCGGGCTTCCTGTGGTTGGATTCGATACCGGAGCGTTGAATGAACTTGTCATCGGAGATTCAGGCCGTATCGTCCCGTATGGAGGCGACGTGTGGAAGTTGGATCATCCGGATATCGCCGCGCTTTCAAAAGCCGCCGCGGAAATTTTGAGCGATCAACATCGCTTTCGACCAGCCGCGCGAGCGCAAGCCGAATCCGCGCTTGGTTTGGATAAGATGACAGGCAGTTATCTCAAGATTTTGCTGGAGGTATAAATGGATCAGGAAGTTCATGATTTTCTTGTGCGTCATTTGAAGTCGGTTCAAGAGAATGACATTTCCGCATATGACGAAACGACGGCTTCGGACCTCACGCTTTACGAGTGGTGGGTCACACCCAATCGCATTGATGGTTTGCCGTTCCATGAATTCATGATGACATCCAACGCACAGAATGGAATGGTCTTCGGTTCGGATGTTAAACAAAAAGCGGAGACCCGCTTCGATCTTTCCAATCTTTGCATTCAACGGTATGGCGATACGGCGATTGCCAGTTATACATTGTTGACCAGCACCGCATTACCCGATGGTGTGCAAGTAGTGGCTCACAATGAAACCCGCGTGATGATCAAGCAGACCGAACAATGGAAAGTTGTGCACGTTCACAAATCGCCTGCGTGGCCCGCACCTCACGTTCAGCCCAAATGAGCAATCGTTTCTCCGGACAACTCGCACTGCAACAACGCGTGCTTCCATCGTATCGCGTTCCTTTTTTTGATATGCTGGCGCAATCCTGCGATGGCGGTATGAGTCTGTTGGCCGGATTGCCGCGAGGAAATGAAGGAATTACAAACGGCAAATTACAAATTGCGAATTACGCCGCGGCAACAAACATTCACGTCTTCAATGGTTCTCTTTATTTATGTTATCAACGCGGATTGATTGATTGGCTTTCCACTTGGAATCCGGATACACTGATTGTGGAGGCCAACCCGCGATATCTCGCAACGCCCTCTGCCGTAAAGTGGATGCACTCCCTAGGAAGAAAAATCATCGGCTGGGGATTGGGTGCGCCGCCTCTGCTCGGAGCCTTAAGCGGAATCCGTCAAGCGAGGCGAATCCAATTCCTAAATCAATTCGACGCGCTCATCTCTTATAGTCAGCGCGGGGTGGACGAATATGCCGCGCTTGGCTTTCCGCGTGAAAAGATTTTCGTGGCACCGAATGCGGTTTCTCCTAAGCCATCATCTCCTTTCCCTGTGCGTCTGTCCACTTTCAAAGATAGCCCCGTCATTCTTTTTGTCGGACGATTACAGAAGCGCAAACGCGTGGATGATTTATTACGTGCCTGTTCCGAAATAGAATCGAAGCCGCGCTTGATGATCGTCGGAGATGGACCCGAACGCGAGCATTTGGAATCGCTGGCGAAACAAGTTTATCCATCCGCGGAATTTATCGGTGCGAAGCATGGAGCGGAGTTGAAGCCTTATTTCACGGAAGCCGATCTCTTTGTCTTGCCCGGAACCGGCGGTCTCGCTGTTCAAGAAGCGATGAGTTATGGATTGCCCATCATCGTCGCGAAAGGCGACGGCACGCAAGATGATCTGGTGCGTGCATCGAACGGCTGGCAGATCGCATCCGATGATTATGGTGCACTGGTCAACACGATGCGATTGGCGTTATCGGATGTGAAACATTTGCGAACGATGGGTGCAGAATCCTACCGGATTGTCTATGAAGAAATCAATCTAGAAAAGATGGTGGAAGTGTTTGTGCAAACTTTGAATAGCGTTTCTACGGGAATTGATGCTTGAACTTACTCTTCAACTTATCTATCATTCCGCTAAAACCGATTTCATCTTTTGGTATATACCATATGTTTAATGGAGCATAATCGCCCGTGGAGAGATATTTGGGCTTCATAGTTTCCCATTTCTTTTGAATAGGATAGCGTCCACTTACTATGCTAATCGACAATCGTTCCAAAAGAAAAATCTCATCCAAAGACAAATTCAGACTTACGACTTTAGAGATTGCCTCTGCCAATGATGAAAGATTGTGTTCTATAGTGCCTGGTATTTTTTATATTGTCCATTATCAGTCAGCGTACCTCCATAATCCACCCATAAGCCTTTTGATAAAGTTTCAACCGCCATCCCGCGTAGCATGTTAGTTACGCCTAACATCCTATTTTGTCATAGGAGGATAATAAATTACTGGCATCCAACAGGCTTTTCGAGGTAAGCCACCAGGCATAAGGCGCATCGCCCACTACATTAGTATTGGTCAATTATCCAATCATCTCTCATTGGTATTTCCTCTACTTGACAAAGCGTTTCTTTTTTTGTTTAATAGCATTTCGATCAAAATCTCAATACAGGCAATATATTCAACCACTCCTTCAAAGCGGTAAAGAAACGCGATATGTTTTGCTTCTTGGTTGCTTTCCACATCAGCCATAAGATGATGAGAGGTGCGATCAATCGTCCGTAAGACCATGGGAAGAAATCAAATGTCGGCAAGATGAATTCGAGAAAATAAGCAACGCCAAACCATATCCATTCATTCGGTGTGTCGAGACGCTTGAGCAACAGCAGGAACGATAACCCCACGAAGATTCCGTGATGTTCCCATACCACCGGTGAGGCGAGAGTCATCAAAATGAAAAGCGGTGGCAAAGCATTGGCGAGGCGCACGCCTTTTTCTTTCGCGTCGAAAAAGACTTTGTGGCGCACGCATTGAAATGTCACGAACAACGATGCGGCTAAAAGAATCGCTTTGGATAAATAAGTTAGAATGCGCGCCCAAATCAAGTCAAGATGAAGGAATGGAACGATGGATCGGAAGAAAGAATTGAACGAAGTTTCATGGAACGTGGTCGTCGGTAATACAGCCAATCCCTGCGTGCTTCTGATGAAATCAAGGAATGGATAAGCGCCGTCAATCGCAACGGTGAACATGGCAATGAGAATTAGACTCAAGGTGAACCATCCGAGCCAACGCCAATCCAATTCGAGCAGGAAGGCGAGCGCCAAAACAATCGGCGAACTTTTGAGATGCACAGCCAGCGCCAATGTGAGCGCGGAAAGGAAAGATCGCTTTGGATAAAGGAGCAGGCTTAGGAAAATGAGATTGAGCGTATGAATGTTGATCTGGACATAGAAGAGAGTCCGCAAGAGCGGCGTATTGATCAACATAAACAGTGTGGTCGCGAGTGCGGCGAGACGAGTCGAAAAACCGTAATGTTCTAGCACGCGATGAAGCAAAACATAAAACGCCATCAACGAAATGAAGTTGGCTATCCAAAGGATCAATAAAAAATTCTCATCGCCCAGCGGCGCGATGAATTGCAAGAGCGTCGCCCACAACGGCGGATATAAATAGGTGGTGGGAAGCGGCTTGTGTTGCAACAAAGCATTTGCGGCATCGAGGTAATAAGAATAGTCGCCGTAACGGAATCGTTCGCTCAATTGATTGAGATAAATGAAACCAATCAGAAAGAAACCGGTAATGCTCCAGCCGTTATTGGCATTGACTCGTTTTGCATAAAGAAGATAGATCAGCGCTCCAAGCAACAGCCAGGTAAACACCACGGACGCAAGCGTAATGTGCAAATCTTCCAGCGGCCACAGTTGGACGAAAAGCCCAAAGCCTTTTCCTCCCCAGCGCAAAAAAATAAAGAGTATGCTTGCAACAACGAAGACCGTAAGCATACTCCATAGAATCATCGCGAGCTTGATGGGGTTTTTATTTTTCAAAAGCACTCCTTGTCATGACGCAACTGCAACAGAAGAAACCATGACATAACCGCGCAAGCCGTTTGGGTCGCGCACGTTGATCCATTGATTTGCCGCTCCGACTTTGGCGAGAGCTGTAGCGGGTGGTTCGAGCACTGTTAACAGCGTTCCTGCTTGTTCGACGCCAACCAACGATCCGCCCTCGGAAGGAAATGCTCGCAAACGCAATCCGCCCGGACCCACAGCATCGCTCACTTTGAGAGTCAAGCGTTGCGGTTGAGATGCCGGGGGCTGCGGTGAAGCAGAAGGCGATGGCGTTGAAGGTGTAGATGCAGGAACCGATGCGGGCGTTGACGTGGAAGCGGGCGCGGGGCTTTGAACTTGTTGCACGTACCATGCCGCGACATATCCCTGATTACCGGATGGATCGGCCACATAAAGCCATTGATTGGTCTCTCCAATCTTTGCCAGCGCGCTGGTTTTATCTTCGATCACGTGCAATTGCGTGCCCGGCATCTCGGCCGCGTTGGCCATTGAATCCGAAGATGGTTGAATGTGTAATCGAAGACCGGCTGTTGCAGTTGCGGCTACCTGCACATATAAATCTGTTTGAACGTCTGGAGGCAGAGGAGTGGAAGGCGCGGGCGTAGAGGGTGTCGAATCGGTTGAGCCGCTTGAAGTCCCGGAAGAAGCGGAAGTGTTGGCACTGTATTTATACCAAGCCACCGCTTTGATAGCGCGTTGAAGCGGCTGTCCCTGACTGAAGCGCGTCATCAACGTGGCCGGAGTTGTCTCTGGCGGAAAGGGAAAAGGATCCTGGATCAAATAGTCGGTACCTTGCTGGGCATAAAGAAGCACCCAGTGAGTTTGCAAGCCGGCATCCGGCGAATAATCCACTTCGACGATCACGGGCTGGCCCGCGGTGAGCGAAGCGTTGATTTGTGAGATGGGCGCATCGGTATTGGTGCAGATGGTTAATCCGGTGCTTTGGATTTGTGGATAAAGTTTGCTGATCGCACCCCATACTAAAAGCTCGTCAGAAGTGATTCCTCCATTGGCGGTTAACTTTTGATTCAATGTATCGGGAGTTTCGGTAAATCCCAAACTGCTGGAATACATTGCCAGACTGGTCAGTGCACAACCGATATAACCAATTGTATCGGGACCCGGACCGATTTTGCTGTCTTTCCATTGAGGATCCTGCTGGGAATACCGGATAAGATTGAAGGCCATATCTCCTCTCATTTTTTCAAATAGATTGTCGAATGATACACCCTTTTGATAATCTATTCAGGCTTTTTTCGATCAAGCCAAAGTTCCTGATAGTGTCGATTCCAATCGATCAGAAAGCGGCATGCGATCACGATTCCCGCCGCGACTGCGATCCAGAACTCGATTCCGTGCAGACCGAAAATCCATAACGCGGGTGCGGCTAAGACTCCGGTCAAGACGCTAGCACGCGCGGGATGACGAAGGATCAAGACAAGCGCAATTAAAATTGCGCCCGCTATCAGAAAAGCCAGCGGGCTGATTGCTAATAACCCGCCGCCCGCGCAAGCCAGTCCCATGCCGCCGCGAAATTGAGCAAAGACCGGCCAGCAATGTCCCACCACGATCAGCGCCGCAGTAATGGGCACAATCCAAAAAGAAGCAGTGTAATGGTTCTGTACTATCGGACCATAATGGAATGCCAGCCAGGTTGGGATGAAGCCTTTGGCGATATCAAGAATCAAAACCAAAGCACCCGGACCAAATCCGGCCTGACGAATCGTGTTGGAGGTTGTGGCGTGACCCGAACCGGAGTCACGCACATCCACACCTTTTACGAGGTGCGTGATCCAGATCGAAAAAGGGAGTGAGCCGCTTAAATAGCCTAGAAAACCAAATCCCAAAAGATACAGAATCATAATTCTCTCATGATAATTTATGAAATTTTGTTATGGTATGATTCTCTGAAAATTATGAAACCTGCCGCATTCCGAATCAATCATCGTGCACTCAATGTATTGAACATCATCATACCCTTATTGTTCTACGGCGTCATCCTTGCCATCCCCATCCCATCCTCGGTTAGCAAGGCCTTTGCATTTTATTCCATTCCATTTTTTTTACTCATTCTAATTCTATATTATATTAACTTTCGCCTGCCTGAAAAGTTTCGCTGGCTTGGCGGGGCCATCTTGACTTCGATTCTACTGGCATTGCGGCTTTCCTTCTTATGGACATCGGGATATTCCAACGATATGATCATTGGTGGATTGATTCCTTTCCGCGACGCATTTGATTACTATCGTGGGGCCAAATTCATTTCTGTGGGACAGTTGATTTCAAACAACAGCAACGGCGCGACGTGGAGACCCTTGTTTCCCGGTTTTCTTTCTTCGATGCTGTTCATTTTCCAGCAAAACTTTCAATGGTCTTTAGTCGTTCTGGTGATCCTCGTAGGGATTTGTTACTATCTTTCAGCCTATCTAATTAATCGAAATATTGGTTCGTTTGCGGCGGCTGTGTATATGTCGTTGCTCTATTTCTATATCCAGCCGCTGATCGGAACGGCTTATACCGAGCCGCTTGGACTTGCATTTGGATGTCTCGGTTTTGTTTTGTTGTGGACGGCCGCGAAAAAACAAAACGTTCTTGATTTGATTTTAGGCCTGATCATATTCACGGTGGCGCTCAGCGTGCGTGCGGGAGCATTTTTTATTTTACCGGCCCTGATCTTATTCAGCGGATGGGCGTTCCGCGGCCAAAAACGATTTTCTCTTAAATATGCAGGAATAGCCGCAGTCGCTTTACTCATAACATTTGCAGCGATCAATACTGTTTATGATCGGCTGGTGGTTCAGCCAGGCGGCGTGCCCTTTGGCAATTTCGCGGCAACGCTATACGGTCAGGTGGTCGGCGGCGCCGGTTACAACTTCGCCTTGAGAACGTTGCCTTCCCGCAACGCGATCTTTATCTATCGCGCGGCTGGCCGATATTTTCTCGCTCATCCCTTGAGTTTTTTCATCGGCGCGTATAAGGCATATCGGGATTTCTTCCTGCCTCAGATGGGTATTTTGAGTTTCCTGACCGGCAGTGAGTTTTCCTGGCTGGGCATATTGCTGTGGACGATTGCATCGCTTTTACTTTTATGGGGATTGTTCAAGTCACTTCGGAATTTCGCTCTTCCGGAATCTTCGCTTCTGATCGCCGCCTTTGTGGGGATTCTGGTTTCCATTCCTTTTCTGCCTCCCATTGACGGCGGGATTCGAATCTATGCCAGCTCGATGCCGTTTGTTTTTGTTTTGGTGGCGATGGCAATTGGAAAAAATCTTTCGATTACGGAATCCACTCAAGGTCGAGATGGATACGCTGTCACTGTGAAAACGATGTCGATTATTTTGGGAACTCTCACTGTATTACTGCCGGTAATCATCCTGCATATCAATAAACAGCCAGCCGTCAACACGACAAGCTGTCCAAGCACTCAAGTCCCTTACGCTGTGATCGTAAACCCGGGATCATATATTGACTTGGTTCCGAATAATATAGCCTCTTGCGGACGCGCGCCTGAAATCTGCCTGCGCGATTTCCAGCAGAATATAGCATCCAACGATCCTTCGGATCAAGAGGTGTACCAACACTTCATTGCCTGGACCGCAGGCAAAAGTCTGCGACTTTTTGAAGCGCAGGATATCGTTCAGGGAGAATTTCACTTTTTCGTCGGGTCCTCCGCGGACTTCCCGAATGTTTCTAAAAGCTATGTGATTACTGGATGTGCTGTGAAAATTAACGTGCCGCGCCGCCCCGACATTTATCAAATTCAAAGTGTCAATACCCCCTGACCGTTGATAATTTAGTGCGGATAAACCTGATAGCTGATTGTATTCTTACCCTCTTTTTTTGCACGATACATGAGCTGATCAGCCAATCGAAACATTTCATCTACACTGGATGGCGCGGAGAGGCAGGTCAGCGCACCGATGCTGACCGTCATGGACCAGTGATGCTTTTGCATTTCTTCCAGAAGGGAGCTTTGAAGGCGCGGCGCCACTTTACCAGCGGCTTGATCATCGGTCTCGGGCAGGATCACGGTGAATTCATCGCCTCCCATGCGTGCAACGATATCGATCCTGCGCAATTGAAGTTTCAGGACTGCCGCAAACTTGGTCAGCAGGAAATCGCCGGCCTCGTGTCCGGCTATATCGTTGATGCTTTTGAAGTCATCCAAATCCAAATAGAGGAGCGTGAAAGGCCGCCCGGTTCTGGCCAGCCGATCCAATTCCATGGATGCCGCTTCCATCAACGCCCTGCGGTTCAGGATGCCGGTCAGAAAATCGGTGCGTGATAAGCGTAATTCGTTTTTCAACAAGGCATGAACTTCGGCAAAAAGGAGGGAAAAGATCATCAGGATTCCCAGTCGCTCGATGACGTCCCACACAGGTAACGGACTGGTAAAATTTTGATTGACAGGGCGACTCGATATTTCCCCAATGATCGCGCAGACAAAAGAGACCAAAAATCCCTCGGACGTTCCAAGCGTCCAGCTTGCCAGCGCTACCGGAAGAATATAGAAGAGAGAAAGGGAAAGACCGGGGCCAATCTTGTAATCAATAATTCCCAACCCAAGCGTGGAGACGAGGACCGCCAGCCACAAGAATGGTCTGCTTTGCCTATCAAGATATGCGAAGAGGCGGCTCGTGAATGACATGATTGCGCATTATATCTTTAATTCTTTGGCGATCACCTTTCCGATATGTAAACAAATAGCTGATGATTGTGATGTTTGTCGAATTATCTTCAAGCTTCTTCTTCGACGATCTCCTTCACGCGCCCAACCTGGCCGCTCACCAAGCGGACTTTGATGCCATGCGGATGCGTCGGTGAGTGGGTGAGAATATCCTTGACGATGCCTTTGGTTAATTTGCCGGTGGGCTGATCCTGTTTCAAAACGATCAGCACTGTCATGCCGGGTTTGATGTTGGAACGTGTTTGCCCGTTCATGATTTTTGAGTCATCGCTAGAAATAAAGTGAAGTCCAAATCACTCGGAGAGGATCCGTAATCCGTGAGGAGCGCCGCGGCTTCACTGCGATGCTGTGTCCCGTGATTGACCACGTGATACAAACAATGCCAAAGGATGCGGTCACGCGGCTCGCCTTTTTCGTTGTTGTAGTGCCTGTGACCGTTCAGATCTTTGTCGCTTAAAGTCGCAAGATAGGCGCGCATTTCATTTTCTTCTTGATTTGCCCTTTCTTGAACGGAAGCGAGAGTTGGAAACTCCTCCGCTTTCAATTCCGGTGCGGACCAGTTATTCTGCTGGAAGAACATCCGCCAGCCAAATTCAGCATCGAGGATGTGGACGAGCGTGCCGCGCAATCCGCCGAATGGAAAATTAGCAGGCGCAATGAATTGTTTCTCTGTGACTTTTGCGCTAGCTGCAAGGATGCGCTTGTTAGCCCAATAGTTGTATTCATAGATGGTGATAATATCTTGAGTGTTCATTTTCAATCTCCTTCAATCAGACAATTTTTGATGTTCAAAGCAATATGCTTTTCCGCCAAAGCGTTTCTTATTTGAAAAGCAAACATTGCTACTTTCTCTGTAATAGGTTTTCCGCATTTTGCACAAAAATAATTCTTGCCAGTGGCCTCTTGTTTTCTTTCACTAACCGGATTTTCTTTTTTAGTTTCGATTCCAAACTTGGCACAATAGTTTATTGATGTAGGTTTATGAAAAGAAACGAGTCTCTTTGAAAACTCGATAAGCCTCTCTGTTGAAATTAATTTAGCTAATGAACCAAAAGCATCAACTAAGCTTTCGTTGTCAGCATCCGCTTGAATTTGCTTGAATAGTTCATCCGACTTTATAACTCCATTCGTATTAAACTTTTTAACCGAGGGTCTGATAACGTTTGACTTTGGAGAAATGATTACATAAGGTTTAAAACTCGGCTCAATATTAATGCCTAGTCGCTTTGGAAGTAAGTTTTCTTCGCTTAGGAATCTTTCGAGAAGATATATATGCCTTTTGTTTTGTTTGATTGGTGCTTCAATTGCGCGATACTTATCTCTTTGCCAAATCAGAAACTCGCCCCGCTCAGTTATTTTTACGCCATAAGCATAGCTTTTAAATTCAAGAACATAAAATTCAAAACGTCGGTTTATCAACAAATGATCAATTTGAGCGATATTTCCATTGTGCTCAATTCTAAGATCATGGATAATCGCCCAATTGGGATGATGCCGATAATAGAAATCGATGAAATAAGCAGAGTTTTCTTCGCCACGATTCCCAGCCGCTAAGGTTTTGAGTTCTCGTTCAACATTTGCTTGCGTTTCCTCAGATAACCCAGAGATATGTTTTATTTTTTCAAGCTGCTGAATTGCTTCATCAGAAGTGTCTTTCGATTTAATAAGCATTTATACATTCCTCAATTTTTATCTCAACAGTCCTCTCGCAAAACTCAAGAACGCCTGGACATCGTTGAAGTTCGTCACCAGCCCAACCGAAACCCGCACCGCGCCGCTGTTCTTGCCGTTGATACATAAGCGGAAATCGTCCACACTCAAGCGCTGTTCATGGCCGGGCTGTGTAAAGCACACGTCCAATTCGACAGCGCGAGAGTCCGAGTGCGACCTCGCCCACGCCCGGATTGCAAAAACATCCGGTGCGCAGGGAGATGTTGACTTTATTCGCTTCGCTTTCGATAAAGCGATGGTCAATGGCTGCGCCGTCTTTATTGAAGAAGTTCGCAGTCACCGATCCGCCACGCGCTTCGGTTGTGATCGGCCCGTACAAGCGCACTAATTGCTCGCCCGTGTTGTGTTTCATTTGAGTCAAGTTATCCAATAACCAACCAGTCAGACATTGGACTCGCGTGTAAATCACATCATAGCCGATGGATTCGATATGCTTCAATCCGATCTCGACCGCGGGAATATTCAGATAATCGGGCGTGCCATCTTCGAACGCGGCATGACCTTCCGCCAAATAATATTTATCGCCCTGCACCGATGCCACCGTGATCGTCCCGCCTGCGAACCATGGGCGATGAAGTTTCCTCAGCGCTTCCTTGCGCGCGATCAATGCGCCAATGCCGGTCGGATAACCGAACATTTTATAAAATGACAGCGGGACGAAATCGGGTTTGACTTGGCCGAGATCGAGATAATTCGTTGGAGCGAAAGCTGCGGCGTCCAGCAAAACGTCCCAGCCTGCAGCGTGCGCCTTCTCGATCCAATCAAGCGGATGCTGAACTCCGGAGAAATTCGATTGGGCGGGAAAAGCAAACAAATTGTGGGCGCCCTTTTGTCCGCGCCTAAAGTAATCGTCGAGGGAGGACGCGTCGACGCGCATATCGGGCAGCGCCACCGGAATATACGTCACCTCTGCGCCGCGGGCGTGCGCGAACTCGCGAATCCCATTGACCGAGTTGTGGTTGTCGAACGTCAAAAGATAATGTCCGCCCTTTGCGAACGGATACAACTCGCCAACCAGTTTCAACGCGCCGCTGGCATTTTGCGTGAAGATCACGTCATACTCATCGGGGTTGGCATTGAAGAATTTGAGCACGTACTCGCGCGCATGTTGGACCAACTGCGTGGCGGCGAGTGAAGTGGGGTTGGACGAATGCGGGTTTCCAAAAACGTGTTCGCTTAATAATTTGTGATGACGCTGCACCTGCGCTTCGGCATACAATCCGCCGCCGGTGTAATCGAGATAAATATGCTCGCCCACGTCGAGGCGCGCATATTCGGTCGCGCGCAGATCGTCAATGATGTGCGTGGTTGGATACGAAGGATAAACGTGCAGGAAAGCAACCAATTCAGGATTGTTCATAGCAGGCATCTCGAAGTCTCATCATTGGATTATAAGCGCACTCCGTGATGATGTGCATCCAATCGTGTATACTTCATCGCATGGAACTTACGATTGCCAGCATTGAAATCCTGCTGTTGATTGCGGCGCTGGTCGGCATGAGCGCGCGGCGATTTCGGATTCCCTACACCGTCGGTCTCGTGCTGACCGGCATTGTGCTGGCCCTTTTATCTTTCAGGCCGACGATTAACTTAACCAAGGATTTGATCTTTGAAGTTTTGCTTCCGCCTCTGATCTTCGAAGCGACGCTATTCATCCGATGGGAGGAATTGAAGCACAATCTGCCTGTGATTCTGGTCTTTGCGACCATCGGCGTAATCGTATCTGCGGGATTGACTGGCGTCGGAATGCATTATCTTTCCGGCTGGACCTGGCAGAGCGCAGTCTTGTTTGGAGTCCTGATTGCGGCTACTGATCCGGTATCCGTCATCGCAACATTCAAAGAAGCAGGGGTGCAGGGACGATTGCGCTTGCTGGTGGAAGCGGAGAGTCTGTTCAATGATGCAACCGCGGCCGTTGGCTTCGGTGTGATGCTGGTTTTCGTGAACGGACAGACTGTCAACGCGTGGAACGTGATCGGTGAAACTTTATGGACGGTCATCGGCGGACTTTTGGTCGGTGCATTGGTCGCCGGATTTATTCTGCTCCTGACGCATAACACCAGCGATCATCTGATTGAACTTGCGTTGAGCACGGTCGCGGCCTATGGTTCGTTTTTGATCGCCGAGCAATTCCATGCTTCCGGCGTTCTTTCCACGCTGACCGCGGGAATCCTAATCGGCAACTTTGGCCTCCCCGTTTCTTATTCCGATAAAGGACGCGCTTCGCTGGTGGATTTTTGGGAGTTCGCTGCGTTCATCTCCAACTCGCTGATCTTTTTGCTGATCGGTCTGCGAGAGGCCACGGAGAATTATGCCAATGCATGGTGGCCCATCATCGTTGCGATCCTCGTTGTGGCGATGAGTCGCGCAGCCGCGATCTATCCGTTGAGTCTTTTATTTGAAAGATCGAAACTAAAGATTGAACGAAATCATCAACATGTTTTATTCTGGGGCGGACTGCGCGGTGCATTGGCTCTTGCGCTGGCACTTGGACTTCCGCCTGAGATTCCCGGCCGCGCTCAAATTGTCATCGCCGCATTTGGCGTAGTGACTTTTTCAATCTTTGTTCAAGGCTTGACAATGACCCCGCTGTTAAGATGGTTAAAAGAGATACCATCGCAATCCAATTCAGACAAGAAAGCCTCTCGTTCAACTTGAACGAGAGGCTTTCATTCTATTTCGTAACTGGAGTCTGGGTTTCCGGATTGATTCCCCAACTAATGACTCGCTTCGGTTTAATGCGGAACATCTCCGGGTCAAATCCTGGAACGATGGACTGCCCACCGGTCATCAGCATTTCGGCTTCGCCGCGAATTTCTAGGCCGCGTACCTTCCACGGATTGACCGAAACGATATCATCGATCACCACAGCCACTTTCGGATTGCTCTTCACGTCGCGCCATTTCTTGCGCTTGGCAAAACCATCATGGCCGCCAATATCGATGGTCTCAGTTTCGATGTTGTAACGAAAAGCTACAGGCACTACATGTGGCTGTCCATTGGAGCCGACGGTTGCAATTCGCGCCATGCGTTGGCTTTTCAGATAGACTGTCTCGGCAGCTGTGAGACTGCTTTGTTTTTTTTGTTTGCCATCATCTTGTTCCTTTCTTACTTTCTTGGCCGCGCCATAACAAAAATCTATTACGGTTTCAAAAACACAAGTGGAATTTCTCGTGTGGTCTTTTTTTCGTAATCGCCGAAATTGGGAGCGATGGAGGCAACCCATTCATATATTGGTTTGCGCAGATCGCCCAAAACAATCTCCGCTGTCACCTTCATTATTTTTTCATTCACCTGAATGGTTACATCATTGGGATTGCCTTTGATGTTGTAATACCAGGAGGGATTCTTGTCGGCGCCGCCATTGGAGGCTACGATGATGTATTTTCCATCCCGCTCAAAGTATCCGACCGGGTTGGAAAGGATTTTTCCAGACTTACGTCCTTTGGTGGTGAGGATGAGTACTTTAAACTTGCCCATGCTGCCGCCCAACTTTCCGCCGGTCAGACGATATATAAAAACATGCAAACCCATAAACAATTTGAATAGAAATCTCACTGATTGCTCCTTGTTTGTAATCGATGAATGTGAAAGAACAAATTTGTTCTTTCACATTCAAGTCCTGTGATCTGTTAATTTGGAATGGCCGCTTCGATTTCTTCCTGTTTCTTAAACTGGCTCATATACAGGTTGTAATAGAAACCTTGCTTGTCCATCAACTCGTTATGCTTGCCGCGTTCAATGATCTGACCATCATTCAAAACCAAGATCATATCGGCGTTGACGATGGTGCTTAGGCGGTGAGCAATTACAATGGAGGTGCGGCCTTTGAGCAGGATATCGAAGGCGTTCTGGATTAGACGCTCGGTGCGCGTGTCAACAGAGGAAGTCGCTTCGTCGAGGATCAGGATGCGGGGATCTGCCAAAGCGGCGCGCGCAATCGAAAGCAGTTGCCGCTGTCCCTGAGAAAGGCCTGAGCCGCGTTCGCCGAGAATCGTTTTATATTTTTCAGGCAATCGCTCAATGAACGTGTCAGCCCGCGCCAGTTTGATGGCGGCCATTACTTCCTCGTCGCTTGCATTTGGGCGGCCAAAGCGGACGTTCTCCATTACGGTCGTGCTGAACAGGAACGTATCCTGCAACACAACGCCGACTTGTCTGCGAATAGATTCGGCAGTTACGTCGCGCACATCTACATCGTCAATTCGGATCGCGCCGCTGGTCACATCATAGAAACGCGGTAACAAATTAATAATGGTGGTCTTGCCTGCACCGGTCGGACCGACGATGGCGATAGTCTGTCCAGGTTCAGCAGTGAACGATACATTTTTCAACACAGGGACGCCATCTTCGTATTCGTGTGAGACATGATCGAACTCGACTTTGCCTTTGATTTCAGTCATGGCTTTTGCGCCGGGCTTGTCGGTCACAGCCGGCACTTCGTCGAGCAGACCAAAGATGCGCTCAGCTCCCGCAATAGCATTTTGAATGTTGCCCCATAAAATGGCGATTTGTTGAATGGGTTGATTGAAGCGTTGGACATAAGCAAGGAAGGTCACGATCAAACCGAAAGTCACGACCGTGCCTAATAAAGTTTGTCCGCTGAGCATGTACCAACCGCCCACGCCAGTGACAATGGCAAGAGCGACATAACCGAGCGCTTCCAGAGTTGGTGAGAGCGCGGCAGTGAACGATACCGCACGCACGTTGGCGTCGCGGTTGGCAGCGTTGACTCCCTTGAAGTTTTCGATATTCTCATCGACGCGGTTGAAGGCTTGCACTTCGCGCACCGCGGCAATGCTTTCCTGCAATTCGGCGTTGACGTTGCCAATCTCTTTGCGGGTTTTGCGATAAGCCTTGCGGGCTTGGTCGGAGAAGTAAACTGTGGCGATGAACATGATCGGCGAAACTGCCAGCGAGAGCAATGCAAAAGGCAGGTTTTGTGTGAACATGTTGTATGCAACCCAGATCAGAAGCAGGATACCGCTAAACACATTCACTAAGGCGAACGAGATGGCTTGTTCAATCGCGGATGTATCGTTGGTGATGCGGCTCATCAAGTCGCCCGCTTCGTTCACCGAATAATAGCTGAGCGAAAGCTGATGCAATCTCTCGAAGACATCCACACGCAGGGCCCGCAGAACATGCTGTCCCGACCACGACATAGTGAAGAAGGTCAAGCCGCTGAGCACCGAGCCGATGAGAAACAGCACGATCACGATCAAGATCAATCGCACCAGCCCCGCGACGCGATCGGGATTCTGCATGGCAGTCAGAGCCGGTGAAATAAATCCACCGATGCGATAAGCGCTGGCAATGATCCATTGTGTGCCGCTCAGTTTGGCTGGATCAGATACGATCCAACAGCTCTCTGCCGAGGCTTGTGCCTGCGAACTGAGTGCGGTGGAAAAGGATCCGAAACTACTGCTCGCCCCAAGCGGGACGAGGAAACAGTCCGTAGCTTGACCGGTCAGTTCAGGAACGGTAACCTGCGTCCAGGTTGAAATTGCCACGAATAAAATCGCGAGAAAAGCAGCGAATCCGAATCTTCCAAAATAGCCGACCAGCCGCGAGAGCGTTTCGCTCAACTTGCGCGGCTTGAGGGTTTCTTGATTAAGCATGTTGCCGAAACGGCCGGGACCACCCATCATAGGTTAAATCTCCTCCGGCATATATCCATGTTCGTGTTCATATGCCAATATTTGTGAATTGTAAATTTCCGCATAGATCGGTTCATTTTCCATTAAGTCAGCGTGCTTGCCTTGTGCAACCACTCTGCCTTTATCCAGCACGAGGATTTTGTCGGCACTCATCACGGTGCTGATACGTTGCGCGATGACGAACGAGGTGCGGTTCTCCATCAGCTTATCGAGCGCAGTTTGAATTAATGATTCGGTGGTGAGGTCCACGCTGGAAGTTGAGTCGTCGAGGATCAAGATGCGCGGGTCGAGCAATAAGGCGCGCGCAATCGCGACGCGTTGCTTTTGTCCGCCGCTCAAGGTCGTGCCGCGCTCGCCAACGTGCGTGTTGTAACCATCGGGAAACGACATGATGAAATCATGTGCCTGCGCGGCCTTTGCCGCGGCGATGATATCTTCCTCGCTGGCATCCGAGCGCCCAAAGGCGATGTTCTCGCTGACGGTTCCGCTGAATAATGTCGTTTCCTGTAATACGATGCCAATTTGTTTGCGCAGGGATTCGATCTTGATGTCGCGCAGGTCATGACCATCGACGGTGATCCTACCTTCGGTGGGATCATAGAAGCGCGGCAATAAATTAATGATGGTGCTTTTACCGGAACCGGTCGCGCCGAGTAAGGCAATCCGTTCGCCCGGTTTCGCCTCGAAGGTCACTTCGCTCAAGACCGGGTCGCCTCCGTGGAAATAGCGGAAGGTGACGTTCTCGAATTTGACATCGCCTTTTACGGAAGGCAATTCAATCGCGTTCGGTTTATCCACGATGTCAGACTTGGCATCCAGGATTTCGAAGATGCGATCCGCTGAGGCGGCGGCTTGACCGAACTGCGTGATAATGAATCCAAGTTGTGCAACCGGGAAGAACAGATAGATCAAATAGAGCGAAAATTCCTGCCAATCGCCGAGCGTCAACGTGCCAGCAATGATCTGTTTGCCGCCCACATAAAGGATGGCGGCTTGGCCGAGGTTGGCGATCAGGAATATCATTGGGAACAGGAAGGTGAATAACTTTGAGACCGAGATGGATTGGTTCATCAGGTTATCGGCGGCAGCGCGGAACTTTGCTTGTTCCTGTTTCTCGCGTGTAAAGGCTTGAATGACTTTAATGCCGGCTAGGTTTTCCTGAAGAATGGTGTTCAGCGCAGAAAGTTTGATCTGCACTTTTCTGAATAGCGGCTGGGCGGCACTGCCAAAAATAAAAAACAAAACCAGTGCCACTGGCAGAATGGGCATCGCCGTCCAAGCCAGCGGAACGTTGGTGGAGAACAGGATGATAATAGTTCCAGTCAACAGGATGATCGCACCAACCAGTTGCAATAAACCCTGGCCAATGAACAGGCGTAGTTTTTCAATATCATCCGTGGCGCGGATCATTAACTGACCTGTTTGATTCTGATCGTGATACGAAAACGATAACTTTTGAATCTTTGAATACAAATCGTTGCGCAGATCATAGGCCACGGATTGCGAGTTCTTTTCCGCCCAGAAGGCTTGCAGAAAAGCGAAAACGCCGCGGAATGCAGCGAAGATACAAATGGCAACCACAGACCAGATCAATGCTTGCGGCGCATGGGTTAGGTTCGCATTGAGTTGGGTAACGAGCTGATCTTTTGTCCAGGCTGCCGGATAGCTTAGTTGTGTAAGAATTTTTGGAAGTGCGGCGCTTATGACTTGTTGCGGGATTTGATTCAGTGCTTGCAAAACCTGCGTGGCAATGTAGCCGCTGGTCACCGCGTTGATGATGCCGGCGATCAGCGCCGGTATGGCTAGTTGCGCTAGTGTGGCAATGACCAGAAAAAGGTACGGCAGTAGAGCTTGATGTCCGGCATGGGAGAGATATTTAAAGGCTCTTCCCATTGAGCTGGCGCCAGGGCGCTTGTCAATACTGCGGGAAATCGGTCGAGACATGGTGGCTTGCATAAAGTTCCTTTCGAGATTCAGTAATAGGCAATAAAGTTATAAGACTTGAATGTGCATTGGATATGAATTGATTAAAGAAGAATGGAGATTGTTATATTTGATCGAGCTTAAGCGCCGCTTCGGTCAGGATGACAAGCGCGCTCGTGACCTTCTTTTGATCTTGCGCATTCATTTCGACCGCCAGCTTATCCATCCAGCGATACCGTTCTTCGACGCCGCGTTCGATCAGATTCTTGCCCTTGACGCTCAACGTCAACAATTTGGCGCGGCGGTCTGCGGGACTCTCGACGCGTTCGATCAATCCGCTTTGGACGAGTTTATCCGCAAGCTGGCTGGCGGCGGCACTGGTGATCTCGAACCGTTCGCTGATATCTGAGATGCCGCAATGGCTTCGATAATGCAACTGCATCAAAATGCTGAACTGCTGCATCGAAAGACCGGTGGATTTGACGAAATGACTTCCAGCCGTGCATGGACCTCTGCATGAAAACATCCATGAAGTCGTGCACGCTTTTGGAGAATGGGTTGGGTTTGGTCATAGTTAATCCTTCTTTTTAGTTAAGAAGTATTAACTTTATATGCAAGTGATATATTTGTCAAGAACGGGGAGATAAGAGAAGTGTTAGAAAATTTTGGAATCAGGTTTTGAAAAAACAACTAAACAACTTAAGTTGGACGAACAACTTGCAACACAAATGCTGTCAGGGCTGTTCCTTTTTAAAGCTGCCTGTGTCTTGAGGCTGCATGTGGGCTTCTGGGAAACCGATAGAGAAGTGGGCGATGCAGCCCGCGAAATGCAGGGATAATGTCCATCATCTGAACGCGTATGCGATCAGGGAAAGGCATCTGTGAATAGTCCGGCAGGTCAGACGTCTTGAACTCCATGACAAACTCTAACCTTGGCTCAAGCTCGTAAACTTCTTGTGGCTTGTCGATTCCCAGTGGAAAGAAGCCCCCGTTTCCCTGATGGTTGCGCTGGTTCGCGTCATCCACCGAACTATTTGCCTGCTATGAGCATCGAATGCGATCTCACCGCTGGGAAAGTGATCGGCCAGGTAGTTGAAGAGTTGTTTGATGATATCTTCTGTGAGGTACATGGTCACACCTTCGGCAACGATCAATGCAGGTTCATCATTTGGCACATCCTCGAGCCAGCTCAAGTCCGCCAATGTCGAGCCAATCATGATATGCCCGTCGCGCTCTGGATACAAGCGTCGACGCAAGTCGATTACTTCGGGATAGTCCACGTCATACCAATGAACGCATGCAGACGGGTTCACCCTGTATACTCGAGCGTCGAGCCCGCATCCCAAATGCAACACGGTGGCACAAGGATGCTTTGCGAGAAACTGAGCTGTCCACAGGTCGAACTTTTTAGCACGTGCTGCGAAGGTGATCAAATCTGACTTACCCACCTTGAACTTTATGAAGTCATGGTCGATGTGGCTGATAATTTCCTCTGCCCACGGGTCGTCTAAGATCGGCTTCTTAGAACGACTCTGCAATGGCCTTTGCGTACAATGTGACGAGCATCGTCTCCTGCTCTTTCGTGAACTCAGCTTTCTTGGTTTGCATCAATTGCTCCTAATCGTCTAAAAGAGGTTCGGATAGCGCGCGGTGATAACTTAATTTCGTTAAGTGTAGCACGCTATCAATATCCGCTCATCTGTTGACCAACTGCTTACGATAGAAAATCCGTGTGTTATTTCATGTTGGATAACCGCACTGATGACTTTTGTCAGATACTTACCACTAACCTTTTGCCATCCGGCACATCCATATCCCACAATCTTTCAATATCTTTTAAACTTACACTTATGGTATCAACTTCTAATTTCTTGTTTGCTGCCAGTTGAAACATCTCAGGAAGAATTTCACCGAACATTTGCTGTATTTGATCTTTTGTCCAACTACCCAAACCGGAACCAGACATCTGAAGGTCAACACTTCGTAAGGTCTCTGCCGATAGTTGAATGATGTCACCAGTAACTGAGCCTATTGATACAAACCGTGTTTTATGGGTGAATGAACCGTTGCCTTTCAAAGCCGATAAGATCAGTTCTGCGGTGTGTCCCCATAAATAATCCACAATAACATCAATCGGTGTATTACTATGTATGTTTTTTATTTGTGCAACGAATGCTTCGTCATTTTGTTTAACAGAAACGATTTCATCCGCACCCAGTGTTAACAGGGTTTGCAACGATTGTTCGTTCCTGCCTGTTACAATTATTTTTTGAGCTCCGTAATGCTTCGCAATCTGAACCGCTATTTTACCGGTAAATCCGGTAGCACCATTTATCAAAACTGTTTCGCTTGGCTTCATATCCGCCCTGAAGCGAAGTCCCATGGCAGAACCAATTACGGCATTAGGCAAGGCTGCTGCACTAACATTATCAAAGCCTGATGGCAAAGGTACCATCAGGCTTTTTTCAATCACTGCTTTTTCAGCTATCATGCCGCCGACACTTATGGCATATACTCGGGTACCGTCTTCCAATAAGCCTACACCATCACTTCCAATTATTTTTGCTTGGTTTATGTCGTTTTTTGTTGAATAATGTTTTCCGCTTGCTCTTGATTTATCCACGTGCTTAATAGCTGCCGTTTTCACAGAAATTAATAGCTCACTATCGCCATGAGCAATTGGTTCGGGAAAATCCGTGTATTGCGGCATTTCGCCTTTTTGAAATATTACTGCTGCTTTCATTTTGATTCCATTTCGAAAATATTAATCATGTTAAGTATAGCAGGTCGCCAACGCAAATATAAATATCGGCCCAGATCGCCAATGTATTGTTCTCAATCTTTTTGCGATCCCTTTTGTACATAGTCGAAGAAACGCTCCGTTGTGTTGCCTGACTTCCATTCTGCGCGCAGGCGGGATTTGCGTTCCACCCGACGCAAAGCGGAGAGCAAGTTTTTATTTAACTCGCGTGCAGATTCGCCTTGCATGGTTGCGTACACCCAAAATCCTTCGTCCGTTGATGTGATTGATTCTTTGGATACCAGTTCCTCCAAGACGGGCTTGATTGCCTTCGAATTTTCCGTGCTGATGCGCGCCGTCAGCGTGAATGTTTTCTTGGGCATAAACTATTTCACCTCTTTCTTATAGAATCGATAGCGTTTATAAATCTTTGCGCCTATGTGATGAGCCAAATCCCAAGTATCAGGATTTTCTTCGCCGGTCATGGAAAGATCCGCCCATTTGTAGCCTTTGGCAATTGCACGCTTGACCATTTCATCGAAAAGCAAAACCGCCACGCCGGTGTCCCAATATTCGGGCGGGACCGCTACGCTCTTGATGGCAATCGATTCGATTTTTTTGCGCTGATAATATAAGGCAGGCAGATAATTCCACGGATAACGGAGACCGTTGATGTGAATCAAAATTTCGTTGAAGTTCGGCATGGCAGGAAACCAGCCAATGGCTTTGCCGTCCATTTCTGCGAAAAGAATTAGATCAGGATCGGCCATTTCCTTCAAAGGTAGAACCATTGTCTCAATCGCCTCGCGCGGATAGGGCATAAATCCCGGCAAATGAGCTAGGGCGCGGTTTTGCAAATCCCAGATGCGATCAATCTCGTTCTCCACATCGTCCATATTTGCGCCGCGTACTTTGAAATTCTTTCGCTGGTGGACGCGTTCGGCAAGGCGCGATAAGCGTTGTATCTTCGGATTATTCAAGTCGAGATCAACAGCATACGCCAGACCATCATCATGTTCCAGACCAAAACCATAACGTTCGAAGAAACCCGGATAATACGGCGGGTTATAGCCGCACAACAATGGTGCAGGTCGGTCGCGGCCTTCGATTAAGATTTCGCGGCAGTCTTCGCGATCCAAATTATAGGTGCCGATGATCGAAGTGAGATGATGTTCACTCGCCCATGTCTCAGCTTGCTTGAATAAAGCTTCTGCGATGGCATAATCGTCAAGGCATTCGAAGAAGCCAAACATGTTTTCGTGTCCACCCTTTTCCTGCGAACAGACAATCGTCCCGGCTGGCTTGCCGTCTTTCCACACCATATAAAGATCAGCGATGCCTCCGCCTTTGAAAAATAATCCGCGTGCCGGATCCATATTCTTTTCGCGCTCGGATAAAATCGGCGGAATCCACAACGGATCATTTTTATAGATGTGCCATGGAAAGGTCATGAAGATATTTCGTTCGCGCTTGGTTTGGACCGGACGGACTTCGATCATGCGAGCCTCCTCAAACAGTGAAAAGAATAATCGCGATCAACGCGCACAGGATGCCGAGCCACTGCGTGCGCGTCAAACGTTCCTTCAAGATGATCCAAGCCAGTATAACCGTTGAACCGGGGAATAACGAACTGAGCACGGCTGAAATATCGAGCCGACCCGCTTGTCCCGCCAGAACGTAAAAGAAGTTTCCGCCCACGTCGAGAATGCCATTGAGGATCATCACCGGCCACGCCGCGCGGATTGTGATGAACGAATCGCGGCGAACGATAATGAACAAAGCCATGGCTAGCAATCCGGCACCGCGCGAATAAACCATCGGCCACAAAGTCGTCTCGCGTGTGGCGGCGTTCATCAGGATAAAGTACAAGCCAAATCCGCCTCCCGCAAACAGAGGCAGTCGCAGGTCCGAAAGATGCGTGAAGATGTCTTTGACCCCATCTTCACTTTGCGAGACCAACCAGATCGCGGCGAGTGCGAAGGCAAATCCCAATAAAGTGAGGTAGCCGGGAAATCCATCCGCGATCATCCCAACGATGACCGGAAGCGCGGCAGCCAGCAACGCTGAAACTGGCCCGGCAATGCTCATCTTGCCCTGCGCCATTGCGCTATATAACAACAACAGGCCGGTGGTGCCCACTGCGCCCGCCGCAATGGATAATAGAATCGACTTGACATTCGGCATCGTTTGCGGGCTGGCAAGCACCACTGCGAACAAAAGCACAAGTCCGAAAAACTCGCCATAGAACACAGCGCGATATGCGCCGGTTTTGCGCGCGGCCAGCCCGCCAGTGAAATCGCCCGCGCCCCAAGTGATTGCTGATGTAAGTCCCAGTAAGATTGAAAGCAAAAGAATCCTAAACCTTTCCCGCGGCTTTGGCTCTATCTAAAACTTTTTGTGCATTCTTCAAAAGCGGCATATCGATCATTTTTCCGTCCAACGCGTACGCGCCTTTGCCTTCCTTTTGACTCGCTTCAAACGTTTCAACGATTCGTTTGGCGTGCGCGATGGCTTCATCGTTTGGTGTGAACGCGGCTTGCACTGGTTCGACCTGCGCCGGATGGATGATTTGCTTTCCTGTAAATCCCACCTGCGCGCCGAACTCGGATTCTTTTCTCAAGGCTTCGATGTCTTTGAAATCAATCGCGACGATATCGATAGCTTGCAATCCAAACGCTGCGGCTGCCGTGACTATGGCTTGCCGCGCATAAAGTAGTTCGATCGCATCTTTTGTGCGCGTCGCACCGACCGATGCCGCGAAATCTTCGCCACCGAAGATCAAAGCATCTAGTCGAGGGTGCGATGCGATTTCTTTAAGATTTCAGGATTCCTTTGGCAGTTTCGACGCCCACCAGAATCCGAATCGAGTTCATCGGCCAGCCATTCTTCAGTTCCGCGGCTTCGATGATCTCGTGTGCCCATTGGATTTGTTCACGCGATTCCATTTTTGGAATCGCAATCCCATCGGGACGATACAGCAGGACGGCCTCGATATCATCCTTCTCCATTCCCGAACCGACCGCATTGATGCGGGCCAGCTTTTCGCTTTTGCCGAAGTCCAATTCTCGCAAAGCTTTTGCAATGGTAGCGCGTGCTTCGGCTTTTTTGTTGACCGCCACGCCGTCTTCCATATCCATGCAGATGCAATCCACGCCGAGCGTGATGGCTTTGGTGATCTTCTTCCAATCGTCACCGGGCATGTAAAGTAGTGCGCGTCGTGAATGCATGATTTCTCCTCATCGTATGTCATTGCGAGGAGCATGGCGACGAAGCAATCTCATGTTATCCTGCAATTGATTGTTTGTTGATTAGTTGAGATTGCTACGACCCGCTCCGCGGGTCTCGCAACACCTGCACCTGCATGCACACTTGCCCTGGCTGCAAGTGCCAGGGAGTACAGGCGTGACATTTATTTAGACTTTTTTAACATCTCAATCGTTTTGATGATTCGGGTTTGGCGCGTCTCGGCCCGCTTGGCTTCTTCGATCCATCGCACATATTCTCTACGATGAGTGTAAGCGAGTTTGTCGAAGATCGCTTTGGCTTGTTTATCTTTCTTGAATTCTTTGGATAGGTCTTTTGGGATTTCGATGATGCGCGGTTCCGCATCCGGCTCGACGATGACTTTGATTTCATCTCCGAATGTTTTACCAATTTGCTCACGGATTCCTTTTAAGATGAGGAGCATGTGATGTTCGCTGCCCATACGGACGAGTGTGCCGCGATAGGAAACTCCTTCGATCATTGCTTTGACCTTCGGTCGCTTCGAACCAAATTCATTTTCCACATCGAAAGGGATTTCCACGAACGCGCCGCCTCCGCCTGCGTTTTGAATGGTAGCTATAAATGATTTTTTACTCATTGCATATTCCTCTACTTCTCAATTTTCCAATGCTGACGAACAGCTTCTCCAGTTTTATATTCCGTCATCACAACGCTTTCCGGTTCGAATTCAAAAAGGAGATATCGTTCCGCGGGCTGATACGGCGCAAGCTTAACTGCCAAGGCGCGTAATTCGGAATCTTCGATAAATTTTGCTTTGCCAGAAACAAAAAACTCGCCGCTTTCACCGCTCGTATCCGACACTGAGCAATGAACCGCAAAACGTCCATCGCGGCGAAGGTCATATCCTTTCGGTGAAGTGGGTTCCATGAAAACGAAGAAGTGACCTCCACCGATAATCGGAGTAAACGGATGCACGCGCGGCGAGCCATCTTTGCGGATGGTTGCAAGATAAGCAACTTTATTGTGCAAGCGTTCTTTTCCAAACGCGGCAAGATCGAATTGCTGTTCTTCAAGGTTTTTCCAACTCATCATTTCTCTACTTTCTTAAGAACTTTCTTGTCTCCTCAATTTTATCCTTTTCCACTTTTCCGGTCTTTTCCCAATAATCCAGCAACTGCGTGATGGTTAACACTGCGTGCATGGAGTAGCCTGCTTGCTTTAAAGATTCTTTTGCACCTGATTGACGGTCAATCAATACAACTACATCTTTCACAACCAATCCCGCGCTCGTCAGCTTCTCAATCGCTTCGAATTTGCTTCCACCTGTGGTGGCAAGGTCGTCAATGATGACAACGGTTTCGCCCGCGTGATACTCGCCCTCGATCTCGGCTTTTGTGCCATAAGTCTTGACTTCCTTGCGCGGATAGATCATCGGATAATTTCCCTGCAGGGAGATCGCCGTTGCAATCGGAATCGCGGCATAAGGCAATCCTGCAATCCGATCAAACTTCAGGTCTTTGAGCAAAGGCAAATACGCCGCGCCGATTTGTTCTAGCAATTTTGGATAAGTAATGATTTGTCGCAGGTCAATGTAGATCGGGGATTGCAGTCCCGACTTCAAAGTGAAGTTGCCAAACTTGATGCAACCCGCTTCGAGCAGTTCGTCAGCAAGCGCAGCGAGGCTTGGATTAATTTCAGTCATTGTTTTTCTCTTTCAGTATCCGCGCACGAAGTCGACGCGATACATCAATTCTTCATTATTTACAAAGTGATGGTAATTCTCGATAAATAGTTTTGCCATATCCTCAGGCAAGCTCGGCGCGGACGTGTGAAACGTTATTAGCAAATTGGGCGTGTTCCAAAACGGATGTTCCTTGGGAAGCGGTTCTTGTTCGAAAACATCGAGCACAGCCGCCGCGATCTTTTTCGTCTCCAGCGCGTGGATCAGCGCCGATTCATCCAGCGCACTCCCGCGTCCCACGTTGATAAAAACCGCGTGCGGCGGCAAAGCCTCCAGCAAAGCGGCATCGACGATATGACGCGTCTCGGACGTGTTGGGTAAAACACTAACGAGATAATCTAAGCCATTTGCCAAATCATGCAAGTGGTCATCATGGAAATAAATATCAACATCAGGGCATGATTCACTTGAACGCGTATAGCCGCGCACGGTCATCTCGAAAAATTTCGCGGTGCGCGCCAGATGTGCGCCGATGGAACCCACGCCAAGCAGTCCGATTGTTTTTCCGCGCAACATGCCGGTCGTGCTTCCATCCCAACGATGCTCCTGCTGGGCTTGATAGCGCTCAAAGATGCGGCGTTCATGTAAAAGCAGATACCCGAACACATACTCGGACATCAAGCCCCCGAACACACCGCGCGCATTGGTCATCACATAATCACGGCGTAGCGAAGGATCGAGCAGCAACTCTACACCTGCATAAGCGGACTGCACCCAACGCAGTTGCGGCAGCCTGCCAAGCAGATCGCGCATCAGTCGCGGATCGCCAAAGACGATTTCAAAATCTGCACCTAATGCTTTAGCTTTGTCAATATCGGTTGCAGAAAAAATCTGGATTTCTGGCAACTTGGCTAATTCAAGCAAGTTCTGATATTCCTGAGCCTGTCTGGATAGAATAAGAAGTTTATGCATTTACACGCCAATAATCTAATGCTTCATTTGGAGTTGAATGTTCACGATTTGATCGCGTAATTCTACCGCTGCTTTGCGCGGGTCATCGCTTCGAGAAATTCCGCGCGAAACGTTGATTAACATCCCGCGTCCATCTTTACGTAAGCCTGCTTTCATTGCCGATTCCAAATCTCCGCCTTGAGATCCAACGCCGGGGACGAGAAACCACAAATCGGGTGCGACTTCTCTAACGCGTTTCATCGCGTCAATATGCGTCGCGCCAACAACGAGACCAATGTTGTTTTTGGTGTTCCATGTTTGAGCGAGTTTTGCAACATGAATATGTAATAGATCACCAGATTCAAGAATCAAATCTTGCAAATCACCTGAACCCGGATTCGATGTTTTGCATAAAAGGAAAATTCCTTTTTCCTGATCTTTGATAAATGGCTCAATCGAATCTTTTCCCAGATATGGACTCAGCGTGATGCAATCCACGCCGAGATTCTCAAACGCAGACTTGGCATAAGCTTCAGCGGTGGATGCAATGTCGCCGCGCTTGGCATCGAGGATGATTGGAATCTTTGAGCCGAGTCGATTCGATTCTTCGTGAATGACTTCGATCACTTGCTTGAGTACAGTCCAACCGCCCGCGCCGAAGACTTCGAAGAACGCCGCGTTAGGTTTGAAGGCTGCGGCGTAGGGAGCGGTTTGTTTAACGCAGATTCAAGCAAAAGTCGAGGGCGGACGCGGCAGAGGATTCTTTAAGGTCAGGAATATGTGGGTCGAGTCCAACGCATAACAGCGAGGAACAATCATCGATGCGTTTCTCAAGAAAAGAGAAAAAAGATTCCATTATGATTCCTTGTTCACCACAGAGCGCACAGAGAACACAAAGAAAAACTCTAAAAATCTCTGTGAGCTCCCTGTTCTCTGTGGTGAAAACTTTACGCTTTGCCCAATACCATCGCCAGCAATGCCATTCTCACATACAGACCGTATTCCATCTGGCGGAAATAGGCGGCACGCGGATCATCATCAAAGTCGGGACTGATCTCGCCGACGCGCGGCAGCGGATGCATCACGATCATATCCTTCTTCGCCGATTTCATGATGGCGGGATCAATCACATATGCACCCTTGACCTTTTCATAATCAGCGGGGTCTTCAAATCTTTCTTTTTGGACGCGCGTCACGTATAGCACATCAGTTTCGGGCAAAACTTTTTCAAGCGAACCGAATTCAGCTTGCGGAACTTTTTTCTGCGCGACTTCTTCCATCACTTCTTTTGGCATTTTCAAAATATCCGGCGAGACGTAGTTCAATTTGATGTTGTTGAAACTTGAAAGCAGGCGCGAGAGCGAATGAACGGTGCGACCATATTTCAAATCGCCGAGCATCGTGACGGTGAGATTATCAAGCCGGCCGATCTCCTCTTTGATGGTAAACGTATCGAGCAAAGCTTGTGTGGGATGTTCGCCCACGCCGTCGCCCGCGTTGATGACTGGCTTCTTCGCCGCCTTCGCCGCAATCGCCGCCGAGCCGGTTTCGGGATGACGAAGCACGATCACATCTGCATAACATTCGAGCGTGCGGACCGTATCGGGCAGGCTCTCTCCTTTCGATACCGACGAATATTTCACTTCGTTGATCGGGATGACCGAGCCGCCGAGTCGTTCCATGGCGGCAGTGAACGACGACGAGGTGCGCGTGGACGGTTCATAAAAAAGATTGGCAAGGATTTTTCCTTTGAGCAGATCGAACGTGCCGACGCGCTCGACCATGCCGCGCATTTCGTGCGCCACGCCGAAGACATATTCGAGATCATTGCGCGTGAACTGCTTGACGGACAGAATGTCCTTGCCATACCAATCGGCGTTTTTGTTTTCGCCGAACGGCAGGTGAGGGGATGAAGATTGAGTGGGCATAAATTAGTCTCCTTTTGTTCCGTAATTTGTGGTTAGGCTTAGCTTTGGTACACCATAAATCTTACCTAGTGACATTAAATATCCATGGCCCGTAGATAGTCTGATTCATTACATCTATTATGATCTGCCTGGCTTGCTGACTGCTCATATCCTGAGGCAATTGGACAAGCTTGTAGGAGTCTCCAGAACTTTCGGGAACACAATCGAATTTCAAGTCGGGATATTTGGGGGCAAGTTCTTGTTGAGCGCGGGCACAATTTTGTTCCAGAAACTGAACGGCATCTACATGAATATCTCCAATGGATATTGTCATCTCATCACTTGAATTGCTGGATGCAGGGAATCCAATAATGAAGCAGCGATGTGTCGTTTGATATCTGCTTGTATCTTGTTTGTTAACGGGTGGATAATATGATACTGAAGTGACTTCCGTTGCTTGACCTTTTATATTTATCGTTGCGTCATAAGGCATCCACTCATCCAGAGAAGGAAGGTCGAAGCAGGTTTGGGCGTCGACTTCATCGGGAGTGTATGTTACATTAACAAGGGTCGCAGTCACTCCGCCTGCCGTGACGGATTGCTGATCATTACTGCTAAGGGATGCGTTGCCGACCAAAACCTTGAGCCAAACTTCAGCGCCATCACCTGAGACAAATTGTCCATCTGCGTTCTTGAGTTTGTAATGAATTTCGTAAATGGTATCGGTCTTGGGCGCGGTAATATCTACTGAAATCTCTGCAATCGCGTTTGGCTTTACTTCATATGGCAAGTTAATCACGGGCGGGAACCCCTGCAACTCTCCAAGCGGATAAGAACCCTCTGTCATCACAAATGAATGGTCGGTTGTCCATGTTGTAGTTCCAGTATTTTGCAATTCCCACGTTTTTGTGAATGTTGCCCCAAGAGGGACTTTCGTTCCATCAGGATAGGTCTCACTCACAAAATGGGCGATATCCTGCACAGAAGATGGTATGCCGGTAAGAGTGGCTACGGTTTGTATCGTACTTGTCGGAACTAATGGCTGGGTTGGCAAAGGTGTTTCTGTAGGTTGCTGAGTAACAGACGTTACACCGGCTTGGGTAATTGGTTTAGGGTTTGCTTTATTGGTTGGCATGGTCATTGATACCAACACAAAGACAAGCACAGCCATCAACAAACGTACGCCAATAATGTAAAGCAAGCTTTTCATGGGAATTCTCCTTGTTGAAATAGGTTTGCCGCCATTGTCAGTGGGTTCGCTATCCATTTCAACTGTGGATTTCCCTAATGCACTCGTTATATTGTCACCTATGGATTTCCCCAATCGCAAAACTGCTTCGGTTCTTGAGCTTACCTGAAGTTTTTTGTAAACATTTTTCAAATGATACTCAACGGTGCTTTGAGAAACGCCAAGCGTCAGGGCAATTTGTTTATTACTTTTGCCCTGCAAGAGAAGCTTTATTACATCATATTCTCTTTCGCTGAAATTTCCTGTATTCATAAAACAAGTGTATCGCAAAATTTACAAAGTATTTTTTACTTACTATCCTCTGACGTTCTTTCCAAAACTTTTTTCCGCCAGCACCTTGCCATCTTTGTAGGCTTCACGTCCGCGCAAAACGACGCGCGTCACGCGTCCCTTTACCTTCCAGCCTTCAAATGGAGTCCAACCGCACCGCGTGAATTGATCCGCGGCTTTGATTTCATATTCGGCATTCTCGTCTACTTCAATCGATGTTTCGGGTTGTTCGGGTAAACTGAATATCCTTCGTGGATTCGTATACATCTTAGCAATAATATCTTCGATTTTCAATACTCTTCCAGTACGATGTCGTCCATCATGAACAGCAGTCAACAATAAAGGCAATGCGGTTTCAAGTCCTGGAAATCCGGGCGGAGGATTCTCGGAATCTTTTTCTTCCAATGTATGCGGCGCGTGGTCGGTGGCGAAACAATCAATGACATCCATGTTTTGCCATAGAGCATCAACATCGTCTTGGGTTGCGAGGCGCGGTCTCACTTCACCCCGTCCGGCGTGACCATGAGAGATAGCGGGAATATCATCCTTCGATAAAAATAAATGATGCGGCGTGACTTCGCACGTCACTTTGATTCCTTTTTCCTTCGTGGCTTTGATCAGAAGGATTTCTTCTTTAATGAAACATGTGCGATGTGAATGGGACGATCATAGATCGCCGCGAATAAAATCGCGGCCGCCATGCTTCGGCTTTCGGCATGGACAACGATTGGATATTGCTTCGGAAATTTTTCAAAATGAGGTTTCCATAAAGTCATATCATTGAGACGCAATTCACCGAAGGTTGAGTCGAGATACATTTTCAACCCCGCGGCATTGTGTGCCAAGGATGGAACAATCTCTGCATTATCCGGTCCCGCGCCGACGAATTGGGCATAATCACAGCGCGCTTTTTGCTTGGCAGCACTTAGTGCGAAATCAAGGGTCTCGGCATCGAAGATGGGCGGCTTGGTGTTGGGCATTGCCAGCACCACTGTGAATCCGCCAGCCAGCGCGGCAGATGTACCGCTGTCCCAATCTTCTTTGTGGGTTTGTCCGGGTTCGCGAACATGAACGTGAGGGTCAATCAGGCCGGGAAGTTTGATCATGGTTTATCCAGTCGTGGATAAAAAAAGAGAGCCGCTAAAAGCGACTCTCCAAAAGGGAAAAGAAAATTTAATTTAACGGAACCCCCCAACAGGTCATGCAGGAAGCGTTTTCTCATTTCGGGATGATTCTACGCAGGCGAGGAAATCTGTCAAGAGCAAACCCGGCGTGTTGAATAAGGATAATCGTCACTGGAAGCGCGAAAAGCGCGGATGATATAATCCGCGCAATTATCTTTAGCAAGGAGAAGATCATGGCATATACAAATGTTAAGGTTCCCGCAGGCGGGGCGAAGATTTCCGTCAAGGATGGGAAATTACAGGTTCCCGATAATCCCATCATCCCGTTCGTGGAAGGCGATGGCACTGGCCGCGACATATGGCGCGCTTCGGTGCGCGTGTTCGACGCAGCGGTTGAGAAGGCTTATCAAGGCAAACGCAAAATTCATTGGATGGAAGTTTACGCGGGCGAGAAATCTTTCAAGCAATTTAATTCATGGCTTCCGGATGAGACGACCGAGGCGTTCAGGGAATTTATCGTGGGTATCAAAGGCCCGCTCACGACTCCGATTGGAGGCGGCATCCGTTCATTGAATGTTGCGCTCCGCAAATTGCTTGACCTGTATGTTTGTCAGCGGCCGGTGCGTTATTACGCCGGAGTGCCTTCTCCCGTTAAACATCCCGAGTATGTGGATATGGTTATCTTCCGCGAGAACACGGAGGATATTTATACGGGCATCGAATTTCAGTATGGCACCGACGACAATACAAAGTTCATGAAGTTGTTCAAGGAAGCCTTTCCGAAGGAATATGCCAAGATGCGCTTCCCCAATACGGCCGCAGTTGGCATCAAGCCCGTTTCTGTGGAAGGCACCGAACAACTCGTGCGTGCCGCCATTGATTGGTCGTTGAAGAATCATCGCAAGAGCGTGAACTTTGTTCATAAGGGCAATATCATGAAGTTCACGGAGGGCGCGTTCAAAGATTGGGGCTACGCACTTGCCAAGCGCGAGTTCCGCAATCAAATCGTCACCGAGCGCGAAACGTGGATTCTGGGTAATAAGGAAAAGAACGCGAATCTCTCGGTAGAAGAAAATGCCAAGATGATTGATCCAGGCTTTGATATGATGTCGCCTGCCCAGCAAGGTGACATTAAGAAAGAAATCGAAGAAGCCTTGAAGTTGTGGGGCACGCATGGCGATGGCAAATGGAAGTCCATGTTGCTCGTCAAGGATTCAATCGCCGATGTGAGTCTGCAATTCACGCTGATCCGTCCACGCGATTACGATGTGATCGCTACTTTGAATTTGAATGGTGATTATCTTTCCGATGCGTTGGCTGCGCAAGTTGGCGGAATCGGAATCGCTCCGGGCGCGAATATCAATTACATAACGGGTCACGCCATCTTTGAAGCGACACATGGCACCGCACCGAAATACGCCGACCTCGATAAAGTGAATCCGGGTTCGGTTATTCTCTCCGGCGAAATGATGCTTCGTTACATGGGCTGGGCTGAAGCCGCAGATTTGATCGTCAAGGGCATGGAAGGTGCTATCAATGCCCGCACGGTGACCTATGACTTTGCCCGTTTAATGGAGCATGCCACCGAAGTCAAGTGTTCCGAGTTCGGCGACGCGATCATCAAACATATGTAAAGTAGAACGCAAAACATAAAAGGTCATCTCAAAATGAGATGACCTTTTTGATGTGCGCCCAGCATGGGCGTTGACTCGAGGGTGAGAGTCCCGGATGGAGGTTGATTGCACCAACCATTAGCCAAGAGCAAGGGCGTCAGTGCGAGGTGAAGTCCGAAGGAAGCTGGCGGCAAACCTGCGACTTGATGAACAAGAATTCCATGAGAGGCTGTAAGGGCGGGCGAGCTGGCATCAAACAGTGAAGCCCAATGCGATGGTAGGGCAAACGCCTACCACTTTCAAAGGCCAAAGCAGTAAATGGAACAAGGGTGCAGCGAAAGTCAATGCTCTTACCTGGGGAGACCTGCCATCTAACCGAAGTTGGTAACCCCGATTGAGAAATTGGATTGAAATGGCAGGGGTCCTGAGAGAACACAGGATACCAATCAGCCGAGGCCATATTCCCACTCCCGTTTGAGTGGGAAGGGCCGAACATTAAACAGGAATAGTAACTTGAGCAGCTTGCAGGATGAACACAGAAGGCCGTCTTTCCCGGATAGGGATACTACGGAGCCAGCGAAGTCGGTGAAGCCGACGGGATTGGAAGCGAGAGCCGAGCCATCCTCAGTGCGAGGCGAGCGAACTTCCGACGCAGGGCTGTGGGAAAGGATTTTGGAAAGACAGAACTTACTCATAGCGATAAAGCGAGTAGAGAGCAACGGTGGAGCTGCGGCCGGGCATCGACGGGATGACGGTGAAAGAACTTCGTCCGTACCTGAAGGAACATTGGTTGGAGACTAGGGCAGCTCTCGAAAGCGGAGCCTATCGGCCGAGCCCAGTCAGGCGGGTTGAGATCGCCAAACCCGATGGCGGGGTCAGGCAGTTAGGGATACCGAATGTACTGGATCGCGTCCTCCAGCAAGCGACATCGCAGGTGTTGGTTCCGTTATTCGAACCGCTCTTCTCAGAGCATAGTTACGGGTTCCGACCCGGCCGCAGTGCGCATGGAGCTGTGAGGCAAGCCCAAACGTATGTGCAAGAGGGATACGAATGGTGTGTGGATATCGATCTGGAGAAATACTTTGATCGAGTGAACCACGATATGCTGATGGCCCGCGTGGCACGGGGGATAAAAGACAAACGAGTGCTCAAGCTGATCCGAGCTTATCTGGAATCGGGAGTAATGATTAATGGAATAGTAATGGATGTAGAAGAGGGCGTGCCGCAAGGCGGTCCGCTTTCCCCATTGCTGTCCAATATCATGCTGGACGATTTAGACAAAGAGCTGGAAAAGCGCGGGCATAAGTTTGTGCGCTATGCCGATGATGGTGTGCCACGAAGGCTCCTACGAAAAGGAGGAGACTGAGCCGAACTGTACGAGAGATGAGGGCAGGCCCCTCGGAGCCGCCATGCAGGTGGAGGCTTCAAACCGCCGTAAGCGGCTGTGGACAAAAGCCATGGTCGTGAGCGTTACGGAAAAGGCAGAGCGAAGACTCTGTCAGGTAAGTGTGATGGAGACGAACACAAGTGAACCACTGCTCAAGTGTCGAAAGCGTAGGGAAGCCATCAAAACCAGGTAGAGTTGTTGACCTGGGATAAGTCTGGAAGGAACCTGATTACTGACCAGACGGTGACCGGCATGAAGGTGGCGTGAACATCACACAGGCTCTTGTATGGAACGTGGGAACCTACGACTCCGATGAGAATGGAAAAATCCAAGCGGAAATCCCGCCAGGATGAAAGTACAAATGCGGAGTATAGGGACGGATCAACCCGTAGTAGCGAAGAACCCACTAAAAAGGTGGGGGAGCGAAGGGGTTGAGTTATCCAGTTTTGGACAATGGGTCAACTGCTGAAAAGTAGGAGGAACCCTTGGACAAAACGAAGCCGTATGACACGATCTATGGCTGGATGATGGGAGCCGGATGAGCTGAGAGGTTCACGTCCGGTTCTGAGAGAGCCCGAGGGTGAAACTCCCTCGGGCCACTCACCGTGCGCCACGAAGGCTCATAGAGAAAGGAGGATGCAGAGCCGTGCTGTACGAAAGATGAGGGAGGGCCCCTCGGAGCCGCCATACAGGTGGAGGCTTCAAACCGCCGTAAGCGGCTGTGGACAAAAGCCATGGTCGTGAGCGTTACGGAAAAGGCAGAGCGAAGACTCTGTCAGGTAAGTGTGATGGAGACGAACACAAGTGAATCGCTGATAAAGTGTCGAAAGCATAGGGAAGCCATCAAAACCAGGTAGAGTTGTTGATCTGGGACAAGTCTGGAAGGAACCTGATTACTGACCAGACGGTGACCGGCATGAAGGCGGCGTGAACATCACACAGGCTTTAGTACGGAACGTGGGAACCTACGACTCCGATGAGAATGGAAAAATCCAAGCGGAAATCCCGCCAGGATGAAAGTACAAATGTGGAGTATAGGGGCGGATCAACCTATAGTAGCGAGGAATCCACGAAAAAGGTGGAGGAGCGAAGAGGTTGAGTTATCTGGTTTTGAAGATGTGTCAACTACTGAAAAGTAGGAGGAACCATGGACAAAACGAAGCCGTATGATATTCCCAAGCAAACAGTCTGGGAAGCATACAAGCGAGTCAAAGCGAATAAAGGGGCAGCCGGGATTGATGAAGAAACGATCGAAAAGTTTGAAGAGGATCTCAAAGGCAATCTGTATAAGATCTGGAATCGGATGTCTTCTGGGAGTTACTTTCCCCCGCCGGTTAAGGCAGTGGAAATACCCAAGAAAAGCGGAGGGACGAGAATCCTGGGGATACCGACCGTTGCCGATCGTGTAGCGCAAATGACAGTCAAGATGCACTTTGAGCCGAAGGTGGAACCCTACTTTCAGGCAGACTCCTATGGATACAGACCAGGCAAGTCAGCCATTGAAGCGGTGGGAAAAACGCGCGAGAGATGCTGGCGTTATGACTGGGTGCTGGTATTTGACATCAAGAAATTGTTTGACCGGATTGACCATGAACTGTTAATGAAAGCGGTGCGGAAACACACTGACAGTCCGTGGGAGATACTCTATATTGAAAGGTGGCTGAAAGCGCCTTTCCAGATGCCGGATGGAACCATGATTGAACGAACGGCTGGGACACCTCAAGGCGGGGTGATCAGCCCGATCTTGGCGAATCTATTCATGCATTATGCGTTTGACCAATGGATGAGCAGAGAAAATGCACGTAATCCGTGGGCAAGGTATGCGGATGATGCAGTGATCCATTGTCGAACGAAAGAGGAAGCGGAAGCCTTACGGATCAAGCTGGAAGAACGGTTGAAGCAGTGTGGATTAGAAATGCACCCGGAGAAAACCTGGATTGTGTACTGCAAGGATGATGATCGAAAAGGGGACTACCCTGTAACGGCATTTGATTTTCTTGGCTATACCTTTCGGCCGAGGAGATCAAAGAATTGCTGGGGAAAGTATTTCATCAATTTTACCCCCGCGGTAAGCAATCAAGCGTGCAAAGCTATGAGACAGACCATCCGAAGTTGGCGCATGCAACTGAAATCGGACAAAGAGATCGACGAACTTTCGAGGATGTTCAATACAATCATCAGAGGCTGGGTCAATTACTACGGCCGCTTCTACAAATCGCAGCTCTATCCAGTGTTACGCCATATAAATGATGCGCTGGTCCTCTGGGCACGGCGGAAATACAAGAAATTAGCACGGCACAACATCAGAGCAATTCATTGGATGGGGAGACTGGCCAAGAGTTTACCCGAATTGTTTGTTCATTGGCAGATGGGCATTCTGCCTACGGCTGGATAATGGGAGCCGGATGAGCTGAGAGGTTCACGTCCGGTTCTGAGAGAGCCCGAGGGTGAAACTCCCTCGGGCCACTCACCGCAATATTTATGTTAAGACGCAGCGAGCGGGCGAACGAGTAATGGAAAGCGTGAAAGGGTTTCTGGAGAAGAAGCTTAAGTTGAAAGTCAATCCCAAGAAGAGTAAGGTTGAGAAAGTAGGGAAGGTGAAAATTCTTGGGTTCAGTTTCTTCAAGCGCAAAGGGATGGTGCTGATCCGAATTGCGAACCGAACGAAGGAACGCTTTATGGAGAAGCTCTGCAACCTGACGAAGCGCACTCGGAGTGGCACACTGGAACAGATCCTAGAAGAGATCAACCGTTACATCATGGGTTGGATTGGATACTACCGGCTGGCTGACACACCGAGCCTATTTGAAGACCTGGACGGCTGGATACGACGACGATTGAGGCAACTGATTTGGAAACGCTGGAAACGAGGTACAACCCGCTACCGAGAATTAGTGAAGCTGGGCGTCCCAAAGCAAAGGGCACAAGAAGGAGCTGGAGGCAGAAGCCCCTGGCATATCTCTGCCTCACCTGTGATAAACGAAGCCCTGAACAATGCCTACTGGCACAACTCAGGGCTGAAGAGTTCTCAAAGCACGGTATCAAGAACTGCGTTCTGCTTGATGAACCGCCGGATGCGGCCCCGCATGTCCGGTGGTGTGAGAGGAGGCGGTTAACCGCCGCCTCCTACTCGATTCAAATGATTAATGGATTATGGAGTCGGTGTTGGTGAAGCAGAAAGCTTCGCGGCGTCTGCCGCGGTTTGCGGCATCCCATTCATGATCCAGCGCATGAACACATCCATCACGTCTGGTGAGAGATGACCATTCGGCGGCATGGCGCGGATGAGAGTTTGCGTTGGGTGATTTGGATCAGAAATCGGATGGCCTCGAATGACTTGCAACAAATAACTATTTGCGCTGCCTGCGATCACATTGTTAGCCTTGTGGTCGCCGGTGTGCACAATATCCACATACGAATCCATCAGGAAATTATTGTTGGTCTGGCCAGCGACGTGACATGATAAGCAATATCGTTTAACAATAGGCTGAATGTGAACATCGTACGATGGAGCTTCGCCTTTTGCCAGTGGCGGGAAGAGAGGCTTGAGCACTGGCGCGACGAAGCGGTCATCCCATGAATACCGCATGAAGGTCACGATGTTATCAATGTTGCTCGCTGAAAGTTGACCGCCATAGGCTTTACCGAACGGAGTCATGCCCGCTTCGGGTCGTCCATAGGCGATGACTTGGGCCAACGCGGCATCGTCCAACGTGTATAAGACATCGGTGCTGTGAATGGCGAGAATCAATTTTCCTTCCAAGCCTTGCACGCCTGTGATCTGCGTAACCGTGCCATCCGCGCCGTGACACTGAGCACAGTTGACAGAATATAAATCCTGGCCCGCGCTGATTTGATCCACAAGCGTGGTTGCAACAGCAGTGGTCTGTATTGGCCGTTGTGGAAACAACCCTAATACTGCGCCGGTCAATCCAATCGTCAAGATGGATGATACGGCTGTTGTCCAAATCATGGTTTTCGTGGACGTATTTCTGAAGACGAAGCTCATTAAGAATAACGAGATGATCGCCACGCCGGGAATCACCAGACCGGCAATGGCTTGAAGTACACCTGGCATCGTCGAACCGCTGCTTAACACGGTCGGAACATCCGCCATCAGGGTCAGCATCACGATGTCCACCACAACGATTGTCATCACGGAAATAGGCAGAATGCGTTTGCCATAATAGCGGTATGGACTGCGGTCAATGAATGGCATCAACAGCAGGAAAAGGATGGCGAGGCCAGGAACGATCACGGTGGCGATCCATTCAATCTTGCCCAAAACCGGAATCTGTCCGTATAGCGCGAGGAATTTAAATAGAAAGAGGAAATACCATTCGGGGCGCGGAATGTACGTCGTGTCGCTTGGGTCAACTTTCGGCTGGGCGTCTACGCCGATAAAGGTTGCCAGTAAGACCAGTAGAATAAAAATTCCCAAAGACATGAGCAGGTCTTTGAAAATACTATCCGGCCAGAAGCGCTCACCTCGATTGAGCTCGTGCTCGTAACGCTTGTTGATTTTCTGTTTTGTTTCGTTATCTATAGCGCGCTCCTCAATCTTCCTTCGATGGGAAATGTAACTCGCCATGTTTGATGATGAGATATAGATGAACGCCGATCAAGCCTGCCAGCGCCGCTGGCAACATCCAAACATGAGCGGCGAAGAAGCGTTGCAATGTCAGCGCGCTCAAGTCCGGGCCGCCGCGCAAGGCTTTGAGAATGAAGTCACCGATAAACGGTACGCTTCCCGCAATCTGCGTGCCAACGGTGGTCGCCCAATACGATTGTTGATCCCATGGAAGAAGATAACCTGTGAATCCCATGCCGAGCGTGAGAATGAACAATCCGACGCCCACCAGCCATGTCAATTCACGCGGATATTTAAATGAAGCCGTCACGAAGACCCGCAGCATATGGATGAAGACCACGATGATCATCAACGTCGCGCCCCAATGATGGATGCCGCGGATCAGCCAGCCGAACGCCACGCCATTCATAATGTAATTGATGCTGTCGTAGGCGTGGTCAGGCGAAGGCGTGTAATAGACCATCAGGAAAATCCCCGTCACGCCTTGCAGGATAAATAAAAACAAACTCGCCGAGCCGAGCGTATTCCACCAGGTGCCTTTGGGTTCGGGACGGTCGAGGATGTTTTTGTAAAGATCGTTTAATCCAAGCCGTTCATCAAGCCATTCATAGACTTTTTTCCACATGACTAGCTTTCCTTGTAATTAATTTCCAGGATGCCATCATTCGTTAAACGGAAATCCGCATATCGGTCGAGGGGACGAGGCGGCGGGCCGGCCAGCACCACGCCATCTTCGCTGAACTTCCCATCGTGGCACGGACAAATAAACGCCTGTGCACCCGCTTCCCAATTTACCGTGCAGGCCAGATGTGTGCAGCGGCTATTGAAAATGATCATATCGTTTGGACTATCCGATTTGCGAATGACAAACCCGCCGTGATTGGTAGAGGTGCGTTCCCAGCCATTGACTTCCACGCGTGTGAATGAAAATTGATATGGCTTGCCAACTTGCATGTCCGCCAATTTCCCAATCGGAATCCACGCCTCCTTCGCGCTTGACTTGAAAGCGGGGTCGAGCAAATAGGCAATGGCTGGCACCCCGATTGCCACTCCGATGATTCCCCCGACGATGCCTGCTATGGCTGTGATAAAGCCGCGGCGGCTGATTTCACTATCCGGCATAGACACCTCCACGAATTTGAGTTGTGGAAATTTTGTAATTATACGGCTAGTCCGGTAAAAACATATTCAGATTATAAGATGCCGATCGTTCTTTATCGGAGGAAGTGTGGACTGAAATGACGAGGATGATTATCACTTTCTGGGTTTGAATCGCTGGAGGAGAGTCGTCTAGTTTTTTGTAAATCCGTATGGCTTTCTTCGCAATGACTACTCAACAAGAGGTAAAATATGGACTCATGCATGATTTCTCCAAGGAGGCACAGATGAGCTTGAAAAGGAACGTCAGCCTGGCAACGGCCTTGCGATACAAAGGGCAGGGCCCGATGCTGACGTATGTTTTGCATCGTATCGGCGGGCTGGGCATGGCCATCTTTATCACGATCCATATTCTATCTTCATTCGTGGGAGGAAAAGTCGGAGTCTTCACTAACTCCATTTACGAAAGCTGGATTTTCCAAATTTTTATTTTCTTCTTCGTTTTGTTCCACGTTATTAACGGACTGCGTATTATCATCCTCGATTTATTTCCAAATCTGATCGAACATCAACGCGAAGCCATTTGGGTCGAATGGGCATTTTTCATCCCTATTTATGGATTGGCGCTCTTTGTAATTGTCAGCAAAGGATTGGGAGGTTAATATGGCAACTCAAACAAAATCGAGAACCGTTCCAATCACAAAACGCGGATTGAATTTTGAAATGATCATGTGGATCTTCACGCGTCTTTCGGGGCTGGCAATGTATGGATTATTCCTCGTTGCCATTATCGGCGCGTTGATCATGGGTGCGCGCACGCAGATGAATTTGGCAGACGTCTTACGCTGGGGCTTCATGCCCAACGTGACGCACGTGCGGAACACCAATGTGCAGGACATCACACCGTGGGCTTCGCCATTCTGGAAAACAGTCGCCAGCTCGTTGCTGATGGTTGCGACAGCGCATGGCGTGCATGGATTGGTCGTGATCTGCGATGATTACATCGTGAAGCCGTTGGGACGACAGATTGTCCGTTATATTAGCATTGTCTTTATCATTGCAATGATTGTTATTGGCATTTACGTAATTTGGACTTCGTAGGAGTTCTTTCATGGCAAATGATCATCAATTTGATGTAGTCGTGGTCGGTGCAGGCGGCGCGGGACTCATGGCGGGCCTTTATGCTTCGCGCGGCGCAAAGACTGCCGTCATTAGCAAGCTATATCCGACGCGTTCACACACTGGCGCGGCGCAAGGCGGCATCAGCGCAGCGTTCGGCAATACCGAAGAAGATCATCCCGAATGGCACACATATGACTCGGTAAAAGGCTCGGATTATCTCGGCGACCAGGATGCCATCGAGTTCATGTGCAATGAAGCGATTGATGCGGTGCTTGAACTCGAACACATGGGCCTGCCGTTCGACCGAACTCCTGAAGGTCGCATCCTGCAGCGCAACTTCGGCGGACATACCAATAACGTAACCGGCAAGCCTGTCCGGCGTGCTTGTCACGCCGCCGACCGTACCGGTCACATGATCCTGCAAACACTGTATCAGCAATGTTTGAAAAACAAAGTTAATTTCTTCGATGAGTATCAAGTCCTTGATCTATTGCTGGTTAATGGAAAGGCCGCGGGCGTGGTCGCTGTTGAATTGGCAACCGGCGAGCTTCACACCTTCCATGCCAAAGCAGTGATCTTTGCTACCGGCGGACACGGCCGCATCTTCGAGATCACATCTAATGCTTATGCTTATACTGGCGATGGCGCGGCGATCGTTCTGCGCCGCGGCTTGCCGCTCGAAGATATGGAGTTCTTCCAATTCCATCCGACCGGAATTTACAAGCTCGGCATTCTCATCACCGAAGGTGTACGCGGCGAAGGCGGTGTATTAATCAACGGCAAGGGTGAACGCTTCATGCCAAAGTATGCGCCGCATGTTAAAGATTTGGCTTCGCGCGATGTCATTTCGCGCGCGATCTACACTGAAATCCGCGAAGGACGCGGCGTCAATGGACAGAATTATGTGTATCTCGATGCGCGGCCTGATTCGGTGATGAAATATGCTGCCACGGATGGACGCACCAATTCGGATGGCTCGCCGTATACGATCACCGCGGAAGAGCTTCTTAAAAAACTTCCTGACATTGTGGATTTCAACCGCGTCTATCTCGGCATCGATCCGATGACGCAGATGATGCCCATCCAGCCAACCGCGCATTATACGATGGGCGGCATCCCGACTAATAAATTTGGTGAGGTCGTGATTGACGATAAGAACACAGTCTATCCCGGACTATATGCCGCTGGCGAATGCGCCTGTGTCTCCGTCCATGGGGCGAATCAACTCGGCACCAATTCCTTGCTCGATCTCATCGTCTTTGGCAAACACGCGGGCTTGCGCGCGGCTGAATATGCCAAGCAGGCCGACTTCCAGAATTTGCCGGATGAGCCGACCGCCGAAGCGCGCGCTCAATTTGACGGACTCCGCAACGGGTCCGGGAAAGAGAACGCTTTCGATATCGGCCGCGAGATGAAGAAGGTCATGTTCGATGAAGTCGGAATTTACCGATCTGGCGCGGTGATGGAATCCGCCATCGATAAAGTCCTTGAATTGAAGGAACGTTTCAAACATATACATGTGAGTGATACCGGAAAGATATTCAACACCGAATTGCTCAATGGTTGGGAACTGGGCAACATGCTCGATGTGGCTGAACTGGTGGCGGTCTGCGCGTTGAACCGCACGGAGTCGCGTGGGGGGCACACGCGCGAGGATTACCCGAACCGCGATGACAAGAACTGGCTGAAACACACGCTCGCCTGGTGGAAGAACGGCAAGGTCGAGATTGGCTATAAGCCGGTCGTCATCACGAAGTATCAACCCAAAGAGCGAGTTTATTAGTAGAGGCCGCCATGCAGGTAACTTTAAAAATCTTCCGTTACAATCCCGAAGTGGATAAGAAGGGGCATTACGAAACGTATCAACTCGATGTCGAAGAGACCGAGCGTATCCTTGACTTGCTTGAGTTGGTCAAAGGTCATCACGATGGGACGCTGTCGTTCCGGCGTTCGTGCGCACACGGCGTGTGCGGTTCGGATGCGATGCGCATCAACGGACGCAACATGCTGGCCTGCAAAACGCTGGTGCGCGATGTCGGCGACAAGATCACGGTCGAACCGCTGCTTGGGTTGAAGATCATGAAAGACCTGATCGTGGATATGGAACCTTTCTTCGATAACTATAAAAAGGTCCTGCCGTATTTCATCAACGAGTCCCCGCTTCCGGCGGATGGCAAGGAACGTCTCCAATCGCCTGAGCAACGCGCCCGCTTCGACGAAACGACCAAGTGTATTTTATGCGCGGCCTGCACCACGTCCTGCCCGTCGTTTTGGGGCAGTGATGATTATCTAGGCCCGGCCGCGCTGGTGGCCGCGCATCGCTTCATCTTCGATAGCCGCGATGAAGCCGCCTCGGAACGGCTGCAGATCATCAGCGAGACATCCGGGTTGGCGCGCTGTCACACCGCGTATAACTGCACGATGGCCTGCCCGCGCGATATTCACATCACGAAGGCCATCGGCGAATTGAAACTGGCGACGCTGACGGGCAAAGTGGATTAGTGTTAGCTCTCATGGCTTTTCCAAGGTCGATTGACAAAAAGTGAAAAATAAGATCCTTCTCAGTACAATTGCGAGTGGCAACTAGCAAAGAACTGAGGAGGATCCGCCATGGATTGTAGCACGGGCAGAACGCAGGGTAAGGGCAAATTCATCACCCAAGATTACGGAGCGAGTGGAGTGCTCTATGAGGCGGGAAGTGTCTATGGGCGCATGTTGAAGCTCAGTGATGTTCGCAAAGCGCGCGGGAAGTTATACCGCCTGGAAGATGTGCTGATGATGATCGTGTTGGCCAAATTGTGTGGAGAAGATCGGCGATCGGGGATTGCGGAGTGGGCGAAGAATCACCAAGAGGCTTTAGTTCAATTACTCCACTGGAGCCGACCAGCATTTCCCAGTCACAGCACGTATCGTCGGATCCTGGCGTACATTGTGTATCACGAAGAAATCGAACGACTGGTGGGCGAGTATAACCCAGCGGGCGAACATGGAGAGGTGTATGCGATAGATGGGAAATCGCCGCGGGGTGCGCGAAAAAAGGACGATGATTTTTCAGAATATTTATTAAGTGTCTACGACGTGGAACAGGCGAAAGTCCTATCGCAAGTGGCGGTGGGACGCAAAGAAAATGAGATCACCAAGGCTCCGAAAGCCTTGGAAAACGTGAAAATCAAGGGAAAAATCATCACGGGAGATGCGTTGCACACCCAACGCAGGCTCTCAGCGGTGATTACCGAGCAAGGGGCAGACTACGTCTTTCCCGTCAAGGAAAATCAACCGGCTTTATACCAAAGCATCCAACAACTCTTTGCGCCGGAATACCCTAAACCCGGATTTGGAAAAATTCAAACTGATTTCCTGACCGCTGAAAAAGTGAATAAGGGTCAAAGTGGTTCCGTAGTTCAGAACCATGGACGTTTAGAGACTCGAAAAATTACCACGAGCGAAATGTTGAATGCCTATTCCACGTGGCCGGGACTGGCTCAAGTCTATCGACTGGAACGACACTTTCAATGGTTCCGTTCCGGTCATTGTTATCACAGCTCCTGTGAAATCGAATTTGGAATCACTAGTGGTGCGTTTGATAAGTAATGTTACATAGTCAAGGTGACTTTTTCTGTGCCCATTTATGCAGATCACGACGAGTCCATGACCAGTGAATTGGATGAGCCCAAAGGCGATTATATTCTGGTGTGCTAGCAAAGAGATGATCAATAAGTTGCTGGCGACTTTCCCATTGGCCACGTTCCAAATAATGCACGCGAAACTTTTCAACAGAAGCTCGGCTTGATTTAGCCAGGAAGCGTGTGCAGGGGTGAATAATAGATGCAAGCGAGAGCCATAATGAGATTGCAGAAACGACTGAGTTGCAGCGGCGGTATGACTGGGGCCGCCGTCGCAGATCAAATGAATGCGTCGAAAGGAGTGAAAAGGTTGCAACAGACGAGGCAGAGCCAGGCAGAAATGTTCACTGTCATTGTGGTCCAAACAGTTGCTGCGCATCTGGCCATTGTAGATGTTGAGCAGAGCCAGGAAATTGACGACACCGTTGCGCTGGTATTCAAATTCTAATCGTTGGATCTGGCCCGAGCGCGTTGGTTGAGTGGGACGTACTCCTTGCAGCGCCTGGATATTTGGTTTCTCGTCCAACGCCAAAACGATTTCACCTTGCGCCAGAAGGGCCTCGGTCCTTTCATATAACCACAAAATGCGACCAGCGTGCGCCAGGAACTCTGTGTTCAACGTAGGCGTAATCCAATACCGGCTGCGGTGAGGTTGCATGGCGACTTTTGCCAAGCTGCGGGTGGACCAATGTGTCATCTCCAATCCGATGCCAGCTGGTTCACAACAAGCCAATTGTTCAATACCCACTCGTTGCAATGCCGTGATTTCTCGAGGTCGACCAGAACGTGGTGCATCGTAAATGGCATCCAATCCCACGCTCTCATAGCGACGACACAAATGCCAGATGCCCATACGTGTCATCCCCGCTCGTTGGCACAAATCACTTACGATTGCTTGGGTCTCCTTCATTGCCAACAAAACTTGCCCACGCCGGACAATTCGCTGTTCTGTTCGGCCATCGCGAATCAGTTGCTCAATCTCTTGCTGATCCGATTTCCTCAAATCGATGGTTCTGGGTCTGCGTCTTCTCATACAAAACCCTCCGAAGATTTTGTACGAGAAGTATACGATTCTTTAAGGTTCCACGACTATGTAACATTACTTATCAAACGCACCACTAGCCTGGAGCGAACGCAAGCCACACCCCTGTGCCTCCTGAAAATTCGTCGATTGCATTGGGGCATTGAAAACGGATTGCATGGTCGCCGCGATGTGACCTTCCATGAAGATGCCACGCGTATGACCATGGGCCACATGGGAAAAGTTATGGCATCCATCAATAATTTGGCGATCGCTTTGATCCGACAAGCAAAATTTCAGAACACAGCTCAAGCGCGACGTTATTTTGCTGCTCATCTATCCGATGCTTTTTTACTCCTTACCATGCCTTTTTCTCGACCTTGAAAAAACCATGTGTTAGCTCTTCCGGGAAATTGCTAAACAAAAGACAATGTGATAAACTCCACTAGTTAGCTTTGTCACAATAAAAGGAAGGGCAACCATCACTATGAGCAAACAACTTCGCATGGTCCTAATCAGTATCGCCGTATTAGCCGTACTTCTGGTTAGCGCGGTACAGCCCTTGGCAGCGCGCGCCGATGACAGCACGCCGCCGCCTGCACCGGCCTCCGGAGATACTTCGGCTTCAGCGGCTGCGGTTGCCTCGCAAGCTCCGGCCGCCGCGGCTACACAGCCACCTGCTGCTGCAGATACGTCAGCTCCGGCCTCAGCTGCCACACAGCCACCTGCTGCTGCAGATACGTCAGCTCCGGCCTCAGCTGCCACACAGCCACCTGCTGCTGCGGATACGTCGGCACCGACCGCGGCTGCCACACAGCCGCCTTCCTCTGCAAGCACCTCAGCCGCATCTGCGGAGACTTCAGTGGCTCCTGCAAGTACTTCAGCCGCGTCTGCGGAGACTTCAGCGGCTCCTGCAGGCACTTCCGTCGCGCCGACGGACACTTCCACTTTAGTGGGTTCAGTTCCGACCGGAACATCAGTGGTGGTATTGGATGCCACAGGGACACCTGTAGCACTGGCAACGCAGACCGCCGCGGCTATCATCAAAACCGGCGACCCGATGTGGTGTCCTGGAAGCCAGGCCCCGGGTACTACGGGATGTACTACCGGTTACAGTAGTGTGGCAGCTTTGATTACTACTGGCCTTGGGTCCGTTACGCCCAAAGCTGGCACGGTTTATTTTGAGTCCACCTATAGCACCAACGACGCCACCTTTGATGGCAGTACGGCGGCTCTCAGCGCTTGGAAAGCTTATGCATTGACTCTGCAAGGCGGGTGGAATAGCACTACTAATGCAGTTTCCGGCGTGAGTACGTTCAGCGTGCCTCTCACCATCACCAACTGGGCCGCCGATGTCACTCTCAACGACATCACCATCTCGGGCGCAACAGGCGATGGCTTGACCGTTCAGACCACGGGCAATATCACAGTACACAATGTCAAATCCAATCATAATAGCGGGAATGGCGCTTATTTGAACAATGTATCCCCTGCCACCGCCTCGATCATCATCAGTAATAGCGATTTCAGCGACAATGGCACTGGCGGCGAGAGCACTGATGGCTTTGGTCTTGAAGCCATTTCCAATGGCAGTATCACGCTGACCGATGTCACTGCGGATGAAAATTATGACGATGGCGCCTACTTGGATAACTGTTTGGATAATGAAACGGAGTCTTGTACCAATGGGGCAAGCAACAACGGTATCAGCGTTGACAATAGCGGCATATCCGGCGGAAATGGATTCAACTACAATGGTAAGGGCAACACCAGTGCTGATGGTTATGGCAATGGTCTCGAATCCTATTCCACTGAAAGTGTCACGCTAACCAATGTCACCGCGGATGGCAATCTTTACGATGGGGCTCTCCTAGGATATAACAACAACGACGATACGTTTGATGAGATTGGGGGCAACATCACAGTTACCGGCGGCGATTTCAGTGATAATAACATTGACGATAGCTACACCAATAACCCGGCGGGTCTGGAAGCTTATGCCGACGGTAGTATTCAAGTATCCGACACAACCGCTAATGACAATTGGGACGACGGCGCTTATCTGGAGAACGATTTCGGTTCAAGCACTGGCGGTATCACCGTTGACTCGAGCACCTTTGGCAAATCCGTAACCTCCGGAAATGGATTGGATGGAACTCGAGGCCTATTCCAACGGTTTTATCAGCCTTAGCGGTGTAACTGCTGATTACAATGCTTACAATGGTGCTGATCTGGGTTCTGAGCTGGGCATCACCGTGGACCCGAGTTCCTTCAATAATAATGATGGGTTGGGCCTTATTGCAGGGTCCTATGGAGTTATCACGCTGACGGATGTCACCGCAGACGCCAACAATTTTGGTGGTGCCTTATTGGAAAGCTTCAGTGGTATCAACGTGGTGAACAGTCACTTCGATGGAAATTTCGGCGATGGTTTGGACATATTTTCATTGAGCGATGCCACCGTCAATTGCGGTAGTACTGCCAACAATAACAGCGGTTATGGTGTTTATGGTAATGTAAATGGCACGTTTAACAATGGTCTCATGTTGATTGGCAATGGTGCGGGCGCCAATGGCGTGTTGTCCGGCACAGAGGTGGATACTCCACCATGTAGTGGCGGCGGCAAAGGCACGGCTCCCATTGTGGGCGGCTCAGGTCCGCTCCCATGGAATACGATCAATGTTCCGGATAGCGGCGGCCAAGGCAATCCGTTGGAATGCACGCAATACAGCGGCACCGAATTCATATTGCCCAATCATGATCACGCCCTAATGCCCTGCCCAATTGGCTCTGTCACCGGCACCAGCGGCTCGCTCAGTCGATTGACCAGCGGCAAACTGCCCGGCATATTGGATAGCAAGTTTACCTTCGTCTCAGCCGTTGATGCGGAAGTCAATCCCGCGCTAACCGGCGGCATGATGACGGTGAGCTTCACGATCCCGTCCGGCAAGGCAGGTGCGAACTTTGCGATCCTGCACTGGGACGGCACGAAGTGGGTGAACCTGGGTGGCTCAGTCAATCCGCCGGGTTTCTTTAGTGTCACCACGAGTTTGACCGGCGACTTTGTGCTGGTCACTCAATAAGCTTGAGTGTAAATGCAGAGGGACGGCGTACGAAAGCCGTCCCTCTTTTTTTGGATGGGTGTATCATTGAATGTGTACAACCTTTTTCCGTGAAAGGATGGATATGAAGAAAGCAGCTTTCCTCTGGGTGGCAATTTGCATTCTTTTGTTTTTATCGGCCTGCGGCAAATTGACACCCACAGTCACGAGCAGCACCTCCACGCCTTCGGTAACGCCGACCCTCGATCTATGCAGTTCCAGCAACCTGCCGCTTGCGGTTCGGCCGGTGAACGATTTGATGCGTCAGTTCGATGATTACGCTGCGTTGGCTAAAAGCACACCCCAGTCCCAACTCGTGCAGGTGATTCCCCCCTTGCAGGCTATTCGGCGCGCCGCTGAGAATCAGGCGGTTCCTCCCTGCCTGAAACAATTGAAGGTGGACCAGTTATCGTACATGGATACGCTGATCCAGACTTTGCTGGCTTTCGATGCCAACGCCAGCTCGGATGTCCTCAAAGGCGGCTCGGCTCAGGCTCAACAATATCATAACCAATATGTGATTGAACTGGCTCGTCTGCTCGGTATGACGGTGGTGGTTCCGCCGAGCATAACACCTGGCACGCCTCCGACGCCCGGGGAAGCTGGTACACCTTTTGCGCCATCCGCGATTACGATCGCCAATCCGGGTCCGAATCAGATCAATCTGCACGCTTCCGCCTCGCTGAATTCGGCAACGATTGGTGCGATGAATGCAGGAGCATCGGCAGTTGCCGTTGGGAAAACTGCGGCTGGAGATTGGGTTCTGATTCAAGTTCCGGGTCAGAGTGGGAAGACTGTTTGGATCTACGCCTCGCTGATTAAGTTTAAAAGCGGGAATATTACTTCCCTGCCTGTGGCCACACCCGCGCCATAAACCAGACACAAAGATGAAGAAATCAACAGGCCGCGTGAGCAACGCGGCCTGAACTTTCTTATGACATTGCGCAAGGATCGGGATCAAGAACCATCAGAAATGGCATTCACAATTTTCAGGGACTTTGCATTTGGTCAAATTAGTTCTATACTATTGCCATTCATTCGGCAATTCCGAGGAGCGATCATCTTATCATGAATAAATTCAAGAAATATTTTAGTGAAGGCATCTTTGGCACTGGCTGGCGCAATGCCATCATTTCCCTTGTGCTGGTAGCGGTCATCTATTTCACTAATGATATTTATGACCTGCTAAATCATGGCCCGGCGGTCTGGAACTTGAGAACTCCGCTTGATACGGCTCTGCCGGTGGTAGGGCCGTTCGTTATCCCATATGTTTCACTCGATTACGTGGTGTATTTTTCGCTGATCGCATTTCTGCTGCTCAGAACGAAGGTGTTTCATTCTGCCGCGCTGACGATGATCACGGCGTTTCTCGTCAGTTACTTCTTCTATTTCTTTTTCCAGACTGAGGTGATGCGTCCCGTTCTCACCGGGACCGATTTGTTTACCCGCATGATCCAGAATGTGTACGCGGGCGATAATCCCTTCAATGATTTCCCGAGTCTGCATACTTCGGTTTCCACCCTGCTCGCCATTCACTGGTTCCGCTTTGACCGTCGTGCGGGAATCATTGCATCCATCTGGGCAGTGTTTGTCGTTGCCTCCACGGTGTTGATCAAACAGCATTATGTGGCCGATGTGGCTAGCGGATTATTGCTGGCCTTTGGCGCGTCATGGTTATACATCAAATTCATCATTCAAAGAAAAGCTTGATTCAAAATGTTATTGCGGACCTTTCAGGGTTTCGCAATAACATCCATTATTTTGATATAATTTCTTCATGCCCCTGTAGCACAATGGACAGTGCAAGGCACTCCTAAGGCCGAGATGTGGGTTCGATTCCCTCCAGAGGCACAAGTATGGATCTAGAGAAATTCCTAACGAAATTCTAAGATTTTCGCCCTTGCCTTGTCCAACAATTTATAGTATTATCCTGATCGGCAAGCGCTAGGGTGCCCCCCTCACCCTGGCGCTTGCCATTTAATTATCTAGGGAATGAATTTGCATGGAAAATCAACCACATGTCAGCCTCGCTTTGGATAAACTCGAAATCGCACATACGGTCTTTCATCATTCCGGTCAGGTTAACTCGTTGGAGCAGGCCGCACAGGAACGCAATCAGCGATTGGAACAGGTGGTTCGCAGTATTTTGTTTCGGTTATCGGGGGATGAATATTTGATGGTGTTGGTTGCCGGGCCCAAGCAAATCTCGTGGAAGGCTTTGCGAAAACATATGGGTCAATCGCGGCTGACAATGGCTACCGAAGAAGAAGTTTTATCGGTCACTGGTTATCGCATTGGGACGGTATCGCCGTTCGGTTTAGCGAATCCGATCAAAATATTGATCGATGAAAGCGTGTTGAAGGAAGATGAAATCTCGATTGGATCGGGGATGCGCGGTGTCGCAGTCGTCATGAAGAGCGCCGATCTGCGCCGCGCGTTAAATGATGCCGAGATCGTTTCGTTGGTTGAGATGTAGAAATATTTAACCTGTCATTGCGAGGCGGCGATCTTCCGCCGTGGCAATCTCAAGATATATCCAAATAATCGTTAAACGAGATTGCCACGTTCGCTTTGCTCGCTCGCAATGACATGCTTATCATATAGAACCAATCGTCAATAGATCGGGGGCGAGGACGGACGCGGGATAAGAATCAGCCGGTTGACGCGCGGCCAGCTTGCCGTCCAGAAAGACCGCACGCAGGTTCTTTTTATCCGCCAATCGTCTCAAATCCTCGAGCGGATTTTCATCGCAGATCAATAAATCCGCTGTCTTGCCTTCTTCTACGGAACCAATCCGATCATCCCAGCCGAGCGCTTTCGCCGCGCCGAGCGTGGCCGAGACCAATGCGTCCATCGGCTTCATGCCCGCTTGCTGCATCCAATAAATTTCCAGTCCGTTCTCACCGTGAAAATTCAGCGGCGTGCCCGCATCGCTTCCCATCGCAATGGGAATGCCTGCCTGATATGCAAGCCGCAGGGATTGAATGGCCGCCTCCTGCGTTTCGATCATCTTATCCACGATCCATTGGGGGATATTGGAACGGTCGCCGTTGACAACATCATAGCCTGGCTTAAGCGTTGGGACCAGATAGATGCCGCGCTGTTTCATCTCTTCGATCACATCCGGCCCTTGATATAAGAATGTGCCATGTTCAATGCTATGCACTCCGGCTTGCACGGCTTTGCGGATGCCGTCAATGCCGTGTGCGTGCGCGGCGACGTGTTTTCCGAACTTCGCCGCTTCCTCCACTGCCACGCGGATTTCATCCGCATTGAAATGCGTTGCGCCGGGGACGCCGTCTTCCACCAAGACCGCGCCGGTGACTCCCAGCTTGATGATGTCTGCGCCGTTCTTGATTTGTTCGCGTGCCGCCTTGCGGACTGCTTCGACTCCGTCTGCGATGCAATACATGCCTTCGTAATAGTCCGCGCCTGATTCGCTGATGGAGATGAATCGTCCGGCCAGCATCATGCGCGCCGCGCTGAAGTCGTGATTTCGGACGGAGCGTCGCACGGCGAATTCTAATTCATTCCATCCGCCAAGGTCACGCACGGTGGTGATGCCCGCCGCCAAATTCTTGCGTGCGTTCTGAAGGATCTTCAGAGTCATGGCTCCGGCGTCCGCTTTGAACTGGCTATCGGCTTCGCCGCCTCCCGAAAGATGGACATGGGAATCGATCAAGCCGGGCAGCAGATACCTGCCGCTGAAATCGAGGCTGATCACATCTTCACCCGGCACAACCTGCCACTGCTTCGACTTCCCCACATAGATGATCTTGCCGTCGCGCATGGCGACCGTGGTTTGCGGCATAGGCTCGCGTCCCGTGCCGTCAATCAACGTTACGTTTTGAATCAGTATCGTTAGGCTCATGGGTGAAAGTATATCGAGGATTATTGAAACAGGCAATCTTCTCTGTACGTTATTTTCACACTCTTATTTCTCAAGTAAAATCAACCCATGAAAGAATTTATCTACTCTCGCAACGCCGTCTATGAGACTCTGCGCGCCAAACGCCGGGAAGTCTTTCGCATCCAGATTGCGGAAGGGGCACAGGAAAAGGGCCGCCTCGACGAAATTCTGCTCCTGGCAAAAGAGCGCAAGATTCCTATCGAGCGCGTGCCTCGTCCGCGGCTGGATAAGGTTCATCAAAACCATCAGGGTGTGGTGGCGGAAGTCGATGGTTATTCCTATAGCGACCTTGTTGAAATTCTTGAATACGCCAACCAGAAAAGCGAAACACCTTTTATCCTCATCCTTGATTCGCTGCAGGACCCGCAGAACTTTGGCACATTGCTCCGCACTGCGGAAGTGGTCGGTGTGCATGGCGTGATCATTCCGCTGGCTCATACCGTCGAAGTGACACCTGCCGTGGTCAATGCTTCGTCCGGTGCGAGCGAACACCTGCGGATTGCCAAATCAAATCTTTCGCAAGCCATTGACGTTTTGAAGGAAGAAAACATTTGGATCGTCGGCCTGGATCAAAACGGAGAAGTGATCAGCGAGAAATCAGATCGTCATCTGCGCGGCGCACTCGGCCTCGTAGTGGGAAGCGAAGGCGAAGGTCTTCGTGAGCTAACGCGCAAGAAGTGCGACATCGTGTTGAAACTCCCGATGCGCGGTCAGGTCGAATCGTTGAACGCTTCTGTTGCCGGTTCGGTCGCGTTGTATCTCGCATATCTAGCTAGAACAAAATAGATTACCATGATGTCGTTGCGCTGAGCAAAGCAATGACATCCTCGAGGAGGTTCATATGCCTGAAGCAACATTTCATTTTCCGCGTGGGTTTTTATGGGGCACGGCCACTGCCGCGCATCAAGTGGAGGGCAACAACACCAACAACAACTGGTGGAAGTGGGAACAGGATGGACACACCGAGGGCAAATCGGGTCTGGCCTGCGACTGGTGGGGCGGACGCTGGCGCGAAGACTTTGACCGCGCCGCCGAGACTAATCAAAACGCCCATCGCTTCTCCGTCGAATGGAGCCGCATCCAACCTGTGCCCGACAAATGGGACGAAGAGGCCCTCGAGAGATATCGCCTCATGCTGCGCGGCTTGCGTGAGCGCGGCTTGATGGCGATGGTCACACTGCATCATTTCACTGATCCGCTTTGGCTTGCTGAACAGGGTGGCTGGGAGAACGATGATACGCCGCAAAAGTTCGCGGTCTTTGTCCGCAAGACGGTGGACGCTTTGAAGGAATATGTCACCACGTGGGTGACGATCAATGAACCGAATGTCTATGCTTACTCGGCCTATAGTGACGGCGCCTATCCGCCCGGCAAGAAGGATATCGGTGCTGCCTTCCATGTGATGACCAACCTGCTCAAAGGGCACGCGCTGGCGTATAAAGCGATCCATGAGATTCAGCCTGAGGCACGCGCCGGCATGGCCATGAACTATCGCTCCTTCCATCCGGCCACTGCTTCGCCGCTCGACAAATTTGTGGCGGGCGTTCAATCCAAAATCTTCAACGATCTGTTGCCGCGTGCCGCACAGGATGGCAAGGCCCGCTTCGTTTACAAGACGGTGCGCGTCCCGGAGGCTGTGAACACACAGGACTTTATCGGCGTCAATTACTACACGCGTGATCAGGTCTCTTTCGACCTCTCACGCCTCTCGACTTTGTTTGGGCGCCAATATTTTCCCAAGGAAGCTGATCTTAGTGAGACAGGTTATATTGCCAACGAACCCGACGGATTCTACGAAGCCTTCAAATGGGCATTGCAGTTCAAGGTTCCGATCATCGTCACCGAAAACGGCGTGGAAGATGCCGAGGATAAAATGCGTCCGCGTTACATTGCCCAGCACATTCATCAAATGTGGCGCGCTGTCAATTTCAATTGGCCTATCAAAGGATATTTTCATTGGTCACTGGTGGATAACTTCGAATGGGAACGCGGCTGGAGTATGCGCTTCGGGCTGTGGGGTCTGGATGTGGATACGCAAAAAAGAATCAGGCGTCCCAGCGTTGACCTTTATGCGGCGATCTGTAAAGAGAACGGTCTCTCGTCTGAAATGGTGCAGAAGTATTGCCCAGAAGTATTTGATAAATTATTTCCGTTGTAATGGATGGAAAACACCCGTGCGATGCGCTGGAATCATCGCACAGGCTTAAATACAACAGCCTCCCAAACGGAAGGCTGTTGGGAGTGCTGATGGACCAGTTACACCTTGATGAGAGTCAAGACGACGAAGAGAAGCGCCAGAACTGCCGCGACTTTCATCCACATCTCGGTTTTAAGCGCAGGTATGAATTCCGCTAAGCCATACCATAGGAAGAACAGAACCAGCACGATTGTAGCGAACGTCCAACCCATCATATTAACACTCTCCTTTGGAAGATTATGACTGTCCACGCGGACAGTCCTAGTTGTAGTAACCCTGTCTTAATTCGGGAGTTACGCGCCGCGTGGTAAAATTTAGTCATCGCTTTCTTTTTCACCGCCTGCCGCAGTGACTGCGGTAGGCTTTTTCTGCCCCATGACAACCCTAACTGCTCCTGCTGAATTTACTCTGACCCGCAAACCATCCGAACGCACCAAAGGTCCGGCCCGTTGGATCTGGTCGCACGCCATCCGTTATTGGTACATTCTTTTGATGCTGGTGATCGGCGCGATTGGTAATGCTGCACTGGCTTCCGCTGTACCGGTGTTGGTGGGCAATGCGTTCAACGACATGCTCAAGCCCAATGCGACGGTCAGTGTCTTGATCCCGCTGGCATTGCTGCTCGGCGCATCCCAGATCGCGCGCGGTATTCTCCAGTTTGGACGCAACTTCGGCGCGGAGTTGATGGCGCAAAAGATGGAGCGCGATATCCGCGACGAACTTTACGTTTCATTGCTTGGCAAGAGCATGACCTTCCATAATCTCCAGCCGGTCGGCGATACGATGGCACGCGCCACCAACGATGTGCGCGAGATCAACTTCATGTTCAGCCCAGGCCTGAACCTTGTCATCGGTTCTGGATTATTTGCCATTATTCCTTTCTTTGTCATTCCGCAATATACGCCTGCTCTTCTGCTTACACCGGCTTTATTTTGCATCGGCTATTTTGTAGCGCTTTGGTTTTATCTAAAATCCATGGCGCCGGTCACAGATGAAGTACGTCAAACCTTTGGCGAGATGAACACGCATCTATCCGAGGCGCTCGATGGTGTCGAGATCATGAAAGGTGCGGCACAGGAAGGTGCCGAAACCGAAACCTTCGTAACCAATGCGCGGCGCGTCCGCAATGCTTTTGTTCGGCAAGGCGACATCGAAGCCCGCTTCATTCCAAACCTGATGATGGGTCTCGTTTATGCGGGCGGACTTTTCCATGCCCTGATCTTGTTCCGAGCTGGCATGATCAATACCGGCGATGTGGTGGCCTACTTTGGCCTGCTGCGCATGTTGGAATTCCCAACCTTTGCATCCGCTGCGGCGTACACACAAATGTCGCTGGGCGTTTCCGGCGCACGTCGTATTTTGGATTTGATCAACCGCGAAACCGATCTCGATCAAAATGCCTCAGGCCGGACTTCAACCATGCGCGGCGAAATTGAATTTCGTAATGTCTCGTTTGCTTATCCCGAAGGCGGCTCGGTACTTAAGGATATCTCCTTTCATGTCAAGCCCGGTCAGACAGTTGCACTGGTTGGACAAACCGGCGCGGGTAAAACCTCGCTCGTCAGGCTGATCAATCGCGCCTACGATGTAACACAGGGACAAGTATTGGTAGATTGTGTGGATGTCCGTGATTGGAATCTTGCTTCTTTGCGCTCGCAAATCTCGATGATCGAGCAGGACATCTTTTTATTTTCGCGTTCCATTGCCGATAACATTGCCTTTGGAAAACCCGGCGCAGTACGCGATGAAGTCCTATATGCCGCGAACGGAGCACAGGCGCATGAATTCATAGAAACCCTTGATCAAAGTTACGAGACCGTGATCGGGGAGCGCGGCGTCACCCTTTCGGGCGGACAACGTCAACGCCTGGCATTGGCCAGAGCTTTCTTAACGGATCCCCGCATTTTGGTCCTGGATGATTCGACCTCCGCAATTGATTCGGCTACGGAAGACAAAATCCAGCGCGCCATTGCCAATGCTGCCAAGGGCCGCACAACGATTCTCATTACGCATCGCTTATCGCAAATCCGCTGGGCTGATCTCATCATCGTTTTGCGAAAAGGCCAGATCGCTGCAATGGGTACGCATGATGAATTGATGAAAACCTCGGAAGCATACTCGAGGATATTTAAGGAATAATGGGCTTCTTCGCCGGACTCAATACCGAAAAGTATGATCGTCAATATACCGACAACCAATTGGTTGGCCGGATCATCGCCTATTTCAAACCGCAATCGAGGCGGTTCATTTGGGTTTCGATTCTGGTGGCGTTGATCGCTGCAATTGCTGCAGCGTTGCCGGTGATTGTCAGCCAAATTGTCAACTTGCTCCAAAGTGAACCAAGCATGCGGGCCATCACTATCGCGGGCTTGTCACTGGCCTTTATCGGAGTTAGCACGTGGGGCTTGAACTGGGCGCGCCGTAGTCTTGTGATCCGCTCCATTGGGGATGTGGTTTTGGCGCTACGCACACAGGCGTTCGATGCCGCGGCTGAACACGATCTATCTTTCTATGATCAATTCTCTTCAGGACGTATTGTCTCGCGCATCACTTCGGATACCAACGATTTCGGTCAACTCGTGGTCATCGTCACGGATGTCACCGCGCAACTCGCAACGGCGTTGATCCTTGGCGTGGTGATGTTCTATACCGAATGGCATATGGCGCTGTTGATGTGCGCTTTCATTCCGTTCATGTTGGGCCTGACCACGATCTATCGCAACCTGGCGCGCCGCGTCACGCGTAACGGCATGATCGCCATGGCGGAAGTGAATCAATCCATCAAGGAGACGGTTAGCGGAATTTCGATTGCGAAAAATTTCCGACAAGAACAAAGCATCTTTGAATTTTTCGACGCATCCAATCAACAATCGTATCGCGTCAATGTTCAACGCGGTTTTGTGCTTTCGATTGTTTTTCCAACCTTGAATGCGCTTACCGGTTTCTTCGTGGCGGCGCTGGTTTACTACGGCGGTATCAATGTCCTGCATGGCGTCGTCAGTCTCGGGGCGTGGTATCTTTTTATTTTGAGTCTCGATAGCTTTGTCACGCCCATTTCGAATCTGTCGGCGTTCTGGGCGCAGATTCAGCAGGGGCTGGCGGCTGCGGAACGCGTCTTCGCTTTGGTGGATGCCGACCCGAATGTCGTCCAGACGGACCAACATGATGTGCCGCGTCTCAAAGGCGAAGTCTCTTTCGAACATCTCAACTTCCGTTATACGGATAAGGAACCGATTCTTTCCGACTTCAATCTGCGCATCCAGCCCGGAGAGAATCTTGCGCTGGTAGGGCACACCGGCGCGGGCAAAAGCTCCATCGCAAAGTTGATTGCGCGCTTCTATGAATTTCAGGAAGGTCGTTTGCTGATCGACGGCTTGGATGTTCGCACCTTTGATTTGCAGCAATATCGCAAACAACTTGGGATTGTTTCACAGGTGCCGTTCCTGTTCTCTGGAACTGTAGCCGATAACATTCGTTATGCCGTGCCGGATGTTAAAGAAAGTGAAATGCTGGAAATGGCAAGGAAAATTGGCGATGGCGAATGGCTGGATACGTTGCCTGAAGGGCTGCATACTGAAGTCGGCGAACGCGGCGGAAAACTCTCGATGGGGCAGCGTCAGCTGGTGGCGTTGATGCGTGTGCTGGTTCAGCGTCCCGCCATCTTTATCTTGGATGAAGCGACGGCCAGCATTGATCCGTTCACTGAATGGCAGATCCAGCAAGCATTGAATTTGATTCTGACTCATTCCACCAGCATTCTGATCGCGCATCGTCTTTCAACCGTCAAAGCCGCGGATCGTATCGTGGTTATGGAATTGGGCCGCATCATTCAGGAAGGCACGCATGAGTCGTTGCTAAAGCAGGGCGGACATTACGCAACGTTGTATAACATGTACTTCCGCCATCAAAGTCTTGCTTATGTGGAACAGGCCAGAGAGTTGATCGAAGGAAATTAGGCGAATTCTAAAGACTGTTTCTTCATTGCGGCGTCGGGTAAGATTAAAGAACTCTTACCTGCATTGCAATCCAAATGGAATACAATTTCTTCTCTGGAAGGAATATGTCGAAACCAAAACATAAAAAGTCAAACTTGCGTCTGATCATCACGCTGGGTATGATCGCTGTGATCATAGTTGTTGGGACGATTCTTTGGTCCAAGTCATCGCGGGTCCCGCCGTTGAGCGCGGCGCGTCTGGCATCTGACCCATCACTCGGTTCGCCGTCCGCGAAAGTGACCATCATTGAATACGGCGACTTCGGCTGTACCACCTGCCGCGGCTGGGAGCAAGCGGGCGTCTTGAAACAAATCGTGGCCACATATGGCGATCAAGTTCATTTTGTGTGGAGGGATTATCCAATCATCACGGCTCAATCGCCTCAGGCGGCGGAGGCCGGTCAATGCGCCTTTGATCAGAGCAAGTTCTGGGAATACCATGATTTGCTTTATGCCAAGGCACCGGCGTTAGATATCAGCGATTTAAAGTCGTACGCCGCGCAGCTTGGACTGAATACGGCGCAATTCAATCAATGTTTCGAACTCGGGTCAGGACAAAGCAAAGATTGATCAAAGCATGGCTGAAGCACGGGGATACGGGTTTATTGGAACCCCAGCTTTTATTGTCAATGGCCAAAAGGTGATTGGACCGGCGTCTTTTGCTCAATTCAAATCCATGATTGATCCGATACTGGCGGGTGGATAAGTTCATCTGTAGATTGTCGTTGCAAGGAACCGCTTCGCAGGCGACGGTGTGCCACGAAGGCTCCTACGAAAAGGAGGAGACTGAGCCGAACTGTACGAGAGATGAGGGCAGGCCCCTCGGAGCCGCCATGCAGGTGGAGGCTTCAAACCGCCGTAAGCGGCTGTGGACAAAAGCCATGGTCGTGAGCGTTACGGAAAAGGCAGAGCGAAGACTCTGTCAGGTAAGTGTGATGGAGACGAACACAAGTGAACCACTGCTCAAGTGTCGAAAGCGTAGGGAAGCCATCAAAACCAGGTAAAGTCGTTGACCTGGGATAAGTCTGGAAGGAACCTGATTACTGACCAGACGGTGACCGGCATGAAGGTGGCGTGAACATCACACAGGCTCTTGTATGGAACGTGGGAACCTACAACTCCGATGAGAATGGAAAAATCCAAGCGGAAATCCCGCCAGGATGAAAGTACAAATGCGGAGTATAGGGACGGATCAACCCGTAGTAGCGAAGAACCCACTAAAAAGGTGGGGGAGCGAAGGGGTTGAGTTATCCAGTTTTGGACAATGGGTCAACTGCTGAAAAGTAGGAGGAACCCTTGGACAAAACGAAGCCGTATGACACGATCTATGGCTGGATGATGGGAGCCGGATGAGCTGAGAGGTTCACGTCCGGTTCTGAGAGAGCCCGAGGGTGAAACTCCCTCGGGCCACTCACCACCCAGCACCTGCGGTTCTGGGCAGGTGAGCACTATGCTCTATCAGTGTGGTAATCTCCTGTTTATGGCTAGCTGCAATGACTCTTTGAAACAAAAATGGATGGCGTTCACGCCATCCATTTTTTGCGTTAATCCATTTCAGCAGCAGTCCTGCCTCGATGTGCCAGCAGCGTAAACACATCTTCCAAAGTAGATTGAACCGTTTCGATGCTTTGAATTTTAATTCCCTTATCGGATAATTTTTTTGTCAGACTGTCTACCGTCCAAACATCGGGATCAATGATGACGTGTGCGCGGTCGCCGTGAAGGCTGGCTTGTGCCACACCGTCCATGGCGCTTAATTCTTCGACGGTTTCAAGCAGTGGGTTGGCATCCAGATCCCATGCCGCACCATGTAGATACATAGACTTAAGAGCGGTAGGGGAATCAAAAGCCAGGAGCTTGCTGCGATACATAAAGCCCACGCGGTTACAGTGTTCGGCTTCATCCATGTAGTGAGTAGTGATGAAAACCGTCGTGCCCTGCGATGCCAGTTGATAGATCAAATCCCAGAACTCGCGACGCGCCACCGGATCCACGCCGGAGGTGGGTTCGTCGAGGAAAAGAAGCGGCGGCTTATGGATTAGCGCACAACCGAGAGCGAGGCGCTGACGCCATCCACCTGATAATTCGGCAGTAAGTGTCTTAGGCCGGGATTCCAACCCGGCCAGTTGAAGAATCTCTTGAATGCGCGCCTTTTCAGTATCTCTCGGAATGTCGTAGACGCCCGCATAGAACTCAATGTTTTCCAATACGGTCAAATCGTCATAGAGCGAAAATTTTTGTGACATATAACCGATGTGCGGCTTGATGCCTTCAGGGTCTTGCACCACGTCAATACCCATGATCTTTGCGGTACCTTCGGTGGGGATCAATAATCCGCACAGCATACGGATGGTGGTGGTCTTACCGCTTCCATTCGGACCGAGGTAACCGATCACCTCTCCGGGTTGTACCGTAAACGCCACATGGTCCACCGCGGTAAAATTTCCGAAGCGTTTAGTCAATCCCTGCACATCGAGCGGAATAATTTCAGTCGCCATCGATTGCTCCTTCTTTCTCAAGAAGTTGGATGAACACATCTTCCAGGGTGGGGACCACCGCATGAATATGATGCAAGGTAATGCCTGCTTCTGTCAGTCGTTGCGGGATGCGGGTTAATGGGCCTTCTGCTGAACGCACGCGCAAGTGTACATATTCTCCAAAAGTGTGAACGTCTTCCACATCCGGATCCTCAGCAGCGATTTGACGCGCGGCCATTTGCGGATCGGCGGCAAGTTCGAGAATGCGTCCGTTGAGATGATTGATGAGCTCGCGCGGCGCACCTTGCGTCAACGCGCGGCCGTGATTCATGAAGATGACTCGATTGAAGCGCATGGCTTCATCCATGTATGGAGTGCTGACCAGCACTGCCGACCCCTCCCGCAGTAGTGCAATCAGCAAATGCCAGAATTCCTGCCGCGCAACCGGATCCACACCGCCAGTGGGTTCATCCAATAAAAGAACCTTGGGACGATGCACCAATGCGCAAGCCAATCCGAGTTTCTTTTGCATTCCACCGGAAAGCGCAATGGCGGGACGATTGGCGAATTCTTCCAGACCGGCAAAGCGCAATAAATCCTTGGAGCGTTGTTTGCGGTCTGATTCGGACATATCAAATACTTCGCCAAAAAATTCAAGATTCTCTTGAACGGTTAAATCTCCATACAAGCTAAAGCGTTGGGCAAGGTAGCCGATCTCTTCGCGCGCCTTTTCCACTTGAGCCGGAATTTCAAATCCTGCGACGCGAATCGTGCCGCTGGTGGCTTGGAGCGCACCGCAAAGCAAACGCATGGTGGTGGTTTTACCCGCTCCGTCCGGACCAACCAAGCCGACCATTTCTCCGGGGCCAACTCGCAGGTCGAGCCCATCCACGGCACGCAGGCTGCCAAAGGTTCGAACTAAATTTTCTGTTTCGAGCAGAAGTTCAAATTCCATAATTTTTGTGATTTACCACAAAGGACACAAAGAAAAAATCAGTTTTCAAGATTTCTTTCCTTCATGACCTTCGTGTCCTTTGTGTTTGAAATAAATAATTCTTTAAAGTGGCAAACCATTTATTGGAAGGTGACATCGGCGGGCATGCCGGGTTTGAGCTGACCCTGGGGATTACTCACGGTGAGCTTGATGGCGTACACTGTGGAAGAACGTCCCTCGACCGTCTGCACATTACGCGGCGTATATTCTGCCTGATCCGAGATATAACTCACCTGTGCGTTGAACACTTCACCCGGGAACGAGTCTGCTTTCATGGTCGCTGGCATTCCCAGACTGATTTTGCCATATAAATCCTCCGGCACATAGACCGTGATCGTCAGATGGCTGATGTCCGCCATGGTCAAGGCATCCGCTCCCGGCTGGACAAATTCGCCCGGCTCGACATTGCGGGTCAGGATGACGCCGTCCAGCGGCGCATACACCGTCAGCTTGGACAGCTGAGTATTGATCAAATCTACGTTGGCTTGAGCCTGCTGAACACCGCTTTGCGCCTGATCGTCGGCGGCTTTGGCCTGATTAAGTGAGGCTTGGGCATTGATGACTGCAGGCGAATTGTTGCCGGTCTGAATGTTGGTCACATAATCCAGAGCGGTGTTGTAGCGCTCCTGCTCCAGAGTGACATCGGCGCGCGCTTTCAAGACATCTGCAGCGCCTTGGGAGGTCAACGCATCGTTATAGGCATTCTGCGCATCTCGCAGATTCGACTTGGCATCATCGAAAAGCTGTTGAGCATAATCCTTGATATTATCATCAATGTTGTTAGCATTGACCAAAAAATCCCGCGAGTTCTGTTTGACGGTCGGCTGGTTGAGCTGCTTGGATAATTGATATAACCCATACCTACTTAATTGATCGACGTTCTTGAAGTTCTGAACGCGATTGTTTAAATCGTTGGCCACGTTGTAACTGGCCTCCGCATTGGCAAGGGTCGTCTCAATTTGAACAAAGCCGCTGCCAGCCGCTGAATTCTGAATGGAAGTCAGGTTGTTCTGTGCATCGGTCAAAGCTTTCTGCGCCGCATCCACTTCGGCCTGGGCAGACGTCGTCTGTTCGGATTGCGTGAAGTACCAAAGCGGAACATTGAAGTCCGAAGGCCGATTCGTGACCCACTGATTGGTGAGAGTGTCGCCCGTTTTCAGCGAGGCTTGCATGGTCAGGTTGTACTGGTTCTGGGCAGAAGCCAGCGCCGCGTCTGAGGTGGAAGCTGCTGCCTTGGCCACATTGAGAGCTGCTTCTGCCTGTTCTTTCTGGGCCTGCAGCAGACTATCGTCCAGATGGATGAGTGCATCGCCGGTCTTGACGGTCTTGCCTTCATCAGTCAGCACATCCTTGACTTTGCCTGCTTCTTCCGGCGCTACGTTCACATTGGTCGCTTCGATCGTGCCCGAAGCAGTGAGCTGGGAGGCCGCATTATTCTGGCTCCACTGTTGATAGATGAAATATCCGATTGCTGCAACCACCAGTACAATGATGATGACGATTACAGGTGAGGGTCTTCTGTTTTGCATAATTTTTACTCCTTGTTGTATATTATTTTCTTAATCCAAATTTTTGCGGAAGCGCCACATTGCAAGTCCAAGCAAGGCGACAGCAAAAATACTTAAAGCTATGGTTTGCGGAATGATCAGGCTTAGGCCAACGCCTTTGATGACCACCGCGCGCATGATGTAGATGAAATAAGTTGTGGGAAGCAGTTCCCCAACGTACTGAAGGGCTAGAGGCAAGGACGCGATTGGAAAAATATATCCTGAAAGCATCATCGCTGGCAGCATTAAAGGCATGACCATCAATTGAGCCTGCTGTTGCGTACGGGCTATGGTTGAGATGACAAGCCCATAACCCAGTGTGGGTAACAAGTACAGGCCTGTCATGGCAAAGAGCAATATGATGCTGCCTCGAATGGGAACGCCGAATATAAGAGTTCCCAGCACCAAAATCAAAAGGGTATCGGCAAAAGAAACCAGAATGTACGGCGTGATCTTGGCTAGGATCAATTCCCAGGAACGAATAGGCGTGACGATTAACTGTTCCATCGTTCCACGTTCGCGCTCCCGGACGATGGCGAGCGCTGTCAGGCTGGTTGCCGTCTGAAAAAGAATCAGGGCAATCAAACCGGGGACAATGCTGTAAGCTCCGAGCAAATCGGGATTGTAGAGGACGTCTGTGCGGACATCAACCGGGTTTGTGCCTGTGCCGATGGACGCGCCCTGAAGAGACAGTTGTTGAGTTTTGACGTTCACACCATGAGCTTGGCCTGCCAACTCGGCCGCAGAGAGGGCTGCACTGGCAACGGTCGGGTCGGAGCCGTCTATCAAGACCAGCGCTTGGGAAGGCTGTCCGGAAGTTAAATCTTCACCGTAGTTTGGCGGAATCACAATTCCTACTTTGGCTTGCCCGCTGCCAATTAAATTATCAACTTGGGCTTGACTGCCCACCGAGTAATTAAAAAGAAAAATAACCCGTTGCTAGAAATGAGTTGAGTAAATCCCGGCTGGCCTGGGTATTGTCCTGGTTGAAGATCACTGTGGAAACATTTTTAATATCTGTGGTGTTGGCAAAGCCTAATAAAACCAACTGCAGGATGGGCATGATGAAAATGAAAATCAATGTGCGCGGATCCCGGATCATGTGGGTGATTTCTTTTTTGATCAATGCTCTAAATCGTCTCATATAGATTTACTCCTTTTGTAAATCGTGAATGGAAGTATAAGATTCAATCGTGAATTGGGTGTGAAGAGGAATGGAAGAAAATAAATAAACCTTAGTTTTCTTCCTGCAGCTTATTGAGTAATTTACTCATAAGATGCAATAATTGATCCTGTTCTTCCATTGAAAAATTTTCCATTAAGTGTGCGATTCGCTTTTTGTTGTAGTCCATAGCGATTTGGAAAAACTGCTCACCGTTTTTGGTCATCTTCACAAGCACCACGCGGCGATCCTTTGGGTCATATGTGCGCTCCAGAAAGTTGCCGCGCACTAACCAGTCAACGATCCTTGTAGTGGAACTCAAAGGGATTTTGAGCTCGGCGCTTAATTCGCCCATTGTCAATGGAGTCTCAGAATGCGCCAGAATAATGAAAACCCGTACCAGGAAAGTATGATCTTCCGAATTGGCCGCCCCCCTCAACTTTTCCATTTGCTGTTTGAAGCGGACGATATGCTCGGGCATGACCAGGTTAGGATGTAACCGGATGAAATTCTGTAACAAATCAATAAATTCTCCGGCAATCCGCTCGGTGTGTGGTTGCGATTTTACTTTCATATTGATATATTTCCAAAGCGGAAGTATTTTACCGTTATCTGGGAATTTGTCAAGGTGCGCGGGTCAAGACTTACCCTCATTTCATAATTGTAGACTCGCGCCTTCGGTTCGCTTATTTTGCGTGCAGATGTGGGAATTGATTTTCTGTGAGTCTTTAAAAAAGTCCCCATCGAATCTGACTGATTGGTATAAGTACAACTCCGAAGCTGACCTAGCTTCGGAGTTGTACTTGTTATAGGACGATCACCCGCTTGTGATCATGGAGTGATAACGTCGCTTTGAGGTGGGTGAGGGTCTGACCACGAGCTGGGGCCAAAAGGACCAGTAGCACTTACGCGCCAGTGGATCAATACGCCAGAGGAGGCGGCATGTTTTCCGTGCCATAGCCACCAAATGTAGGGAGGATCTATCTTGGTGACATATAATGGACAGTTGGTAAAATTAGAGTCTAAGCAACCTAGCAGGGAGTAGACGTATGCCCCTGGAACTGGAGTCCAATTAAATGTAATAGTATGGTTGATTGGGTCTCCAGTGGTGGTGAATGTTGCTGAATTGACCTTTGGATATGAGGTCACGAATTTGTAAACGTTTGACCAGTCGCTATATCCTCCGCTATCTTGGGCGTGTACGCGCCAGTAGTAGACAGTGGTCGGCGCGAATTTATGAGAGATCGTTGGGCAATTGGTACCGGGTGATGAAGCAGCCAACGCGATTCCCGTATCAAACTGGACGGTGGTCAGGCCTATACCGGCTGGGTACGTTTGATTGGCAAGAGAGGGAACCTGCGTACTGGTGACATCAAAGCACTGTGCAGAGTTATCCAGGAAAGTATTATCTGTTGAAACTTGCACTTCGTAGGTCGTGAAGGTGGTCCCGCCTGGTAGCGCGATTTCATCCCAAAGAAGCCCCGGAGTAAAGTCGTTGGTTACCTTCCCGGTTGTGTAAACGCCCTTTCCGACTGGTGGCATCTGTACCGGCACTGGGGCCGGGGAAGCTGCAAGGCCCGTGTTGAATGAACAATTACCGGATCCACAAAAGCCCCAGCCGCTTGGGCTGTACGGACTAGTACCAAGTGCTTCAACCTGCCAGTAGAAAGTGGTATCCACGGGCAAATCCGAAGAAGGCGTATACCCGACGACTGTAGCTCCTCCACCGACGATGAAGGTATTCGAAGTGGGAACGTTTACATTTAAGTACAATGAACTGAAATTGGTTTGTGTGGATACCTCCAAATTGTAACTGGTCGCGCCTGCCACCGAATTCCACTGGAATAATGGATATGGATGGTAAGGACCGGTGAGGTTATCATTCGTCAAATTATTCACCAATGTACTTGTATTGCCTGGGGACATCAAGGTTGGCGTAGTGAGGGAGGTGTAGAAAACATAGTCTGCCCATCCCGAGCCCCCGGTAGTAAAGTCGTTGGTGCCAACGTTGCAGGTAGTGTCATAAGCCTGAATGCGGACATAGTACGTTGTGGTGGGCTGGTACGTGTACGTACTGATGAATTGGAGAGGTACTATTCCATTGGCAACTCTTGGAATGACCAGACAGTGCTGCCGTCTACAATTGCAGCAGAATTTAGAAAAGTGGCGTCAGTGGAAATTTCGATATCATAGTAGCCGCCTGCAGGCGCAGTCGCAGTAAATATAAAGAGTAATGGTGGTGGTGCGTAAACAGTGATCAGTTCGCCATTGGTTGGAAATAAAATGGCCGGGTGCGCCCGGGGCTGCGTGAACGGCTGTCGGTATACTGAATGTCATACTTAGAACAGCAACAAGCATAGCAATTAGTTTCAGAATTTTCATTTTGAACCTTTCTCCATGATCTGAGACTGTCGGGAAGTCATTTCGTAAAGAATTCAACAGAAAACCCGCCCGGCACCGATACGGTTTAAAAATAACCCATTATGATTATTTGGTCAATGCCCCTTTTCTCAGGAAATTCATAATTCATGAAGAAAAAATAGGCTTGATTTGCCTGACTTTCAAAAAAGATTGGCGATTCACAGCTGGAAAGAAGTAGAATTAGGCAAAACAGCAGCTATTTGGCTAATGACAATTCGTTCGCTTGATCTCAGAGATTTACCCCATTTATATCACTTGCGCGGCGACGCGGTTGGTTTGGATGCCGCGCGGACGCTTACGCGCGGCAATCCTTTGGGCGCGGTGGGCTTGATGGCCTATGTCAATCCAGCGCGGCATATTTACGCTGCCATCGCGGACGGGGACGGCGTAAGCCTGCTCGGAGGCATTATCCATACCCGCGGCGAATCATTTGCAAAACTGCTTTATCTCGCGCCGTCATCTCGACTCGATCATCCGGATCTACCCGCTCTGATAGATCATCTGTCTTCCGAAGCCGGCGGCTGGGGAGCCTTTCACGTTCTCGCAGAAGTGGATGAAGCGAGCGGTGTGTTTGATGGATTGCGCAAATCGGGCTTCTCGGTGTATGCCTGGCAGAGGATGTGGAATATCAGTCAGGTGGCGGAGGCCAGCTCAAGGCTTGATTGGATGCGGGTTAAGTCTATTCATTTGCCTGCAATCCAAAGCCTGTATCAACAAATCGTTCCTCCTCTGCTTCATCCCGTTGAGCCCATCCCTCAACGCGCAATCGGCTGGATGTATGACGCAGCCGCCAAGTGTTATGTGAACGTGACGCAGGGTGTTTATGGGATCGTTCTAACGCCTCTCATTCATCCTGAAGTTGCGGACGTGAGTGCAAAAATAGTATCTCTGGTCAACCATCTTCCCGACCGGCGCAATCGGCCTGTGTATTTATGCGTTCGCTCTTATCAGGCATGGTTGGAACCGGCACTTGAAGATTTGGGAGCGCGCGCCGGTGAACGGCAAGCCGTGATGGTCAAGCACCTGACGCGGCTGGTGAGAGATGAACAAAATGTTTTGGCGACGCAGCCATCGGGAGTGAGTGTTCAGCCCTCGCGCGTGAGCAGAATACATAAATAAGTTTTCTCATTGGTGCATGATTGCCGAATTAACTCAGGCCTGGCAACGTTCACTATGTGTCTTGCCAAGTATCGTATAATTGAGCAGGCACGGACAAACCGTGTCTGAAAGAGAATCAAATATGACACAATTAAGAATTACCGATGACCTCGAGGCGCTTCTCGATGTGCTGCCTACTGACATCCGCCGTGCAGTGGAGAAAGCGGACGATAGCGAGAATCTGCTCGAGATTATTTTAGATTTGGGACGCGTGCCGACCGCGCGCTTTGTGGATCGTGAGATTGTCTTGCGCGAAATCGGAAGTGACGCGCGCTGAAATAGATTATGTCGATGAACGCACCGGCCAATTCGATGCGGATAACCGCGCGGGTATTGAGCGCACCTTACATCGCATCTCCGCCATCCGCAACCGGCGCACACACATTGTTGGATTGACTCTGCGGGTCGGACGCGCAGTATACGGCACGGTGGACATCATTCAAGACATTATCGAGTCGGGCAAATCGGTATTGATCCTCGGTCAACCCGGCGTAGGCAAAACAACTCTTTTGCGCGAAGCCGCTCGCATTCTGGCTGAATCGAAGCGCGTGGTCATTGTGGATACATCCAATGAAATCGGCGGCGACGGCGATGTGCCTCATCCCGCAGTGGGCAAGGCGCGGCGAATGCAGGTCAGAGTGCCGACGCTTCAACATGAAGTGATGATCGAGGCTGTTGAAAATCATAATCCCGAAGTCATCGTCATTGATGAGATCGGGCGTGAACTTGAAGCCGCGGCGGCGCGCACCATTGCCGAGCGCGGCGTTCAACTTATCGGCACGGCGCACGGGCGAACGCTCGACAACCTCTTGTTGAATCCAACGTTGAGCGATCTCGTCGGCGGAATCGAAGCGGTGACGTTGTCGGATGAAGAAGCGCGTCGACGTGGCACGCAGAAGACGGTCCTCGAACGGCGCGCTCCGCCCACGTTCGATGTGCTGATCGAGATTCAAACCCGCGATCGTTTCGCGGTTCATCCGGATGTGATGGCGTCGGTGGATGCGCTTCTGCGCGGTTATCCGCTGGTCCCGGAGATTCGTACGCGGGATTCTGAAGGCAAGATTCAAATCGAGAAAGCCGCGCCCGTTTCAACGTCGAGAATGGATGCGAAGGAAACCAAAACACCGCGACGTGGTGCACGCCAGCCTTTCGATGTCACCCAGGGCAAGCCGGTTCCCGCTTTTGACGAGCCGGTGACCACACCCGGTCCGCGTTTCGAACCGATGCGCGGCGTGATGCAAACGATCAAGATTTATCCATATGGCGTAGCGCGCAATAGGCTCATGCAAGCTGCCAAGCAACTCGGCGTGCCGGTGATCGTGGTTAAAGAGCCGACCGAAGCCGACACGCTGGTGACTCTGCGGACGTATTATCGCGACCGCCAGCAGACGATCTTGGATGCCGAGCATCGCGGTTTGCCGATCTATGTTTTGCGTTCGAGCACGGTGGGACAGATGGAACAATTTTTGGGCGACTTGTTCAACGTGAGAGGTGAGCAAGTTGCTTCATCGTCCGATATTGACGGCGTGAAGGAACAGACTCAACAAGCCATCCAGGCGGTGTTGAACGGCGAGCGTTGGGTGGACTTGCCTCCGGGACCATCGCTGGTGCGAAGATTGGAACATGAGATGGCGCGCAATGCCGAGTTGGTAAGTCATTCGTATGGCAAAGAGCCGAGAAGGCATGTGAGAATATTTAGGGAATAATAACAGTTAATACCAATAGCTTCGCCAATTATGGAGTAGCGGAGGGTTGAAAAACTGAATGAACAGCGCCCAAGCGGGCGATTTGCTGAAATATGTCAGCCAATAAAATAGCGTCAGGTTTTTCCGGAAGCATTTTAATTGTTTCGAAGGCATACCGGCAACCACGATAGTGAGACTTCAAATCCAGGATGCTGTACTCTGGATTATAGGATCGAAAAGGTTGTAACAGCGCATAACTGAGATCGACCATAAAAAACGAAAGGTTGGCAGCGTTGGTAACGGCAATTTCTTTTACATTCATAAAATCCTCCAAGCCCCAATATTGTTTGGCGTCGCGGAAATTAAACTCGATTTGGAATCGTAAACTATAAAACCTGATGATCTTGTCATAGGTCAACTCCAGATCGGTGCTGAATAAGATGACATGTGCCTGCGCTCCTGTATTCAGATTGGTCTTCAACATGATGACCACATTCAAGGGAAAAGCAAACTCTTTATTATAGAACTGACCTTGATAGATATCGGTTCGCAAATGATCTTCAGTCGAGGTTTCCTTTAAGTCTTTTAGATCGAGTTGGCGGACCTGGATCTTCTCTCCATACTTGGCCGGACGTCCCACGCCACCATATTCACCTTCAACAGGTAGGTAGAGTGCAGCGTCGGAACGCATTTTAGAGATCAGGTCCAAATTTGCTTGTTTGACCATGAAGGCGCTCGGATAATTGCCAAAATGACCGTCCAGTGCCACATATTTTAGTTTCATGCTCGTTCGTGCTTGTTTCAAAATTGGTAAACTGCCTATGAAGAGGCAAGGGGGATAGAAACCCCGAGATAAAGTGCGATCAAGTGACGAAGGTCGCCAAGTTAAATCCCTCCGCAAGATGATTGCCGCAGTAGGCGATTAACCGACTGACGTTCAAAGCCGATTGATCGCGTTTATATCCGCGCATCGTGCGATATCTTTCTTTTATCCACCAACCGATCGCGCGTTCGGTGGCATTGTTCGTGCCATCCAAAATGGGTTTGCCATCCCGGTCTTTCCAGGTGCGATAAAAGGTAAGGCGTGGCCATAAGTTCCAACGGTCAAGGAATAAATTGCGCATCCGGTATGCAATGCTGGCGGTCCCGCCTTTCTTGGAATGAGGGGCAGCCGCATAGCGTTCATACAAGGCTTGCACTTCGGCCTGTTGCTCAGGTTGTCGGGAATGAATTAGTTCTCCCAAACGACGTAGATCGCTCAGAGCTTGAGCCGGTTCGATCTGCAATTCGGTCAAGGAAGAATCCTGACCCGCTTCAATTGCCAGACTCAAACTCTCGATCAACTCTTCGGTGTTGCGTCCCACGTGGCTTTTGCAAACCTGGTGGTACAAGCCGCTCCGATCGGCGACGTCTTTAAATGCATCGGCGTCATCGGTCAACAGCGTGTGAGCTCCAACCTGATCTGCAATCGGTTCCACCCAATCCTTCAGTGTTTGAGCGTCTTCTCCATCTAAGTGATCCACACACAACACCAGTCCGTTGATTGGATCCACGATGACTCCAATTGGCAACCACTTCCCTTTACATTTCACACTTGTTAAATCCGCTCCAATTGCTTTTGTGTGATAGCCCTGCAAGAGTTCCGTGCGCTTCATCCCCGGCACAGCTTCCGCCGTCGCTTGCACGGTTCGATACACACTACTCTTGCTCAAGTACACTCCCAATGCTTCCAACATCAAAGAGGCTGCTCCGTAGCTGAGCCCTAACACGTATAACATTACCCCCATGCCTTTTAGCCGCTGCGAGATCTGACTCTTCTGTATTCCCTGGGGATACACTCGGAATGTGCATCCGCAGCGCAAACACTTGTACCGTCGAGCGATGACTTCTTCGTACTCGCGGTCGCGTACATTCTTCTTGACTGCCTGCCACGGCACAAAGCGATCCCCTTTGCATTTCGGATCGGCACAGCACTTGGGTTCTTCAAATTGCTCTGGATCGATTATTGGTAGAATCAATTTGAGGCGCATGTTATTGATACGCCTTTCTTTGGGATTCCGGAACGATCTCAACTCGTTCCGGTTTTCCTTTTTATACACCCCTTCCACCAATTTTGAAACAGTCACGCTCGTTCCAATCGTTTCCAGGAGGCTTTTCAGGGCTTTTTGGATCCGCAACAACTCTGCGTTGAGTACCGCTTCTTCCTTCTTTGTCTTGTTTTTGCTGCCCTGCGGACGTCCACGTTTTTTCTTTTCTGCCGTTTTCCGGGCTTCCGCTTTGGCTTTACGAGCTGTTTTTTCTCCCGTACTTCTCACTACTTGAACGATCTGCATTGGATAAGATCGGTCTTCCCGTAAGTCCACAAGAGAGAATGCAAAAAAGGAGAGGCTTGGGATTACCCGTTGTTGAATCCCTGAGAAAAATTGATCCAGTCCATACGTCTCTTTCCCAGCCTTGCTCACCACGACTTCATCTCCGGCTATGAGGTATTCATCTTCTGGTTTCAAGAAACGCTTTCGAAAAAACAACCAGTGGATTGCATTCCACGGAAGAACGCTATGATAAAAACGCTGGATAGTTCGGTAGCTTCCGCCTTCCTCTGTCCAACGCGAAAGACCCAGCATTGTGATCCGGCCGCTGGCAACCAGCATTCCGTAAACCACCCGGCTCATCTGCCGAAAAGTCGTTTTCTCTAAAAGAAGTGCAATGTTTTGTAAAAGTGCTAAAATCTCTGTCATGGGCTTCTCGGTGTAAGTTGGGTTTGGTAGACTTCAACTTTACTCGATTAGCCCTGTTTTGTTACATCATTTTTGGCGAAGGTATTGTAATACACAAAACTTCAAATAAATTCAACTTGTTTCTGGAATGGGCATAAAACGATTTCCGTATAAAGATACGTCAAAGGTATATAAGGCAAAGGGTATCATTTCAAACCAAATGCGATACTCAGTGATTGAGCCAAAAATCAAATTTCCAATTAAAAAGGCAATTGCTATTATCTTTAAGGCCCAAATATTTTTTGCATCGATTGGAAAGAGAATAAACGCAAGAAATGTACCAGCATTGATCATAAGAGGAATTAACGTTTTCAACGAGCGAAGATTAGGTACAATCAGTACTTCACGAAAGGGCTTGAACATGGTTAACTTGGTTCCAACCACGGAGGCCAAGAACCATGTGCAAGCCCAGCCCCAAGATTACCCGAACAATCCGTTCCGAGCAAGTCCTAAATGCCTTTGTAGGAGTAGTTCGCAAGAACCTGCCGCTCGATTTGAAAAACACTCGCATCACAGCCGATGACATTATTTATGCACTGGCCTATGCCAACCTCCATCGGCTGAGCATTAAATCCGCGTGTCAGGAACTCCAAAGCGCTCCATCTGGCAATCGCTTGCGTGAGGTACTGGTGGAGGCCTTGCCAGATCGAATTGGAATGCAGAGAATGTTGAACCGGATGTTTCGTCAACAGCTGCATCCAAGTATCTGGAAATGCAAGCGAGACTTGAACATTGCGATTGACCTAACGTTGATCCCGTATCATGGTCAGCCGTATGAAGATAAAAAAGAAATTGTGCGCGGGATGCCAAAATCCGGGACGACCCATTTTCACGGGTACGCTACAGTTTCGATCGTGAGGGACAATCGGCGCTATGTGGTTGCACTGCACTTCATCGAATATGGGGAGGAGATGGCGGACATTGTGCGCTGGCTGATTAAACGCTTGAAAACACTCAAAATTCGCATCCGACGAGTGTTTTTGGATAAAGGTTTTTGTTCCAAGTCGGTTTTCAAGGTTCTGGACCAGCATCAGTTGAGTTATGTCATGCCCATTCCGGTACGCGGTAAATCGGGCGGAGTGCGATCTTTGTTTCAGGGCAAGTCCCGCAAAACGAGTTACACGTTCCATAGTCCAAAGCAGGGTCGATACACGGTTCAGGCAGTGGTCGTCAAGCGTTATTCAAAAGGAAAATATGCTCGACATAAAAGCAAGTGGTTTGCCTACGCAGTCATTGGATTACCTCTCGGGACTTTGCCTGCTCAAGTCTTTGAACTCTATCGCAAGCGCTTCGGGATCGAGTCCAGTTACAGACAAATGAACCAGGTGCGCGCTCGAACCTCCACTCGTAATCCTGTGGTCCGTTTATTGTTGGTGGGTCTCGCTTTTGTCTTGTTCAATCTTTACATTTCTTTGCGCCAACATTTGTCGTCCGCGCTCAAACAACCGCTACTATTGCCAAAACGTTTTTGGCTCTCCTTGCGCCGTTTGGCACTCTTGCTCAGTCATGCGATTGAACACCTATGGGGCTCGACAGATGTCATTCAATTTCAACCTTGTGTTACACTTTCGTGAAGTACTGATAATATGAGAGAATGTAAGATTGGATCCCACGCCTTCCATGGTGAAGAAAGGAATCGGTTCCTTTACGAACAAATCAATTGCGAATTTAACCGCGATACAAAATATAACAGATGCAAAAAACATAGCCAGTCTTTGTTTCCATGGCATCTCGGTAAATAGAAAGGTTAAGCACAAAATGCCAGCTGTTTCCTTGAAACCCATTCCGACAGGAATCAGAACAAATATCCACCAGTATTTTTTTTGGTGAAAAAGTAGTACAAATATTGTAAAGATGAAAAGCGCTGGCATGTCCCATGGGAATATGCGTTCCGATACTTGCCTCAAATAACCAAATGACAAGGATGCAAATGTTCCTAGAATATATAGAATAGAATACTTTTTCATATCTAACACATAAACGAACGATATTAATACTTTAGTTTCCGCTAACTGGATTAGATAAAGAAAGCGGTAATGACGTAAAGCGTGGTAATCTTATTTTGTGAAAAAATCCCACAACGCCATTACCAAAACGAATCATACCATAACCGTTTTGGACGAACTACTTGAAGGGTTGCCCATTGGAACGAATCTTGCGATGCTGCATGTGTTCTGGGCGTTTTTGAGCGGGCAGTTGTTACCGAGTTGCGGCGCATTGTTTCCTGCCTTGAAAGCCATTGGCTTGGAAGATAAAGCAGTACGCAGAGCTTGGGCAGCGACCAATAGTGGCGTCTGGCAAACCACAACTCTGATAGCGCAATGGAGCAAGCATGTGGAAAGCTTGCCCGAGTGGCAACGACATGAATATGAAGGATACAAACCTGTGGTAGCCGATGTGACCGCTTTTTGGCGTCCGACCTTGAAAAACTGTCCAAGCAAACATTATCATCCAGCCGCTGGGCGTGCTTTGCCAGCGGTTATCTTTGGAGTGGTAGGTAAGGTGGGAGAAATCAACGGACAGCGGATCGCATTGCCGCAGGCGTTTGAACGTGTTCACCCCAAAGATCCGAGTGAAAAGCGGTTATGGAGGATCATTCTCAAAAACATCAAGAAAACGCTTTCAGCGGACGAAATTGTGGTAGTCGACGCAGGCGTGAAGGTGAGTGACCTACAAGAAGCCGAGATAGTGCAGTACGAGTTGCGTTTAGCAAGCAACTTTACAGCCCGCCGCAACGTGCTCCCGAATTATTGTGGCGTGGGGCGCATGCCTGTCTACGGAGAATTGATCCGTCCGCTGGCACGCGCGGATAAAGGAAACGTGATCGCCGCAACTGCGCCGGATAAGATACAAAGTTGGGAAGAGCAGGGTCATGTCCTGCGAGCAGAGATTTGGTGTAACTTGGTTTTACCTGACTGCGCGCCGAATGCCTGCAATCAAACCTTTGATGTCTACGCCATCTATGATCCCGATTTTGATACCCCTTGGTTGTTAGCGACTCCTGTGGTTCTCAAACCGATCAGTGTCAGCAACATATACAAAGACCGTTGGCCGGTCGAGCAAGTCCCTTTGAGCGCTAAACAGATGATTGGCGCTCATCGCCAATTTGTTCATGCCGAAGAAATGATCCAGCGTTTGCCGGAACTGGCGCTCATGGCTGGTTCTATTCTAAGTTTTCTCGCAGCCACCACACCCGCCACCCCCACAGGATTTTGGGATCGAATACCCAAAAGAACCCCTGGTCGTTTTCGCCGCACACTGGCAGGACGCGCATTTCCCGAAGTTGTCAATCTTTCTGGGCGACTTCGAAAAAAGAACTCGGTCACTGCTCATTTACCCAAAGGGCACCTCGCACGAATAGCAAAAAGCACTCCAAGAACCGCTTTTTCCGCTTTATGTTAGCGGAAACTAAAGGATTATATATATAAACAGAACAAATGCCGTTCCAAATGCTATGCACATTGGGGCAAGGTAATTTTCAATTATATAGTTTATTGTTTTTTTCAAAGATTTGCCTGTCCTCATAATTAATTATATCAAGGTTCTACACTGGCGATTTAAAACAATAATGGGTAGACGTCAAGCTATCTACCCATTGTCATGGATCATAGAGTAGTTATACATTAACTATGTGTCGCTTCTCCTAATGTCACTTTCGCTTGAAACGTTTGTCCGTTGCGGATGACCGACAGCGTAATCTGATCGCCGGGCTTGTAAGAGAATAAAGTGTTGAGATACGAATGGGTGGCATCGAGAGGCACATTGTCAATTTGACTGACCATATCGCCAGGTTGCAATCCGGCTTGCGCGGCGGGGCTGTTCACCGCCACACGCGTCACATAAACGCCCCATTGAATCGGCAGGCTATATGCGGCGGCGACATCCGGCGTGATGGGCTGGTAACTGATTCCAAGATATGGATGCGATACATATCCTTTTTGGATGATCTGCGTGGCAACGGCTTGCGCGGTGTCGATCGGAATCGAGAAACCCAATCCTTCCGCGACGGTTCCGTTTCCGGTGTTGCGGACGATCAATTCGTTGACACCGATCACTTCACCCGCGAGATCAACCAGCGGTCCGCCCGAGTTGCCTTGATTGATGGCCGCGTCAGTTTGAATCAGACCTTCGATCTGGTAGCCGTTACCGGTGTCGATGGATCGTCCGGTCGCGCTGACCACGCCAACGGTCACTGTGTTCTTGAAGTTTCCAAGCGGCGAGCCGATCGCAATCGCGGTCTCACCGGGTTTGAGCAAATCCGAATTTCCAAGCGTTGCCACCGCCGGGACTTTCCCATCAACCTTCAATACGGCGATATCGGAATACGGATCGGTGCCGACGAGCGTGGCTTTTTGTTGAGTGCCATCGGCCAGGATGATATTGGTGTCTTGTGTATTTTCGATCACGTGATTGTTGGTGAGGATGTAGCCTTGATTGGAAATGAACAGTCCACTTCCACTGACGGTTTCGCTTCCGCTCGAACCGAAGAATGTGTTCTGTCCCGGAATTGTGCCGACCACCGTCACCACGGCGGGTCCGACTTTTTGAACGGACTGGGTGATCGCGGTTTGAATATCAGTCGCGTTGAGAGTCAGCGTCGTGACTGGATTAGTGCTGTTGGCAGGCAAAGCCGCTTGAACCGGCGCCGGTAAAGCCGAGGAATTTCTCACGGCTTGATAAACGCCGTATCCGCCTGCAACGGCTCCACCGAGTCCGGATAACCCGGCGACAACTACAACAAGTAAAATGTAGAGAATGCGTCTGAATGTCATTTGATCTCCTTGCTTTGTTGTATCATGTCATTGCGAGGAGCCGCTTCGCAGGTCTCGCAATGACAATTGAATTTATTGTTTTACATGGCACAATTTTAGTCCATAAAAATGACAATAGAATTACTCAAAGATAAACGTATAATGAGAAAGAACGGGAATTGAGCTTGTATTGATTCTATGTAAGCCAAAAGGAAAAACGAAATGGCGAATCTGATATTGATGGTTTTGCTCGGCGTTCTGGGCGGGGTGGCGGTTGGCGTACAGGGACCGATTGTATCCCAGATGAGTCAGCGGATTGGCACGATGGCTGGCAGTTTTATCGTTCACGTCAGCGGTGCGATTTTATCTGGGGCGCTATTGCTGGCATTCGGCGGCGAGAATATTCGGAACTGGCGCAGTCTATCCTGGTATATGTTGATCTCTGGCAGTTTTGGAGTGATCTTATATTTGACGCTTAATCAAACCATGCCGCGCCTGGGTGCAACCACCGCTTTGGCGCTGATCATCATCGGACAATTGGCGATGGGCATCCTCATCGACCAATTCGGCTTGTTTGGCGTGGCGGTTCGTCCCGTTGACTTGATGCGTCTCGTCGGTGCCGGATTGTTGATCGCAGGCGGATACTTGATCATAAGGTAGAAAAACTATGTTCATCACTCTTGAAGGTCCGGAAGGCTCCGGCAAAACATCGCACATCAAACCGCTGACAGAATGGCTCACCGCACAAGGCTATAAAGTCTTCGCCACGCGCGAGCCGGGCGGAACAAATATCGGCGAACAAATTCGCAACGTGATACACGATTTGAAAAATACTGAAATGCATCCGCACACGGAGACGCTTTTGTACCAAGCCGCGCGAGCGCAAATCGTGGAGCAAGTCATTCGCCCGAAACTTACGGAGGGAACGATTGTCATTTCAGATCGCTATTATGATTCGACGATTGCGTATCAAGGTTATGGACATCGACAGAATCTGGATCAAGTTCGAGCGTTGGTCAAGTACGCCACTGGCGGATTGACCCCTGACTTAACGATTTTACTGGACGTGGATGTTGAGGTCGGACTGAAACGCAAAAAGCAAAATAACGTTGAATGGAATCGCATGGACGCTTATGAAGTTGAGTTCTATAGTCGCGTGCGTGCGGGTTATTTGGAGATGGTCAAGCAAGAACCGAAAAGATGGACGGTAGTGGATGCAAGTCAAAGCTGGGATGAAGTGCAGAGAGAGTTGAGAAAGATAATTGAAGCAAAGGTGAATTAACATGGATACCATTCATTCCCTCATTCAGCGCGTAAAGAAAACCGAACATGGCTTCATTGATATTCAAAAAGCTTCAGAAGAAATCTTTGCCAGTCACAGTGCGGCAGAAACTCTGCGCCTGGCAAAAGAATTATTTGCATCCGAAGTTCATCAAGCGCGCGTACTGGCAGTATTTTTATTGGGAAAACTCGCCGCAAAATCAAAGGAGAGCTTTACGTTTTTGCGCAAGTGCGTGAGTCTCGATCAAGATTGGCGCGTGCAGGAAACTTTGGCGAAAGCCTTTGACCAATATTGCAGGGACAGCGGTTATGAAAAGTCCCTGCCGGTGATTGAAGATTGGCTTTCGGATGCGAATCCCAATGTCCGCCGCGCGGTGACCGAAGGTCTGCGCATTTGGACGGGCAGGGATTATTTCCGCGAACATCCTGAAATTGCAGTCAAGCTTTTAAGTCAACTGAAAGCGGATGAGAGCGAATATGTCCGCAAGTCGGTGGGAAATGCCCTGCGCGACATCAGCCGCAAAAATAAAGATTTAATTCGTAAAGAGCTTCAAAGCTGGGATATTTCCGATAAACATATCCAGCAGACCTATAAACTTGCCGTCAAGTTTTTGAAGTAGGTATCTTCACAACCACTGTGATATACTGAGTTCATTGTCAACAGGGTTAGGTGATTCTCTTTCGAGGTCGTCCGACACCTGATTTGTGCCCGCTTTGAGGCGGGCGTTAGGAGAAAAATGGAATCCAAGTTGTACGTCGGCAATCTGTCGTACTCGACCACGGAAGATGATCTGAGGACCCTCTTCACGCAGGCAGGCACGGTCTCTTCAGTCGCGCTGATCAAGGACCGGGACAGCGGTCAATCGAAAGGCTTTGCCTTTGTGGAGATGAGCACTCAAGTCGAAGCGGAAAAGGCCATTAGCACGTTCAATGGCTATCACTTGGGCGACCGCGAACTGAAGGTCAGTTTGGCTCGTCACGCGAAGAGCGAACCGGAGGCGGCTTCGGCAATCGAGGCGGCAACAACCGCGGCGGTCATCGTCCGCAACGCGGAGGCGGCAAGCGCTACTAAGCCGCTTGTGAGTCTGATAGTTTATTCTCCCCGACAATCAGCCGGGGAGAATTTTTTATCTTTCCATCGAGATGAATTTGTTTTGCGCGGTAGAATTATCGCAAGGAGAACTGATGTCCGAACGTTGGTATCCAAAAGATAAGGACGACTTAATGCTAGCTATTGACCGCGAGCGAACTGCCTTCTGGAATTTCGTCCGCGGACTCAGCGAAGCGCAAATGTCCATGCCTGATTCCAGCGGCTGGGCTCCGAAAGATAACGTCGCTCACTTGAGTGCGTGGATGAGATCGTTGATCGGCTATCATTTCGATCATCGTCCGTGTCATGAGGTGCTCAACGTGGACAAGAGTCTGACCGACAAAGTCGATATCGATGCGATAAACGATTTGCTATATCAGCGCAATCGCAAACTACCGGCCTCGGATGTGCTGGCTGAATTTCAGGAAACTTGCACAGAGTTATATTCGCGGCTCAATTCATTATCATTCGAGGATTTGATGAAGCCGCGTTTTCCCAACGATACGGAAAAGCGCCCGCTGATGGATTGGGTCTTATCAGATACCAGCGAGCATTTTGTTGAGCATCGCGAATATATCGAACACGCCTTAAGCGCGAGAAAATCCTGATTCAAAACCAACTGACCATCCTTACGCTTTAGCATGAATCTTCATTTATTCTCTAGCCCCGGTGAGCGGGACGATATCCGTTTTATCATCGATGCGGCTAAGCCTTATCTCGCGGGCAAACCGGATGCGGTGGTGGCCTATCTGCCGATGGCTTCGCTTTACGGAGCAAAGTGGCTAGAGCTGACTCAAAAATATTTTGATGGTCTGGCGCGCGTTGAAATGCTCAACACCGAAATGATGGAGCTTCCGGAAATGGAATCCATCCTGCGGCGCGCCGCGTTCGTTTATATTCCCGGCGGCAATACTTTTCTTCTCAATCATCGTTTGCATGTCAGCCGCTTGATGCCGTATCTATCCAAGAAGATACAAGCTGGTTTGCCGCTGGTCACTTTTAGTGCGGGAACCATTTTATGCGGGCCTAACATCCTGACTACGAATGATCTCAACGCGGTCGAGACACCGCATTTCAATGGATTGAACGTGACGCCATTCAATTTCAATGTACATTACGCGGGAGATTTAGAAAGGGATAACTGGTTAGTGGATTATTATATCTTTCATGATAACCCCGTGATTATCATGGCCGATGGTTCATATATCAAAATCGAGGGACGTAAAACGCAGCTTGTAGTCGGTGATGCGTGGCTTCTTCGTAAAGGGCAGGAAAAAGAGAGAATCAAACCCGGCGCATTGATCACCGCATAAATTTCACCGGTGTTGTTATTGATCAGCTCCACCGCCTGCATCCGAACCGAGGTCAGGCAAAGCGGATTCGATTTCTTCGGGTGATTGACCGGCCTCGAGCCGATCCACCACATCATCGAATTCGGGCGGCAGATCCTCGCCCATTTCCTTTCCCATTTTCTTCATCATCTGCCCCATCGCACGCGGATCATCTTCCATACCTTCCAATGCGGACGGATCCATCACGCTCTCCATGCGGCTCTCCTCCGATTTGGCGATCCTCACCTTCGTCATCCTCCGCCGGACCTTATCGCTGCCGCAATGAGTGCAGAGGACAGCTTTTTTTCCGTATTCGCTGAATGTTAAGAAAACGTCAAAGTGCTCGTTGCAGTTTAGACAAATAAAATCATACGTAGGCATGAATCAATTTTACTGCAATCTCGCTCGAGCGTCTTTGGTACAATATCTTTATGAACTCTTCCGAATTTGTGCGGCCGCGTCCCGAGCCTTTGCTGATCGTCATCTCCGGCCCCTCCGGTGCGGGGAAAGATGCCGTCGTCCAACGCATGAAAGAACGCGGTCTGCCGTTCCACTTTGTGGTCACGGCCACGACGCGCCCTCAGCGTCCGAATGAAATGGACGGCAGGGATTATTTTTTCGTCTCGAAGGAAGAGTTCGCGCACATGATCGAGCAGGACGAATTATTTGAGTATGCAATAGTCTATGGTGATTACAAAGGCAATGCCAAACGGCAAGTGCGGGAGGCCTTGACCAGTGGAAAAGATGTAGTCATGCGTTTGGATGTTCAAGGTGCAGAAACCGTCCGCAAGCTTGTGCCGGACGCGTTGCTGATCTTTATCACCACCGACAGCGAGGATGAGCTGGTGAATCGTCTCAAACAACGCAAAACCGAAACCTCTGATTCGCTTGCGATTCGCATTGCTACGGCCCGTAAGGAACTTCAACGCGTAGAAGCCTTTGATTACATCATCATCAACCATGACTTTCTCCTTGATCACACCGTGGACATCGTGCGTGCCATCATCGACTCGGAACATCATCGCGTAAAACAACGAAAGGTTAATTTGTGAATAATTATCCCGCTTCTTCTCCAGACCTACAGCCTGTTTCGCCTCCGCAAACTGTGCGCGTGCCCATGCCCTCCTCTCGTCCTTATATGACCTATTCGATCATGGGCATCACGATCGGATTCTATCTTCTGCAACTTGTTAGCGTATCGCTCTACGGCTATGCCAACGAAGCTGCCCAAATGGATTGGCTCGAATTATACGGATCAAAGATCAACGAATGGATTCGTGCCGGACAAGTCTGGCGATTATTAACACCGGTCTTATTGCATGCATCTATTCCGCATATTCTCTTTAATATGTATGCGCTCCTCGTGATCGGCGTTGGACTGGAACGTTACTTTGGACATGGACGTTATCTTTTGCTTTATGTGCTAGGAGGGTTTACGGGCAACGTATTATCATTTCTGCTTTCGAGCGGATATTCGGTTGGCGCTTCCACCGCGATCTTTGGCTTGATCGGCGCGGAGGGTGTTTTTCTCTATCAGAACCGAAAGTTACTGGGCACGCAATTTGGCCGCGCCATTGGAAATGTGATCTTCATTATAGTAGTTAATTTGGTGATTGACTTTGTCCCCGGCAGTGGCATTGATTATTGGGGCCACATCGGTGGTCTGCTGGGTGGATTAATCTTCACGTGGTTTGCGGGTCCGCGTTGGGAGATCGAGGGAATCTATCCGGCGCTGAATCTGACCGATAAACGGGAACCGCGTGAGGTCATCACTGGCGCGGCGATTGTCATCCTGATCTTTGGCGCACTTACAATGATTGGGATGATCCATCCGATCACGCCATAAATGACTCGCGCTTAAAAGCGAACGGACGGGTGTTGCCCGTCCGTTTTTATTTTTTGTTTAGAGGTTTTTCGTGCTGCGCGGATCAAAAGCGTCGCGCAGACCATCGCCCATCAGATTGATGCAGAGAATAGTGAAGATGATGAACAGACTGGGGAAGACCCACATCCACCACACGCCCTGGATCAGGAAGGATTGAGCTTGATCCATCATATTGCCCCACGTGGCAGTCGGCGGCTGGACGCCTAGTCCCAGGAAGGAGACATAAGCCTCTGTGAGAATTGCGTTAGCCACGCCGAGCGTAGCGGTGACGATAATTGGGCCAAGTGTGTTGGGGATCAGATGGCTAAAGAAGATGCGTTGATAATTGGCTCCCAACGCTTTGGCGGCGGAAATATAATCCAGTTCTTTCAGTGAAAGCACATTGGCCCGCACGATACGAGCCAGGTACATCCAGGAAGTCATTCCGATCACCAGGATGACGATACCGACACTGCCGCTGAAGGTTCGTCCCAAGATATCAATCGTAGGTGCGCTTTGGCCGAGAAATTTTGCTAAAACGATGAGCAGGAACAAGGAGGGAATCGCCAACATGGCTTCGGTAAAGCGCATCAGGATTGCATCTACCCAGCCGCCAAAGTAGGCCGCCACGCCGCCGATCACAGTTCCAAGCGTGACCTCGAGCACAACCGCTAATATGCCAATGAAGAGGGAGATTTGGCCTCCGTAGATGATGCGGTTGAACACATCGCGGCCAGTACTATCCGTTCCAAACCAATGAATTGTGCTTGGCCCCACCAGACGGTTGTAAAGATCGATGTTGTTGGCACCGGTTTCAGGAACGACAACCGAGCCGATAATAATAAAAAGAAGCAACAGCGAAATGCCAACGGCGCCGATCAAAGCCAGACGGTGCTTTCGGAAACGCCGCCAAGCAAGCTGGCCGGGTGTCAGGGCAACGCCAGTCGATTCAGCCGCTTTTAAATCAAGAAGTGGAATGGAAGCATTTTCAGCAGTCATAGGATTTAACTCAATCGAATACGGGGATCTACTAACGTATATGCCATGTCAACAAGAATGGTAAAGAAAACAACAGCCGAGGAAGTGAGCAAAAGTACGCCCAGCACTACTGGATAATCGCCGCGTTGGGCATATTCCCAGAAGAGGCGTCCCATCCCAGGCCATGCGAAAACTGATTCGGTGACGAGCGCACCGCCGAGCAGGAAGGGAATATCAAGACCGACGATGGTTACAAAAGGCAGAATTGCATTACGCAGCGCATGCTTGAAAAGCACGTTGCGACTACTGAGTCCCTTGGCACGCGCTGTGCGGACGTAATCCATACCAAGCACTTCCAGGATGCTGGTGCGCAGGTAGCGTGAATAACCCGCAGTTTGGATCGTTACCAGGCAGAAAACTGGTAGGACGAGATGCCGCGCGAGTTGAAATGGATCTGTGGGATCCCAAATATCTGCGCCAGTGGGAAGGTAGGGTAATCCCCAAGCTTTGAACTGCACCGCAAAAATCTGCATACTGCCGAGCGCGATGAAGAAGATTGGCATGGAATAACCGATAAAGGAGAAAGATGTGATCAGGTTATCCAAAAAGGAATACTGTCTGACTGCCGCAACCAATCCGAGGATTAAAGCAAAAATGATAATGAAAACCTCGGCCGTGCCCATCAGAATGAGGGTCAACGGCAGGCGTTGTGAAATCATCAATGTCACGGGTTGGTGAGAGAAGAACGAAGTGCCCAGATCTCCTTGCGCCGCAACCCCCAGCCACTTTAAGTATTGGATAGCGATTGGCTGGTCCAGCCCAAGCCTTTGGCGAATCGCCTCACGATCGGCCTCGGTCATGTTCGGCCTCGTGGCATATTCTGCCATGGGGTCCGAAGACAGGCGCGTGAGGATAAAACAGAGCAGGGTAATAATAAGCAAGATCAGGAAACCCTGGAGGATTCGACGTATCAGATAAGACCACATAGGTTTCTTCCTTATTAGAGTTTTCGCTCAGACTCGCCTTTTCATTCTTCCATCCTGAGCGTTAACAAAGGATCCCCATTCCTGAAATCCGAGATTCTTTGCCACGCTCAGAATGACAAGCGAAAGTCCTACTACAAGTTATCTATTAGAGATAGACCTGCAAGGCATAAGAACCTTGCAGGTCTAAAGTGGATCAACCGACTAGCTTATTTGGTGACATCCCAGTTGGACATATCACACGCCCAACCGCAGAAACCGGAGCTGGGTGGGAAGACGAGACGGGCAGTATATCCATAGACATTCGCACGCGCATACAACGGAACGAATAGTGCCTGGTCATACTGATACTTCTGGATCGCATCGTAAATTGGCTTGCGTGCCGCCGGGTCAGCAGAACCAGCGCCCTGATTGAAGAGCTTATCCATCTGGCCGGTCTGGTCGCAGTAGTGATAATTGTTGTTACCACTCGGATTGGCCTTACTGGTAACCTGTGCGCACGAGAAGCTACCAGTCGGATCCGGATCGGGATAGAAGCCGGTGGTGTAAATGGCCATGTCGAACTTGCCAGTCGCCATGTTCGCACCATCGGTGTAGGAACCAAAGAAGGTTCCTGCCGGGGTGGCGATGGTCTTGACATCAATGCCGACCTGCTTCAGGTTGGCTTGGATCGCCGCCTGCTCATCCTGGCGGAGCTGCTTGACGGTGGTCTCGAGACTGATCGAGAACTTCACCGGCTGGCCATTGCAGGTGCCGGCGCGAATGCCATCTGAACCCGCGGGATAACCCGCGGCATCCAGCAATTGAGCGGCCTGCTTTGGATCGTAGGGGTAAGGAGTCAGGCTGGTGTTGTACCAAGAGGAGTTCGGCCATAGAGAGGTCGGTGCTGTGGTCTTTCCGAATAACAAGGTCTTGACGATCGTGTCTCGGTCAATGGCGAGATAGATCGCCTTGCGGACATTCACATCTTGGAACGGGCAGAAGCCCGGCTGATCGCTATTGCCAACCACGTTGCCTTTGTCATCCTTTTGGGTGCTGTTGGTGATGCCGAGGTTGAATATCATGTGCTCAAACTCCGGCGTAGTGTCCACGCGCGATTGCTGGGCAGGGGCCAAAGCAGTCAGGGTCGGAATATCACCTTCAGAAAAATCTGGAACAAAGTCTACATCGCCGGTCTTCAGAGCGGCTAGAGCCGTTGTTGTATCGGGCACGAACTTGATGTTGATCTGGCTAATTTTGGGCTTGGCGCCATAATAGTTCGGATTGACAACCAAGGTCATGTGGTCACCCGCCACCCAATCTTTGATTAAGTATGCGCCAGCGCCGACGGTCGGCTTGTGGATCTCAGCATTCTTCTCGAGTCCGGTTTGCCCTTGGAGAAGATGGGCTGGGAGGAGCATGCCGGTTGTGTTCGGACCCACGGAGAATAGGGTCGGCCAGGGAGCGTACACGCTTGAGAAATGAAGCACAGCCGTGGTGTCATTCGGCGTATCAATGCTGGTGATGCTAGTATAGCCTGAACGACTGATGGGGGCGTTCTTCGGATCCACCTGTGATTGCCAGGTGAAGAGTACATCTTTCGAAGTCAGCGGTTGGCCATCGGACCATTTGAGGTTTGGTTTTAACTTTAAAGGTAATGGTCAGACCATCCGCTGAAACGTCGCCATTCGCGGCACTTGGAACTTCGGCCGCAAGCTGAGCAACTAAATTATTATTGGCGTCCCATGTTACCAAGCTGGCTCCCACAACCTGGTCCAGCCAAGCCGAGTAAGTCATATTGCTATATTCGGCTGCCACATTATCGGGTTCTTGCGTATACGCGATGGTAATGGTCTTACTGGATGCTGCTTGACCTGCACCACCGCAAGCCGACAAAACCATGCTGGCAAAAACGAGCACCGCAAGCAAAGCGTACAGTTTACGATTCATAATTTCTCCTCCTACAGAGAATTTTATTATTTGGATTGGATTCGACAAATGAAAAGCGGTTAGCAATTATAAGTCGCGTGAGATTCGAGTCTCACCTCCTTCCAATTTTTTAGCATTGTGTGATTATACAGCAAAATGTGGCTGTCAATATACCGGAATTGGCATGCCGTAGCCATTTAATTGAACGCTGGCTGGATCCTTCGGCCATATACCGGGAACCTTCGTCCCGCAATTTGGACATTGTCCAGAGGTTGTGATGTGATATTCCAGAATCACATAGTTGGATCGCTTTATCAATTTTGCGTTGCAATGCGAACAGAATGTGTCTTCGTATTCCTCGACGCGGCCCGGGAGGTTGCCTGAGTATACGTAATGGAGTCCGGCTTCACGCCCGATCTCTGCGGCACGCAGGAGGGTCCGCGCCGGCGTGTTATCTGGCTCGGTCATTTTATAATCCTTATGGAAGGCGGTCACATGCCATGGAATATCGTTCGAAACACCTGAGATGAATTTTGCCGCGTCCCATAATTCTTCGTTCGAATCGTTGAAGCCTGGAATGGTCAGCGTCACGATCTCGACCCACAAGCCCAGTTCATAGGCGCGTTTGATACCATCCAACGTGTGTTGCAATACGCCGCCCAGCTTGCGATAGTTCTTATCGTTCATGGATTTCAAATCCACTTTATAGGCATCAATATACGGACGAATATACTCCATGACTTCGGGCGTATTGTTTCCATTGGAAACGTATGCACACATCAGACCTGAGGCTTTGGCCTCCTTGAAAATTCCCACAGCCCACTCACTGGTGATCAACGGCTCATTATATGAAGAGACCACCACAGAAGCATGAGTGCGCTTGGCGGCATCCACCATTCCTTTCGGAGATATTTTGCGGATATAGTTGACCGATTTATCCGAGGCCGGATCGCGCAAGGCTTGTGATGTCAGCCAGTTCTGGCAATATCCGCAGTGATAATCACAGCCCAGCATTCCGAACGTCAGGGCGTTCGAGCCGGGCAGGACGTGAAAGAATGGTTTCTTTTCGATGGGATCGGATTGCAAAGCGGCGACATAACCCCACGGCACGCGCAATTTGCCTCCCTCGTTGAATCGCACCTGACAAATTCCACGCTTGCCCTCGCGGATTAAACAGCGATGCCCACAGGCAAAACATCGCACGGATTCATCAGGCAGGCGCTCGTATAGAGTCCCCTCGACTGTCAATTGATCCAGTGTATTTGCGAATGTGGACATCCACATCTCCTGCGGCGCAAGCCGAAGAACGCGCTAGCGAATAATCAACACCGGGCACGGCGCGTGACTGACTACTTTATGGCTGGTGCTTCCGAGTACCAGTTCGGCAATGGCACTCATGCCGCGTGAGCCCATGACGATCACGGTACTGCCGCGCGTTTTCGCCACGTTGATGATGGCTTCTGCTGCCGGACCCTCGATTAATTCAGTGTGAATTTCACCAGGAATTTTTCCGACAGCATCCTGCGCTTTCTGGAGAATTGCATTGGCTTCCTTCATGCGAGCAGTAATCGCTTGTTGCATATTGGGTTCTCCCAAATAAGGTGGGATGCTGTCGAAGGCCACGACAATACGCAGAATATCTGACTTCATGGCGCGAGCTAAATCGCCAGCCTCCTTTGCAGATCGCAACGAGTGTTCGGAACCGTCCACGGCAAGTAGAATTCCTTCAAACATACCGGCCTCCTTTGGTGTTGTACAATCCTAGTATACAATTAAATCCATCACTCTGCACTTATTTTTAGCAAGGCAACTTTGAGCTGCTCAACTTCTTCCAACGTATTGTAATGCACTGCGCCGACGCGCACCATGCCGCCGCTGTCTTCCAGGCCGAGACGCTCGGTAACGTTGATGGCGTAATAGTTTCCGTCCCATACATAAATATTTTCGTCTGCAAGTTTCTTAGCGACTTTGCGCGGAGGCAAATTCTTTAACCGGAACGAATAGGTGGCCACGCGTTCGTCGAGTTCGACGTGCATCGGTGAGACCGAAGACCGTTAAATCGGGAACCGCTTGCAGGGCGGAGAGAAGCGCACGACTCACTTCGATCTCATGAGCGTGAATAACATCCATCGCTTTTTTCAATTCAAGTCGGCGGCCTTTGTAGTTGGTCAAAGTTTTGCTGTCTTCGCCAAACTCTTTGCCGATCCATTCAAAGTATTCGACTGCACCGAGCACACCGGCGATGCCTTCATGATTTTGCGTGCCTGTTTCAAATTTGCCGGGCAGATGATCCGTGGCGGGACGCACCTTGTATGCAAATAATTTTTCCAGCAATTCATGCTTGCCGTATAGAATTCCGGCGTGCGGACCGAAAAATTTATAAGATGATGAGACGAGGAAATCGCAATCAAGTTTTTGCACATCAATCAGGCCATGCGGCGCGTATTGAACCGCGTCGATATAAACCAACGCGCCTGCCTTATGCGCCATCTTGATGATTTGTTCAACGGGATTGATCGTACCCAACGCATTCGATGCGTATCCAACCGCGACGAGACGCGGCTTGCGCTCTAATGCTTTTTCAAGCTGATCGAGTTTCAACGTGCCATCCTCGACATCGAAATCTACCCAATTGACTTTGACGCCTTTATCCTGCGCGGCTAATACCCACGGCGTGACGTTCGCATCGTGATCGAGACGCGTGACCACGATCTCATCGCCCTGTTTCCACTCACGCGAAATCGAGCGACTGATGTGCAATGTGAGCGTCGTCATGTTATTTCCAAAAACAATTTCATCCGGCGATGACGCGTTATAAAAATCAGCTATGGCTTGATGCGCTTCATGCAAAATTGCATCGGATGCGATACTGGTTACGAAGGCGCCTTCATGGTTTGCATTGGATTCCAGCAAATATTTGTTAATGCGTTCAAGCGACGGTTTGGCAATCTGCGTGCCGCCTGGGTTATCGAAGAAGATTGCCGGTTTGTTGAGAGAAGGAAATTGATTTCGGATTGATGTTAGATTGAGGGTCATAATGATTTTTCCTTTTATCTGTCATTGCGAGCGAAGCGAAGCAATCTCATGTTCTCATACAATTGATAGATTGATGGTTAACTGAGATTGCCACGTCGCCGCTTGCCCTTCGGCCAGCTCAGGGCGACGCGGGCCCTCGCAATGACATGTCACTTTGTCTTTGGTTCATAATCGCATAACTTTTGGATGGGACACTTCGGACAATCAGGCTTGCGGGCGTGACAGACTTCGCGTCCCAATCGAATCAGATTCAGATGTGCGGCGTAATACGTTTCGGGCGGAAAGATTTTTTCGAGATGCGGATGTGCCTGCTCGACCGTCATCGCTTCGGGTCGCAGACCGATGCGGCCTGTGACTCGATAAATGTGTGTGTCGACCGGAAAGGCGGGGCGATTCAGCGAAAAGCATAACACAATCGCGGCGGTCTTCGGTCCCACGCCGTTGAACTTCATCAGCCAGGCGCGCGCTTCTTCGAGCGGCAAATCTTTCAGGAACCATAGATCCAAATCGCCGCGCTCTTTGGTAATTTCTTTTAGAACCTTTTGGATACGCGGACCTTTTTGATTTGCCAAGCCTGCGGGACGAATGGCATTGACCACCTCGCTGGTCTTTGCATCACGCACGGATTCCCAGGTTGGGAATTTTGCGCGCAAAGAGTTGAAGGCACGATCACGATTGGTATCGTTCGTATTCTGCGAGAGAATTGTCGAGACCAGCTCATCCATCGGCGGAAGCGGATTGCGCCAGGTCGGATTTCCGAAGGCTTCCAATAGTTTCTCGTGGATTTTGAGGGCGCGCTTGGAAAGATTGGACATGAGCCTGATTATATGCGGGATACCATCGAACACAAGAGAGATTATAAATTTGGCTTATAATTTGAGTATGGAAATTGAAAAGCTTATCGCTTCTCAGAAGGAACAAATCCTGGCGATTGCGCGCAAAAACGGGGCATATGATGTGCGCATCTTTGGATCAGTGGCGCGCGGCGAAGCGCGCCCGGAAAGCGATGTTGATTTCCTTGTCAAACTCGAAGACGGACGCAGTTTGCTTGATCTTGCCCGCCTGTTGCGCGAACTGCAAACTTTGCTTGGCTTGCCGGTGGACGTGGTTACCGAAGCGGGCCTGCGTTCACGGATACGACCGCAGGTGTTGAAGGAAGCGCGCCCCTTATGAGGAGTGAACGCGAACGCCTGCTGGATATTCTCGAAGCGATTGAGCGCATTGAAAAATATGCAGCAAAAGGTAGAGGTGCTTTTGTGGATGATGAGCTGATCCAAAATTGGATCGTCCATCACATCGAAGTGATTGGCGAAGCCTGTCGTTCGCTGCCAGATGACTTCCAAGCGCGTTATGCAAACGTTCCATGGGCGGACATTATTGGCATGAGAAATATTCTGGTTCATCATTATTTTGGTGTTGACGAAGATGCAGTTTGGTCTGTAGTCAAGAAAGATATTCCTGAATTAAAGCTCAATATCGAGACAATATTAAAAAGCCTGAAAGATAAATAAGTGCAACTTAATTGTGCGGGATAGAAAAAGGAGAAGTTGAACATGAAAGGTTTTTTTAGAATTCAATGGTTAGCAATCTTCTTATTGTTTGCTTTTCTATTCAATGCTTGTTCGACTTCAGAGCAAAGTCCAACTGCTACTATCTCTCCGACTCAAACATACCCTCCGACTGTAACTTTCACACCCGAACCTACAGCAACAGTAACAGAAGCGCCAACAGCAACACCTACTGTTGAGCAGTTCAAAATCTGTAAACCGGCAGATTACATTTATAAAAATGATTTCCATTCTTGCGAGATTACACCGGATCAGATTACTAGTTGGTTTAATTCGTTACCGGACATTCCTGGTGCCTTTACCGATCAGACTCAAAGCCTAACAAAACATTCTTTTATGGTGGGTGGCCACAACAGTATCGAAATTTGGCCTGGTCATACAGATGTTGACGTCAGAAATCCAAAAACGTCGCCGATTATAATGGGTTATACATCAGCTTATGTTGATATCAATCCAAGTTATACACAGGATTACATACTCCTCCCAGTGTACGTAAATGTTCCCGGAACCACGCGAGGGGTATGGTGGAAAACTGTATTTCAAGGTCCAACGTCAGAACAAAAAGCTGGTAATTTGAAACCGATGCTTGACAACTTGCTAAAAAGAGGTCTGGTAGGACTAATTACCAATCAGTTATATATTGGTGGGGGATTCCCTGGTTATCCAAGCTATCCGGATCCATTGGTGGCAAAGGATTTTAACCCGGCTGATATGTCACAAAGGTTTGCGGCGCTTTTGAACGGAGATCCTATTCCATTAAGTAATGCGCCTGGTTTTATTGAACTCGAGGAAATCATTTCTTTCGGCGGATAGTCTACGACTACCGCTCAGTTCTAAAAAATATTTTCTTTCATTAGTTAGAGCTATCGGTAATACCTATTGAAGGTTTGTTTTATCTCTATAAAAACTTCCAGAGTGTCAAAGAACATGGACCTCGGAAGTTTCACTCTCATGATTTTATTAGCTTGAACGCTGGTCTCGACTTTCCCACAACAATCTCGCGATGATTCTTGATAGGCAAGGTCGGACCGAACTCGGCGAGTTGTTTCAATTGCGAATCATCCAACGCGCCGAGTTGACGCAGGATTTCCAATGTCACTGCCGGGCGGACGCGGTTTCTCGTTTGTAAGTCTTCGCCCATGCGCCCCGCATCGCCGTCCGAGACTTTGAAGGCAATGCCGATGCCGCGCGAATCCGCGCCCAATGCGCCGGGCAAAAGCCCGATGGCTTGAAAGCCTTCCGCGCCGCGCTTGGTGAGGATTTTGCCTTTTCCAACTTTCATCAACTCGCAATCGAATTCGCCGAATCCGCTGACCATTTCAGAATGAGATGTCATTGCCGATGTAATCTTGCGGCAGGCGTCTGCACGCGCTTTGGGAAGTAATGAAGGATCGGATAAACGGGCAAAGCCGAGGGCGGCGTTCCGAAGCGGAACCGCAAAGTTCGGTGCGGAACAACCATCGGTGCCGAGTTCCACTTTATCGCGTTCAATACCGCACATCTCTGCAAAGGTCGTCAAAATATCCTTCTGGATTGGATGATCGCGTTCGAGATACGTTTCAAGCGGAAGTCCGCGCATTTTAGCGTGAGCCAGCATGGCGGTATGTTTGCCGGAACAGTTGTTGAAATTTGCCGTCGGCGTGATGTGGTTGATGATGACTTTCTTCAACATTTCGGGATCGCCGGGCAGATGCGCACCGCATTGCAGGTCGCTTTCGTGAATGCCGATTTTTTCCTGCAACGCTCTTACGGCATCCAAATGAATCTGCGCGGTCTCATGCGAGGCGCACGATAATGCGAGTTCTTTCGGCGTAAAACCAAAATGTTCCACGCCGCCGCGCTCGACGAATGGCAAAGCTTGGAACGGTTTCGCGGATGAGCGTAAAAAAGCGACTATCTGGGGATCGCCATAGGAATACAAAAGTTCTTGATTTGAGGCGACGATTGCAATCGCGCCGTAATGAATCGATTCGACGATGTTTCCGCGTGTGACCTCGAAGAGGGGCAGGAAGCGTTCGGTCATTTACTCGTCGGCAGAGTTACCCATATGATAATGACGCGCGTAATAATGACGAAATCCATAACGCAATCGTTGAGCAAATTGCTTGTGCCGCGCCGATGACGCTTTGAATTTATTGGCAAACGTCTCGACCAGCTTTTCAGTTGACTCCGGGGATTGTTCTTTGGCTGCCACCTTTTCGAGCTTCTCGTGAATCTCCTCCAGTAATTCGAGTTGAGCTTTGATGGCAGACGAGGATGCCGTTCCTCCGCGCCCGCTGACGAAAGTATAGCCGCGATATTGCGAACCCAAAAGAAGCTCGAGCGCTTCCATCCATGCCGGGAGGTCTGCGTGTGCGATAAAAGGAGGTTGATTCTTAAGGACGGCATCACCCAGGAACACCACTTTGTCGTCCGGCACAATCACCCAAATCGCTCCCGAGGATGGCCCCGGATGCTGTTCCAGAACAATCGGCTTTTCGCCCCAATGCAATGTCATTTGATCCGTAAAAGAAATTTCCGGCGGCGCCCATCGTACCGTGCCGAGGCCGGGGATGGTCTCCCAGTCCGAACCGGTTTCATTTCCCTGTGCTTTGAATGTGGTCGGCCTCACGCGAAAGACCGCCGCAGTCTTTTCATGGGCGATCACGGTGCAGTCCATGGTGCGCGCACCCAGCGTGCGGTCGGGATGCGCATCGAGGTTGATGAGCATGCGTTCCGGGCCGGAACCGAGTCCCATCAATGTGGCGCGCCAGGCGCGGCCATCTTCCGGCGCGGGCGGCGCGTCGACCTGGATCAAACCGCGCGGCTGTTGAATCACACCCAGCGTCGCGCCGAGATAATGATCTTCTATATAAACACTATCAGAGATGGATTGCATGAATGCTCCTACCTCACCTAGCCCCGTCAGGGTGGGAAATGGTGAGGTCTTTATTTTACCCTCAATTCTTTAGAACTTTTTCTTTCAGCACCGGCAAAACAAAAATGAACTTTGATCCCTTGCCTTCTTCACTCTCAACCCAAATTCTTCCGCCATGTGCCTGCACTGCGAGACGGCAAAATGCCAAGCCAATGCCCAAGCCTCCGGGTGCATCCTTTTCTTTGAGGCGGGCAAACTTTTCGAAGATGCGTTCGCGCGCATTGACAGGAATTCCCGGCCCATTGTCCTTGACCCAAAATTGCACGTTTGCACCATCTCTGGTTGCTCCGACCTCGATCACGGTCTCAACATGCGAGAACTTGATGGCGTTCTCAAGCAAATTGATGATCACACGCCGGATCATCTCGGCATTCACAAAAACGCTGGGCACATTTGCGGCGACCTTGGTTTCGATCTTTTGGCGGCGGCCATTCGCCGAAGGCAGAACATCTTTTGCAGCAGTTTCGATGAGCTTTTCAGGCTTTATGGTTTGCAAGGTGGCAACCGTTTGTCCCGATTCGATGCGGTTGATATCCAGCAACGAATTGACCAACCGCTGAATCCGTTCCGTGGAATTCATGGCGATGCCCAAAATGGATCGAACAGCTTCGTCCTGTCCAATCATGCTGCTCAACACGTCGAGGCTGGAAACAATATTGGCCAGCGGTGAACGGAGATCATGATAGATCGTGGCGGTCAAATCATTCCGCAGGGAATCCAATTCCTTTCGTTCGGTGATATCGCGCAGAGTCCACCGAATGGAATCGGCCTCTTCAAATTTCACGCGCCGTGCGTGCACCTCCACCGGAACATCTCCCGAGTCAGCTTTGTGCAATACGGATTCGTAAACGCCTTCCACACCTGCGTGCAGGTTCTCGAATTTGTTGCCCGTTATATTTCGTTTCATTTCGTGCAACTGCTCGATGCGCATCCGCCGTAAATCTTCTGCCGAAATGTTGCTCAGTCGGATCGCTTCCCGGTTGGCTTCGAGGATCCTGCCATCCCAATCGGTGATAAAGATTGGGTCAATGCTTTCCTCGAATAATTCGCGGTAGCGTTGATGGGCGTTTTGCAATTCGTTGTATAAACGCGCGTTGAACACCGCAATGCTGGCCTGATCCGCAATGGCTTGCATGAGATCAAGATGCTCGGAGTTAAAAGCATTTGGCCTGGAATGGACGAGGGTCAGCACGCCGACCAAATGTTCGCGCACCACCAGCGGAACGCAGATCGCCGATTTGGCTCCTCTTTCATCATCGGGGCGGCGGACCCAGCGTTTATCCCGGCTTGTATCGGGAACGAGTACGGCTTTGCGGTGCTGGATGACCCAGCCTGCCAATCCGCGATCCACGGTTTCTTTTAATTGTTGCGTTGTGTGTTCATGCAGGATTTTTCCGTAGATGATGGTCGAGTCAATGGGCGTTCCGTGATCGTCCAGCACGACAATGCTTCCGCGTTCACCACCCACGTTTTTTGTGGCCGCAAACAGCAGACGCTGTAAGACCGTTCGCAGATCGAGCGCCGCGGCGACCTCGCGATTAACTTGAATCAGAAGCTCGAGCAATGTTTGGGTGCGATCTTCGGCCATCATGAATGCTCGTAATGATTCTAACTTACTTTCCTGGATTTCATGGAAGGGATTTGGCGCTTTTTCCATTTGTTGAAAGTATAGCACGCGGCGATTGCTTAAAGGTTGCGAAATCGTATACAATTGGGCCATGCTAGATATTCAAAAAATTCGCGTTTTATGCTTTGATGTGGATGGCACGTTGAGTGATACGGATGATTATTATGCCGATAAATTCTCAGCCGGGTTCCAGCGATTGCCACGCTTTATGGTACACGATCCGCAACGAGCCGCGCGTCGGATCGTGATGTGGAGCGGATCGCCGGCCAACGCCCTGCTGGGGCTGAGCGATACCATCGGGTTGGATCGCCCAACCATTACCCTGATCGATTTCATCTATCGCCACCGCAAAAGGAAGTGGCGGAAATTTTTGATCGTCCCCGGTGTACAGGACATGCTGACGCGGCTCAAAGGACATTATCCGATGGTGATCGTCAGCGCGCGAGACGAAGAGAGCACGATGACTTTTCTGCAAGAATTCGATCTAATCAAATATTTCGATGTGGTCATCAGCGCCTTGAGTGCCAGACACACGAAGCCTTATCCGGACCCGATCCTGCTCGCCGCAAAAAAAATGGGAGTCGCGCCGGAAGCGTGTTTGATGATCGGCGATACGACGGTGGATGTGCGCGCAGGCAAGGCCGCCGGTTCGCAGACTATTTGCGTGTTATGTGGCTTCGGCGAGGAAGATGAACTGCGCCGCAAGAATCCGGATTTGATTTTACCCAGCACTGCCGATGTAGCGGACGTGTTGCTTGGAAAATAAAAGCCTGCGAAGAATCACTAGCTTTATTTTTATCGAAGATTGAGTCGTCCGATCACAAGAGGTCGTTCTTGTTGGCTATAGTATTCTGAATTGGAAAACGTACTCCATGTGTAGCCAACCGGTTCCCCGGCATCATCGGTGTAAATCCGAAAAACTCCCTGTCCGAGTCCATCGTGAAATGTTCCATTGTTCTGCCAACGTGTATCGGTTTTACCATGGCCTGTCTGGCTTGAGTCAATTACGGTGATTATCCATTGTCCTGTCCCTTCCATTTCCGGACTTGACGATGGATATTTTTGCGGGGTCGCTGCAACCAGCATGATATGTCCGCTATTATCATTGTCTGGCGGATATTTGATGACGATAAAATCGCCAGGTTGGACATCCGAGATCAAAGGGATTTGTTTGAATTTGTTTTGGCTGATAACGGCATCATAATATGTTTTTGCTAAAGGACGCTTTGTGCCAAAAAATCGTTTGAAGTCGCTGGCCGTCAAGCCATAGGTTTGTTCCAGTAATGCACTAATAAACCCGCTGCAATCCGTTTGACTTTCGTAGCGGCTTGCCCCGTTCCAGCCTGCCCATGTTACAACGCCTTCTTTATGTTGATAGCTAGTATTTGTCAGCGGCATATTTTTGACAAGAAGCTGTGCCAACTGTAAATGTGTTTGTGGCGCGTCGATAGGATTGTTCGAAGATTTGCAATTCGATAAAGACAGCGCCGTAAGAAGAGCTATGATTAGATGAATTGAATCTTTCCGTTTCATGGATCACTTTTCAATGCCTAAAAATATAAACTCACGACTTGCAATAAAAATTACGAACCAAGGGATGTTGTTCAAGAAATTCGTAACGAACATACAAAGGAATATATCTATAATACAAAAGCGTGAAAGTTACTTCGGCATGTTCGTATTCAGATATAAAGCAAAAGATCTCAAATACAAAAGTTCGTATTTTACTGACGAATGTTCGTATCTTGCTTGCGGAGGTTCGTATCCATGATACGAAGCAGGGGAAATTGGTTACGAAGGTTCGTAACTAATAATGGAAGGCATTGTTGGATCCCAGCGCGCCGCTGACTCTAACTTTGACATGCGAATTTGACTTATATCGATAACACCTTGTTATATAGAATGCCAATTGGCCGACTTCCTCTAAACAGCATTACGTGCCTTTATGAAAGCCTTGACTGACCGATCAACATCCTCCGACGTGGTCGCCCAAGAACAAACACTAATCCTAATGGCCGGTTTAGCTTGCCAGACCGTTCCCCCGCACCAGCATTCACCTGAAGCTTGAATACCAGCAAGAGTTGCCTTCGTTTCAGCAGGCGTATCACAGCTTACAAGGACTTGATTGAAAACCACTTCATTCAAAACGTGAAATCCGTTCTTCCCCAATTGATTGGCAAATTGTGTTGCGCGTTCGCAGAAACCATCTACTAACCCAGCCACACCGGAATGCCCCAGAAATCTGAGTGTCGCCCACAATTCCACGGCTCTTGCCCTGCGCGACATATCCGGCGTATACAGCATACTATCTCTGTTTTCGCTGTACTGAATATAAGCTCCGGTTGCTTGCATGGAGGCTGCAAGTGCATCCCGATTTTTGCACAAAATGATGCCACAATCATAGGATGTGTTGAGCGTCTTATGTCCATCGACCGACCATGAATTCGCTTTTTCAATGCCTTGGGTGAGGTGCTTTTTGTTGGGAGAAGCGGCTGCCCATAACCCAAATGCTCCATCAATGTGGACCCACGCTCCGGCAGCTTGTGCCAAATTGCAAATATGCTCAAAGTTGTCGAAAGAACCAGAATTGACATTGCCTGCTTGTAAAATAACGAGGGTACTTGAATCCAATTTGGGCAGATAAGCCTCGTCGATCCGGCCTTCTAAATCTGCGGGGATTAGCTCCAGACGCTTTTTGCCGATACCCAATAAAGCCAGAGCTTTAAACACTGTGCCATGGGCTTGTTGACTTACCACGACCCGAATGGGAGGCGCGCCGAACAGTCCATCCTCATTTACGTCCCATCCTAAATTCTTAAGTAGGGCATAACGTCCTGCGGCTAAACCGCATAGTGTAGCGATGGATGTTCCACTGACAAAACCGGCTGCTGTTTCAGCCGGCAGGTTCAATATTTCTCGCACCCAACTTTCGCAGACTTGTTCTAATTTGGCGACTGTTGGAGAAATTACATACAACGCTGGGTTTTGATTCCAAATATCTGAAAGCCACCGAGCAGCCAAAGCCACCGGCACCGCGTTGCCATTAACAAAACCAAAGTAGCGTCCTCCCGTTTGGGCAACCGTGGCGGGTGAGCCGTACACATCCAGTAGTCTTAAGATTTCAGTTGCTGATTGCGGCTGTTCAGGTAGTGGTTCATCAAAAGCGGATAATTTCTCAATCGTTGCAGGGTCAGGGAATACAGGCCGGTGGTTTATATTATCCATATATGCAAAAGCATATGATTTAACTTGTTCAAACAGCGTTTTATCTTTAACTTGGGCAAACATTATTTCTCTGATCGAGCGATTCTTGTTTTCCAAAATTATCCTCCAGTAATTCATTTAATGATGCGATAGAAGTGGTCGTCAACTATTGATTATAGTGACAGCATAATTTTTTATAATGCTGCCGCAAAACATCAGATGCTATTATACTTCGCGTCAAGCTTTGTCCTTCTTTATCGCCCTCGGCGATATTATCCATAACACCATTAAAATCAATCCACCAAGAAAGAACGGCACGGGCGCGCCGAGCCATTGAAACAATGATCCGTAAAACAGCGGCGCAATCGCGTTCGCGGCGCTATAAAACCCAGCCGAGATTCCCAACATGCCGCCCACTTCGTTTTTATCCGACGACTTGGTGATGAGACTGTTCACTGCCGGATGCAAAACGCCTCCGCCCAACGCCGCCGGGAAACTCGCAACCAACAGCCAGATGATTCCCAACCAGCCTTTGTTCGCTTCATTCGGTAAACTCACTTTGATGTTTTGCGCTGTGATCTGCATCGCGCTTTGTCCCGCCAAACTTTTCAGCACGGTGCCTTGGTTGTACCACGGCACGGGCACGCTCGGCGTCAGGGATGTGCCGATCAAGCCGATGGCTAATGTGGACACTCCGAGAATCACGAGCCAGCGGTCGCCTTTTTGTTTTGACCAGCGACCGATCAATCCGCCTTGGACGATCACGATAAAAACTCCCGCCAGCGCGAACAAACCCGCTGTGTCGGTCGCGTCCATGCCAAGACGATTTAATGTGAACAGCGAAAAGAGTTGTTCGTAACCTCCGAACGCAACCTGATAAAAGAACATCACTAACAACAAGTAACCGACCGTTGGACGCGTCAATGCTCGTAGCATTGCGGAAAATGTGAACGGCGATTTGAGTTTCGTTGCTGATGGCGAATCATCATGGTGAGTTTCATGGAACAGGAATGTGGTCATGAGGATCGACATCAGCGAGAAGAAAGCCGCAGTGAACGCGACCGCTCGATAGTCCCCGCCCGAAGCGGCCAGCACCACATAAGCGATGATCGGCCCCAGAATGAATCCAACACCAAACGCCGCGCCGATGAGTCCCAAGCCTTGTGTGCGATTCTTTTCGTCCGTGCTGTCTGCCACCGCGGCCTGCGCTGTGGACAAATTCGCGCCGGAGAGTCCGTCAATGATGCGCGAGAGAAAAAGAATCCATAACGCGTTTGCAAAGCCGAGCAGAATGAAGCCAGCTAATGTTCCGAGTTGGCTGAATAATAAAATTGGTTTGCGTCCGAAGCGATCCGACAATCGTCCGAGGATCGGCGTGCCGATGAATTGCATCGAGGGATACGCCGCTTGCAGGATGCCGATGACCAGCGGGTTTGCACCGAAGCGCGCCGCGAACAATGGCATCAATGGAATAATGATGGACAAGCCCATCAAGTCCACCAGCACAATCGCGATGATGGGCAGGATGCGTTTGAAATCAAGTTTATCTGTGTCGGTTTCGGCAGTGGTCATAATGCTATTATCATGTCGTTGCGAGCGCCACTTGCACCTGCGCTGCAAGTGCAGGTGAGCGGAAGCAATCTCATGTTTTGATCCAACTAATTGTTTAATCCATACTTGAGATTGCCACGTCGGGAAGAACACCCTCCTCGCAATGACATTCTAAGTTAGTGCCCTATCAGGAATGAAATTCCAATACCAACCAGAATCAACGAACCCACAACGGCAAACAAAGAATATTGAAAGCGCAGCTTGTCATTTAGATTTTTGAAACGAGATGGCAAATGCGCCACCGCCGCGGCGATAACCATCGTGATCCCGTGCTCAATACGATAGGCCGGAAATCCAGCAACCGCGATACCATCCCAGATTAAGTAAATCAAACCAAGCAATACCTGCAAGTCCATCAAACCACTGAACGCAGAGGTGAGCCCGCGATCCATAGCTTTGAAGAGACTGTTCGCCGCCCAACTAATCGCGAATTTGACAATGATGATCACCGCGACGAGAATGATGATCCAGCGGACGAATGAATGTATCAGGAGAAGAGTATCCATGTTGTGCTCCTTGGGCAAGTTTCGGCGCAATGATAGCACAGAAGAAATTCTCGTGTAAAATCGTGTTGCATGTCACTGCTTGGTCTCGACCCAGAAGGAACGCAGGGCGTTGACATTTGTTAAGATTATGCTTGCTTACGAAGAGCTGAAAAGCGCTATTGACAGTTTACGGCTGCAAGATGCACCGGTCATTGCTCACGCCTCGTTGAGATCATTCGGGGAGATTGACGGCGGCGCGCAGACTTTATTGCGCGCTGTTCTTGATTCGGTTGGAGCACTGGTCATGCCGACCTTCACCTATAAAACGATGATCACGCCGAACGTTGGGCCGCCGAACAATGGAATCACGTACGGCGCGGAACAAGATTTGAATGTGATGGCCGAACCCTTCATGCCGAACATGCCATGCGATAAATTGATGGGCATCGTTCCGGAAACGTTGCGGAATCTGCCAAACGCAAAAAGAACATCGCATCCGATCCAATCGTTCGCGGGAATCCGCGCTGAAAATTTTTTAGCCTCGCAAACGATTCAAAATCACCTGGCACCGATTGCGGCGCTGGCGGAAGCGGATGGATGGGTCTTGTTGCTCGGCGTGGATCACACCGTCAATACCAGTATTCATTACGCGGAAAAACTCGAGGGACGAAAACAATTCCTGCGCTGGGCATTGATGCCGAATCGCATCGTGGAATGTCCCGGCTTTCCCGGCAACTCGGCAGGTTTCAATACCATCGCGCCGGTTCTCGTCAATGATACGCGGGCAATACAAATCGGAAATACAGTCGTTCAAGCCGTTTCATTAAGAGTATTGTTTGTAAACGTGATTCGCATCTTAAAAGAAAACCCGCTGGCTTTGCTTTGCCAGCAGGACGATTGCGAACGATGTAATGCGGTGAGAGAAGCGGTGTTGGGATGAATGATTTACGTTACAGAACACATGAGATTGCCGCGCTCGCTAATGCTCGCTCGCAACCCTGAAATACACGGGGCAGGCGGGCGCAGGGCGTTGACATTTATTTTCTTTCAACCACATGCAGGGCATAACGCTTCCCTTTGAAATACTTCAACGCAAACTCGGCGGTATCTTTTGGATCGTACGACGCACAGCTGAATACATCTAGATAGATGGCGCAACTGGCTTCGGCAAAATGTGCGGAGATCAGTGAAGTCTCGATTAGCTGCGTCATACTGAATCCATTGACGCGTGGATCTTCCCCGAAGTGCACCACCTGCGTCTCGCCGTAGCGCTTCATTTTGATTCGATCACATAACTGCTGGACGAACTTGCGAATGGCATCTTCGTCTTTCATCAATCCTAGATCACATTCGTACAAGTCAATGCACGAAGAGAGTCCCCAGTATTGCAGCGAGTTTTCCATATTTCTAAAGATCCTTTTTTGCACCACTAAGTCTTTAGATGTATATCATTGATTCTGGAATTTGGTAATGTTTTAAGAACTTAAAATCCCTGCTTATGTTCTTTCTGCGGCGCGCTTCAAACGCGCGAGCGAATCGGCGACGCTGTCATGCAGTAAGATTCGGTGCAAAGTGTTCCCAGATCCAACCCCACCATACAGGTGAGAAGGAAAAGTCTCAGCCAAACGAAACTTGTGTGGTGGAATTGGGAAGCGCGGTGCAGGTGAGGTGATTGAACCCGGTGATGCCAAAAGGAAACTTCGTTGTGAAATCAATTTTATGTTTCGATTCATCCACAGCATCGACCGTAAGAAAGATATTGAATCCGCCCGCTTTGGCATGGACTCTTTGTCCCGCGTGTGCGCGGCCTTCGGGGACGATGGAACGTGTTTTTGCATCCCACCATAAATCATAATTCGCAGGCTCGGCTAATAATTCCCAGACGCGTTCGATGGGTGCATTGATAGCCGCGATTGGACAAACACTAACGCTCATCATTCACCTCTCAGCTACGACAACCTGTCGCCGGGGATTCCAAAATACGGATAAAGTTCATACGACCTTTTGCCTACTTTTATAAGGGGATCTTCATCCATCCAACGCGTGATTTCCTCTTTATCGGTGGAATTGAAAATTCCAATGCCAGTGAATTGCGGATTATCCGAGATCGGTCCGTTCAAAAGAAGCTTTCCTTCCGCACGAAGTCCGAACAAATAGCGAAGGTGATCCCATTGAATTTTGTCAGCCTCTTCTTTAGAAAAATCTGTGCCTCCGCCTTTTTTGTATAGCACACAGAAATATTGCTTGCCCGTTGCGAGAGTTTGTCTCATGAACTCATCGGTGATTTCGATTTTCTCTGCCATACAAAACTTTCCTTTATCATTGGTTTCATGTATTCGCACTAAAAACTTTTAACAGCTCAACGGTTGAATTCGGAGCGATGAGTTCCACATTGCGTTGGATTTCATGCAAATGATTCGTGACCGCTTCTTCACTGATTCCAGATGGTGCGTAGGTCGTAAAAATTACATTGCGCGTCTGAGCCGTGATCTGCGTGCGCTGATCTGGTCCGTAGATGATGCTTGAGATGATTCCTTCGCTGTCACGAATCATCATGTCACCCGCTTTGGGAGTTTGCGGTTCGCCGCGCAATAAAGTATAAGATTCGGTTCCTTGTGCCGCGTCCAGCGTCAGAGGCAGATGAAGCGTATCCAGATCGTGTCCCGCCGTGAGAAGAAGGTCGTTTATCTCCGCCATGAACATGGCTTCGACCAATGCCGCCACGCTGGGAATGGATTTGCCCTTGAAGAGAATCGACTCGAGTTGAAGCTGGACGTGATATGTTTTTTTGAACTGCCGATAATACGCCTCGTAGGCTTGCAGAATCGGATGGCTCAACAGCGCGGTGCGATCCTGACCTGCAAAGCGCGCATGCAATTCCTCTTCAAGTGCGGCTTTCCGTTTTTCCAACTTGGCATGATGCGGCGGATTGATGACCTCGCGCATGACGAGTACACCCGTATGAGCGGTTGGGTAGGTTGCTTTCCATGCATCGGATACTTGAAACATTGACATTCTCTTTTTATTCTCTGAACTCTTGGCTATCAGAATTTCTGTTCAGTTGTTCAAGATATTTTTTCATTTATTCAATACTGTACTCGATTCTATCTTTCTCAACAAAGAAACCAATTAGAAAAAATATTCCAATAAATGCTATCATTGCGCTGGCTTCTACAAGACCTTGGACAATGGCATCTAGGGTGTAAACTCCTTGCATAAAGAAGCTTACTAAACCGATGAAGGATACGATTGCCAACAACACAAAAGAAAGGGGAATCCGAATTTTGATTTGTATTGCTCCTTTTTTTGTAAATCTCATTTCCCCTAATAGTGGAAAACCTATTCTGCCGCGCATTTTGAGCTTAGGTTTAAATAATCCAATATTTTGTGTGATGAACTTGAAAGTTATACTTTTATACTTGAGCTCTTGGTTGATAATGTTCTCTGGTACATTGCTCGGAAATGATGTAGAGAAGCTAATAGCAGTAATCCCCCATCGAAAGGAATCTAGTGTCCAAATTGTCATCTGAATAAATAAGCAGATCGCCAGGGCAAAGAATAATATTCCGATCAATTGATCTATCCTTCCCTATTGAAATCCAATCTCATCAATTCTCCTCCGCCCTATAGGGCGCTTGCTCTTCAATCTCGCCCACGTACTCAGGCAGGTTCGATTGTCCCAGCATCTGGCGGATGGCTTGGATCTCGCCGATGTGATACCAATAATGATAGATGATGCGATGCATGCCTGAACCAATCGATTGACCGATAGATTTGCCTTTATGCAATAAATCAACCAGCAGGCCTGCGGTGGTCAATGAAACCAGGAACGGGTCAGCGGCTTTGGTCACGCTGTGCCACATTTCAAGCATCTCCTTTAATGAGGGCGTGCTCATCGGCGCACCATGACTTAAAGGAGATGTTCAATTCTGGGAGCAGGATTTTGTCTTGTGCGCGCTCGAGCCAATAACGTTGTTCATGCCAAGCCAGATGTCCCACCGTCCAACTGATGCAGTTCATCGGGCCAAAATGTTTCGCGGCGTCTTCTTCGGAGACACCTTCGAGTCCGCGCAACCATTCACTGCGTGTAAAGCGGAGCTGGTCAACTAATGGATGAGCCATATCATTTTCCTTTTTTGTGGAAGGCTAAGAAGGTTTAAGTTTCTTCTTGATCATGCGCTTCGGGAATATGAATCGGCTTCTCTTTTCCCAATTCCAACGAGCGTTGATACGCCGCCCAAACCGAGCGGGAAATCGCTGTGCGGAATCCGGCCTTCTCAAGATAATACAAGGCCTCGGCGGATGTGCCTCCTGGCGAGGTGACTTGATTCCGCAGCGCGGCCGGATGATGCTCTGCCTTGCAATAATATTCCACGGAGCCGCGGAAGGTCTCGACCACCAACTGTTCGGAGAGACGACGCGGCAGGCCCATGTGCACACCCGCGTCGATCAACGCCTCCATGAAAAGGAAAACGTATGCGGGTCCAGTTCCCGAAAGAGCCGTTGCCATGTCGAGATAATTTTCCTCTTCCACGAAAACTTCCTCGCCTAACGCGGAAAGGATCGCGCGCGCGCCACTTCCTTTTGCGCTTCCGTCACCTCAGACGATGCCGTCCAAACGGTGATGCCCTTTCCAATTTGTGCGGGAGTGTTCGGCATGGAGCGAACGACCGCGTTGTGTTTCAGCCCGGCGCTGATCTTATGGATGCCTGCACCAGCGATAATCGAAAGCACCAGCGCGTCGGATTGAATTCCCTTAAGGGTCTTCATCACATTTGATAAGCGCTGCGGCTTGACCGAAAGCACCACCACATCCGCATTGTGAACGGCCTGACTATTGTCCGTAAATGGTTTCACGCCATACTTTTTCTTTAGCTCCTCGCCGCGCTCCGGGCGGGGACCCGATGCGGATAATTCTTCGGGTTGGGCCAATTTCTGGCGGATCAGTCCCGCGATCATGGCCTCCGCCATGGCGCCTGAACCGATGAATGCAATTTTCTTTTTCAGCATAGTTGCCTCCATTTTATCGTGCTATTATAAAGCATCGAACGGCGCCTTTTATAGAGATTTCCTGCGATTCGATCTTGTCTCTCCATGGAGTTTCTAGTTTAATAAAATAAAAACCGCCTTGTATGCAAAGACGGTAAGCAAAGTGCCCCCAAGCGGACTCGAACCGCTGTTTAAGCCTTGAGAGGGCTTCGTCCTGGGCCGCTAGACGATGGGGGCGAACTTCTGCATCGCCGACTCGAGTTTGCGATGTGATCTGTGGCGGTTTGAAACCAGCCCAGATCGAGGCGAGATTGTATCATCCGCCTCATCAATCGTCAACGACGAACACGTGTAGCTCCTTAGGTCCATGCACACCGATGGTCAGCGTCATTTCGATATCTGCCGTGCGAGACGGCCCGGTGACCAACGCGATAGCGGAAGCGTTTCGCACTTCTTTGTTTTGTAATGCTTCATCCAATGACCAAACAATTTGCGATGATGAGATAATCGCGATGTGAAATTCAGCCAGCAGTGACACCCCTAACGGCCGACCTTTGCCGGATGGAATCATTAATGTTCCTGTTTCTGCAATCGCAGACAACGCACCTGTGATTCCTGCTTTCAATGTTGGATCAACGCTTCTCTCCGCCCTTACAATGGCTTCCGTTAAATCAGATTCGTTCAACGCTGGAATCGAATCCCAGATCATGGCCGCGTTGATACCGTGTTCCTTCAAAAATGCAATCAGCCTTTTCGATAGTTTATCCTGTCTCACGCGATAAGCATGACCTCCGACTGCTTCCAGTTCCTGCGAAAACCTTTCGACCAGATTTACGCTGTGCGCTTTCAGCACATCGGCTTCCTTTTTTTCCTCTTTCTCTGTCCTGAAAATCTCCGCGTTCTCTGTATCTCTGTGGTTAAACTTCTCCCGAAATGTTTTTGTTGCAAAGCGCGGAAGATCCTTGCTGTAACCCCATCCCGTGAATGCCGGAATCCACATCCATTGAGAAAATGGAGAAAGGATTCTCGTTCCTATTCCGGCCAGCCTCTGAGAAAGTGTAAATAATTGTGGCGACGAGGCAATCATGCCATACGCTTTTAAACCAACTCTGCTCATCAAAGAGAGACCAACACCTTTGCTTTGTGCGTTTTGCATTTCGCTGGAGGGATTTCCTGCTCTCACTCTCGTCAACAATTTTGGCAGGTCAATGTCAACGGGACAAATATCCTTGCAGGCGCCGCACAACGAGGATGCTTGGGCCAGATGCCCAAATTGTTCCAAGCCCAATAAACCCGGTGAGACAATCGAGCCAATCGGTCCGGGATATGGCGCAATCGAACCATCAACACCAACGTAAGCATGTCCACTCAATTCGCGGAAAACGGGACAGGCATTTAAACACGCGCCGCATCGGATGCAATATAAAGCTTCCTGTAATGATGAATGTTGCAAGCGCGAGCGGCCATTGTCAAGGATGACCAAATGTCTTTCACGCGCGCCATCTGTTTCGTCCGCGCGGCGAGGCGAATGAATCAGTTGGGTATAAACGCTGAGCTTTTGTCCCGTCGCGGACCGCGGCAGAAGCGAAAGCATCAAGGCTAGATCGTCCAATGTCGGGACGATTCGTTCCATGCCCATCAGTGCAATATGAATCGGCGGCATCGTTGTGACCATGCGCCCGTTGCCTTCGTTGGTGACGATGCAAAGCGTTCCCGTTTCGGCAACACCAAAGTTAACTCCGCTCACGCCGACATCCGCAGTGAGAAAAACTTCGCGCAAAACTTTGCGGGCTGTATTTGTAAGCGTCGGAATATCTTCAGTGTATGGGATACCTAGTTTCTCTTGAAAAAGTTTTCCCACTTCGTGGCGGCGCAGATGAACCGCAGGCGTGATAATGTGCGCGGGTTTTTCGCCGCGCAATTGGACGATGTATTCACCGAGATCGGTTTCAACGGCGCGATGTCCCGCCGCCTCGAGCGCATGATTGAGTTCAATTTCTTCCGTGACCATGCTTTTTGATTTGGCAATTAATTTTGGTTCTGATCCAATAATTTCCGAAATAATCTTAATCGCTTCCGCTGCGTCCTGGGCGCGATGAGCAATGATTCCATTTTGTTCAACCTTCGCAATGAATTGAACCAGATATTCATCCAAATGTGAGATGACATCCGCGCGAATCGCGTGTGCGCGTTGACGTCGCTCGCGCCAATCCGGCAAAGATTCAAATGCAAGGGCGCGTCCCTTCAAACGGCGTTGGGTGTTGTTATCCAGCGCGATTTGCAGGGATTCATTCGCAATGGATTGACGAATTCTTGCTCTAAAGTGAGTAGTCATCGCATTTTCAAATTGATGGTGCAGAGGAAGTCTGTTGGACTACGACACGTTTGTCTACCTGGCGATAAACTAGCCATATCAGAATAAATAACAATGGACTGCTAAGATACATGATTGGATATTTTCCGTTTGTCGTAAGCGGACCGAAGATGAGGAAAAAACATAACGCGCCATTGATCAACGCCAGACGATGGCGATCATCCCAAGAACTGCCGTTTCCGTTCCAACGCAAGACAAGCCATAGAACGAACATGTCGAACAACAAGACCAACAGCATCAATATGGGAAACGGGAGGGTTCCTTTCGACGAAAAACCATATATAAGCAGGAGCTGTGCAAAGTAAGCAAGGAATCCAGTCCACCAGAAACGCGCCGGTTGCGGAGTCGATTTAATAATAGGTGGCAGGACGCGTTCAGGAAAGACGCGGGCGAGCGCGGCTAGCAGCAATATCGTCAAAATACAAACCAACTGCCAAGTGCCGGAATCATATTTGATGAGAATCTTCCAAAGAATCAATAAAGCGAGGAACGCGGTCCAATTGGCAATCCACCAGAAGCGACTTTTCACCCATGAGTCGCCACGCTGAGACGAATAAAGAATCTCAACGAAAGTAATACTTGCCGAAATGCTGATTAGTGTGTGGAAGACGATCAGGTGTTCGGTCCAAATCCAATTGACTTCCGCCGCTCTGCCATATGTTGCAAGAACACCCAGGTCATGCCAGGTTGGATCAAAGAAAGATTGAACGATCATGCCTTCTTCGTAGATTCCGTATGCCATGCCGAGTAAAAGCATTGCGAGCCATCCTTTTTTCCATCGGACGACAAGTTCACGCACAAGGACTGCACCGCATCCATATAACATTGCTTCGGTGATCAGCGTGGATGGATTGAAAAAATCATTGAGTCGCGTCGAGCCTGAAATCACCTCGCCCAAAACAGGAGCGACGATCCATAACGCCAACGCAGGCGGGATGCGAGGTTTCATGAGCGGTCGCTCCTTGAAAGAATCTGCGCGATGTGAAGGACTTTTTGATTCATTTTCCTGCGATGCAATCCGCCTTGGATGTGCATCAAACAACCCGCGTCACATACCACCAATGTGGGAGATTGGGTCGTTTCGAGGTTTTTGATTTTGCGCTTCAACATCTCCGCTGAAAGTTCGGGATGTTCCACGGAAAAGATTCCGCCGAAGCCACAGCAATCCTGGGCTTCAGGCAATTCACGGATCTCCGCATCTTTTATATTGGCCAATAATTCGCGCGGCTGACGGTCAATGCCTAGGCCGCGGTGCAGATGACAAGTCGGATGATAGGTCAGCGGGCCATCCCAGCGCGCACCAAAATCGGTGATACCCAAAACATCAACAAGATATTCAGTAAATTCATAAGTGCGTGCGGCTAGCGTTTTTGCGCGTGGAAGCCAGGTCGGATCATCGGCGAATAACTCTTCGTAATTATGTCGGATCATGTGCGCACATGATCCCGATGGAATGACTACATCGCCTTTAACGGATTCAAAGACTCGGATGGTATGCTCCGCGATTTGGCGCGCCTCCGTTCGCAGTCCCGCGTTGAACGTGGGTTGTCCGCAACAGGTTTGACCGCGCGGAAAGTCCACCTCCACACCCGCGCGGCGGAGCACGCTGACCATCGCTTCACCGACCTCAGGAAAGAAACTGTCTACAAGGCACGTAATGAAAAGTTGAACGGTAGGCATGGCTTTATTGTAGCCCAAAAGCTTGTGGTATGATTCTGCCGCTATGAATACGTTTCATTCCAAATTACCCAATCACTTTGACCTGCCCAAGCGCATCAACAAACTCGGCGAACTAGCCTACAATTTGTGCTGGACGTGGCAACCCGAAGCTGCGCGCGTCTTTGGCAGACTTGATTACGATCTGTGGGAAAGTCTCGGTCATAACCCAATTCAACTTCTGCGCAAAATCGGGCGGGCGCGCCTTAATCAGGCCGCGGATGAAAAAGAATATCTGGCATTGTATGACCGCGTCTTTGCCAGTTTCGATGCTTATATGACCGAGACGGAAACATGGGCGGCGCAGGCTCACCCCGAATTGACCAATCGCCCCATCGCATATTTCTCGATGGAATATGGCCTGCATGAAACGCTTCCGATTTATTCGGGCGGACTCGGTGTGCTGGCTGGTGATCATTTGAAAGAAGCATCGGATCTTGGCCTGCCATTGGTCGGCGTGGGTCTGATGTATGGGCAGGGATTTTTCACTCAACGCATCAGCGAAGACGGCTGGCAGGATGCTGTCAATAACGAACTCGATTTTGCCGACCTGCCTGCAATGCAAGTTTTTGCGGATGATGGAACCCGCATCACGGTGGACGTAGAATTTCCTGATCGAAACGTTTCACTGGGCTTATGGGAAATCCGTGTGGGTCGCGTTCCGCTTTATTTGCTCGATTCAAATATCGACCCAAATTCAAGGCTTGATAAAAATTTGACGGCGCGCCTTTATTGGTCCGACCTTGACCTGCGCGTGATGCAGGAAATCGTTTTGGGCGTGGGCGGCGTCCGCATGCTGCGCGCGCTTGGATACAATCCCTCGGTCTGGCATATGAACGAAGGCCACGCGGCTTTCCTGACCATTGAACGGGCGCGTGAACTCGTGGCTTCGGGTCGCACCTTTGAGCAGGCTCTCGAAAAAACGCGCGGACAAAATATTTTTACTACGCACACGCCGGTGGCGGCGGGCAATGATGAATTTCCGCTGTGGCTGATCGATAAATATTTTTCCGCATTGTGGCCGCAGCTGAATATCACCCGTGAACAATTCTTTGATATTGCGCGTCATCACACGCCATCTGGAGAAACCTTTAGCATGGGCGTGCTGGCGTTGCGCAATGCGGAGGGCCGCAATGGCGTTTCCGAACTCCATGGACGCGTGGCGCGCAAGATGTGGCATTTCCTGTGGCCCGATCACAATGAAGATGAAGTGCCAATCAGCTATGTGACGAATGGCGTTCACACCGCCAACTGGATGGCACGCCGTCTGCGAAACTTATTGAGTTTGCATTTTGGCGAAGATTGGATGGATCATCTTGATGATCCCGATCTATGGGCAAAGCTGGATCAAATTCCCGATGCGGCCTTGTGGGAAGTGCATTTGCATCTCAAGCGCAGACTTACTTTCTATATGCGCGAGCGCGTCCGGGACCGCTGGGAAGCGGGAGGGTATCATCCGGTTCAAGTTGTTTCTTCTGGTGTGATGATCAATCCCTATGCATTGACCATCGGTTTTGCGCGGCGTTTTGCGACTTATAAACGCCCTGCACTCCTGCTGTCCGATGTAAACCGATTGCTCAATATCATCAACCATCCAAACATGCCGGTGCAAATCATCTTTGCGGGCAAGGCACATCCCGCGGATGAAGCCGGCAAACAACTCATTCAACAAGTCTATCGTCAGGTTAAGCGCGCGGAAGCCAGCGGACGCCTCGTCTTCCTCGAAGATTATGATATGAACCTGGCGCGTTATCTCGTTCAGGGCGTAGACGTATGGATGAATACGCCTCGTCGTCCGATGGAAGCGAGCGGTACGTCCGGGATGAAGGCCGCTCTAAATGGCGCATTGAATTTTTCCGTGCTGGATGGCTGGTGGCGCGAGGCCTTTAACAGTCAGAATGGCTGGGCAATCGGGGAAGATAAAGATATCGATGTGGCCGAGGCCCAGGATCATGAAGACGCGCAGAGTTTATATAATATCCTGGAGAACGAAATCATCCCGCTATACTATGACCGCGATCCAAAGGAAATCCCGCATGAATGGATCGCGCATATGAAAAATTCCATGAAAACTGTGATCCCCCAGTTCAGCACGCGGCGCATGGTGAAGGAATATGTAGAACGGTTTTATGTTCCCGCGCTAAAATAACCATGTTTAACTTTCTTTTCTCTCCTTCCGCCTGGCTGATCATGTTGATGATCTTCTGTCTGCGCGTTACCGACATGTCGCTCGATACATTGCGCCTGTTGTTCGTGGTGCGCGGTCGCAAAGGCATCGCATGGACGCTTGGCTTCTTTGAGGCTGCCGTTTATATCATCGCCATCACGCGCGTGCTTTCCAATTTGGGTAATCCTTTGACGATCCTCGGTTACGCGGCGGGATTTGCCACCGGCAATGTGGTCGGCATGTTGATCGAAGAGCGCCTCGCCATTGGACACATTCACATGAGCATTATCAGTTCGGCGCGCGGTGTGGCGCTGGCACAAGCTTTGCGTGAAGCCGGTTTTGCTGTCACTGAGGTCCCTGCACGCGGCAAGGACGGCATGGTGCACATGTTGAGCGCCAGTGTGCTTCGCAAAGATGTGCCGAACGTTGAACGTGTGGTGCATGAAGTGGATACAGAAGCCTTTGTTACATCCTCCGATGTGAGACCGGTTCGACACGGCTTCTGGGGAGTATAAATTTTGATCGCGATTACGCGCGAAGTCAGCCGTTCCATTGTCCATTGCGAATTGACTCACCTCGAGCGCACGCCGATTGATGTTGAGCGGGCGCGTGTTCAACATGCGGAATACGAAACCGCGTTGAAACATCTTGGCCTGGCGATTTTATCCTTGCCCGAAGAGCCGACCTTGGCTGATTCAGTTTTTGTGGAAGATACCGCGCTGGTGCTGGATGAATGTGCGATTATTCTCCGACCCGGAGCGGACTCGCGCAAACCTGAAACCGAATCCATCGCCAAAGTTTTGGCTCCCTATCGAAAATTGTTTACTATCCAAGCTCCCGCACGCGTGGACGGTGGAGATATTCTACGAGTTGGCAAAAAAATCTATATTGGTTTGTCATCAAGAAGCGATACAAATGCCATCGAGCAGATTCAGGATTTTCTTCAACCATATGGCTATGAAGTCCACGCGGCTATAGCGAGTGGATGCTTGCACCTGAAATCCGCCGTGACGCAGGTTGCCAAAGATACTTTGTTGATCAACCCGGCATGGACAGATAAAAAGAATTTCGCCGGAATGAAGTTCATCGAGATTGATCCATCCGAAGCCTATGCCGCGAATGCTTTATTGATCGGCGATACAATCCTATATGCAAAATCCTTTCCAAAGACGCGTAAGAAATTGGCAGATGCGGGAATCAAGATAGTGGATGTAGATGCGGATGAACTTGCAAAAGCCGAAGGTGCATTGACCTGCTGTTCGTTGATTGTGCAGGATTGAGCAATAAATTTTGTGAGCGATTAATATGACCATTTCCGAAATTACTGTTAAAGAATTAGCGGAGAAACTAAAATCCAAAGAGCAATTTATTTTGCTGGATGTGCGCGAGCTGGCGGAGTTGGAACAGGCCAAGATCACGGATACCCGTCTCGAGGTCGTGCCGATGAGCCGCTTGGGGAACGAAGGGACGAATGCACTTTCCGAATCAGCGCGCTCCAAAGACGCCGAGATTTACGTGATGTGCCATCACGGAAGCCGCAGCATGCAGGTGACAGCTTGGCTGGTCTCACAGGGTTGGACGAATATCCATAACGTATCTGGCGGGATCAATGAGTTCGCTCAAAAGATCGATCCCACAATCGGCATCTATTAACTTGATCAAACGTTCAGCATGAATTGGATTGGGTTGCAGAATTTTGACAGGTATGAATTTGTAGACATTTATCGTCTGAGGGACAATGGCACGCGAATATCACTTTCAATGGCAATGGGATTTAACTTCAAGCCCTGAAGCATTATGGCCATTCATCTCGGACACCAATCGCTTCAACCGAGATACGGGCTTGCCGTCTGTGAAATTGCTCGGCATCGAGAATGGCGTGCGGCACCTTCGTTTTCACCTCCCACTGCCGTTCATCGAATGGGATGAAGAACCTTTCGAGTGGACCTATCCTTATGCGCTTGGCATTGATCGGCGTTATCGCGGCGGCCCGATAGCGGAGATGCGGGTTCAAATGGCGCTCGAACCGTGCGCCGCTGGCGGCACGCGCGTCACTTATCAGGTCTGGGCACGGGCGCGCAATCCAATCGGGACTTTGGGGATTTTCGTGGTCATTGGCCTTTTCAGCAAAACAAGATTCGAATCAGTCTTTCGTTCGTATGATCGCATCGCATCCCAAGGTGGGTCACTTGCTGAGATTTCATCCCAGCGCGGACTCAGCTCGGTGGGCCGCGCCCGCTTCCAGTCGTTGAGCGCGCCGTTGAACAAAGATGATGCCAACGCGGCGTTGATCCAGCGTCTCGAAGGATTCCTAGATCACGCCGATGATCTTTCACTTCAACGCATCCGGCCTTATGCGCTCGCAGATCGCTGGGGAGTTTCGCGTCGCTCCGTGCTTGAATTATTTTTGCGAAGCACACGTGCTGGCATCCTTGATATGTTTTGGGATTTGCTTTGTCCGTCCTGCCGCGGCACAACAGATACCAGCGCACACTTGAGCGCGGTACATTCCACATCGCATTGCGATACATGCAACATTGATTTCGCCGCAAATTTCGATCACAATGTGGAAGTGATCTTTCGGCCCAATCCATCGGTGCGGGCCATTGATGTGACGCTTGAATTTTGCGTCGGAAGCCCGCAACGCCAGCCGCATATTATTCTGTTTCAGACTCTCTGGCCGCGCGAAGAATTAGCATTCAATACCGAATTTCAAGAGGGACGTTATCTTCTGCGCGCTTCGGGTCTTTCCGGATCACGCGGCTTGGTCGCCGCGAAAGAAGGCAAATCCGCTTTTGAAGCCAGGGCTTCGTACGATGGCTGGCCATATGGCGAAGCCCATGTTTCATTAGTGCCGCACATCAAGCTGATGAACATCACGCAGGAGCCGCAGACGTTTCAGATTGAGCGAACAGCCTGGTCCGATCAGGCGTCCACCGCTGCGGATGTAACCACCTTGCAGGTATTTCGCGACCTATTCGCCACAGAAGTATTGAGGCCGGGTGAAGAGATTTCCGTCGGCTCTGTGACGTTAATGTTTACCGATTTGCGCGAACTCGACGCGTTTATATCGTCAGATTGGCGATGCGCCTGCCTTCGGACGCGTGCGCGAACACTTTGAGATTTTGGAAAAGGCAATTGCAACGGAAGGGGGCTCGATCATCAAGACGATGGGTGATTCGATCATGGCCGTTTTCCTCCGCCCTGCTTGCGCGCTGAAAGCGATTACAAGCGCACAGAAGACGCTGAATGCGCGCGGTCAGGGCTTGTGGTTAAAAATCGGAATCCATCACGGGCCGTGCATCGCGGTCAATATGAATGAGCGGTTGGATTATTTCGGTTCGACCGTGAATCTTGCCGCGCGCTTGCCGCATTTTTCCAATGGAGGCGAGGTGATTTTTTCTCAATCGGTCCGTAACGATCCTGAGGCAATTCAATTATTAGAAAAGATCGCCACACCAAATTCGATGATGCGCTTCCAAGCGGAAATCAAAGGATATGAAGAAACGGTCCCGTTGTGGAGGATGAAAATATAACAGTAGGTCGGACTGCCAGTCCGACCTATGATGTTTATTTCAATTCGAGTTCCGTTTTCACCGTCCCAGCGCGTTCATGACGCGCAATCACTTTGACTTTTCCACCTTTTGGCGCACGCACGATCCATTCCACTTTCAAACGATCGCTTGTTCCTTCGCCGCCCAAGGTGGCTTCCTTGTAAGCGCGTCCATCCAATTGACCGAGTTCTTCGCGCGGTTTGCCTGTTTCCAGCTTCGCACCTTTCGATAATTCGATCTCGCAAACCAAGCCGCGCACTTTTCTTTCAATTGCTTTCTTCGTGACATAACTTGGAAGCCATCCCGTATTTTCAAGAACAACTCGCACGCGATAGTTATGATCGCCAAGCGCAGTGACATTGGCCTCGCGCAGATTCAATGTCGGCGAGACTAATACATGCCAGATTAACCATTTGGGAAATCGCTTGATTTCACTTTCCAAAAATTCGGCGGGTGGATTCGTCCACGTGTTCAGCCAATCCCAGCCGCCCAATTCCACTTTGCCCAATTGCGGATGGTCAAATTCATACCAATCCACATAGCTCTTGCCTTTGAGTTTTGTGTCGCTCCACTTGAGTATCTTCAAATCATCTTCCACAGCATGCTCGCGGAACCAATCAATATATTTATAGTTCTTGATTCCGGCTTGTTTGATCGGACTCCAGATCTCGACCGTCCACGCAAAGATGCCGAGGTGGTCGTACATCCATGTATCGAACGCGCCGGTGGTGAACGATTTGGGATGATATTTGAAATCATGAAAGACCGAAATGTTTGGATAACCCGTCAGCTTGGTACCTTCCTCGCCGATCTTTTTATACGTCCATAAATCCTCGGCGGGAAATTCATCATCGGAACGATCATCATGCGGACGCATGATGGTTGCCGCAAACGTGTGGAACGATACCGCGCCTGTGATATTTTTATGCTTGACAATGAAATCAATTTGATTGCGAACTTCAGGCTCGCTGGTAGGATATGGTCCCGCGCCGTGCTGTTCTGATTCCGTGCGCCACGCAATGGAATAGTTGCGATTCAAATCCAGCCCCTCTTTCGGACTGCGCAATTGAATCGTCACGCCATCGTAGTTTTTCAAAAAGCCTTCGGGGAGAACGCGATAGTATTTTCCGCCAAATTCGGTGGGATCGCGTCGGATGAGAAGACGCGGTTCTTCCGGATGTCGCTTCCATGTCCCGTTTGGATCGGGCACGCGCATCAATAGAATGCGTCCATCGCCGTCAATGTCCTCTTCGAGCAATCCGTCCACCGGCTCTTCATCATATGGATAGGGGCGCGTGCTCGAGCGTATCACTTTCGGCTTATCAGCGAGCGCCCACTCCGCGCCGTCAGGATTGAGACGCGGCACAATATAAAATGCGCGCGAATCCAGCGCCGCTGTCACCTGTTTATCTTTTCCATATTTCGTGGCGAGCGTGTGAATGAAATACAAACACGCCGCAGATGCCGTGACTTCGGACGCATGGATGTTGCCGTCCGCCCACAAAGCGGGCTTGTCCGTATCGTCACCCGTTTTGAAATTTGTAGCGGTAATAAGCCAGACATCGCGGCCCTCATAACTTTTGCCGATGCTTTCGAGCTTGAACAGCTTTGGATATTCTTTAACATAGGCCTGGAGAAGTTGGGTCAATTCATCGTAGCGATAGAATTTGTAGAAGCGTGGTCTGGGCATGATGTCCTCCAATCAAGATAATTGATTTTAACATGCAACTCGATTCCGATTCCAGAAGTGAGCGGTAAATTCTTCCCCTTTGCAATTCTATTCTTTCAACCTTTAACCAGATAATAACATAGACCGGCTGTTCCCGGCCCGGTATGGACAGCAAGCGCCGGTGAAAGTTCGGCGAACATCGACTCAACCACATTCACCTTTGCTTCCACTAATTCCTTGATCTTCTCCACCTCGTGTTGCGCGCCGGCATGGACATAAGCGACCTTGGCTTTGCCCTGTCCGATTGCTTGAGCAACTATCTCGGCCATTTGACGATAAGCCTGTCCGCGGCTATGAGCTTTTTCCAACGGCACGATCTCGCCATTTTCCAATCCGATCAATGGCTTGATATTCAGCACACTGCCGAGCAGACTTTGAGCTTTGCCAATCCGTCCGCCCAGATAAAGGTATTTGAGCGTGTCCGCGGTTTGAACCATGTGAGAGACGGGAATCATGTTTTTAACGAGAGCCGTTATTTCGTCCAGTTTAAGACCCGCCAATGCGGCGCGCGCCGCTTCGATCACCCTCCAGCCCTGACAAAGCGAAGCATTACACGAGTCAATCACTTCAACGTTGATTTCAGGGTTGGTTTCTTTTAGCATAGATTGGGCAACGGTCGCGGCCTGAAATCCGCCACTTGCCTTCGAGGTCATGTGGATGCTGACGATTTCCCGGCTGCCTTCCCCGATCAAACGTTGATACGCGTTGAAATAATCACCGGGGCCCGGGCTGGCCGTGTTCGGGGCGAATTTTGCGGTCATCATCCAGCGCAGGAATTCTTCACGTTGTACCGTGACAAGATCACGGAAAACCTCTTCACCGCGGTGAATATAATATGCAACGGTCGTGATCTTCAAGCTTTTCAAGAAGGTCTCGGGCAGGCTGGCTATGCTATCGGTGAGAACGGCTACATTCGCCATCATTTCTTCCTTACTTTATATTTACATTATGAATTTATTGTACACCTCTCGACATTGCAAGAGTGCGGTTTTAAAGACCATCCCGCAAAGGGAGTTGACCATCCCTCCGTTTGCTCTTACAATATTAACGATGGGATATGTTTGCGTTTATAATGCAAGATTCTATCGCCCTGATCACGATCCTCCGCGCGCTCTTAGTCGTGCTGTGGCTGTCCCATAATTAGCCTTACCAATCATTGGAGGAAAATTCCATGTTTGACCCTCTCGTTTCCAAACGCGCACCAGTTTATGCCGATGTTCCCGATGAAAAGTGGAACGACTGGCGCTGGCAGTTAAGTCACCGCCTGAATGCGGTGGAAGAAATTGAAAAAGTTATTTCGTTGAATGAGTTTGAAAAGAAAGCCCTGAATTCCAGCGGCTTGTTCCGTGTGGATATTACGCCGTACTTTATCTCGCTGATTGATCCAAACGATCCGGAAGATCCGATACGAAAGCAGGTGATCCCGACCGATGCGGAGATGGTACCGTTCACATCCATGATGGAAGATTTCTCGCGGAAGATCGCCACTCTCCCGTGCCGGGGCTGGTTCACCGGTATCCGGATAGAGTCCTCATGTTGGTCACCACGCAATGCGCGTCGTATTGTAGATATTGCACGCGCTCGCGCATCGTCGGAGACCCGAGTGCGACGTTCTCGCGCAAGGAATTCGAGATGCAGATCGAGTACCTCAAGCGCACGCCGCAAGTGCGCGACGTCCTGCTTTCCGGCGGCGACCCGCTGGTGCTGGCTCCGAAAATCCTCGAAGAGATTCTGACGCGCCTGCGCGAGATTCCGCATATCGAGATCGTCCGCATCGGCTCGCGCGTGCCCGTGTTCATGCCCATGCGCATCACGCAGGAATTATGTGATATGCTCGGTAGGTTCCATCCGCTGTGGTTGAACATTCACGTCAACCATCCGAATGAGATCACGAAGGAATTGGCCGAGGCTTGTGACCGTATGTCGCGCGTCGGAATTCCGTTGGGCAACCAATCCGTTCTTATGGCCGGGATTAATGATTGTGTTCACATCCAGCGCGAATTGGTCCAGAAGTTGACGCGCATCCGTGTCCGCCCGTATTATCTTTATCAATGCGATTTGGTCGAGGGCGCGGGACACTTCCGCACGCCGGTCGCGAAAGGCATCGAGATCATGGAAGGTTTGCGTGGCCACACCTCCGGTTACGCGGTTCCACAATTTATTGTGGACGCACCCGGCGGCGGCGGAAAAATTCCGGTGATGCCCAATTACCAGATCAGTGCCTCGGATCATAAGATCATCCTGCGCAATTACGAAGGCTATGTTACAACGTATGAAGAGCCAACGGAATACAAGGCGCACGATCCGAAGACATGCAAGTATTGCCAAAGCAAACGCATGGAGCCCGGTCAAACCGGACTGACCGGCCTGCTGGATGGCGAGGAAATGTTCATCAAGCCCACGGGCTTCGACGAAATTCATGATCGCAACGGAATCCAGCATCGCTTGAAAGATTCGAAGAAATGGCAGCCGCTTGGCATTGGCACCGGCGACACTGTTCATCATGAAGAAGCTTAATCTACCTAAGGAGAAAATTATGGTTACCAAACAAACCACGTTGCAAGCTTTCCGTAAATCATTGCTCGTAACGCTGGCGTTGATCACGCTATTAGCGGCCTGCGCGCCCGCGCAGCCGAGCCAGGGACAAGTCCAATCCTTGGTTCAAACTTCCGTCGCATCGACAATGCAGGCACAAAATCAGGTTGGTACATTTGTAGCGCAAACGGTGCAAGCCTATCAACCAGTCGCGACCGAAACCCAGCAACCAGTCGCAACCGATACTCCAACCGTTGAGACCACGGAGACTCCGCTTCTCACCTTGACACCAATCCTACTAGAGACTTCCACCACGGCACCTTCATCCGGTGGCGGAGGTGGCTATGTTTATGTTCCACCACAGCCATATTCATGCGACCCCGATATCGATAAGCGCCCGCTTGACTCGAATCCGCCTTATGCGCCCGGGGATCACTTCGAAATAAAATGGACGCTTCTTAATAACGGAACCCACGACTGGCCTGCGGGATATTATGTAGACTGGTATAGTGTACAAACAAACAATATTCCACAACCAGATCCGAGCACTTTGCCGCAGATTTCGGTCCAAACAGGTCCCATCTATTTGCCGGAAGTTGATTCAGGTCACACCTACCAGCTTCCCACGCTGGAAGGAATCGCCCCAAATCAATCGGGAAGATATACCTTGACTTGGAAATTGCATGGTTTTTCTCAGTGCTATCTTTACATTGCAATTGCAGTGAAATAATATCGAACGAATGATTTGAGGAGGAACGCGCATGAACCTAGAATCGAAACGCGCTTTGCAAATATTCCTCGTCTCTATCTTTTTGCTGATGAGTTGCGATATGTCAACGTTCGCGGCGCCTCCGCAGATTCCTACTCCGATAAGGGGCGCGATCAAATTGATGGTCGCTCAAACTGCCGCGGCCGCCGCGACCGAGACGGCCGCCCTCGTTCCTCCAACGCTGACTCCCACACTGACGCCTTTTCCATCCCAAACTCCGGTAAACACGCCTACCATTACGCCGACCTTTATTTTTCTCCTGGCTACGGCAACATCTACAAGGAATCTAAACGGCGTCTTTACATGCGGCGGTGTCTCGCAGTCTCCTGCTAATGGAACTGGGTTTAGTCCCGGCCAAAGTTTTACGGAACGGTGGAGGATGTCGAATACAGGTTCAAGCGCTTGGCTTCGAGGCAACGTTAACATCCTTTATGTCAGCGGCACAAACTTTGCGGGTGGGACCTCTTTCGATTTGCCCCAAGCGGTTGCTTCAAAAGAAATGGTTACCCTGACGGTCAACATGACCGCGCCCAGCGCAGCAGGCAGTTACACAACCAGGTGGGCTTTAGCTACAAGCTACTTAACTTTCTGCCCTTTGTCCCTGACGATCACAGTCAATTAAAAAGAGTGGCGACCAATTTGGTCGCCACTCTTTTTAATGCAGACGCTAGATTTATCCTCGCAGCTTCGCACCGACTTCCTGTTCCAATCGCTTCACGATTTTGTTCCGGATCGCGGCAGCTTCGGCATCAGTCATTGTTTTATCTATGGCTTGATAAGTGAGACTATAGGCCAAAGATTTTTTTCCGGCTCCGATTTGATCGCCGCGATAAACATCGAACAGGCGGACGTTCGTTATGCTCTTTCCGCCCGTTTGGCGGATCAATGTTTCAAGGCGCGACGCGGCAACTGATTCATCCACGATGACGGCAATGTCTTCCAAAACTGGCGGGAACTCAGGGACGGGCATGATGCCGTAGGTTGGATTCAATGCTCGTAAAGTTTCGAGATCGAATTCCGCTACAAGCACCGGCGAATCGTCTAGTTCATATTTTTCTTTGACCAACGGATGTAACTCGCCGAACGCACCGACGATTTGATCGTTGATTTTTATTTCCGCGGTCTTGCCGGGATGCAGGTACTTAATGGAATCAGTTGCGGAGTAGGAAATGTTAGTATAACGGAGTCCGCTCAAAAGGAGTTCGATACGGCCTTTCATATCGTAAAAGTCAAACGCCGTTGAATCTTTTGCATCCCATGCAGTTGCCTCACGCAGACCGGTCATTGCAATGGCAAGTTTGCGCGGTTCATTGGGCAGGTCATTTTTATTTAGCTCGAAGATCGGGCCGATTTCAAAGAACGCCAACGATTCACTCAAACGAATATTGTGCTCCATCGCGTCCAGCACGGACGCGGCCAGACTGCGGCGCAACACGCTTCGTTCCGGCGCAATCGGATTGGCGATATGAACGTAATCGCCGGTGAGGCCCAGTCGCGCTTCGCGTTCGGCGGATGTGAGACGATAGCTAACCACTTCGTCGAAGCCAAGCGCTATAAGTAGATCACGCAATCGTTCTTCCCATTCGTGAATCGGATTGCCAACTTGCGGCGGCAATCGATCCGCCATAGTCGTGGAAGGAATGCGATCATAGCCATAGATCCGCGCAACTTCTTCGAGCACATCCGCCAAACCGACAACGCCGGTTCCGATGTCCATGCGATGCGGCGGCACTTTGGCTTTGACTTCGCTCTTCTCCACCGTGCATTTGAATTCAAGCCGCTCCAACAAATCCGCGATTAGTTTGGTGGTGAGATCAATGCCGAGTAAGCGTTTCACGTCTTTCGGCGTGATGGTCACAGTCGGATCCTTCGGCTTGAGCGGATACTCGTCCACTAGCCCGGGCGCGACGATTCCGCCAGACCATTGTGCCATAAGTTGTAATCCGCGTTTGACTCCGGTTTCTGCCAGCGCGGGATGCACACCGCGCGAGAATCGGAACGACGCTTCGGATGGAAGATTATGCTGCTTGGCGGTGCGCCGAATGTTAATGAAATTCCAAGCCGCGCCTTCGAGCAAAATATTGCGCGTCTTTTCCGTGACCTCGGACTCCGCGCCGCCCATCACACCTGCCATCGAGAGCGGACCATTTTCGTCGCAAACCAGAACGTTCATTGAGGTTAACGTTCGTTCTGCATTATCGAGCGTGGTAAGCTTTTCGCCGTCTTTTGCGGGACGCGTGATGATCTTTATATTTTTATTTCCGGCCCGTTCTTTCAATACATCATAATCAAACGCATGAAGCGGCTCACCGAGTTCGAGCATGGCGTAATTGGTCGCATCGACAATGTTGTTGATCGGACGCATGCCTGCCAATTTGAGTCGGCGCTGGATTTGATATGGGCTGGGTTTAATTTCCACATTGCGAATCAATCCAAGCACAAAGCGCGAATTGAGTTCGGGAACAGTAATCTCAATCGAAACCAAATCCTCAACGGATTCTCCATCAGTTTTGAATTTGATCGTTGGCTTCTTCAACTCGCTGTCCGGTCAACGCCGCGAGTTCACGTGCCACGCCGATTACGTTGGCATTGCGCGCCATGTTCGGCAGGATGCTAATATCCAGAATCGCATCACCAATATAATCTGCAAGCGGCGTACCGACCGGCGCGTCATCGTCAAGCAGGATGATGCCTTCGTGTTCTTCCGTGATGCCAAGTTCTTTTTCAGAGCAGACCATTGAATACGAATCCACGCCGCGGATCTTTGCGCGCTTGAGCGTTGTTAATTGAAGGCCCTCAGCATGGCCGTCGTAAAGTGTCGAGCCTTCTTTGGCATATGCAACCTTGATCGGTTTGGCTAATCTGCCTGTGCCTTTCAAGTGAAAGATGTTCGGCGCGCCGGTGAGAACAACTTGTTGTTGCTGACCATCGAATAGATCAAGCAGAGTCAATCGGTCCGCGTTGGGATGCGGCTTCACTTCATAAATTTCAGCCACAACGATTTTATCTTTATCCCACGCAATGCCGCTGGTTTTGAATTCATGGCTTTCGCCTTCGTCGTAAACCGGCATTGGCAAACCCACATATTGGATCCCATCCACTTCGAGTCCAGCGAGAGTCAACTTGCGGGCAATGTCTTCAACGGAGAGACCGTCAAGGTCAATGAAATCTTTTAGCCAGGAAATTGGTAACTTCATTCCTGCCTCCTAGAATTGTTCCAGGAAACGAATATCGTTTCCCCAGAAATAACGAATGTCTTCAATGCGATAGCGCAGCATCAATTGACGTTCCGGTCCCATGCCCCATGCAAAGCCGGAATAAATCTTCGGATCGTATCCGCCGTTTTGCAGGACAACCGGATGCACCATGCCGGAACCAAGGATTTCCAGCCAGCCTGAATTCTTGCAAACTGCGCAGCCGGTTCCGCCGCATACAAAACATTCCACGTCCATTTCGGCGGACGGTTCAGTGAACGGAAAGTACGAAGCGCGAAAACGTGTGCGCGCATTCTGCCCGAACATGCGATGAGCAAACTCAGTCAACGTGCCTTTCAAGTCGGTGAACGTAATACCTTTGCCAACTGCCAATCCTTCCACTTGATTGAACTGCACTTCCGAGCGGGCTGTGATTTGTTCGGCGCGAAAACACATGCCGGGCAAGGCAATCCGAATTGGGGGCGGGTCTTTCGGGTTCATCGCAGCAAATTGGCGCATGGCGTGAATTTGTCCAGGCGAAGTGTGAGTTCGCAACAAAATTGGATTGTCACCGCGTTCTTCACTTTCCACATAAAGCAAATCCTGCATATCACGCGCCGGATGATGCGGCGGGAAGTTGAGCAACTGAAAGTTCATCTCATCCGTTTCTACTTCTCGCGACGTATAAACCTGGAAGCCCATCTCAGCCAAAATGGATAAGACGCGTCGTAACTGTTGTGTGGATGGATGTAATCGTCCCTGATGGATCGTGCGGCCGGGCAAAGTTATATCCAGTTTTTCTTCATTCAAAGAACGTTCCAGCGCGGACCGTTTGATGGATTCCGTTTTATCGGCTAAAGCCGCTTCGAGTGCCACCTTGAACTCGATTCGCGGCTTGTCCCACTGTTGGACGTTCATCCTTTGACAACGCACCTAATCCGCCAAAGACTTGCATCAGAGCCGAACTGCGTCCGAGATGAGTCACCCGCCACGCGTCGAGAGATGATTCGTTATCCACTGATTGCAATGTATCTAGCGCAGATTTTTCGATTTCACTTAACTTATCAATCATTCATGCCTCCAAACAAAACCTCCCATCCGCAATGGGACGGGAGGGAATTCCCGCGGTACCACCCAAATGGATTGTCCTGAGCATAGACGAAGGACAATCCGCTTTGCGCTGACCAACATCAGCATCTCATGTAACGTTGAGATGACGGTTCGGACTACCAACGTGAATGTCTTCACCCGAACAGCTCAAGAGGGAACTTCAACCGGCTTCTACCGAGCACAGGTTTCAGCGTTGATCCTATACATCTCTGTCGGCTTACGCCAGCTTACTTTCCTCTTTCATGGCCTTTGTATGGGGTCGCCTGTTGGCTCTTATTATCTTCAAAAACGAGATGATGTCAAGACTTACAAAAACACTATGGGTAATAACAATGGGGTTCTATCCTGAAAATTTCGTTTTAACAATGCTATTTTTTCGCATTTAAGCCGATCCAAGGTGTTTCGAATGATGGTTTTAACAATAAGGTTGTATCCTAGCCTACGGGGGTACCAGAGAGGCAAGCTTTTCAAGCTTTTCCTTCACGTTCAAATCAAATTGTGGTTCAATCTCAAAATGCACCTTAACTTTTTCCCCTAAACTGTCCAACTGTCGCTGACACGGTATAGAGCCAAGTAGCCACCACAAGCCATCACAGTCCGAATATTATTTATTTCCCCGGATACCTACTTAATAAGGTAGAATTTATGGCGGATTGTTCTTTATGCAACGACAATCGTCAAGGTAGAAAGGAACCTGAATTGCATCAATTAACGTTTTCTGTCCTTTATGTGAATAATTTCTTGAGTCCAGGAACACCGGACCTGGTTGCCTACCTTAACGAGACCCCCGCTTGCCTGACCCAATTACCCCATCTGCCAGACGACCTGAAACCTTACCAGGTCATCGTCGTCGATCCATTCCATATAGAAGCAAATGAGCTTCAAAGTCTGCAGCAGTTTATCGCCGCCGGTGGAGGCTGCCTGGGGATTACATCTACGATCCCAGGAGACGATAGTGCAGCGGGCCTCTTTGGCGCTCTTCCAAAAAAGGCTGGCCCTGAATGTGAAATTCGGGTCTTGTTCACAAATCGTGGAGATTCCCTCGGAGTTCGCCTGCCGGACGCTTTTTATGTCAGCGGAACATTTCTCCCCTTGAGCGTGCAGGATGCTAATGTGGATGTGGTACTTTACGCCGACTGGCGTTATACCCACCAAGCCATGCTGACATGCCACTCCTTCGGCCAGGGTACGGCAGCCCTGACCACCATCCAGGATCTGAACCAACCCACTTTTAGACGCATCTTCTACCGATTGCTCCGCCGCCTGGCCAACCTGGCAGAGCCCAACCAGCCCCTGCAAGTTGGTATGCTTGGATACCCGCCTTCCGTTGGTGAATTGCATGCAAAAGCTACCATCTCAGGAACACCTGGGCTTCAGCTGCGTACAATCTGTGATCTTAGTCAAGCGCGTTTGGGAGCTGCCAAGGAAGTATTCGGTCCTATCGAGCTAAATTACACACAGGATTCAGCCGATCTGCAGAACGACCCAGACCTCGACCTAGTTATCATTGCCACACCACCCAACAGCCATGCCCGGCTGGCGTTACAGATGCTGGAAGGTGGCAAGCACGTTCTGGTTGAGAAGCCACTGGCATTGAACTCAGCGGAAGTGAACGCCCTACGAGATCTGGCAGAGCGCAATAACCTGTTGGTAGGTTGCCACCAAAACCGGCGCTGGGACGACGACTATCGCTCAATCAAGCTTGCGCTAAAAGAGGGGCTGATCGGTGAGTTGTTCTACATGGAGTCTTTTATCGGAGGCTATGGGCATCCATGCGGCTTCTGGCATTCAGAAGAGAGTGTCTCCGGTGGCACATCGTTCGACTGGGGCGCCCATTACCTGGATTGGATGCTCGATCTGATGCCTGGCACAATCACTGAGGTGCGAAGCACGCGCCAGAACCGTCTGTGGCACGATATTACCAATGCCGACCAGGAACGTATCCAAATGCGCTACGCAAATGGATCAGAAGCGGAGTTTACCCATTCAGACCTGGCCTTCATCCCGAAACCAAAATGGTATTTGCTGGGCACCCAGGGCGCGATTGTTGGCAATTGGCGGGATGTTTCCATCTACGAAGTTGATTCCTTGCACTATTATCGAAAGAGTGAGATCCCATCTTCCGAGCTCGGCGCAGACTTGAGCGTGCGGCGCCTGCAAGGTAGAGAGCAAGTCATCGAGCAAAGCCTGCCAAAACCGCCTGAGATGAACTTCCCTTTTCATCACAATCTGGCGGATCATCTTTTGCTGGGTGAGCCCTTGGTTGTACCCGTCGAGCATACTGCCCGGGTCGTCGCAGTGCTGGAGACCGCCAAGCGCTCTGCCGAGCAGGGTGGCTGCATAGAGAAGGTTGAGATATAGGTTCGTTATGGTTCGCTGGGGAATATTAGGGACGGCTCAAATCGCAAGAGTTTGTGTGATTCCTGCCATCTTGAAATCTGAGAACGGGGTTTTGCAGGCAATCGCCAGCCGCAACCTGGCGAAGGCTCAGGCACTGGTTGAGAAGCACCGACAAGGGGTTGCCTATGAAGGTTACGCCGCGTTGCTGGAAGATCCCGAGATAGATGCAGTTTATATCCCGCTGCCCAACCAACTACATAAGGAGTGGACGATCAAAGCCTTAGAAGCGGGGAAGCATGTCCTGGTGGAGAAGCCGTTTGCGATGAATGCTAGGGAAGCTGAAGCCATGGCAGAAGTCGCATATAGCCACAATCGCCTGTTAATGGAGGCTTTCATGTATCGTTTCCATCCACGCAGCAAGCGCATCAAACAACTGGTGGATGAGGGTGCTTTGGGCCAGATCTCGCTAATCCGCAGCTCTTTCACTTTCCCAGTGAAGCGGGATGGCAGCAACGAGCGTCTGTTCCTGCCGGAGATGGGTGGCGGTTCATTATGGGATGTGGGTTGCTATGGCGTCAGCGTTGCTCGTTGGCTGCTGGGCGAGGAACCCGCTACTGTGTCTGCCCTGGCAGATTACAGCGGAAGTGGTGTTGATATCAATTTTGCCGGTACGTTGCGCTTCCCAAGCGGCGCGCTAGCAGTTGTCGAAAGCAGCTTCATTGCCGCTTTACAGCAAACGTTTTCGGTTACCGGTAATGATGGTGCAATTGAGTTGCCCCATAACGCGTTCATTCCATGGGAGAATGATGCTACTTTCATCCTGCGGGGTGCCAATGACGAGCACGGGCAATTAATGACAATCCCCGGGGCTGATGAATATCAGCTGATGATTGAGCATTTTGCCGATGCGCTGCAGGGGCAGGTTCAGCTTTCTCTAACTCCTGGTGAGAGTGTAAAACAGATGCGGATTATGGATGCACTGGAGCGCTCAGCGCGTTCGGGTGAAATGGTGCGTTTGGGAGATATATATTGATCCTGCTATAGACATTTTAGACGTTGCCAGAATAGGCAAGAGTGAATGTGCGTATTCCAGTGAAATCGTCCACCGATTCCGGGCATGCCGACCAGTGCGGAGTGAAGCAACACTGGTTATGGCATAATGGTTCTGCTATGCAGCGTCATTATAAATCAAGTGGACGGCATGGGGAGATTGGCTCGCAACTTTCTTTGCGAGTCGCCGGTCAAGTTAAGGCGGTAGGCATTGTGAATGAGGCGATCCAAAATTGAATCAGCATGAGTGGGACTTGGGAATTGCGTGAACCATTCCGAGACCGGCAATTGGGAAGCCACTAAAGTGGAGGAACGTCCGAAGCGGTCATCCAGGATTTCGAGCAGATCGCGTGTCTCAGCAATCGAGATCGGGTCGCGCAGCCAATCATCCAGAATGAGCAGATCGATCTTTGCCAGACTTTCCAGCAATGAGGAATACGAACCGTCCACATGAGCTTGTGCGAGTTGGAAGAGCAAACGGGAGGTGCGGAAGTAACGCACGGAATGATCGGTACGACAAGCCGCAGTTCCAAGGGCACAACTGAGGAAGGACTTTCCCGATCCGGTCGGTCCAAGAATGAGGGTATTGAGATGCTGGTCGATCCAGCGGGACTGAGCCAGTTCCAGCACGAAGCGGCGCTCCAGTCCGCGTGCGGGGGAGAGATCGAGATCTTCCACAGTAGCCGATTGAGGGAAGGCCGCCAGTTTGATTCGACGTTGGAGACGATGGTCCTGGCGGAGAGTGACTTCCCGCTCCACCAAAAGCGCCAGACGTTCTTCGAAGCTGAGCTCGGCATATTGCGGGTTATGAAGTTGTTCCTGCAGGCCATCACGGAAGGCAGGCAGGTGCAGTTGAATCAGTTGATCAAGCAAAGGTTGCATGAGCATAGAGACCTCACTGGTAATAAGAATGGCCGCGGATATTTTCATGGGTGGGCAGCGGCGCGGATTCAGGGATGGGCGGGATTAAATCGAGCAGAGTTTTCACGGCCTGATAATTCAGAGATTTCTCTTCATGCGCGATCTGGCAGGCACGTTCCACTTGAGCCGGTGGATATTGTTTGGAGAGATGTAAAATTTCCAGGCAGGAACGAAAGGCTTGCTCAGGATGGCGGCGGGAGAGCAGAATGGATCGCACCAGTTGGTGCGTCTGCGGTCCATAGCTTTCCGCCCAGTGCAATAAGCGTTCAGGTGTCCATTCCCCAGCCTTCTGGTGTTTTTCCGGCATGTGCGCGGTCTGGGTGGAGTAGCGGCCTGCAACCTGGCTGCGGGGATGAGCCGCCACGACTTTGCCCTGGTGGAAGATTTCCAGCATATGTTCGGTGGCGCGAATGCGGATTTCTTGATGGATCAGCTCATACGGCACCGAATAAAAGTGTTTTTCGAACTCCACGTGATAGTCAATATTGACACGGGCATTTTTCCATGTGGCATACTCATAAGGTTCTTGAGGCAGTGGATGCAAGACGGGCTGATCCAGCTCTTCGAATAATTGTCTTCGGGATTTTTGCAAATGTTCCATCTCCCGATCGTTGAGTTCTTTCAGCAGTTCGGCGATCGCCCGGTTCAGTTCTGCCAAACTATAGAAAGTCCGGTTGCGCAAACGGGCTAAGATCCAACGTTCCACCACTTGCACTCCCACCTCGACCTTTGCCTTATCTTTCGGGTGGACCGAGCGCGCCGGGATCACCGCCACTCCGTAATGTTCGGCAAATTCCTGATAGGTGGGATTCAAATCCGGCTCATAACGGCTCGGATGTGTCACGCCCTGTTTTAAATTGTCGGGCACCAGGACCTCAGGAACCCCACCGAAAAATGCCAGCGCCCGAACATG
>CAVYTW010000020.1:0-15027 GCA_963771375.1 uncultured Chloroflexia bacterium
CAATCCATAACTATGCAACGTCTGGATCCATTGCGCATCAGTAATATCGCTCTTCCTGCCAGATACTCTTCGCAAGGAACGCGAACTGATCAGCAAACATTCAAAGCCCTGCCGCTCCAACTCTTCAAATAACGGAATCCAATATACCCCTGTACTTTCCATTGCAACGGTCCGGATGTCATATCCTTTCAGCCATCTGGCCAGCGCTTGCAGATCAACTGTGTAATTCCCAAATGCCTTCACGATTTGTGTGTTCTCATCGCCTGACACACAAGCGACTATCTCGATTGCACCGATATCCACTCCGGCTGCATTCTCGTTTACCCTGCTCATTCCCGTGAATGGATGTGCCTCTTCAATCCCTGGCGTGCGTTTGCCTTTTCAATTCATGCCATACTCCTTCGTCATCAAATTAGGCAGATCCCGGTCACTTGTAGAGTTAGCTTTCTCATCGGGGTCTTTGCCCCCTCGCCACCAGTGGATAAATCAATTTGACCGGCAACCATGGTGCACCGCGGAACTACGACTTAGCGCGTCTCCATTGCTTTGTACGGCTTGCAGACCTGCCATTCCAGAGTATACTTTTGTCATAGCTTGACGGTTTCTCTTGTGAAAAATGATCGCTCCCCATCATTATTGGGTGCACCCGACTGGTGGGGATGCGCCGCCAAAATGGGTTTACACTTGGCTCAAAACTGGTTCCGTCAAAGCGGCGTTGTCTCGTCCCACCCACCAGCGGGTACTGATTACTGCACCTGTCAAGGGTTTAAAAAATAAATGATTTTATGAGTGCCAAGTAGAATCATTCGAGCCGTGAGTCCAAAAACTCTCACGGCTCTTTTTTTGGACACGATTTATTCTTGAACAGGCAAAGCTCCGCCATCCTCGCCACTGCCTGTGAATTTGTGATGAGGTTGCGCTCTCGTTATTTGCTTGTCTTTGGACATTCCCTTCCCCGCTCTGCCCTTTTTACTTCACTATGCGATGCCCAATTCCACCATCCGCGCCAGCACTTCTTCTCTGGGCGACAGCCGTCTTGGAACATCTTTGCGCACGAAGCGCGTGATGTCTTTTTCCACACCCAACTTCATCAGCGCATATTTGGCAAACTGCTTGTAGTTCAATCCCATGCGGACATTGTCATTCAAACTCCAAGAGAGCAACAACATCTTGTACGCCAGGTCATCTTCACTCGCGTGAATGTCCGTCTCTTCTTTTGTCAGTACGTGCCAGATCGCAACCAGCAATTTCCGCGCGATCACCACGATTGCTTGATTCGGTTTGCGCACACGGCGTAAATGCTTTTCATATTGTTCTTTCCAATACGGCGACATCCGTACCGCGCGCCAGGCTGCTTCCACCATGATCCAGCGCAATTCTTTGCGCCCCTTCTTGGTGATGTGCTTTTCTTTGTGTGTCTTGCCGCTGTCGTGAACCCCCGCTCCTAACCCTGCATATCCGACCAGTTGCTTCGCATCTTCAAAGCGCGAGATATCTCCAACTGCCGATAACACCGTCATCGCCACGATCACGCCCACACCGGGAAGCTGCATCAACTGCAGTGCCTGCTTGCCCCACAACTCGCCGGTACTTTGCTTTTCAAGTTCTTCGTTCACTGCACTTTGCAGTTTCTTGATTTCATCCAGAAGACCCAGCTCCTGCCGGATCTGCATCTTCTCCAACGCACTGATCGAAGCCTGTCCGTCCCACCAGGCCTGATTGAGAATGCCTTCTTCCGGCAACATCAGGCTGTGTTTGTGCAGCAGGCTTTGCAGACGATTGCGGATCATCGTTGCCATTTTTACCAGACGGTTGCGATATGAAATGAAGGCGCGCAACTCGCGCACATGCATAGACGGCACCCACACTTCCGGCACAATTCCGCCGAAGAGCAACTTGAGTAAGCGTTCGATATCTTTCGTGTCCGTCTTCACCCGTGCTCCGGCGATCTCACCCACCGCGGCTGCATTCGCCACCAACACGCGGCCCGCCAACGGTGCGACTATGTCATAGGTATCCCACACGTTCGTGGTGGTCTCCAATACTACAATATCCCCCGCGCGAAAATTCTTCTGCGCCCACTCTGGAAACTTCTCTATCCTGACCCGGCGCGGGTTCACCACCCATTCCTGATCCTCATTTTGCCCGCCCACCAGGTGATATTCCCGATGTGTGTCGATGGCAAAATATCTTTCGTACCCTCTTGTATTTTGTGTTCGTTTCATGCTAAACTCCTTCTTAAGTTTGGGACGTGGATTTTTGGGTACAAGCTGCAGTTACCGATACGGGTTCTTGGCGTCACTCGCCAGTCCCAGATTAGTATTCGCCGGGTGTCCAAATAACGCATCGGATTCGATCTCGATCATCTGAGATCCTTTCCATACTCGCAGCCGGACAACCCAGACGCTCCTACCCCAAACACGTCCCCGGCGATGAAATCGCTCCAAGGATACACGTTTGCCACGTCCCATTCAAGTACATTCTAATAACGCAAACCGTTGGGCGGTAGGCAATGAAGCAAGATTAAAGATGTTGAAAAGGAATGCCGAGTGAGTGATTCAAATGAAATTCATCTCATAACACTTGACGAGAGAGCGCATTCTTTCATCAAAGATGAACTTAAACATGGGAATTCATTAGCCCAATTCCTGAGTGAAATAAAATCGTTTGATGAAGGTCAGGTTACATCATATTTGCCAGCATCTTTAGGATTTGAAAAAATCCCAGATTTTAATCACAGCATTTTCTTGGAAACAGGATTGAAGTTAGGTAAAATTGCAGAGCAAATGGTGGAAGTTTTTATCGCCGAATATTTACAAAAAGATAAAGGTCATTGTTTTGTGGTGGAAACATATTATCACTACCCAAAAGATAAAGCGTTTCTCAACAAGAATGCGATACCATATTTTATTTTTGAAAACCAAGTGTACTTTTACTCGACTGAATCTAGCGTCAACTTGCATGAAGTTTTACACTCAGCACGTGATTATCCATTTATTTCTTGTTTAACTTCACTTCCAGAACCAACGCCAATACCTGCGAATAGTGAATTTATTCAGGGGTTGAGTGAGCGCGCTCAATTTATCATAATAAAAGCATTTGACGCAGAAGGTTATTATCTCGTTTTAGAAAACAGCAATGGAAAAACTTCGTAATATCCAAAAACCGCCCAACAAAGCGTGCACTCTGTCTCGCTGTGCTCGCAGAGCGAACGGCCGGACGGGGCTGCGCCCCAAAACTCGCGGCGCGATTTGCTAATTTTCGTGCAATAATGTTTAGGAGTCTTGCTCGTCCGCCCCGCCGGTACTGATTACTGCACCTGTCAAGGGTTTAAAAAATAAATGATTTTATGAGTGCCAAGTAGAATCATTCGAGCCGTGAGTCCAAAAACTCTCACGGCTCTTTTTTTGGACACGATTTATTCTTGAACAGGCAAAGCTCCGCCATCCTCGCCACTGCCTGTGAATTTGTGATGAGGTTGCGCTCTCGTTATTTGCTTGTCTTTGGACATTCCCTTCCCCGCTCTGCCCTTTTTACTTCACTATGCGATGCCCAATTCCACCATCCGCGCCAGCACTTCTTCTCTGGGCGACAGCCGTCTTGGAACATCTTTGCGCACGAAGCGCGTGATGTCTTTTTCCACACCCAACTTCATCAGCGCATATTTGGCAAACTGCTTGTAGTTCAATCCCATGCGGACATTGTCATTCAGACTCCAAGAGAGCAACAACATCTTGTACGCCAGGTCATCTTCACTCGCGTGAATGTCCGTCTCTTCTTTTGTCAGTACGTGCCAGATCGCAACCAGCAATTTCCGCGCGATCACCACGATTGCTTGATTCGGTTTGCGCACGCGGCGTAAATGCTTTTCATATTGTTCTTTCCAATACGGCGACATCCGTACCGCGCGCCAGGCTGCTTCCACCATGATCCAGCGCAATTCTTTGCGCCCCTTCTTGGTGATGTGCTTTTCTTTGTGTGTCTTGCCGCTGTCGTGAACCCCCGCTCCTAACCCTGCATATCCGACCAGTTGCTTCGCATCTTCAAAGCGCGAGATATCTCCAACTGCCGATAACACCGTCATCGCCACGATCACGCCCACACCGGGAAGCTGCATCAACTGCAGTGCCTGCTTGCCCCACAACTCGCCGGTACTTTGCTTTTCAAGTTCTTCGTTCACTGCACTTTGCAGTTTCTTGATTTCATCCAGAAGACCCAGCTCCTGCCGGATCTGCATCTTCTCCAACGCACTGATCGAAGCCTGTCCGTCCCACCAGGCCTGATTGAGAATGCCTTCTTCCGGCAACATCAGGCTGTGTTTGTGCAGCAGGCTTTGCAGACGATTGCGGATCATCGTTGCCATTTTTACCAGACGGTTGCGATATGAAATGAAGGCGCGCAACTCGCGCACATGCATAGACGGCACCCACACTTCCGGCACGATTCCGCCGAAGAGCAACTTGAGTAAGCGTTCGATATCTTTCGTGTCCGTCTTCACCCGTGCTCCGGCGATCTCACCCACCGCGGCTGCATTCGCCACCAACACGCGGCCCGCCAACGGTGCGACTATGTCATAGGTATCCCACACGTTCGTGGTGGTCTCCAATACTACAATATCCCCCGCGCAAAAATTCTTCTGCGCCCACTCTGGAAACTTCTCTATCCTGACCCGGCGCGGGTTCACCACCCATTCCTGATCCTCATTTTGCCCGCCCACCAGGTGATATTCCCGATGTGTGTCGATGGCAAAATATCTTTCGTACCCTCTTGTATTTTGTGTTCGTTTCATGCTAGACTCCTTCTTAAGTTTGGGACGTGGATTTTTGGGTACAAGCTGCAGTTACCGATACGGGTTCTTGGCGTCACTCGCCAGTCCCAGATTAGTATTCGCCGGGTGTCCAAATAACGCATCGGATTCGATCTCGATCCTCTGAGATCCTTTCCATACTCGCAGCCGGACAACCCAGACACTCCTACCCCAAACACGTCCCCGGCGATGAAATCGCTCCAAGGATACGCGTTTGCCACGTCCCATTCAAGTACATTCTAATAACGCAAACCGTTAGCCAGCCAAACAGGAGACATGATGTCTGTTGAAATAAACTTCGATTGGTCTAAGATTTATTCAGCGTGGAAAATATTGTCAATGGGTACAGGCTGGAATGAGAAATTTTCATTTACTCAAGTTCTAGTTCCATCACCTACTGGCGGTCTTCAAACTGGACCTGAAATCTGTGATTGGTGGTTAACTGATGATATTGCCAATCGACGTTCTGCTTTAGAAGAGCAAGGAACAATGGGAGTGTACTGGGAAACAAAAAAAGGCACCTCCCACACAGCAAAACTACTTTATGAATGTAAGGATGACTTAGAAACACAAGTGGCGATTCTTGTTACAGCATCGGTCTGGGATAAAATGAATCCTATACCAGCGGCATGGCGGGGTGACATCTATCGCCTTGCTCATAATATTTTTCAGTTAATTACTTTCGACTCTCAAAGTCCTTTCCAAAAACGCGGTCTTGCTTTATGGCATCATGCTATGCGTGATGCTCTTCCTGTTAACATTGCGACTGATGATTTTGCAGAGTTCTGCAAGCCAAAACAATATGGTGATTTTATCTATATTGCCTTCTTAGAAGCCATTCTTAGTACTTCTTTATGGAAACCAGTGGTGGTTTCCCATGAAGAGCGTAATTTATAAAATGAGCGATGATGGTGCTACACAGGCTGGCTAACAAAGCGTGCAGCGGACGGGGCTATCGCCCTTTTCAATACGGGCGGCTTGCCAGCCAGCGCGCGGTAAAATCAAGTAGCTTTGCCAATCCGCCCCGCCGCTAACGCAAGCCGTTAGGCCGCGCAAATCAGGTCAGGTGCCAGCTATAACGCGATCGGTCAGGGAAAAAATAATCATAAAGGAGAAAATCATGAAACCATACAGAAAGACAGCAATTGCCGTTGGGGCATTATTTTTCATCACAATCATCGCGGGCATAATCGAATCGAATGTCGTGGCACCTATTCTGCAGGAACCTCTTGCCCAGGTTTATCCCAACGCGGGCCTTGTAAAAATGGGAGCACTCTTGATATTCGTCATGTCCATCGGGATTGCCTTCATTTCAATTCTGCTTTTCCCAGTGTTGAAAAAGCACAATGAAACAATCGCTATCACTTATGTCAGCTTCAGGACCATTGAGTGCGTTTTACTAATTGTCGGCGCAATCGTTTCGTTATTTCTCGTTGCATTAAGCAAGGAATCAATAGCTGCCGGCGTCCCAGGCGCTCAGTATTACCAAGCTTTGAGCACTTCGGCGCTGTCCATACGTTATCTATCTTACCAGGTAGCAATGGTCATTCTCGGCCTCAACAGCCTGGGACTTTGCGGTTTATTATTCAAATCCAGGCTCATCCCGCGGTGGCTGGCTGTATGGGGCTTTACCGGTTACGTGCTACTGCTGGCAAGCGCGCTGCTGGATATTGCCGGTGTCATCAACTCTCTTCAAGGTACCGGCATGTTGCTGTACCTTCCCGGCGGCTTGTTTGAACTGCTTGGTTTCCCGCTCTGGCTGATCGTGAAAGGATTTAATGTTCCCCAGGGAGAGTCGGTTATTTAAATATATCGCAAGTTCCTAGAATGTGAAATTCCTGTGCAGAGTATTGAGTAACATAATGAAAATCTAAAACCAAAAAGCGTGCCAACACCGCGTTCTCAAGAACCGTCGAATCACAAAAGAAGTGATGCAATCATCAGGCATGTGATTCCATGTCAAGCTTCATGAATCGGCGATTGAAACTTGCAAAAATACACAGATCCTTAAATGCAAAGCAGGCGTTCTCATGGGAGGACGCTTTTTATGTTTGTCCCCTTCATTATGCAGGGATGAGTTGGAAGCCCAACTTCGCTGCTTTCTTCTTCATGTACTTCACTTGCTGGGCTTCATACTTCTTCTGATATTCATTCACGCTCAACGGATCGTATTCCACTTTATATTTCAACATCTGATACACCACTTTGGCAATGGCATGCGCGGTCGCCACGGTTGCCTGAGCCGGTCCCAGCCGTGAACGCAAGCGCCGATACATCACCCCAAATGGACAGTCCGCCTGTTTCACCGATTGCGCCGCCATTCGGAAGGCCTGCCCTGCACGGTTTTTCGTTTTCAAGGTTTTGTTCTTCAACACCTTGTCTCCGGAAATCTCATGCTTAGGCGCCAGTCCCAGCCATGAACAAAAATGCTTCTCGGTCGGAAACTTCTCTCCGACATTGCTCCCCACTTCCATCGTCACCGTCTGAGCCAGTGACACACCAAAACCATCCACCACGCTCAAATCCACTCCGTTGATCCGCTGTAGATGCTGACGAATCTCCCGGCTGTTTTTCGGCGCATTTTTGCTATGCGAGTTCTGCTTCTTCTTCGGGATGCCTGGCAACTCTCCCACTGCCCAATCCGGACGGGTCAAGGCATACAGCCGATCCATCTCCGCATCGCAGGCTTCGAGTTGCTGCGTGTAAAAATCATACAACTCCAACGACTGCTTCAATACAAACCGATGCTCTTCCCGCCAGGTCCCGGTCAATGCTTTTTCGATCTCCTCTTCACTGTGCTTGCAGTTCGGGTCGCGATACCCTGCCAGCGTTTTCGGATCCCGCTCTCCTGAGACAATCGCCCGGATCATCGCACGCCCCGTCTCGCCCATCACATCGCTCAAGGCCTGCGATAATTGAATGTTCATTTGCAGCAGTGCTTTTTGCATATGCAAAATATGCGGCGCACGATGTTCCAACAACTGCGCCCGATGGCGTAGCATCGTCCGCAACGCGATCAAGTCTGCCTGCGGTCGAAATGAACTTTCCAACAGCCCATAGGTGTGCAATGTTTGAATCCATTGCGCATCCATGATGTCGCTCTTTCTCCCGCTCACCCGCCGTAATGATCTGGAGCTGATGAGCAAACACTCAAAGCCTTGGCGTTCCAGTTCTTCAAACAATGGTATCCAATAAACTCCTGTACTTTCCATTGCTACCGTTTTCACTTCATATTTCTTCAACCATGCTCCGAGCGCCTGCAGGTCTGCAGTATAGTTCCCGAATGCTTTCACGATTTGGGTTTCCTCACCCCCATTCACACAGGCTACAATCTCCACTGCCCCTATATCCACTCCGGCTGCATTCGCATTTATTTTGCTCATCGCACTAAATGGGTGCGCTTCTTCCATCCCCGGCGTTCTTTTGCTTTTTCGTCTCATCGCATTCTCCTTTATCTTGGATGGACAGACCCCGGTCATTGAAGGGAATTAGCTTTCTCATCGGGGTCTTTCCCCCCTTGCCGCCAGTGTATAAATCAATTGGACCGGCAACCATGGTGCACCTCGGGGCTGCGACTGCGCGTGCCTCCACTGCTATGCCCGCAGGGGAGCTTGTTGGTCTGTCTTTCCAGAGTATACTTTGCAAAACAACAAGACGGTTCTTGGCGTGAAAAATGAGCCCCGCTCTTTCGTGGTGCACCGGACAAGTGCGGGCGTTCCGCCGCACTTTCGGGGAAGCGGCCCCAAGAGGCGGATTCGGCGTCTAGTGGTTCTGTCTGCCAATTCCCGCCCTTGCCGGTAACGCCTGCCGTTGAAGCTGTCGAAAAAGTCCCTTTTCAAAAACTGATGTTTGAAAAGTGGGACAGAAACATTGAAAAGCGCCTTGTTTTTTTGTGCTCTAACAAAATTTTGGCGATTTTTGAGCGTGTTGTGGGAGATTTTTTAAGAGAACTTTCCAAACGAGGAGTTTTTCGACAGTCTCGTTGGGCGGCTGACCCTATAGAACATTTGATAAAATAACAACCATGAAAAAGAAAATCACCATCACGCCAGTCCGCGTTGCCGACCTTCTCGCCGAAGGCGAGCGGATGCCGGTCTATGTACACGTCATCGACCATCCCAATGGGCGTGTGCTGGTCGACACCGGCATGACGGATCTGCACCCGGCGGTGGCTGATATGGATCCCCGCATCCTTCCGCTGAACAAACAGGACTTCGACCTCGCCAGTATTGACATCGTCGTCAACACACACCTGCACTTCGACCACTGTGGTGGCAATCACCTCTTTGCCGGCAAGCCGATCTACGTCCAGCTTCGGGAGCTCGACGACGCGCGCAGCAAGGACGACTACACCATTCGCGAGTGGGTTGATGCGCCCGGCGTGCAGTACTTGCCGGTCGACGGTGAGCTCGAACTGCTTCCTAGGCTCCGGCTCCTCCCGGCGCCGGGCCACACAGACGGCATGCAGATAGTCGTCATCGAGACTGGCGGGCGTCCGACCGTTGTCGGCGGCGACGTGGCGGTTTGGTTCGGCGAGCTCGATGAGCCGCACACCGAAGGCCAGCTGCGGGTGCTCGCGCTCGACCCCGAACTGGTCTGGCTTACGCACGTGGACGAGCCGTGGCGACCTCATCATGAAGCTTAATGCTTTTTTAGCTTGGACAGGGGTGGCATCGCGGCGCGAAAGTTCCATTTAATAACCACTTCGTTTGTGGGGTAGTTATTAAATTTTCCATTTCAAGCCGCCGACCGATGAGTAGCACTTGTCAAGGGTTGAAAAGATGATTTCTCTGGATAAAGGTTTTGGAAAGTCTCACTCTTCCAAGACCTTTTGGAATCTCCGTGGATCGGTTGTTTTTTTACAAAGGCAATGCTTCGCCACCCCGCCAGAAATCCCTGCCGAGTTGAGCACAATCTTTCCTGCGCATCTCACGCAAAGGTTTTTAAAGCTATTGCTTCAAACGCAACTCTGGCTTCAGCGCCAGCACTTCCTCCGTTGAAGCAATCCGGCAAGGTCGGCTGTTATGCATTATGCGTGTGAGTTGCTGGCCTCTTGTGCTGGCTACTTAAGTCATCCGCCCAGATTTTGGAAGCAAAAAAGTACGAAACCGTCGAAAATCCTGAACTTTCACAATCTGATCTTCCGTGCTCACCTTTTATATTACAATTCCAAGCGGATGAACCAAGTAGCCAATACACCCATCCGCTTGATTCTTAATGAAGGTCGCCCAATTCTGGCTTGACGATCGGGCTCCTCTGTCTTTCGCCAGATATTTCTGAATGGTACGCTTACTGGATTCGATCCCCAATTTCAATAACTCCTGTGTTGGCGACTTAAGCCATCCGCCCAGATTTTGGAAGCAAAAAAGTACGAAGCCGTCGAAAATCCTGAACTTTACACGATCTGATCTTCCGTGCATACCTTTATATTACAATTCCAAGCGGATGAACCAAGTAGCCAGCACAGGGGGTGGTTTTGTCTGGTCAAATTCTTTCTTTCGTCTCAGATTGGCAAAGATTCTTGCAATGCACATTCCTGTTGATTTCGTTCGATTTCATGAATATGATAAGCAGCAAATAGGGGAAGGCTGTTTTGAGTCAAATCACGGTATTTGAGCAAACTTGGCAGTGGGACATATCCCGCTTCGCTGAACAACCAATCTCGCAGAATATTCTCGGGGATGCCCATAGGCTGCAACACTTCATGAACCGCACGGAAAATACAACTGTAAAGAGTCCCATCATTTCGTAACGGACTAACGTTAACCTATCGAATGTCGAACCTTTAACAAAGAAACTGCTTTTTGAGGATCGCTCTCCAATGCAATCCTGTATTCCAACATCCAGTTAAGCGTATCAATAATTTGATCATATTCGTTCTTCTTCCGTTCAATCTCACTTATCTTATGGCGAATCCATTCAATCACTTGTTGATTGGAAATCACATTTTCATCTTTTTCCCGCAGGATATCCTTTATCTCAATCAGCGAACAACCCACACCTTGAAACTTCTTCACAAATTTCAGGCGTTGGATCGCTTCGTCCGAATAGTTACGATAGTTATTGTTCTCTCTCACCACATGTCGGCCGTCCAGCAAACCTTGCTTTTCGTAAAAGCGAATGGTGTAAACCGTTATCCCGGTCTTTTGGGCTAATTCTTGAATTTTCAAATTAATCCCTTCCAAAAAGGCTTGCGTTAGAGTTAACTCTATAGTTTATACTACAATTATTCGAGAAATTCAACCTTTTACGGAGGAAGTTAAAATGCAAGTTTTTGTCACAGGAGCAACAGGTTACATCGGTTCGGCCGTCGTCCGCGAACTTATCAATGCCGGCCATCATGTCGTCGGTCTTGCCCGCTCAAGCAATGGCAGCGAGATGCTGAATAAGATTGGGGCCGCGGTGCATCTCGGTACCCTTGAAGATCTTGACAGCCTCCACAGCGGCGCTGCTGCTGCAGACGGCGTAATTCACTTGGCGTTCAAGCATGAGGAAGACCTCTCTAACTTTGCAAACTCACTTAAAATCGATCTACGCGCCGTCGAGACGATGGGAGCGGCGCTCGAGGGTTCCGGCAAGCCATTCGTAATCACCAATCATAGGAACGGGGAGGAATTGGAGAAAGCAGCGTTCGCTCTGTTTGGTGTGCGCACATCGATCGCAAGTCTCGCACCAACCGTACACGGTGAGGGGGACAAGCACGGCTTCGTGCCAACCCTGATCAACATCGCCCGCGAAAAGGGCGTCTCTGCCTATGTAGGAGACGGGTCCAACCGCTGGCCGGCTGTGCACCGACTGGATGCCGCTAACCTTTATCGTCTTGCGTTGGAAAAGGCGCCAGCCGGTTCACAGCTAAAAGGTCGCGCCGAAGAAGGAGTGCCATTCCGCGATATCGCCGAGGTCATCGGTAAGCACCTGAATCTTCCAGTAGTCAGCATTGCACGTGAAGAAGCAGACGCCCACTTCGGCTTTCTCGGCGCCTTGGCGGCGCTCGATATCCCGAGTATGATTCCAGGGTCGAGTGCAGAGACCCGGAAACTCTTGGGATGGCAGCCAGTTCACCCCACACTGATCGCGGATCTCGAACAGGGACACTATTTCAAAAATTGAACGACTCGTGTCAGACCCTCAAGCACCTAAAGAGCGAACACAGCAAAGTGGATCTCAAAAAGTTCTTTCAATCGCGCCTCAGTTACAAGTGGTCTTACAACTTTTACATTCTATAAACCCGAAAAAGTACAGGCAAAACAAAAGACCGGTGATGTACCGTGTCAGAACCTGTGAGACAGTTTAGGGAAAAAACCAAGGTGCATATTCGACTGAACCATAAATTGATGAGTATATTTGATTTGAACGTAAAGGAAAAGTTTACCTCTCCAGTACCCCGTACGCCAGGATACAACCTTATTGTTAAAACCATCGTTCGAAACACCTTGGATCGGCTTAAATGCGAAAAAAAATAGCATTGTTAAAAAGAATTTTTCAGGATACAACCCCATTGTTATTACTCATAGTTGGACAGCTTCTATACCAGTGCAACGAGCTGGTGCTCCTAGAAACAGGACATTCACTGCGTAATCTGGTCGATGCCGACCACTGAATCCGGAGGAAGCCGACCACCGATTCCGAAGCATGCCGACCACCGATTCCGGAATATGCCGACCACTGAATCCGGAGCAAGCCGTCCACTTTTTGTAGGCGAGCGGAATCGATCGATGTAAATGGAACGGAGAGATCGGGGGTGAAGGAACACTGGATAATCTCAAACAAATGTGGCACTCTATCCTGAAAATAATTTCAGGAGGTCGCGATGGTTCGGAGAACAGAACCACTTTGCCACAAGAAAGGTTATCCATGTCGAAGATTAAAGAAGTATTGCGTCTCAAACACAGCCAGCTTTCAGAACGTGCGATCAGCCGCAGTTGCCGGATCTCACACAGCACCGTGCATGAGTATTTGAAACGTGCAACCTGCGTCGGATTGAGTTGGCCTCTACCAGAAGACTTAGATGAAGAGCATCTGTATGCGCGGCTGTATCCGGAAGACAAACAGGCTGCCCTCAAAGTTGCAGAAGCCATTCCGGATTTCAAGAAAGTTCACGAAGAGTTGAAGAAGCGCAACGTAACCTTGCGTTTGCTGTGGACCGAATACCGCGAAACCTGTCCACAGGGATATGGATACAGCCAATACTGTGAATTGTATCGGCGCTATACCCATAAGCTGGATCCACCGATGAGGCTGCATCACAAAGCCGGAGAGAAACTATATGTGGACTATGCCGGAGATACGATTCCCGTCACGGATCCCGAGAGTGGCGAGATGCATGAAGTGTCGATCTTCGTGGCGACTTGGGGTGCGAGCAGCTACACTTATGCGGAGGCCCAGCCCAGCCAGGAACTGCCTCACTGGATCGGCGGACATGTTCGGGCGCTGGCATTTTTCGGTGGGGTTCCTGAGGTCCTGGTGCCCGACAATTTAAAACAGGGCGTGACACATCCGAGCCGTTATGAGCCGGATTTGAATCCCACCTATCAGGAATTTGCCGAACATTACGGAGTGGCGGTGATCCCGGCGCGCTCGGTCCACCCGAAAGATAAGGCAAAGGTCGAGGTGGGAGTGCAAGTGGTGGAACGTTGGATCTTAGCCCGTTTGCGCAACCGGACTTTCTATAGTTTGGCAGAACTGAACCGGGCGATCGCCGAACTGCTGAAAGAACTCAACGATCGGGAGATGGAACATTTGCAAAAATCCCGAAGACAATTATTCGAAGAGCTGGATCAGCCCGTCTTGCATCCACTGCCTCAAGAACCTTATGAGTATGCCACATGGAAAAATGCCCGTGTCAATATTGACTATCACGTGGAGTTCGAAAAACACTTTTATTCGGTGCCGTATGAGCTGATCCATCAAGAAATCCGCATTCGCGCCACCGAACATATGCTGGAAATCTTCCACCAGGGCAAAGTCGTGGCGGCTCATCCCCGCAGCCAGGTTGCAGGCCGCTACTCCACCCAGACCGCGCACATGCCGGAAAAACACCAGAAGGCTGGGGAATGGACACCTGAACGCTTATTGCACTGGGCGGAAAGCTATGGACCGCAGACGCACCAACTGGTGCGATCCATTCTGCTCTCCCGCCGCCATCCTGAGCAAGCCTTTCGTTCCTGCCTGGGAATCTTACATCTCTCCAAACAATATCCACCGGCTCAAGTGGAACGTGCCTGCCAGATCGCGCATGAAGAGAAATCTCTGAATTATCAGGCCGTGAAAACTCTGCTCGATTTAATCCCGCCCATCCCTGAATCCGCGCCGCTGCCCACCCATGAAAATATCCGCGGCCATTCTTATTACCAGTGAGGTCTCTATGCTCATGCAACCTTTGCTTGATCAACTGATTCAACTGCACCTGCCTGCCTTCCGTGATGGCCTGCAGGAACAACTTCATAACCCGCAATATGCCGAGCTCAGCTTCGAAGAACGTCTGGCGCTTTTGGTGGAGCGGGAAGTCACTCTCCGCCAGGACCATCGTCTCCAACGTCGAATCAAACTGGCGGCCTTCCCTCAATCGGCTACTGTGGAAGATCTCGATCTCTCCCCCGCACGCGGACTGGAGCGCCGCTTCGTGCTGGAACTGGCTCAGTCCCGCTGGATCGACCAGCATCTCAATACCCTCATTCTTGGACCGACCGGATCGGGAAAGTCCTTCCTCAGTTGTGCCCTTGGAACTGCGGCTTGTCGTACCGATCATTCCGTGCGTTACTTCCGCACCTCCCGTTTGCTCTTCCAACTCGCACAAGCTCATGTGGACGGTTCGTATTCCTCATTGCTGGAAAGTCTGGCAAAGATCGATCTGCTCATTCTGGATGATTGGCTGCGCGACCCGATCTCGATTGCTGAGACACGCGATCTGCTCGAAATCCTGGATGACCGCTTCGGACGTTCCTCCACTTTAGTGGCTTCCCAATTGCCGGTCTCGGAATGGTTCACGCAATTCCCAAGTCCCACTCATGCTGATTCAATTTTGGATCGCCTCATTCACAATGCCTACCGCCTTAACTTGACCGGCGACTCGCAAAGAAAGTTGCGAGCCAATCTCCCCATGCCGTCCACTTGATTTATAATGACGCTGCATAGCAGAACCATTATGCCATAACCAGTGTTGCTTCACTCCGCACTGGTCGGCATGCCCGGAATCGGTGGACGATTTCACTGGAATACGC
>CAVYTW010000021.1:0-29494 GCA_963771375.1 uncultured Chloroflexia bacterium
CAAAGTTTGTTAGTCGGCCTAGGGTAAACCAGCATAGGACGGCTTCAGAGAATCCCAAGACTTACTGAGCCAAGCGGCTCTGGCTTTGGCGGTGGCGATCACGCCAGGCAAGGTCCAACGTGCGCCAGAACGTTTCAACCGGACAGCGGCTATCTGCTTGCAAGCGCTTTCGATGGTTCCGCTGCCAATGAGATACCCGAGCTGCCGAAAGCGTGCGTAGTCCATCCGCTTCTCGTTGTGATCATAATAATGGATTGCCTTTTCGATGAAGGGACGTGCGGCCGCGTGCATAAGCAAACTTCGGCAGGATTGAATCACGTCTTGGATGCAGCCATCCCAAAGTTCTGTGCGGGCTTGGGTCAGCCATTCATGAGCTTGCGGGGTGTTGGCTCCGAAGGCGGCTTCGGCAATGGGTGTGAGATATTCGCTGGCGTGGTACCAATCCACGATTTGTACGGCGTTCGGATAATATTTTTGCACCAGGTTCCAAATCCACACGGCACCGTCTGAGACGAAGACGATTTCTTCGTAGCCGTCGACCTGATGTTGGATCCCCGTAGCCCATAACAATCGTCCAAATTGTTCGGCTTCCTGGATGTCGCAGTGGTATTTCATGTTCTTGGCTTGCAGATGACTTTGTTCTCCCACGCGGGATCCGTGCTGGTTCGGTACCGCAGAACCATGGTGATTTTGGGGATGAGAAGGGTGAATCTGCTCCACTTCATACCCACACAACGTTTTCAACTCTCGCCACTCCCCGTGCAATGGCACATGCGCTCCATCGACCGAGGCATAGATGCGCCCAGCTTGCCTTGGCAGGCTCTGTTCCTGTTCTTCTAATCCTTTCACGTCTTCTGCCGCTCGTTTCCATTCTTCTTCGAGTTGGGCTTGTGCCTGTCCATAGCCTTCGGTATGTTTGAGTACGGTATGATCGCTCACTCCAAACAATAGAAAACGCTCCGCCAATTGACGGGCTTCTTCAAACGATGTTTCCACTCCCAAGATCCCGAGCAAGCTCGCCAATCCCGCTGTGCTCTGTCCCGGCTTCAATCCCAAGCGCTCATCCAAGGGCGACTGCCCACGATGACAATCCGCACACAGATAATATCGACGCTGATAATTCACTTTGCCGAACACACTCCACACCACAGCTTCCCGTTTGCCCAGCGGCTCCGCTTCCGCCCCGCATCCACAGCGGACACGACTTGCATATTTCGCTTCATTCGCTTCAATCATTTCCTGCAATCCAAGCCCACAGGCTTCTTTCGCTACCTCGCGCAGCGCTTGTTCAATCTCTGCCACTTGCGCACCTTCCTCGAGTTTCTCCTGCACCGCCTCGGTCATGATTTCCGCTATCTTTCTTACCACTGCTATGCTAAACTTCATCTCGAGCCTCCTGAATATCCTTTGGTCTATCAGAAGCCCAAAGCTTACCTTAGAGGCTCATTTTTGAAAATCCACTTACAACCTTTTCGTGCACCCTTCTTGTTAACCCATTCTCTTGATTTTTGTGGTAATAGTATAATGATATAGATGTAAATCTGTATTATTCCCTATTCCCTATTCCCTATTCCCTATTCCCATTCCCATTCCCTTTCCCTTTTTGCAAAATGGCGTCGGCGATAGCTGGTGCCATTTTGCATTTATCGCTCAATCAATGGCAGTGAAAAATACCAACTGTTTGCAAAGGACGTTGAAAAGCCAATCGATCCGACCGTACTACAAACCCTTAAATCATTTTTCACTGAAATATAACTTGTCGTTAATGCTCCGCAAATGCTAGGGTAATATACTTTATCAAAATTGTATTTCGCAGGAGTATGTCTTTGAACTTATTTGCACCAAAACCAATTTTCCTTGTTAATGGCGTCGCACAAAACGAATCGAATAATTCCCGCTGGATTGTGCTTTCAGGTGTTCGAAACTTCCGAGACTTGGGTGGATATCGCGCTGCCGACGGTCGAATAATTCGCCGAGGCTTGCTTTATCGTTCTGCGAACCTGCACGATCTAACCGATAAAGATCTCCAGCGCCTTGATCGCTTATCGTTAAAAAGAGTTATTGACTTTCGGGCAGACTTTGAAAAAGCGAATGAGCCTGATCGACTACCAGTGGATTCCAATATTCAAGTTTTGGAAATCCCGATCCTGGATACCAGCACAGACATTGCGCTTTCTTTGGAACAAAAAATTAAGGCAGGAAAGGTTGATGACATTAACCCAACGAAACTCCTTGTTGATGCGAACATTCAATTGGCTACTCAATTCACGCCTCAGTACCGCCGATTTATGCACGAGGTACTGGAAGCGAATGGACAGCCGATACTCTTTCATTGCACTGCCGGAAAGGATCGCACTGGTTTTGCAGCGGCAATCCTGATTCGCATACTTGGCGTCGCACAAGAACTGGTCATGTTCGACTATCTTCTCTCAAATCAATATTACTTCAGGCCGTTGCGACGAAATCTGATCATGATCGCCCTTGCAAAGGGGTGGAAAACTGCCCGCGTGGTTGCGGGGTTTTGGGAAGTGAAAGCTTCCTATCTGGCAACTGCTTTTGAAACAATCAACTGGCAATACGGTTCGTTCGATGAATATGTGCGTCAGGGGCTTGATTTAACTCAAGAGCAGGTTGAACATTTACGAATGTTGTATTTGCAATAACCACCATTTTCTTGAAACTTTATTTACAAATCATTAACATCCTAAAAAATGAATGTTAATGAGGGTATGTTATTTTATCGTAGGCATTGCATGCTTATGAAGCAAATTCTAATACGCTGGCCAACTTTAGATCGGAAGAATCGAATTATTAACTCTGCACAAAAATGGATTTGGGTGGGACAATAAAAGCATGATGCAAACAATTGCAGCGATTGATGTTGGTTCGAATGCCATTCGCATGATAGTTGGACGGTTTAATGAGACCCACCAGGTGGAGGTGATAGAAAACATCCGCCTACCTGTACGTCTGGGAACAGATGCTTTTGGTTCCGGCCGTTTGCGGGAGGTCGCCATTCAGCAAACCGTGAATGCCTTTCGTCATTTTCAAAGGGTCGCATCAGACTTGGAAGTGACTAAGGTGCGCGCGATTGGCACCAGCGCCATGCGAGAGGTTACCAACGGAGATATTCTGATTGATCGCGTCCTACGCACCACTGGAATTGAAATTGAAACCATCAGTGGGGAGGAGGAGGCGCGCTTGGTTCATCTCGCAGTGGCCAACACGATTAACCTAAAAGGCAAACATGCGGTGCTGATTGACATTGGCGGCGGAAGCGTCGAAGTCACCATTGCCGAGGATAAGAAAGTGATTTCAACTGAGAGTTACAACATGGGGACGGTTCGCCTGCTCCAAAAACTGAACGGTGAGAGTAAATCTTTTTTCTCCCTGGCGGCTCCCAAACATCCTCTCAGCCTGCTGATCCGAGAATATACAGAAGCCGCTCGCCAGCGCATTGACCGCGAATTGGGCAAGGCAAAAGTGGATGTCTGCGCGGGAACTGGAGGAAATGTGGAAGAGATGGGCCGGCTCCGCCAAAAACTTTTCAAGCGCGATAGCGACAAGCTGATTACAATGGGAGAATTGCAGGATTTGATTGAAGAACTTAGCAGTATGAGTGTGAAGGATCGCATTCGCAAACTAAAACTTCGTTCGGACCGCGCTGATGTCATTCTGCCTGCAGCGGTGGTGCTTCAATTGATCGCGCGCGAGGCGGGTGTGAAACAGGTTGCCATTCCTCATGTGGGTTTGAAGGATGGCCTGTTGCTGGACTTGGCTGCGGATATGAAGTTGGCTCAAGGTACACCGCGCCGTGAACAAGTTTGGGAATCGGCGATACGACTGGGTCAGAAATACCAATTTGATGCCAACCATGCAAGGCTGACGGCCCGTCTCGCAGGTCATCTATTTGATGAATCCACGGAGCTTCATAATCTGGGTCAGGATGAACGCCTCCTTCTTGAAGTGGGCGCGCTCCTCCATGACATCGGTCATTTCATCAACACGATTGACCATGACCAACATGGCTATTACATCCTAAAAGCCAATCCCATGATTGGATTGAATGAGCATCAACAGGAAATTGTTGCAAATCTCGTTCGCTATCATCGCGCATCATTTCCTTCGCCTGAAGATTCAAACTTCAGGGCTTTGCCTCAAAATGATCGGGCCACGGTAACTAAATTATGTGCATTAATTCGCCTCGCTGATGGCATGGATGTCAGCCATGCACAGCATGTTTCAGATGCCATCTTGGCGCAAAAGAAAAAGGGATGGCTTCTGACCCTGCGCGGCCGCGGTGATCTGATGCTTGAGAAATGGGCATTGAATAAACGCCGCGCATTGTTCCAGGAAATCTTCGGCGTGGGACTTGAGATCGGATAGACGCCATGACTGTGCGGCAATCCACAGCCAAACGAAGCGTCGAGCGAGACCGTGCGCTCTTAATTACCGCGCTGGATGGGCGCTGGGAAAATTATCGGGTGCAAGTTAAAACTTGCCGTCGCGAATTTTCTGAAGAAGCGGTCCATGATCTGCGCGTTGCGACGCGGCGTTTATTAGCTGTTCTCGATATTGCCCGCGTACTTGATCCCAGTCCGCGCCTTCAAAAGACACGGCGTTTCCTAAAGGATCAAATCGATGATTTGGATGATTTGCGCGATGCTCAGGTGATGCTGGTTGAGGTGTCGGAAACGATAGAGAGCTTTCCAGACCTCAAACCTTTTGAAATACATGTGCAGGAACGCGAAAAACACTTATTGCGTCTGGCGCGAAAACAAATCAATGCGCTAAAGCTCTCTGAGTTTAAGAAGCGCATCGAGAAAATCGGCAAATCGCTGAAGAAACGAACAGTCGAAGAAAATTATCATGCCCGGTTGTATCAGGCCTTGGATAACGTTTATTTAAGAACGATGCAAGCTTTCGCTCAGGTGGATGCGTCTCAGCCCAGCACCATTCATCGCTTGCGGCTCGCATTCAAAAAGTTTCGTTACATGGCTGAGGTCGTCCAGCCGCTGATTCCCGATTATCCGGAGTCACATCTTGAACGCATGCATGTATATCAAAGTACGATGGGCGACATTCAGGATATTGAAGTGTTTCTCAGTGCCTTGAATGACTTTTCCGAAAGCGGCGCAGCCTCCTTTGACCCCAAACCGATCCGCCGTTTCTACGAACAGCGCTACGCTGAATTTGTCGCCGCCTTCATCGAAGATAAAGGGGAACTTATCACCTTTTGGCGCGCCGCATCCGATCAACCTTTCCCGTGGGAGAAAAAGCATGATCCTGTACATCATCCGTCACGCAATCGCAGTGGAAGCGGGGCTGTTCGAGGGCGACGACAGCCAGCGTCCGCTGACCGGCAAAGGTCAGAAGAAGATGCGCTCCATCGCACAGGGACTCAAGGAACTGGAGATTCAGCTCGACCTGATCCTGACCAGTCCATATCTACGCTCAACTCAGACCGCGCACATTCTGGCGAAGAAGTTTGATTTGAAAGAAGAACAGGTCGTTTGTACCGACCATCTTGCACCAACGGGTTATGCCGACCAATTGGTGGATGAGATCAATGAAAAGTATGGCGATGTCCAACACATTGCACTGATCGGCCATGAACCGTATCTAAGCAATCTTGCCTCGGTGTTGATTACAGGTGATCCCAATGCTTCGATCGTTTTGAAGAAAGGCGGGATTTGCCGTCTGGCCATCGAGAAGATTCAATATGGCCGTTGCGCTACGATGGAATGGCTGCTGTCCCCAGCCCAGCTTGTAGAAATTGGTGAATAAAAATGAAAATCTATATTGTTCGTCATGGAATTGCACATGAACCGGGCGAGCCCGGTTACGAAGATGATACCCAGCGACCATTGACCGATAAGGGACGGGAAAAGATGAATAAGGTCGCTCGTGTTCTCAAAAGATTGAACGTGAATCCTGATGCGATTCTTTCGAGCCCTTACCTGCGCGCCCGCCAAACCGCTGAGATTCTTGCTAAAGAGCTGAAGTACAAGAAAAACAAGATTGAATTCAGCGAAAGACTTCTTCCGACAAGTCTGCCTGAGCCGATGATCGCGGAGATTATCGAGAAATATATCGTTGAAGAATTTGTGATTGTCGGTCATGAACCATGTCTTGGCTTGCTCATCAGCGCCCTGGCGGCTGGTGATCCGGACTTGGCGATCAATATGAGATACGGCAGCATTTGTTGTTTGTCTGCGGATGATTTTCGAATCGAGCGCAGAGCCACCCTCGAATGGCTGTTGACGCCGAAAGTCGCCACAAAAGTATAAAGCCAAGAAATGCCAGAAACGGTTTCCCTTTCTCCCGAACTACTCATCAACCGAGAACTCAGCCTGCTCGAATTCCAGCGCCGCGTACTGGAGGAAGCGCAGGATGAAAATAACCCGTTGCTGGAACGCGTCAAGTTCCTTTCTATCTTCGGCTCAAACATGGACGAGTTCTTCATGGTGCGAGTTTCGGGCATTCGCAAACAAGTGGAAGCTCGCATTACTGAGGTCTCGCCGGATGGTTTGACCCACGCGCGAACAACTGGCTGCCATTCGCAAGCTATCCACGGAACTCTATCATGAGGCGCAAGGATGCTTGTCTCGCAAACTACTTCCCAAATTGGATAAAGCAGGGATCCATGTTTTGAATTACAGCCGCTTAAGCAAATCCCAAAAAGAAAAAGCGGATGCGTATTTCAAGGAAGTGGTTTATCCGGTGCTGACTCCGCTCGCGCTGGATCCCGGACATCCATTTCCTCACATTTCCAATCTGAGTGTCAATCTTGCCATCGTCATTCGTGATCCGAAAGGCAATGAGAAATTTGCGCGTCTCAAAGTGCCAAGCACATTGCCCCGCTTTGTGCCCATTAAGCATTCGTCTGGAGGCGCGCGCAAGGATGGCACAATACCGCATCATCATTATTTTGTCTGGCTCGAACAGATAATTGCTACAAACGTTGGATTGCTTTTCCCCGGAATGGAGGTGCTCGAAGCGCATCCCTTCCGCGTCATCCGTGATGCCGATATTGAAATCCAGGAGATCGAAGCGGATGATCTGCTTGAGACCATGCAACAAAACATTCGCCGCAGAAAGTTCGGAACGGTCGTGCAGATTGCCATTCACGATTCCATGCCTATCCCAATTCGCAATCTGCTGGTTGAAAACCTTGAGATCAAGCGCAGCGATGTGTTCATCCAAAAGATTCCGCTTGGATTGGCTGATCTGATGCAGGTATATGAAAGCATCGAACGCTATGATCTTAAATATCCGCCTTATCAACCGCGAGTGGTTAGTGCATTCAAAGATGTAGAAGTTGCGGAGGATATGTTTGCCGCGATCCGCCAGGAAAATATTCTGCTCCACCATCCCTATGATTCGTTTTCCTCCGTGATTGATTTTCTAAACGCTTCCGCGCGGGACCCTCAAGTGCTCGCCATTAAACGAACTCTTTACCGCGTCGGACCCAACTCGCCAGTTGTCGAGGCTTTGCTGGAAGCCTCGGAACGCGGCAAACAAGTGGCTGTGCTCGTGGAACTCAAAGCCCGCTTTGATGAAGAGAGCAATATTGGCTGGGCGCGCAAACTGGAACAGGCCGGCGTTCATGTTGTGTACGGTTTGGTCGGATTGAAGACGCACTCAAAGATCGGGATGGTCGTACGGCAGGAATCAGACGGCATTCGTCGTTATGTTCATCTGGCAACCGGCAACTACAACGCCGTCACATCCAACGTTTATGAAGATATCGGCATCTTTACTTGCGATGAAGCTATCGGGGCGGATGCGACCGATTTGTTCAATTTTCTAACCGGGTACTCCACTCAGCAGGATTATCGGAAGTTGTTCGTTGCTCCCCTCAATTTGCGCCAGAGATTGTCCGCCTTGATCCAGCGTGAAATTGAACATGCCACAAAAGGTGAGAAGGCTCATTTGATTTTTAAGGCCAATGCAATTGTTGACCCTGGAATAATTCAGTTTCTTTATGAGGCTTCACAAGCAGGCGTCCAAGTGGATTTGCTGATTCGAGGGATTTGCTGTCTGCGTCCGGGAATGAAGAACATCAGTGAAAACATCCGCGTGCTTAGTGTCGTTGGGCGCTTTCTGGAGCACAGTCGAATCTTTTATTTTTATAATGGTGGTAAGGATGAAATTTACCTCGGCAGTGCGGATTTAATGACGCGCAACCTAAATCACCGGGTTGAAGTTGTCTTCCCAACTGAAAGCGCTGAACACGTCCGTTATTTGCGCGATCATGTGCTGGATTTATATTTGAAGGAGAATGCGCGGGCGTGGGTGATGCAGGCAGATGGCATGTACAAGCGGGAACATCTCAACAACGCTGACGAACGAATTGATATTCAGGAACGGTTAATGAATCGATCCCGTAAAAATAAATGATTTCGAAGCTACAACCACGAGAAACGAGTAAGCCAGATAGGAGGCAGGGGAATCAACAACTTAAATGATGGCAATTTTCTAAATCTTAATTGTATGTCTAGAGTCTGTAATCTTGCAATATGATAAATTGAAATTGTAGTTTTCATTTGAAAAAAGCTTTCAAAATGCGGCTCATGATTAGAACAAATCGGCCTTTTCCCATTTGGGTCGGGCGCGATAGCCTCGGCGGACTTGTTCTAGAACGGGCATGGGAGTATGCAACAAGCGTCGCGAAATTTCCGAGATCTTTTGGGCAGACATACCTCCATTTTGAATAGGCATCAAATGCTTTAGCTCATTGATGTTCAAGTTTGTGTAAACCTCCTTGCCGAGCGCGATTGCCACAAATGTGCAAGTGGACTGTTGCGTAATAACCGCTGAAGCGTTAGCGATCATCGGATTGATATTCCCATGAGTAAGCACTTGTGCTTCGGGAATCAATTGATGAATTTCCCGGATTGCTCTTTTGGTATTTTCAGTGGGATGCAACTTAAAGGTTAAAGGTCGTCCCTGCGCGATTTGAATGCAGTGATGTAGAAAAGCTATTCGATCGTCGGGGCGGAACGTTTCGCGCAGAGGGGAGGTGGCCACAAGAACGTAATCGTGAAAGGGGAAATCATTCTCATAGGAACTTGATAGATGGTCGAAATTTGGAATGCCCGACACGGCAATCTTTTCAGGTCTCACACCTTTCTTGATGAAGTGTTCCCGGTAGCCGTGGGATGCAACGCAGAAAATATCATATGCATCTGAGAGCCCTGTCGTAGCTGTATTTGCCAAGTAGCGAGGCAACTTAAATCGTTTGACCAGTTGATAGACAATGCCCTCAGGCTCTGTAATGCCTTCCTGAACCAGCACCAATCGTTTTCCGCGAATGTTATTCGGAACAATCAGATCGCTACAAGAAACGACTAAGTCGTATTTATGATTCTTGCCGCGAAAATCTGTCGCCAGATTGTTATCGGCAAGATATGCCTTTGTTTCATGCATATGCCGCCCACCCAGGACGCAAAAATCCAACAATCCCACGCGGGCCGCAAAGTCTTCCATTCCATCGGCATAGTAGGGCGCAAAAAAACAGTTGTAATCTTCCAACTGTCTTGCGATCTTGTGCATCATTGTGGTTTGATTGAGCGATCCGCAGATGAAGAGGATTTTTTCAGACATGGATGTTTTGCATTTTACCGAGGCGATGTTAAGGCCACAAAAACGGACGGTTAAGAAGTGGTAAACAATTTGGGTAAATGCGGGAAAAGCTTTTATTCCGAATCAGAAGATCCTCACTATGATGAAAATGGCGGAGTGTCAAGAACGTCTTTATTTATTAATGACGCGCGACTTTGTGAAGATTCTAGACAAATGAGGATTTGCCCATCCCTTGACCAAACCCTTGCGATTAAGCTAGGTTTTGTTAATAAAAAGGAATAGAAAATTTAACAAGATTTTAAACGCTACAAAAGATGATCACGTTAGAATACTATGACTCTATGCCATACAATGTCCATCTTTTTCTGCGTACTGCAATGCGATCCTTCGTCAATACAAGCAACACACATGCGCGGCTGAAACGTAAACGTCTGGTCTTCATTTTATTATTCTATTCTGTGTGGCCATGGTGGGCGCTCTTCACAAGTTTATGCTTCTGGCTGGACGATCTTCTCTTCCCTGCTTATCGCCAACAATCCGTGGACAGCCCGCTCTTCATTTTGGGAAATTTCCGAAGTGGCTCCACATTTCTGCATCGTCTGCTCTCGCGCGACAAAGAAAATTATACAAGCCTTCGCACTTGGGACATTTTTATTACACCGTCCATCACGCAGCGTAAGATTGCAAAGCTGTTTGCGAAGGTTGATTCACACTTCGGCAGTCCGCTCCGTAAACTGATTACTGCAATTGATCGCCGCTCACTTGGCCGCGTCAATTTCCATCATACGAGCTTCTTTGAACCAGAGGAGGATGAGAACATTCTCCTGCACATCTGGTCCACTTTCTTTGTCGGCGTGATGTTCCCATTCCTGGATGAACTCCCGCCCTATCAGTTCTTTGACGATGCCATCCCCGAACGTGAACGCAAACGCATTATGCAGTTCTATCGCGGATGCATTCAGCGTCATCTTTATGCCACGGGCGGAAAAAAGCATTTCGTGTCCAAGAACCCGGCTTTCAGCGCCAAGATCGAAACGCTGATGGATATCTTTCCGGATGCACGGATTATCTATCTTACTCGGAACCCGCTTGACATGCTGCCGTCTACTGTTTCGTGGCTGAGTTATGCCTGGCACATCTTCAATGTTCCACTCGAAAAATATCCTCATCGCCAGGAAATCCTGAATTTCACTCAATACTGGTATCGCCACCCATTAGATTATCTCGACCACAATCCATCGCAAAACAAAATGATCCTGCTCTACGATGACCTAATTCAAAAGCCCGAAGAAACGATTCGCAGCTTCTACCACCGCTTCGGTTTTACCGACCAACTCGCCCTTGAACAGATTGTGCGCGACGCGGTGGATGACACTCGCCGCTTCAAAAGCGAACATGTTTACTCATACGAAGAGATGGGATTTACGCGTGAGCAGATTCTTGCTTCCTATGCTGATATCTTTGCGCGCTTCGGCTTCGATCAACGCGAGCCTGAAGCGTCCGTGCCAACGATAGAAGAATCCATGCTTGAAGCGGTTTCCATGACCAACTAAGCCTCATGTCTTATGGGAAAGATACGAATTGCCTGCATGAATCGAACAGAGTCTATCATAGGACTCTGTTCGTTCTAAATCTATACAACGCGCACTATGAAATCTTCTTCGTGGAAATCTTATAAGTGTCCGGTAGATTCGGAAGGGCAGGCAGATGAATGACTTCGTATCGCCAAAGCAAAAACAATATACCTGCCAGTGCCATTAATAAAGAGACAAGATTAGTATAAGTCAGTGCCAACCCGGGAAGACGCGGCTGGTCGGGGCGGAATTGCTCAATGATGGAGCGTCCAACTCCGGCGCAGATTAGCCATCCAGCAAACATCGCGCCCGGCTTGATCCGCGATGCGAAGCGATAAAGAAGCCAAAATAAAAAAGCCGCGGCGAGAAAATTCCAGATCATTTCATAGGCAAAGGTGGGGTGGAAACGAGTCGTTGTAACCGGATATAGGGACAAGTCGGAGTATGCTGCGATGCGATGATCTGGAGAAATGGGGATTCCCCACGGCAGGGTCGTGGGTTGACCGTATAATTCCTGATTAATGAAATTGGCCGGACGCGCCAATGCCTGACCGATCAATATGGTGGGCGCAATGGAATCTAACAGAAGCCACAAATCCAATTCGTATCTGCACGCATAAAGAATCAAAGCGATACCGCCGAATAGCAAACCGCCATAAATATGAAGTCCGCCTGCCGGGATGTTGAGGATCTGCAGAGGCTGGTCAACATAAAGAAGATTGCCTCCCAATGTGGCGTTGACTACGAACCAAAGCCGCGCCCCGATCACTCCAGCCGGAATGAGCCAAACTAACGCATTCCAAATGTGATCACCGTTCTCGCCGCGTCGAAGCACTTCGCGTTCAGCCAGCCAAGCGGCAATCACAGTCGCTGTCATTAAGATTACGCCATACCAATGTATTGGCCAACTGAAAGAACCAATGTGAATAGTGAACATGATAGGATTAATCAAGACTTGCCTCCAAAGTATATGAATACGATTTCTTCGCTAACTTCTCGCGTCCCCACGACCGATTATGCCGAGACTACAATAACCGCCGATCAATAAATTGCTTCAAAATAATTTCGCCTCGGAAAATTGTTTACACTATGACTCTATTCCCATTGAATCTCGCCAGAGAAGGCATCCTTTCCAATCTAACAGGCGCTTCAGGGTGCCGATTATATTCCACCCAACCAGCTCTTCGCAGAAAGTAACCTCTCAACCAACTAAGCAGGATCAGGGCAAAAGGAATGTTTTTGACAGGATAAGATACTGTAATACCACTTTCGATTGCTGTGCGCAAATTGCCAGCAGAATGCCCGGGAAATAAAGTAATACCATAACCAATTGTCCAATTCAAATGAGAATCGGATGAACCTATCTGTGCCAGTTTCAGTTCCTGATTTAACTTTGCAGCCTTCAGATTCGAAGATCTATCAAAAAGGCCTGCATTGAAAGTTTCCATGCCCAGAAGAGTTCGTTGCACTCGGCAATCCTTCAGAGCATCTCTAACCACTTGCCCTTGCATTCCCTGTGAACGTTTTGCTTCCAAATGAGGCACGATGCACAAACCGCCTAATTCTTGGACTCGCAAAACAGTCTCCATCGCTGAGAGTCCAGCCCGAATCTTTTTTTGGATGAACAGGGCAAGTAGGTGACCATCTGCAGTTGAAATCTCGCATCCAGGCACAACCTCAATCCCATAACGCGGCCCTAACTCTACCGCTTCCAGCGCGCCCTGAATATTATCATGATCTGTAATGGCAATAACATCCAGTCCCGCAATATGCGCGGCTTGTTTTAGAACGGCCTCGACAGTACAGGTTCCATCCCAACTATAGATTGTATGAATATGTAAATCAGCCCTTCCCATTGTTATTTACTCCAGTTCAGAGGCTCCCAATAAAATTGACGCTCCATTTTCTGCTCGAGCGTTTGTCATTCCATTGGAAGGTTTAGAAAAATTTCGCGAATTCTCATTGCTTACTTTTTTCCTTTTTTTGTTGTCTTCACCGCCTTCTTGACCTTTTTCGCAGTTGTTTTCGCCTTCCTCTTCACTTTCTGCGTTGTCTCGCCTTTTTCATCGTCTTCTTCATTCTCTTTATTGCTTTCTATTTCATCCTCTTCGTTATCTATCTCAATTTCAATTTCTTCTTCCACTTCTTCGATCCCTGCATCACTCGCTATTTCTAGACCTTGGTTGCCTTCATTATCTTCTGTTTCATCTTCTACATTCTCTTCATCGCCTTCTTCGTCCTCTTCACCACTTTCCATATCTTCGTCATCATCGAGTGTCAATTCTTTAGTGTTTTCATGAATGTTCGATTCGAGTTTCTCCTCGGTTTGTTCCATAGTGAGGTCGTTTAGTAATTCGCCATGGATTTCTAGCGCATGTGTTTTGGCCATGGCAAGAACTTCGATTTTGGTCTCAGCGGTGGCAACATAATCACAATCTATTCCCATATCCTTGCATTCAAACGTCAACATAGAGATACTCCTTTGTTCGAAAATAGACAAATTCTTATGCGAAGATATTAGCATCATTAGGTTTAGAATATGTTATTGAATATTTAAGAGTTGGTTCAAAATTCGTTAACAAATTAGATCTTATCGAATACGCTATTCTCTGTTAAACTTTTCCAAAGGAGTAACTGGCTATGCCCCAATCCGACCAAGGTATCACTCGCGACCGTTATATGTTAATTCCGCGCACGAATATTTTTTTGCGGCGCGGCGATTCATATTTGTTAATCAAAGGCGCGCCGACCAAACGTCTCTGGGCGGGAAAATATAACGGCATCGGCGGTCACGTAGAGCGCGGCGAAGATATTTTGTCCGCGGCGAAGCGCGAGTTGAAAGAAGAGACCGGTCTTGATGCCGGCCTGTGGTTGTGCGGCACGGTGATTGTCGATGCCGGTGAGATTGGAATCTGTTTGTATGTGTTTAGCGGGGAATACTTTGAAGACGAGTTGAAGCCGTCGAAAGAAGGAACCGTTGAATGGGTCGAGTATGATGCGGTAAAGGGTTTGCCTGTCGTTGAAGATTTGCCCGTCTTATTATCTAAAGTTCGTGACATCAAACGCGGCGATCCGCCGTTCTCGGCGCGATCTTATTATGATCAGGATGAAAAATTGAAAGTTGAATTTGAAAATTAAATTCCGCTTCCGAGCGGTAGTAGCATTATGAACTTGCTTCCCTTGCCTTGCTTGCTTTCTACATTTAGCTTTCCGTGATGCTGTTCGATGACCTGACGAGTAATCGCCAATCCAATACCAAGGCCGCCGAATAAATCGTCGCCGCTTTTTTCGAGATGATAGAAGCGATTAAAGATGTGTGACAGTTGATCGGTCGCAATTCCAATTCCGTGATCTTCAACGGAAATTGCCAGCCGATCTTTATGTCTTTCAAAATTTATTTCGACGTCGCCGCCGTGCGGACTGAATTTGACGGCGTTATCTACGAGGGCGGTCAACGCGCGCTCCAGTGATTTGGGATCGCCATAAATGGGTGACGTATTTTGTTCGTTCCCGACCTTTAGATGGACGCCGCGTTCTGCGGCTTTCTTCTCGTATTTTTTAACAATGCCTTTTGCTATCTCGCTCAAGTTCACAGATTGAAAATCTGAAAGGACGAGGTCGATCTCCTGCAAGAACAAGATATCGTTGACAAGTGAGACGATCTGTCCAACATTGCGCGAGATGGTTTCCAGCGCTTCATTGAGTTGATTTCCTTGCAGCGCGCCCTTTTGCAGGATCTGTAAATATCCGCTTGCCGCCATGAGCGGAGTGCGGAGTTCGTGCGCGACGTTTGTTAAAAATTCGCGGCGCGCCAAATCCTGCTCGGCAAGTTTCTGATAAGCCTGCGCAAGCTCACTGGCGCGCATACGTAAATCCTCAATTGCCATCTCGTCGTTTTGACGCAATCGTTCGCTGATCTCCCTGACCATCGCCATGGCCACACTGCTTGAATGCTGAAGGACGCGGTCAAAGCTCTCTTTGTCCAATTCCAGAACGACGACATTGCTTTTCGTGGTGACGGTTGCGGCGCGCGGTGCGTTATGGATCAACGCCATCTCGCCGAAGAAATCTCCCGCGCTCAGAGTCTTGAGGACCCGCGCTTCGGTTTGGTTGATCACTTTGGTGACTTCCACGTCGCCTTCGAGAATCATGTAAAAGACTGTTTCAACAGCATTTTCGCGGCACAATATCATTCCTGCCGGATAAGTGTTTACCTTGCTGGTCGCGATCAGTTCTTCCACTTCATCAGCCTTGATTCCGGGAAAAGCGCGGGGAATAATTTTGCTTGGAGCGCGGTTAGTAGTCATAAACTTTTGTCCTGGAAATTATTCTAAACGGGCATGGGCTTGACGTGTATCTGCCATTTGGACTAAAACTTGTAACCGATCTTTCTGAGAAAACCTTTGCGCCACGCAATATCTTCAACACCTTCCACGCCTTTGGGAGAAAAGCCGTCTATCACGCCGAGGATACCGCGTCCCTGTTCCGATTGAGCGACCAGCACTTCGGTCGAATTCGCGGTGGCGCAGAAAATATGAGCCACTTCTGGCAAAGCTTTAATAGTGTTCAAAACGTTAATAGGAAAATATCCTTCGGCTAAAAATAGGATGAAAGAATGTCCCGCGCCGATGGCGGTCGCATTTTTTCTCGCCAATTCGATCATGGCATCATCAGTTCCGCTCCAACGCACGAGACATTTGCCCGATGCCTCGCAAAACGCCAATCCGAATTGGATACCGGGAACTGCGCTGACCAGCGCTTCGTGAATGTCTTCCACGGTTTTGATGAAATGAGATTGTCCGAGGATGAAGTTCACTGGTTCCGGCTTCTCGATTTTGATAGTTTTGATTTCCATGTGAATATCTCCTTTGGGTCATTGTAACAAAAATTGAACAATCCATTTGCGAAGAGGACTTATTTATGATACAACAAACAGAAATTTGCATGATGACAAAAGGATTGCGAATGTTTAAATTCCATCACTGCGTTTTTGCGATTTTATTGGCGGGACTGTGTTTATGTGCGTGCTCACCATCTGTGCCAATCGCGGTGCTTCCGTCGGCGACCGCCTCGCCGCTTCCTTCACTGACACCGACCTTGACTCCGTTGCCAACAGCGACTGCAACTTCCACACCGATTCCGCTCGTACCGAATTTTCAGCATATCGTCATTGTAGTCTTTGAAAACGAAGAATTCAACACTCTGGTTGGCAGTGATAAGATGCCATACTTCAATAAACTTGCACGATCTTATACTTTGCTCACTCAGTACTATGCTATAACCCATTCGAGCCTCCCTAATTTTATTGCGATGATCGGCGGCGACACGTTCAGAATTAACTTTGATTGCATCAGCTGTGCTGTAAATAACCAATCGTTGCCTAATCTCATTGAGACGAGCGGACGAACGTGGAAGACGTATCAGGAAGACATGCCTTCGCCCTGTTTTTCGGGTGTGGATGCAGGTAACTATGCAATCAACCATAATCCATTCGTTTACTTTATGCCGATTCGATTGGATGCCCAGCGGTGCAATCGTAGTATTGTTCCACTCACGCAGCTTTCATTAGACGTCGCAGCGGATGCGCTTCCAAATTTTATTTTCGTCACGCCAAATTCGTGCAATGACGCCGCACACGATTGCCCAGTCGGCACGGCTGATGAATGGCTTCAAAATTTCATGGGCCAGCTGATGCCTGCGTTAGACCAGGGCGGTCAGCCATATTTAATCGTTCTTACTTGGGATGAGGGGCAGGGAGATTATTCTTGTTGTGATTTACCGGCTGAGGCGGGAGGTCGAATCGCCACCATCTTAGTCTCCCCTCAGGCGAAGAGCAGCTTTCAGGATAATACACCCTACACTCATTATTCGCTTTTGAAGACCATCGAGTCGGCGTGGGGCCTTCCGTATCTTGGGCATTCTGCTGATCCGCAGACATCCATTATTGTTGCGCCATGGAAATGATTTTTAAAATTCGTCTTTTCACAAAAGACGAAGGCAGATATAATAGCTGGAACAAAAAAAGAGTTTTGCCAAAGGAGAGTTTTCTATGACTCACATCGTTACTAGTTTATGCGTACGCGACCGCGGTTGTATTGAGGTCTGTCCGGTGGAATGCATGATCCCCGGCACTCCATTGAACGAATGGCCGTGGATTTATATTGATCCGGATACATGTATTGATTGCGGCGCGTGTATACCCGAATGTCCGTTCGCCGCCATCTTCCCTGAAGATGAAGTTCCCTCAGCTTATACCGCGAAGGGCGGCGAATACATCAGCAATGTAGGTCTCACCGGCCACTATGAGGGCACGAATCATTTTGGGAACAAAATCTCGCTCGATACGGCTAAACAATTAAAGGCCGGCGAAGTAGTTGACCTAACTCCGGATATCAAGCCCAATTACGATTTCTTCAAAGGTGGGCCTGGTTATGGCGCCAAGGACCAAGATAGTGGCCTGTAAGTCTAAAATCAATTTGAAAGCCAGGTCATCACTGACCTGGCTTTTTTGTGCTCCTTAAACTTTTCTGGCGAATTTATGACTTCTCACACATCCAAAACAATATCCCGATTGGCTTTTGCAATTCTAGTGCTTTCTTTTTTAGCATGTAGAATTCAATTTCAAATAACAAATCCGGCATATACGCCAACACCATCCAGACCTTCTCCGGTTGAAATTACGACTATGACGCTCCAAGGCGTTCCAACCTCAACTCATACTGCCTTGCCGGCGACCCTAACTTCCTCTGCATCTATAACGCCTACACTACCCTTAGTCACGATTACTGCCATCAATGGAAATTTGTATATTCGCCGCGGCTCTGGCTCGGACTTCAATCCGATCGGTGTTCTTTTGCAGGGGCAAACAGCAGCTGTTATGGGTCGCGATATCTTGGATGAATGGCTTTATATCCCAATTCTATCTGAGACGGGAAAATTTGGCTGGGTCTCGACCTTAACTATCTATTCCTCGATCAGTGGTCAGACTATGGGCTTACCCGTTGTGAACAGCGATTTGGCTGTTCCAGCATATATACAAAACTGCAGCACACATAACATGATTGTCCAACCGGTGGGAGTGATTCTTCCCCCTTTTTATCAGTACCCAGACAGTGTCGTTCAATTTGATCCCGGCGAATATTCGATACTGGACTACGACAACCCTAAATATAACCCAAATAGCAATCAAGGTATAGCTGTTGATTTAGTGGAAGGGGAACTGTATCAGATTACCGCGATGGGAACTGCTGCTCAACACAAATGCCCGGTAAGCCAGTGAATTTGATTTATGGCATGATGGCTGTTTGTAAGAGTTGAGCACCAATAGCTTCCGTACCAGCCGGGGAATTTCCTTCCAATAAGATAACCGCCACAAGCGGTGTTCCTTTCCAGTTGGGTAATGTTCCGGCCAGATACCATGTGGAAAAATTTACGCCGGTATTGCCACTACCGACCCATTCCCAGAACGGGTGATTTTGGATCGCTAATTCATTAGCAAGGTGATCTGCTGTCGCAGCGCTCAAGGCTTGCGCTGCCTTGTCCAATGCAGGCAGGACGATCCAGCCTTGTTGTGAGGTGTTGACCGCAAGCACAATGCGCGGTGCCACTCGGATTCCATGGTTGCTCAACGTTCCAGCCGCAATACTCATTTGCAGCGGACTGACCCGCAGCAAATTATTGATTATGCCAATATGTGGGGCACCCACTACCGGCATTCGAATTTGCGGCGCGGTATAGAAGCCGAGATGATCAAACAAAGTTATTTTTTGTTCATCACTGATTTGGCTCGTTGAGTTGATACTATTGAGAAACGGCGTGAGCGCTGATCCCGCTGGATATATTCCCTGTGTGGCGCGGTTGATCAGCGGAGTGTTTTGATCCTGTGCCAGTGACGCGCCGATCTCGTCCAACTTATTTGGATCATATGTTGGATGAGACGCCATAACCAGTACCTCGCCGGTCTGCGCGTTCATCAGGATGGCTGCGCCTTTGTTATCTCCCAATAATTGATCAGCTTGTTTTTGTAATTTGAGATCGAGAACTCAGCCTCACGTTCAGACCGGGAGGCGGCGTGCCATAAAGAAGGTGATCCCACCAGATCAAGCTTTCCGGATTCCCTTGCAGGCCGCGCAAGTAATTATCGAGACTCGCTTCGAGTCCGGCCTGGCCGTAAGTAGGGTGTGTGTAGCCGATAATCGGTGATAGGTCCGGATAAAGATAAACACGATGGTATGTGCCGCTTTGACCTTCTGTCACATCAATAGGCTCATTATTGCGATCCAGAATATTTCCGCGCGGCACATATCGGTCGGAGATTGCGAGGCGCGGATTGTCAGTTCGACTCAGTAGATCAGGTCCGCGCAAAACTGCCCACCATGAATTTGTAATCAGGGTGGCGATGACACCCAATCCTAATAAGGCGATTACAAAAAAATAAGGGCGCGGCGTTGTTAATACGGCAGGCTTGTTCTCTGTCTGGTTGCTTATAATAATCAACAAGCCAAGTGCAACAAAAGCAGTCAAGAGCGAAGAACCGCCATAGGAAACGAATGGGAAAGTGACTCCGGTTAATGGCAGGAGACGCAGATTCCCGTCAATGATCAAAAGGGCTTGGACACCAAGATATGAAGAGAGACCGGCGGCTAGAATTCGGCGAAATGGATCCGGAGCTCGAAACGCGGCGCGTAAGCCGCGTGCAGGCACCAAGCTGATCATGATTACGATGGCAGTGGTCCCCAGCAAGCCCGTTTCCTCAGCGATTGCAGTAAAGATAAAGTCGGACTGCGCTACCGGAACAAGCGTTGGGCTACCCAAACCGGGACCTCGTCCGATCATTCCGCCGTTTGCAATTGCCAGTAACGATTGAACGATTTGATAGGAATGACCGCTTGGATCTACCCAGGGATTAATCCATGTGGAGATTCGTTCTCGAATTACGTCGATAAAGAAATAACCAATGATTCCTGCCAGGGCCAGTATTATAGCGGTTGCAAGCAGAACTCGGCGTTTGCCTGTCGCCAGGTAAAGGATGATGGTGTAAATCAAAATAAATATGGATGCGGTGCCTAAGTCGCGCTGAGCTAATAATAGTAAAAGCGCCACACCGGTGACGAACAGAGTGGGGAAGAGTAATGGGAAGAATCGCAGATGAATGGCTTGGTGATCGCTTAAATAAGCGGAGAGATACACAACAAGTACAAGCTTAAGAGGTTCAGATGGTTGAAGATAAATGCCGCAGCAGCCGAGCCAACGGTTGGCCCCGAAACCTTGGGGGTTTGTTCCCAATAGAATTGTTAGTGTGGTAAGGATTAATCCGCTGGTGAGGAGGACATATTTGTAGCGCCTAAGGATCGATAAGTCAGAAGGGAGATAAAGGATCGCCGTCAAGATAGCGATACTGATTGTCAGCCATATTGTTTGTCGAATTCCGAAAGCAAAATTGAGTCGCCAGATGGTCAATAATCCCCAGCCGCTTAAGAGAGCCGCGAGCGGCAGCAGAAACGGATCGCGGTCTGGAAGCCGCTTTTGAGAGAAGCGGTCGGCGAGAAAAAAGAGCGCGGCCCAAATTGCGAAGCCAATCCAATGCGACCATCGGTAGGATACGTCCCATGTCCGTTCTCGAACGGCAGGGGACAACGTCAGAATGGCCGAATATAAGAAAAGAAAAACAGCCGCCACAATCAAGAGGCGGCTCTGGCGTTGGTCAATCAGAGAAGCGGACCCATCTAACACAATATCGGATTTATATATATTTCTTGATGAGCAGATCTAATTTTTTGCAAGCTTCTTTTGAAATGCTTTCGTGTTGTGTGATGATCGCATTGGCAAGCGCGTGGCCACACTCGCAAGCGCGCTCCGGTTTCATATTGCGGACAAAATAGTGGATGGCTTCCTGTGCGATGGCTGTGTTCTTGTTCAACGTTTGGACGACCATCTCAACGGTAACTGGCGTTTCGCTGACATGCCAGACATCGTAGTCAGTGACATGAGCCATAGCGGCATAACACATTTCAGCTTCACGCGCTAGAAACGCTTCCGGTGCGGCCGTCATGCCGATGATAGACATTCCCCAGCCGCGATAGACATTTGATTCGGCTTTTGTGGAAAAGCGCGGCCCTTCAATTGTGATAAATGCGCCTCCACTGTGAACGATTGCGTTCGCGGCGCGGGCCGCGTCCTCAAGTTGCTTTGAGAGGTCGCTGCAAAATGGATCTGCCACGCCAATATGTACAACCAGTCCATCACCAAAAAAAGTGCGTGGCCGATTTTTTGTGTTGTCGTAAAGTTGATTGGGGATGACAATGTGGCCGGGCATGTAGTCTTCCCGCAACGAACCGCAGGCACTGATGCTGATGATGCGTTCAACCCCGAGTGATTTCAGGGCATAAATATTTGCTCGATATGGAACATCACTTGGCATGATATGATGTCCGAACTCCATGCCGGGAAAGGAAGGCCACACGTTGATTCTCCAATGTGCCAACCATGATCGGTGCGCTGGGTAGACCGAATGGCGTTTCGATTTTATATTCTTTTGTGGCTTTAAGGCCCTCCATGTTGTATAGGCCTGAACCGCCGATAATCGCAAGCTTGATCGCTTCTTCCATCATGAATTGAGCCTCACAATCGTTGTGTCGGCGAACTGGATATGTCGCCGTTCATGCTGACGATCACTTTGGTCTTTCCACATTGGATTTCATCGTCTGAAGTAAGAACAGTTGGCAGGGTCAATTTTTCCCTGTTTAGTTTCGTACCGTTAGTAGAATTTAGATCCTCAATCCACCATTGATTGTGGTGGTAACTCAACTTAGCATGGCGAGCCGAGGCGCTTTCATCGTTGACGGTAATGTCACACTCGGGATTCCGCCCGAGAATGATTTCAGGCTTGGAAAAGATTTGGTTTGCGAGAACCCGGTTTCGAGTCCGGACCTCGAGACGGATGGCTGGGATTTTGTGCGCTAATGCATTTTGTCCTTGCTGCCTCAAATCCTGCCATATCGTCCACAATGCCCACCCCAGAAAAGTGTAAACTGCCGCGGCCATTAATAACCGAAGCGTCAACACTGCAAATCCGCTCATTCTTTTTTCTTTTTGAAGGAATCTGTGCGTAGGACAGCGGTTGGACGCTCTGCGCTCGGTGAATCAAACGGCGAGGTTGTTGCCAGATCGGTCCGTGGTGGGGGATTATCCTGGCCAAAAATAAGCGCCACGCCGGCCAGTGATACGACATCTCCCGGGTAAAGCACGCTTTGGCTCGTGCGTTGTCCGTTGATGAATGTTCCGCCGGTTGAATTTAGATCAAAGACCACATACCGGCCTTTGATTGCACGCAATTGCGCGTGGTTGCGTGAAACACGCGGATCGTCAATCACGAGGGTGTTATCCAATCGGCGGCCAATGTTAACGACTGGCGACTTGAGTGGAAATACCTTCACGCCTTCGATGATCAGGAAGGCGTTTTCCGGCATGGTACTATCTTCCCCACTGTTTTCCTCTGGGTTGGCAGATGTGTTTTGTGTATCTTCCATGTGACTCTTAATCTGATGGGATGCCAGCACGTTTATTGTTTCAGGCGAAAGACTGGTGTTTACATTAATCATGATAACGGGCGGAAACTCAAACCTCAAGCCAGCATCCTGTGCGGTAGTTCTTATGATCCCAATGAGCGTTTCCTGTAAATGCGGCTCCTGCCAATGTTCCATAGCGGCGGGCGGGACGACGAGCGTATAAATATTTGGAGCGAGCTGGATTCCTTCCGGTTCCGTGATCGTGTTCTCTTTGATGGCTGTGGCAAGTTTTTGAGCAATCAGGTTCTCCGTGTTTTTTCCAATGACTGCATCGGATAACTGCACTTCGATAAGGGATTGTAATCGCGCTTCAATTTCTTCGAGATCCATTTTCAATCCTTGGCTTATGCCATATCGTATTTAGGGAGGCGAAAAGAAGTATACACAGATGATACTACTATTTCTGCCCACTTTTAAGTACGGTTCCACAGTTGGGGCAATGCATTTCGTTGATTTCTACTACAAATCCGCAGTTTGGACAAGTCTTTGGCTGGGACTTGCCCAACGGCGCACCACATGCAATGCATGCGCCTTCGCCCACCGGATTTGCCGTACCGCAGTATTGACAAGCAATGCGATTCAGTCGCTCGGAAAGTTGGTGGCTGGCTCCAGCCGCTTGAGCCGATTGATTGATAATCGTCCAAACATGCTCAGTAAGCTGCAGGTTTTCTACATCTTGGGCAATATCGTCGAGTCGGCGCACCAGGCTGAACGGATTTTGCAATGCGGCAACCACTGTCCAGCCCAGCGAGGTGGCAGTGCCCAGCCATTCCTGTTGCCCAAGTTGGATCATTATTCCATCTGGTACTTTTTGAAGGGTTACTGTCAGCGCGGTTTGTCCACCCGAGGCTGCACCCGGACGAGTTCCAATTTGAACCGCGAGGTGATCCGCCTGCCCAAGAACTTGCGCGCGCAAATTGCCTCGATTGAATTCTGCCAACAATGCCTGCGCGAGGTCTGATGGATTTAAGTCGCCGTGATAAATTTGTCGATCCATATTTAGATTATAATCTCGAAACAACCTTTCTTCAGGTAGTATAACGCAATGAAACAATTCTGGTTTCGACTCTCTTTGTGGTTCACTATAATCACATCAGTTCTTGGACTTGTGCTGGCTTTGCCAATCGTAGCCTCTGTTCACGCTCAAGCCGTGTCCACACCGACTATAAGCGGCAACTATATTACCAATACTTATACGACTGAGCCATTTGTCAATGTTCGCGCCGGCCCAAGTTCAGTTTATTATGGAAACTCGATAGGCGAATTGCCGGTTGGGGCAACTGCTCCTGCTTTAGCAGTCACCTCCGGCCATGATTGGATCGAAATATCTTTCCCGTCAGCCCCAAACGGCGTGGGATGGGTTTATGCTCCGTATGTAACTCTAACAGGTGCTCCGCCAATCATTGAACCCCCTCCAACATTTACGCCGATAACTGTCTCAACCCTTGATCCATCCATGATCGCCACTTTCAGCCTCAAGCCAACGGAAACGCGCTTGCCGACTTTTACGCCGCCAGCGCCGTTGTCCGTTCCAACTTTTTCTGATGCTCCTGTTGAAACTTCACCTCATTTTCCTTTTGGAATGGTGATTATCGGTTTGGGCGTTGTGGGAATATTAGGCTTTGCAATTTCCATGGTGAGTCGCCGCTGATGCGTTCGCGCAAGTTATTTGCCTTCGGCGTTTTTATCATGGTGATTATTCTTTTTGAAGTATGGAGTGCTCCTGCGCCGAAATTTGTTTATGCTCAACAGCCAACCGGTTCCATTCCTACGGTGACTGGAACACCTCCCGGTCCCGTAGTCACTGTGTATCTGAACAATGATCAGGTAGACGTTTATGCCGGGCCAAGCAGCTACGATTATCCGGCCGTTGGTGTAATGCTCGCGGGACAACAAGCTCCAGCGCTTGGACGCGCGGAAGGTTTGGACTGGATTGAAATTCAATATGCCGGAATAGCTGGATCTATCGCTTGGATTTATGCGCCGTATGTATCCCTGACAAGCGGCTCTACTTTACCCCTCGTTCCCGTTCCTCCCACGCCGACGCCGGCTTCCACACCGACTATAAATCCAACGCTGGTTGCGGCCTTGATCCCGGCGGTAACGTCAACTCGTTTATCCACCTTTACACCGCCAGCTCCGATGGCCTTGCCCACTTTTGTTGATCAAACGCTTAGTTCGAGTTCGGTTCCTATTGGATTAATCATTGTAGGTTTTTTGTTTATCGGCGGCTTAGGCGGGATTATTTCATTTTTGCGCGGGCGTTGATTCGAAGCTTATGGTTTGATAAAGAAAAGACCGGACGAAAGCCCGGTCTTTTCTTTTACTCTAGTTATTGCAAGAGCAGGAACCACCGCAGGCACATTCGCCTTCGCTGTGCTCTTGTGCATGAGCGCTGGGGCTGTCCACGATAAAGCCTGCGCCTCGATCTGGATCGTTCACAAAGTCAATATGGGCGCCGCGAAGATAGTCAATTGAAACTTCATCTACGACCACCTTAACACCGTTTGTATCGAAAGTTATATCTTCGTTGCGGAAGTTATTTTCAAGCGCCATACCGAAGTTCACTCCGCCGCATCCACATCCACTTCCAGAAACAAAAACACGCAAGGCATAGCCTTCGAGTTTCTTCTCGCGGATAATATTGCTTATCGCATTGGATGCTGCGGGAGAGACAGTGATAGTTTGAATATCAAGTTCCTCTAACATTTTTTCTCCAGTCAAAACTAAATTTGACCTATCTTATCAGAATATATATCCGCTGTCAACTCTAACCTTCGGATTTTGAATTCTTGACATAAACTCTTTGCGACTGTACAATCTCACACAATAGGCTTAGCCTATAATTTTATTTCCCTTCGGGAGGATATACCTCATATGTATGCAATGCAAGGACTTACTTCTCTGGAGATAATCGCGATTTGGGCCGTGTTTGGCATTGCCATCGTCGGTCTCTTATATGCGCTTTTCCTCCGCTCACAGATCATGCGCGAAGACAAAGGCACTGCAGAGATGCAGGAAGTCTGGAACGCAATCAAGTCAGGTGCCGATGCGTACCTGCGAAAACAATTCAACAGTATCTGGCCGTTGATTCTAGTGTTGGCTGTAGCTTTGTTCCTTTCGGTTTATGTTGTGCCTCCTTCTCAGGAGGCGTTGGAGCGTTTCAGTAGTTACAGTCCTGATTCGGTCCGTCTCATTATCGGCATAGCTCGTGCAATTGCCTTTATTATGGGCGCAGGCTTTTCCCTTACGGTTGGACAACTTGGAATGCGTATGGCCATTGAGGGAAATGTTCGCGTGGCCGCAGCTTCCAAAAGATCGTTTGGCGAGGCGCTCCGTATCGCGTATCGCGCGGGAACCATTACGGGGATGTTAACCGATGGTCTGGGTTTGCTCGGCGGTACTATCATATTTATTATCCTGGGCATTGCCGCCCCTGATGCTTTGCTGGGCTTTGGCTTCGGCGGCACGCTTCTGGCGCTCTTTATGCGTGTGGGTGGCGGCATATTTACCAAAGCCGCGGATGTTGGCGCAGATTTGGTGGGGAAGGTGGAGGCCGGCATTCCTGAGGATGATCCGAGAAATCCCGCAGTCATCGCGGACCTCGTAGGTGATAACGTCGGAGATTGTGCTGGTATGGCAGCGGATATTTTCGAGTCGTATGAAGTCACGATCGTTTCCGGGCTGATACTGGCTCTGGCTCTCTGGCGCTTGACCGGCCGCCTTGAGTGGATCATCTTCCCGCTGTTGGTGCGTGGTATCGGTGTTCTTTCTTCGATCATCGGCACATATTTGGTACGCGGTGGAACAGGTAAAAGCGGCGATGCAATGGCTGCGATCTTCCGCGGTTTCCTCTCTTCCGCTGTGATTTCAGCCGCGTTGTTCTTTGTTGCGGGTTACTTTTATTTGCAGAATCCCGCCCTTGGAGGTTGGTGGCGAACGCCCACAGCCGTCGCGGTTGGTGTTTTGCTGGCAATTGTGATTGACCGATTAACCGAATACTTTACCGGCACACATGCCGCACCAGTGAATAATATTAAAAAGGCGGCGGATACCGGCGCTGCAACTTTGATCTTGAACGGTATTTCTGCCGGCTTCGAGTCTTCGGTTTGGTCCGTGCTCGTTATTGCATTAACCATCGTTGCTTCCATTTTTATCTTCGGCACCATCCCCGGTGCGAATGCCGTAACCCAAGGCACTTTCATTCTATATGGTGTGGCTATGACCGGCATCGGCATGTTGACTTTGACCGGAAACAATGTCGCAATGGATTCCTTTGGTCCAATCGCTGACAACGCCAATGGTATTGGCGAAATGGCCTGGTCGGAGCTGACGGATAAAAAGACAAAAGACGCACAGCAGGTGATGGCCGATTTGGATGCGGTTGGCAATACAACCAAAGCCATTACCAAGGGTGTGGCAATCGGCTCGGCAGTAATCGCGGCTGTGGCTCTGTTCGGTTCATTCATCACCGATGTGTCGAAAATTGACCCGGCTGCTTTAGCCAACGGTATTCAAGTTAGTGTGCCTCAGGTATTTGTGGGTATGCTGATTGGCGGGGCGCTCCCGTGGCTCTTTTCTTCTTTTGCTATTCAGGCTGTTTCGCGCGCGGCTTCGCTGATTGTGATCGAAGCCCGCCGACAATTCAAGCTCGGTGTGCTGGATGGCAAGGTCAAGCCGGATTATAAGCAAGCGGTTGCCATTTCAACAACTGCGGCGCAAAAGGAATTGGTCTCTTTGGCTTTGCTTGGCATTGTGACCCCAATAGTTGTCGGTTTGATGCTGCAAGTGGAAGCATTAGGTGGCTTCCTGGCGGGGATCATCGTCTCTGGCCAATTGCTAGCGGTCTTCTTGAATAACGCGGGTGGCGCCTGGGATAACGCGAAGAAGTTGATCGAGGATGAGCCGAAAGATCCCAAAAAGAATCTTGGGAAAGGTTCGGAACGACATAAGGCAAGCGTGGTCGGCGATACCGTTGGCGATCCATTCAAAGATACGGCTGGCCCGGCGCTCAACCCCATGATCAAAGTGGTCAACTTGGTCTCAGTGATCATCGCACCGGTGATCGTCAAGTACGCTGGCGCAACAGGAGTAACTTTATATGTTGTATGGGCTGTAGCAGTTCTCTTGCTGGCTGTCTTAGCCTGGGCAGTTATGCGTTCGAAGGCACCTGCACCTTCGTTAACCACTAGATAAGCAGCAGGCTTCATAGGTACAGATTTGCACGCTTTGGATTCAAAACGTCCAACTTTGTTCCCCAGGTGTTTAAGCTACCGATAGCCTTATTTATGAATAAGGCTATCGAATTCACTAACTTGAGTTTAGAGTTCGTAGGACCTTAACAGAAATGGAACTTGCTGATAAAGTTTTTGTGTGACGAAAACAAAAATCAGCGAGTTCCGAAAAGCAGTATACCAAAGTCTGAAGAAACGAGCGGATATTCTATTCGACTTGATCGACGCCCTGACCGTGGCAGGCCAGGTGAGTTGTGGCAAAGGTTGTCGTAGAAGGGAGCCTCAGGTAGGATAGTAGTGTTTACGACAAAACCAACCTACCGGAGGCTCGCGATGAAATATAACATTGAAAAGATAAACCTGATAGCGCAGAAATTGGCAGAAGTGGTGCAAGAAGCGATCGCCGAGGAAGGATCGGGGACGGAGCGCATCGGGGAGGTAGAAATGGCGTTGCGGGAAGGCTTGCGGGAAATTGGGCAAGGAGCTCTGAGATGCTACTTGGAGAATGAAGATGGAGAAAGGGAGGCAGAGATCAGGTGTGCCTGTGGGGGCAAGTTAAAATCTTCAACGGAGCGGAAGGCGACGATCTGGTCGGTGTTTGGGAAAGTAACCTATGTGCGAGCCTATTATGCGGGCTGCCAGTGTGGAGCGGGACGAGCGCCGGTGGACCAACCCTTGGGCATTGAACCGGGCAAGGTCACGGCTGGATTAGCTCATCTGATTGCGTTGAGTGGGATCAACAAGGCGTTTGAGGATAGCCGGAAATGGCTAAAGGAATATTTGTTGTTTGAAGTATCGGAGAATACCGTGCGTCACGAAACCGAGAACATGGGAGAGCTGCAACGAAAGGCAGAGCTGGAATTGATCCAAGGCACGCAGAATGAGGCCAGTCTGCAGAAGCGGGAACAAAGGGGTATGCCTGCAGCGGAAATCCTGTACGGCTCGTTCGATGCTGCCAAGGTGCGGATTGAACCTCGCGCCGAGCAGGAAAAAGCGGCCGAAGGACGGGAAAATTGGCGGGATTTGAAGGCCGGTTGCTGGTACGAGGGAGAAATTGTGCCCCCTCGCCAGCGTTCGGTTCGGCAGAAGAACAAGGCTCAACGCGCAGGGACCGTCTTGCGCGCCAAAAACAAACCCTACTTTTGTGACATTAAGCCTGCCGACGAGTTTGGCAAATTGCGATGGGCCACGGGTTGTGCGGTCGGCGCCGACCGCACCCGACTGCTGGTCTTGTCTGCGACGGCGCAGTGTGGATCTGGAATTTAGTGACTAAGTATTTTCCCCAGTGGAATTGAAATTGTGGACTGGTACACGCGGCAGAACGCCTGAAACAAATCGCCGAAGAGGTCTTCCCCAACTTGGATGAACGTCATGCTTGGTTGGACGTAGTCAGCGAAGATCTATGGCAGGGCAGAGTCGAGCAAGTCATCCAAGCCTGCCAGTCGCTTGCCAAAAAATCCCTCCTGGCCAAACAGTCCCTCACTTACTATAGCAACAACATCGAGCGCATGCGCTATGCTCAATTTCGTGC
>CAVYTW010000022.1:0-37687 GCA_963771375.1 uncultured Chloroflexia bacterium
GAGACTGAGCCGAACTGTACGAGAGATGAGGGCAGGCCCTCGGAGCCGCCATGCAGGTGGAGGCTTCAAACCGCCGTAAGCGGCTGTGGACAAAAGCCATGGTCGTGAGCGTTACGGAAAAGGCAGAGCGAAGACTCTGTCAGGTAAGTGTGATGGAGACGAACACAAGTGAACCACTGCTCAAGTGTCGAAAGCGTAGGGAAGCCATCAAAACCAGGTAGAGTCGTTGACCTGGGATAAGTCTGGAAGGAACCTGATTACTGACCAGACGGTGACCGGCATGAAGGTGGCGTGAACATCACACAGGCTCTTGTATGGAACGTGGGAACCTACGACTCCGATGAGAATGGAAAAATCCAAGCGGAAATCCCGCCAGGATGAAAGTACAAATGCGGAGTATAGGGACGGATCAACCCGTAGTAGCGAAGAACCCACTAAAAAGGTGGGGGAGCGAAGGGGTTGAGTTATCCAGTTTTGGACAATGGGTCAACTGCTGAAAAGTAGGAGGAACCCTTGGACAAAACGAAGCCGTATGACACGATCTATGGCTGGATGATGGGAGCCGGATGAGCTGAGAGGTTCACGTCCGGTTCTGAGAGAGCCCGAGGGTGAAACTCCCTCGGGCCACTCACCGTGCGCCACGAAGGCTCATAGAGAAAGGAGGATGCAGAGCCGTGCTGTACGAAAGATGAGGGAGGGCCCCTCGGAGCCGCCATACAGGTGGAGGCTTCAAACCGCCGTAAGCGGCTGTGGATAAAAGCTATGGTCGTGAGCGTTACGGAAAAGGCAGAGCGAAGACTCTGTCAGGTAAGTGTGATGGAGACGAACACAAGTGAATCGCTGATAAAGTGTCGAAAGCGTAGGGAAGCCATCAAAACCAGGTAGAGTCGTTGATCTGGGATAAGTCTGGAAGGAACCTGATTACTGACCAGACGGTGACCGGCATGAAGGCGGCGTGAACATCACACAGGCTTTAGTACGGAACGTGGGAACCTACAACTCCGATGAAAATGGAAAAATCCAAGCGGAAATCCCGCCAGGATGAAAGTACAAATGCGGAGTATAGGGGCGGATCAACCTATAGTAGCGAGGAATCCACGAAAAAGGTGGAGGAGCGAAGAGGTTGAGTTATCTGGTTTTGAAGATGTGTCAACTACTGCAAAAGGTAGGAGGAACCATGGACAAAACGAAGCCGTATGATATTCCCAAGCAAACAGTCTGGGAAGCATACAAGCAAGTCAAAGCGAATAAAGGGGCAGCCGGGATTGATGATGAAACGATCGAAAAGTTTGAAGAGGATCTCAAAGGCAATCTGTATAAGATCTGGAATCGGATGTCTTCCGGGAGTTACTTTCCCCCGCCGGTTAAGGCAGTGGAAATACCCAAGAAAAGCGGAGGGAAGAGAATCCTAGGGATACCGACCGTTGCCGATCGTGTAGCGCAAATGACAGTCAAGATGCACTTTGAGCCGAAGGTGGAACCCTACTTTCAGGCAAACTCCTATGGATACAGACCAGGCAAGTCAGCCATTGAAGCGGTGGGAAAAACGCGAGAGAGATGCTGGCGATATGACTGGGTGCTGGTATTTGATATCAAGAAACTGTTTGACCGGATTGACCATGAACTGTTAATGAAAGCGGTGCGGAAACATACAAACAGTCGATGGGAGATACTCTATATTGAAAGATGGCTGAAAGCGCCCTTCCAGATGCAGGATGGAACCATGATTGAACGAACGGCTGGGACACCCCAAGGCGGGGTGATCAGCCCGATCTTGGCGAATCTATTCATGCATTATGCGTTTGACCAATGGATGAGCAGAGAAAATGCACGTAATCCGTGGGCAAGGTATGCGGATGATGCAGTGATCCATTGTCGAACGAAAGAGGAAGCGGAAGCCTTACGGATCAAGCTGGAAGAACGGTTGAAGCAGTGTGGATTAGAAATGCGCCCGGAGAAAACCTGGATTGTGTACTGCAAGGATGATGATCGAAAAGGGGACTACCCTGTAACGGCATTTGATTTTCTTGGCTATACCTTTCGGCCGAGGAGATCAAAAAATCGCTGGGGAAAGTATTTCATCAATTTTACACCAGCGGCTAGCAATCAAGCGTGCAAAGCCATGAGGCAGACCGTCCGAAGTTGGCGCATGCAACTGAAATCGGACAAAGAGATCGACGAACTTTCGAGGATGTTCAATACAATCATCAGAGGCTGGGTCAATTACTACGGCCGCTTCTACAAATCGCAGCTCTATCCAGTGTTACGCCATATAAATGATGCGCTGGTCCTCTGGGCACGGCGGAAATACAAGAAATTAGCACGGCACAACATCAGAGCAATTCATTGGATGGGGCGACTGGCCAAGAGTCTACCTGAATTGTTTGTTCATTGGCAGATGGGCATTCTGCCTACGGCTGGAGAATGGGAGCCGGATGAGCTGAGAGGTTCACGTCCGGTTCTGAGAGAGCCCGAGGGTGAAACTCCCTCGGGCCACTCACCGCAATATTTATGTTAAGACGCAGCGAGCGGGCGAACGAGTAATGGAAAGCGTGAAAGGGTTTCTGGAGAAGAAGCTTAAGTTGAAAGTCAATCCCAAGAAGAGTAAGGTTGAGAAAGTAGGGAAGGTGAAAATTCTTGGGTTCAGTTTCTTCAAGCGCAAAGGGATGGTGCTGATCCGAATTGCGAACCGAACGAAGGAACGCTTTATGGAGAAGCTCTGCAACCTGACGAAGCGCACTCGGAGTGGCACACTGGAACAGATCCTGGAAGAGATCAACCGTTACATCATGGGTTGGATTGGATACTACCGGCTGGCTGACACACCGAGCCTATTTGAAGACCTGGACGGCTGGATACGACGACGATTGAGGCAACTGATTTGGAAACGCTGGAAACGAGGTACAACCCGCTACCGAGAATTAGTGAAGCTGGGCGTCCCAAAGCAAAGGGCACAAGAAGGAGCTGGAGGCAGAAGCCCCTGGCATATCTCTGCCTCACCTGTGATAAACGAAGCCCTGAACAATGCCTACTGGCACAACTCAGGGCTGAAGAGTCTCAAAGCACGGTATCAAGAACTGCGTTCTGCTTGATGAACCGCCGGATGCGGCCCCGCATGTCCGGTGGTGTGAGAGGAGGCGGTTAACCGCCGCCTCCTACTCGATTTCGTTCAAAAAGCAATTACTTGCAAGTAACCTGGCCATTAGCATTCATAGTACAAACTTGGCCCTGGGGTTTCTTCACCTGAGCCGCACACTCACCAAGTGGAATAGTGAAGTTCTGGCAGTCATAAACGATCGAATAGGCCTTGGCCAAGCATAGCCTGAGATCGGGAAGAAAATACGGATAACCGGACGGGCACGGAGAAGCTAGCTGATTGGTCGCGTCATCTGCGCAATTCTGCAGAGTATTATCGTAATGGCTTCCAGATGGGCAAATACCAGCATACGGTTTATTCAAGTCGGCGGGAATGCAATTGTCGACACTGTCCTTCACATACCCGTTGGAGCAAACGTTGGGGCCGTAGGCTGCATCGTAATCTTGGGACACATAATTCGGTGATCCGCACGAAGTACAGAACTGGTAAGTCACCTTTGCGTCCTGAGGTCCCGAGCATGTTTCCTTGGTCTTATTTACAAAGCAGTCGGAGGTGTCATCAAAGTTGTTGATCAAAGCTAAATCTAAGGCAACCGATGGATCACCATCAGGTGGATTTTGATTCCACGTCGCGCCGCCCAACTTGGCAACTTGGTTCGCGCAAAAGGAATTGATATTACTGACGCTTGGTACGGGCGGGCTACAAGCTGGAGCCAGCAACGAACCGGGATTCGGATTGTTCGCAATGATTCCAGCTCCAGGTGCTTGGGGTGCAACTGCACCCGGTCCCTGTTGCTGATTGATAGTACACACGCCTGAAGTCTTATCACAGATCGCCGGATACGGACAACCAAGTTGATTACAACCGCTGGATGCGGTGGGCGCAGCCGTGGGCGTAGTAGAGGTGGGTGCCAATTGAATAGGTCCGCCGGGATTATTCGCAATGATTTCCTGCTCTGGGTAGTTGAGGTGTAACTCCAGTCATCTGGCAAGCGCTTAATAAGCCCAAAAGGAATGCGCTGACGATGAGACTAATTCGTTTATGTTCCATGAATATGCTCCTCTGTATGACACCTAATAAAGAATTCTCTACCGTACAAATGTGAGTAAAAACCAGTTATAAGGTACACTCAAGGTGACCAAACCAAAGAGGAGCACCTTATGACTGATCGCGACATAGTATACACAAAAGTGAAGAAAACCATAAAGCGAATGCTGAAGTTGGATCATCAAGGGCAGGTGGTCACCTTGGCGATGATGATTTCAGGGTTAGTCCTGAGTGGCAAAGCGCAGTTGTCGGCGATGAGTTCAGAGGTGCCAGGCAAGACAAAAGATCAAAGCATTGAAATGCGCATGCGGCGTTGGGTCAAAGAGGATCTGGATGTAGAAGCAGTATATATGCCTTTTGCGCGCCAAATTTTGGAAGCCTTGTCACATCAGCCATTGGTATTCGTCATGGATGGAAGTCAGGCTGGGCGCGGTTGCATGGTGTTGATGGTTGGAGTGTTATATCAGAAAAGAGCATTGCCGATTGCCTGGCTGGTCTACAAAGGCAAAAAAGGACATGCCACGGCGGATCGCCATATTCAAGCACTGGAAAAGATCATTCCTTTGTTGTCCCAGGATAGCCAGGTGGTTTTGTTGGGTGACGCAGAGTACGATACGACCGAAATGCTGGCCTGGATCGAGAAAAACACTTCCTGGCAGTACGTTTCGAGAACTTCACCGCAAATTTATGTTCAGACCGGCGAGACTGGACAACCGATCCGAGATTATCCACTGGAGAAGGGCAAACTCTTTTTCTTGAAGAACGTTGGTTTCACGCAGACTTCGACGGTGATCTTGAATGTGATTGGCTGGTGGGGTTCGGGCTATGAAGAACCGATTTTCTTGGTCACCAACCTGCAGAACGCTTATGAAGCCTGTCGATATTATCGGCGGCGATTTCGGATTGAAACATTCTTCTCTGACCAGAAGAGCAGAGGCTTTCATATCCACAAGAGTCATTTGGCGAATCCTGCCCGTCTAAGCCGTTTGTTGATCGCGGCCTGTTTGGCTTACCTCTGGATGTTTACTCAAGGCTTGCGTGTCATCGCTGAAAATGGGTTATCCTTGATTGACCGCACAGATCGTCGTGACAAAAGTCTCTTTCGATTAGGCTTGGATTGGCTCAAATACGCTTTGAAGCACTCCATTGATTTTCAGCCCACTTTTTACTTTTCACCTTTGGAGACCCTTGTTCGTGTACGGTAGAGAAATCAAAAAATAACTTCGATGATTGTATGTTCGATATGGTTCCTTATCAATCCCCTATTTAGGTGCATTGCGTCTAAACGCACTATAAGGGAAGTACAATATAAAAACGAACAATCTGGTTGATGATCGCGCTGATGACCTCATCTTCTGAATCCGATTGGCTTTCCCTCAGTGAAGCCGCCGAACTGCTGGTCATTCATCCCAGCACCGTGCGGCTTTAGTGCAACAATTCAAATATCTATCAAGCTAAATGCCCTCATAGATTTCGTGAGGGCATTTAGCTTTTCATTTCAAAGAAACTATTAGCACTTTCCGGTCATAGGGTTGATTTTACAGGGGCCCGTACCCGGGACTTTCTTTACTGAAGTAAGGCATTCGCCGAGCGGAACCGTGAACGTCTGACAGTTAAATATGCCCTGGTTGGGTTTGGAACTGCATGTGTAATATTCAGGATTGTAATACGGATAACCAGATGGACAGGCAGAGACAAGCTGCCCGGTGACGTCATCTACGCAGTTTTGCTTGTTATTATCATAATGAGTGCCGGGCAGGCAAACAGGAACTTGGCCATTGTGCGTGTCTTCCGGGGAAGAGGGAAAACACCCATTAGGCGGATTCGCCGTACGCCCAAAAGCGCAAATCACACTCCCCTGCGGTTGGATGACTCCGCAGGTATTACAAACCATCACCTGAAAACTCGTGCCTGGAGGTCCCGAGCAGGCTACATGATTTGTTTTTTGGTCCTGCGTGCAATTGACATTGGAGGGTATGGATGCGTAAAACGACCCATCATTACTATTAGGAAGTAGCTGTGTGTAAGGATCGAATGTGACACCGCCCAGACCAGCGACTTGATTGGCGCAAAAAGAGGTGACTTGGCCCATCGTTGGCGCAGGCACATCACAAACTGGCGGAATGATCGAACCGGGATTGGGATTGTTCGCAATTCCTGCCCCGGGTCCAGGATTGTTATTTTGGGTCAACGGTGTAGCTGGCACGGAGGTAGGCGGCGGGGGCGGGGGAGAGGGCGGCGGCGGTACTGCAGTGCCCATCTCACAGGCACTCAACAAGATCAACAACATGATGCTGACGATGAGACTAATTCGTTTACGTTCCATGAATATGCTCCTCTGTATGACACCTAATAAAAAGTAATATTAATCATTGTATGTTCTGTATGGCTATTTTATCAATCCCCCATTCAGACGCATTGCGTCCAAACGCACTATTCGATTAAGGAAGTACAATATAAAAATAATCTATCTGCTTCATGATCACGCTGGTGAACGCGTCTTCTGACGCCGATTGGCTTTTCCTCATTGAAGCCGCTAACTTCAAATGTCATTGCGAGCCTTGCCTCGCAATGACATACCAATAAGGAGTTCTCTAATGTCTACCGATCCATCCTTTCGCATGACCGTTGAAGATATCTTCAGCATCAAAGGCCGCGGCACTGTCGTCACCGGCAAGATCGAAACCGGCACGATCAAAGTTGGCGATGAGATTGTCATTCAAGGCAAAAGCGGCGAACTAAAAACCACCGTTACCGGCGTCGAGATGTTTCGCAAGACAATGAATCAGGCCAACGCCGGAGATAATGTCGGCTTGCTATTGAAGAATATAGCCAAGCCCGATGTCCAACAAGGCGATGTGCTTAGCGCTTCCAACTCGGACTTTACCTGGAACCCATGAAATTGACTGTAGGAACGGAAACAAGTAAATCCAACCTGGTAAGCTCATCCCAAGCACTTGATAAGCACATCATAAGCACATCATCGCAACAGGATATGGAAATCCGACTTCACCTATCAAATTCTGCGGATAGGCATTACAGTCATCCTTCGATCATCCTTCGGGGATCCTTCGACCATCCTTCGACGATCCCTAGCCAAGGCGGCATCCAGCCGCCAAAGCCCTGCGTTCTTTCAGGGTTGGCTGTTTCGGAGCCTTGTGGCTCCGAAACAGGGCCTTACTTTTCTCTACATCCTTTACACCTCCATCGTGCCGTTGTGCCTGTTCCCATTATTCTTTTGAAGTTTTGCATTCCCATATCCACCTCGTGATATGATGGAATTATTCCTTTGCTCCCGACAGGGACGTCCATTTCTCCAATGACATGCTCTGCAAGTTCCGATTGGCTTTGCCTCAGTGAAGCCGCCGAACTGCTGGGCGTTCATCCCAGCACCGTGCGATAGTGCCATGTTATTAAATCCCCTGCATGGGGGATTGGCTTAAGTTTCTCCTCCGGCTATAAGTAATTTGCATAGGACAACGAGGAGCAGAATTATGGTTAGATTTCTTGCGATAATGTTTGCCGGTATCGGGATCATCATGCTGGCGATCGGCGCCTTTCTCTTGATCCGCGAAAAGGCATTTCTCAGTAACGATCTATCCGCCACCGCGACGGTGACCAGCCTTGCCTCTGACTTGGACAGTAGTGGCAATCCGGTTAAATGCCCGGTGGTTAATTTCACTGCCGCAAACGGACAGGCTGTCTATTATGATGCTTCCGATTTCTGTGCAAACCCGCCGCGCTATCAAGTGGGTCAAACAATCCAGGTTTTATACGATCCGCAAAACCCAAACAATGTTCAATTCTCGGGATTCGTAGGAGAATTCGGGGAAGGGATGTTATTCACTTTCCTCGGTCTGCTGTTTTTCTTGTTTGGCGTCTGGGTTTACTTTTGGGCGCGGAAAATGAGGCAAGCAGGCATGCAGCGCGAAGTGAGAATTGTCGGATCGTAAATTGGTGAATTTATAAAATACGTCAGTTTGAGATGTATCATCCCGTAATTGCATTCTATACTTCCAATCAAAAAAGGAGTTTGCTTCGGGCGCAAAGCGCCCACGCAATGACAATAGGTTAGGTCTTATGATAAAATAAGAAATTCTCTGGAGCAGCTTATGATAGAAGTAACGATTGATAGTGTGCGCGTTAATTTGATGTCCCCACAAAGATTGGTGATTCTTCGCGAAACCGGTTCGGATCGTTATCTTCCGATCTGGGTCGGGCAATATGAAGCGGAAGCGATCACGGTCGGATTGCAGGAAGTCGAAGTGAGCCGTCCGCTGACTCATGACTTGATGAAAAACGTCTTTGCGACGTTCGATGCCAGGATCAAACGCATCGAGATCATTTCGCTCAAGGAAGATATTTTTTACGGAAATATTGTGGCCGAAGTCAACGGCCAGGAAGTCAGCGTGGACTCGCGCCCATCCGATGCGATTGCGCTCGCCGTTCGTGCTCATGCTCCGATCTTGGTGGACGAATCTGTGATGAAGAACGCCGGGATCACGCCCGAAGTGGACATGAAATCGTCAGGTGGCGCAGCCGCTCCAAGTCCAAACAAGACGCGGCCGATCGCGCCGGTTGGCGATGTCAGCAGTGAGCGCTTATCCGTGTTCGAAGATTTTGTCGATAAGCTTGATTTCAATAAACTGGACGATAAGGATAAACCCGAAGACCCAGATAAAGGCGAAGACGATAAATCTGATAAACCGAGCAAGCCCAAAAAGCAATGAGCGAATATTTTCCTTCTGAAGAAACCGCCGCCCCCGCCGCGCCCACGATCCCGCATAGCCGGGAAGCCGAAGAAGCCGTTGTAGGGGCGGTGCTCGATTAACCCCGAAGCATATTATGACGTCGCCCAATTTTTGCAGGCCGACGATTTTTACATTCATCGCCACAAATGGATTTGGGAAGCCTTCACCAGCCTGCACGAGCAGCGCATCCCCATCGATCTATTAACATTGACCGAAGAATTGGATCGCAAGGGTCAGCTCGCTGAAATTGGCGGACCGGCGTATCTCACCGCGTTAGTCAATCAAGTTCCGTCATCGCTCAACGCGGAATCCTACGGACACATCGTCGAGGGTCATGCCGTACGCCGCAAGATGATCAACGCCGCGAACTCGATTGCGTCGCTGGCGTACAACGAAAGCTCGACCATTGACAACGTGATGGACGAGGCAGAAAAGGCGGTCTTCAACGTCAGCGAGCGCCGCCTCAAACATGACGTCGAGCCGATCTCCGTTGTGTTGAGCGAATACTACGACCGGATTGATGATCTCGCCAAACGCGACGAAGAGATCTTCGGCGTACCGACGGGTTTCATCGACCTCGATAAAATGCTCGGCGGTTTACAGCAGTCGGACTTGTTGATCATTGCGGGTCGTCCGGGGCAGGGCAAAACCGGTTTCCTGCTTTCGGTTGCAAAGAACGCCGCCTTAACTCATAAAAAGCATGTCGCCATATTTTCGCTTGAAATGTCGAATGAACAAGTGGTGCAGCGTTTGATCGCACAGGAAACGGGAATTGATTCGCAGCGTCTGCGTACCGGCAAGTTGCAGGAGAACGAGTGGCCGTTGTTCACTCATGCGGTCGAGGTCATGTCGGATACGCATATCTTCCTCGACGACACGCCTGCCATCACGCCGCTTCAACTCCGGACGAAGTGTCGGCGTTTGCATCTTGAGCATCGTCTTGATTTGATCATCGTGGATTATTTGCAATTGATGGGCGGCGATACGCGCAACGATAATCGCGTGCAGGAAGTTTCCTACATCTCGCGCAACCTCAAAGTCCTGGCGCGTGAATTGAATGTACCGGTGCTGGCCGCCGCGCAATTGAGCCGCGCTGTGGAACAGCGCTCCGATAAACGGCCTGTGCTATCCGACTTGCGCGAATCTGGATCGCTCGAACAAGATTCGGATATCGTGATGTTCATCTATCGTCCCGATCAATATGAGAAGGATACAGTCAAACAAAATGTGGCCGAGATCATCATCGCCAAGCACCGCAACGGCCCCGTTGGAAGTGTGGAATTGATCTTTCGCAACGCACTGGCGAAGTTCGAGAACGCCGCCACGAGGATGTTCAACCCGAATGAATGATGTCATTGCGAGTCTTCGAGAAGCAATCTACTTGAAAAACGAGATTGCCACGCCGCCAAACGGCGGCTCGCAATGACATGATGATATGAGCGACTTTAAAGGCTTTATCGACTCTGAAACATTCACTCAATTGCCAGATTCTTTTTTCCATCATCTGTTGAAGGAAATAAAGGATGCGGACGAATTGAAAGTGACTGTATATTTTCTTTGGCGCATCGAGCATATGGATGGTCCGTTCCGTGCGTTGTGTGAGACCGATTTCGAGGCGAAGGACTTGGGTCTCGCGGCGGACGAGGTCGCTTCGGGATTGGAAAAAGCCATCCAGCGCGGAAGCCTGATAAGGTCGCAGCATGAAGCCGATGTATTTTATTTTCTAAATTCTCCGCGCGGCCGCGCGGCCGCGGACGCGTTCGCAAAAGGCAACTGGCGTGCATCCGCACAAATAAAGTCGGCGCCGATGGAACGTCCAAATGTATTCAAGTTGTATGAAGAAAACATCGGTCCGCTCACGCCGCTGATCGCCGATGCGTTGAAGGATGCGGAAAAAATTTATTCAGAAGAATGGATCGCAGATGCGATTGAATTGGCAGTGAAGAACAATAAACGCAACTGGAAATATTGTGAAGCGATTTTGAAACGATGGAAGGAAGAGGGCCGTGCCGAAAAGCAAAATAGACGAGACAATAAAAAAGTTAACCCGAGCCTCGACCGAAAAATCGAACAGCTCCGCAGACGTTCCAGCTAACGATTTGCCAGGTGATCCAAACTGCCCGCATTGTCATGGCGTGGGATACTTGCGCACGGATGTTCCGCTTGGTCACCCCGATTTTGGGAAACTGGAAGTCTGTGTATGCCGTCGTGCGAATGTCACCAACTCAGTGCGCGAGCATTTGTTTGCGCTGAGTCATCTCGATGAACTCAAGGATTTGACATTCGAAACCTTCAAACCGCGCGGCCGTAAAGGATTGGGCGAGATGCAAGCCAACTCTCTGGAAATGGCTTGTAATCAAGCTCGGCATTATGCGCAACACCTCAATGGCTGGCTGTTGTTGCAAGGCAGTTATGGCTGCGGAAAAACGCATCTAGCAGCAGCGGTCGCAAACTTTGCAGTTGGCATGGGCGTGCCCACTTTGTTTTTGACAGTTCCCGATCTGCTTGACACATTGCGTTTTGCATATAACGATGAAGACACAACCTTTGAACAGCGCTTCGATGAAATCCGGAATGCAAAGTTATTGGTACTGGATGATTTCGGAACGCAGAATGCAACGGGTTGGGCGCAGGAAAAATTATTTCAGATCGTAAATTATCGCTATATCAATAAACTGTCTACGGTAGTAACGACCAACCTCGCGCTCGATGAAATCGAAGCTCGTATCCGTTCGCGTCTTGCGGACCCGGAGTTGGTCACGCAAGCAAAAATCAATGTGCCCGATTACCGTCGTCCAATGGACAATGCCGGCCATCCGGAGCTTTCTTCACTTGATTTGATGGCACAAAAAACGTTTAGTACGTTTGACGACCGCGAACGCGAAGGATTGGATGCAGACAAATTAAAGTCTTTACAAAAGGCGCTTAAAGCGGCACATACTTTTTCAGAGAAACCCAAAGGTTGGCTTGTCTTTGAAGGAACCTATGGATGCGGCAAAACTCATCTCGCCGCGGCAATTGCCAATTATCGCGCCGACCTCGGCGATCCGCCCCTTTTTGTGATGGTGCCGGATTTACTCGATCACTTGCGCGCTACCTTCAGTCCCAATGCGAGCACGAGCTATGATCGTCGCTTTGATGAAGTACGGACCACACCATTACTTATCTTGGATGATCTGGGATCGCAATCTGCCACACCCTGGGCCAAAGAAAAACTCCATCAGTTGATCAATTATCGGTACAACGCAGAGTTGCCCACGGTTTTCACGCTTGCCAAAGAAAACGTAGATCAAAATCAAATTGACGAACAAATCATTACCCGAATGTTGGATGAACGGATTTGCAACTATATTATTATTACCGCTCCCGCGTATCAGGGCAAATCGGGTGGACGCAAAACGAAATCCAAATAGAAGCACTCAAAGTTACAGACAATTTTTGTGTTCTCAAATCTGCCTCTGCATGATAGACTTTTCAAGTCAGCCTGATAAAGGCTGACTTTCTTTATCAACATCAATCTAATGACGGAGAATAATTTATGAGTTTTGTTCAAACTGTATTGCTTGGGGCCATCGCGGGATTTACGATTTACCTCGGTCTGCCCTTGGGACGAATCAAAAAAATATCAACGGGAACCCGCACGTTTCTTTCCATGACTTCAGCGGGCATTCTTCTTTTCATTCTTTTTGATGTTCTTTCAAATCTTTCCGAGCCCATAAAATCATCCATTACGGGAAACAAGAACTTTACCGAGTTCTTTATTTTGCTTGGTGTCTTTGTGATTGGATTTGGATTGGGTCTGCTTGGCTTGATCGCTTTCGATCAACGCTTCATGCGCGCTCAAGCCGGATCCAAGAAATTGGTTGACCCAACTCGTCTGGCTTTGATGATCGCCATCGGAATCGGATTGCATAATTTCTCCGAAGGGCTTGCCATTGGTCAATCTGCGGGACGCGGGGAAATCGGTTTTGCCGCGCTTCTTATTATCGGCTTTGGATTGCATAACGCCACGGAAGGTTTTGGAATTGTCGGCCCACTGGTGGGGGAGAATCGGCCTTCGTGGGGATTCATCGGATTAGCCGGTCTGATCGGCGGCGGTCCCACTTTCCTCGGTACCATTGTTGGATATTATTTTCTTTCCGATGCCATGTTCGTCTTGTTCCTGTCGCTTGCGGCGGGTGCGCTGGTTTATATCATCGGCGAATTGTTCAACTTGAACCGCCGCCCTGAAACTAAATTACCGGCAGGCTGGGAACTCTTTATCGGTTTTCTAATTGGCTATTTCACCGATTTGATTCTGACCATTGCTGGCGTTTAATTCATAATGAATGGTAGGGCAGGTCTTAGACCTGCCTTATTTGTTTTACAATAAATTTACACGGGGGTAATCCTTTCTTCAAAACCTTATCTTACAATGAGCACGAGGTGTTGATATGACAATTTCCCGTCGTGACTTTATAAAGACGTCCGGCTTGTTTGCCGCTTTTACTGCCCTCGCGGCCTGCACGCCACAGACAACCGCACAAACGATTACCGGCCACTCGTCGGGGAGCGCCAGTGTCGGCATTGTTTCCACTCCTATTGCGACAATTGCGTCAACAACGACATCGAATGATCCTTTAACGGTTTTGACTCTCAATCGCATCAGTTTAGGCGCAACGCCGGATATGTACGCTCGTGTCAAACAGATCGGACTTGCCGCGTTCATTGACGAACAGCTTAATCCTGAAAACATCGACGATAGCGCAACCGATCAGCTCATGACTAATTTCCCAACCCTGACGATGACGCCGGCCCAACGTTTCCAACTCCCGAAATTCGGACAGCCCATCCAGGAACTTGTCGCCGCCACAATTCTTCGTCAATGGCACAGCCAGCGCCAACTCAAAGAAGTCATGGTGGATTTCTGGTCGAACCACTTCAACATTTATATCAGCAAGGGTTTATGTCGTGTGTTGAAAACAGATGATGATCTAAATGTAATTCGTCCGAATGCCTTCGCAAAATTTGGCGACATATTGAGCGCATCGGCTCACAGTCCGGCTATGTTATTCTTTTTGGACAATGCGGAAAGTCAGAAAGCCGCGCCCAATGAAAATTATGCGCGCGAGTTGATGGAATTGCATACGATCAGTGTCAAGGGTGGGTACACACAGACAGATATCACCAACGTGGTGCGGGCTTTCACGGGTTGGACAATCGTCGGCCCAAACAATCCGATTAAGCCGTTTGGGACATATCAATTCGTGGAGCGCATGCACGATACCGGTGAGAAACAAGTTCTAAGTTTGACCATCCCGGCGGGAGGTGGCGAGGACGATGCCACCAAGGTGCTGGACATGCTAGCACATCATCCGATGGCCGCGCAGTTCATCAGCACCAAGCTCGCCCGCCACTTCGTTTCCGATAACCCGGACCCGGCACTGGTCAGTGATTTGGCGAATGTCTTTACTCAATCGGATGGCGACACACCGACGCTCTTGAAGGCCATCTTCCAGTCGGATGCGTTCAAGAATTCAGCCGGTCAGAAGATGAAGCGGCCTCTCGAATTTCTGGCATCGGCTCTGCGATTAACCAATGCGACTCTCACGGGTCAATCCCAACAACTAACTCAACACGTCAAGCTTCTTGGGCAGATTCCGTTCGATTGGCAATTCCCGAATGGCTTTCCCGATGTCGCATCCTTCTGGGCAAATACCAGCGGCTTGCTTGAACGTTGGAATTTTGGCAACCTGTTGACATCGGACAAAATCAACGGCGTGCATGTGGATGCAGCATCATTGACCACCGACGCTCAATCCGCTCAAGATGTCGTGGATGTTTTAAGTCAACGCTTTATTGGCACCGCATTGCCAGACGATGCGCGCAGTATATTGCTGGACTTTGCATCAACCGGCGATCTCGGCAATAATCTCGCCGGCATTGCCGGATTGATTCTCGGTTCGCCGCATTTTCAAGTTCGTTAGCATGTCATTGCGAAGAACCGCTGGTCGAGACCAAGGTCACATGACAATCTTATAGTTATAACAAATCGCTGTTCAATATTAATGGTTTTTAGAAAAGGAGTTTATCAATGGACACAAAACTTTCCCGTCGTGATTTTATGAAGCTCAATACAACTCGGATGAGGAATTGGGCTGTTTCATCCGCATTGCCATCCTGGATGCCGCGCATGGCGTTCGCGCCGGATGGCGTCGAGCCGCCTGGTGACTTATTGGTGGTTATCTTTCAACGCGGCGGCATGGACGGTTTGAATGCTGTTATTCCGCACGGTGATGCGGATTATTATCATCTGCGAACGCAATTGGCAATTGCGGAACCGTCGGCAGGCAATACCAAGACCGGCATTGACCTTGACGGATTCTTCGGATTGCATCCGTCATTGCAGCCGTTGAAGGATTTGTGGGATGAAAAAGCTTTGGCCATTGTGCACGCGGTCGGTTCGCCCGACCCAACTCATTCCCATTTCGACGCGATGGATTACATGGAACGCGGCACGCCCGGCGAGAAAACCATCGAGACCGGATGGATCGGTCGTCACTTGCAATCCGCACCGTGGCAGAACACTTCTCCGTTCCGCGCCATCGGCATGGGCGGCATCATGCAAGAATCTTTGCGCGGACCGATTCCGGTCACCACGCTTCAATCCATTGCCGACTTCCATTTGCAGGGCGACACTAGCCAGTTAACTGAGATCCGAAAAAGACTCGAGTCGTTGTATAGTCTCGGCGGCAGTTTGGACCCGATTGCAAGCGATACGTTCGATGCAGTGGATTTGCTTTCAAAAGTGGACATCTCCAATTACACGCCGACCGGCAACGCGCAATATCCGCAAACCGAGTATGGCACGGCGCTAAAGCAGGTTGCTCAAATTGCCAAAGCGGAAATCGGACTCGAAGTTGCTTGCGTGGACATCGGCGGCTGGGACACGCACAACGCTGAAGGTGCAACCGATGGCGACATGCCAAAGTTGCTGAATGAATTAAGTTCTGGGCTCGCCGCGCTTTATACTGATATGGGCGATGCCGCTAAGAAAATGACGATGGTTACGATGTCCGAGTTTGGGCGGCGCGCACAGGAAAACGGTTCGGGCGGCACCGATCACGGACACGGCAACTGCATGTTTGTCGTCGGCGGAGGAGTCAATGGCGGCAAAGTGTACAGTGATTGGCCTGGGCTTTCTCCTGATAAGTTGTACGGCCCCGGCGATCTCAATGTCACAACCGATTATCGCGATGTGTTGGCGGAGATCGTTTCGAAACGAGTTAAGAATGAAAACCTGTCTCAGGTTTTTCCTGATTATACAATTGCCAAAACTTTGGGCATCGTGCAGAGTTAAAATGACGTAAAACGAGAGCGACACAAAGTCGCTCTCGTTTATTACTTTAACAGGATTGGAATTTTCTTTAACATTTCGTCCCGCACCTGGCGGAAAGCAGCGAGCCGTTCCTCGTCCGTTCCCTCCGCCGTTGCTGGATCGCGGAATCCTTCGTGGACGCGTTTTCCCTTTCCTAACCAAACAGGACATTCCTCGTTGGCGTCATCGCAGACGGTGATCACCAGATCGAAATCTTCATTGCGGAATTGTTCAACGCTTTTTGATTCGCCGTGATGTTCAATCCCGATTTCATGCAACACTTGAATCGCCATCGGATGGACAAAACCCGCGGGCCGCGTCCCTGCTGAAAACGCCCGCCACTCCTTCGAGTAACGGGCATGGACAATCGCTTCGGCCATCTGCGAACGGCAGGAATTTCCTGTGCACAGAAACAGCACGCTTCTATTCATTTTTGTGCGGATGCCAGAATTCGTTATCGGTATCGTTGATCTCAGCCAACTCGCCGGTGGCGACAAAGACCGTCCGCTCACAGATATTGGTTACGCGGTCCGCAAAGCGCTCGAGATTATGCGCCACCCACAACAGCCAATTGGCGCGTTCGATGGTGGTCGGGTCGGCAATGACGAACGTCATCAACTCGCGATAAATCTGGAGATAGAGCCCATCTACGATATCGTCTTCCACCGGGATCTTGCGCGCTGTTTCAATATCCTCGTTGACAAATGCGGTCAGCGAGCGGTGAAGCATATCCGCTCCCTTTTCCGCCATGCGCGGAATGTCAATTAACGGTTTGAGCAAAGTCTCGTCGCCCATGCGGATATTGATGTTGGCGATGCCTTTGGCGTAATCACCCATGCGCTCCAGTTCAGAGATAACCTCTATGATGGATGCCAGCAGGCGCAGGTCATGAGCCATTGGTTGTTGGGTAGCGATCAGAACCATCAACTGGCTTTCGATTTCAAATCGCTTCTTGTTAATCGCGCGGTCACCTTCCAAGATTTTCTGGGCAGCTTTCAGGTCGCGTTTCTTGAGCGCATCTACTGTATTCAGGATGGATTCTTCAACCATACTGCCGAGCATCAGCACGTCATCTTTAACCTGCTTGATTTCAGTTTCAAATGTTTTGCGTAACATGGATTCCTCGACTTATCTATAAAACAATTATATCTTCATCCAAATCGCCCGGTCACGTAATCTTCCGTGCGCTTATCTTTTGGATTGGTGAAAATCACATTCGTCTCGTTGAACTCGATCATTCGTCCGGCGCGCTGATCGTCAATCATCATCATCGCCGTGTAATCGGAGACGCGCGCGGCTTGCTGCATGTTGTGCGTCACAATGATGATGGTGTAATCCTTGACGAGGTCGTGCATCAGCTCCTCGATGCGGAGAGTCGAGATCGGGTCAAGGGCCGAAGCGGGTTCGTCCATCAGAATGACTTCCGGTTCCACAGCCAGTGCGCGTGCAATGCACAAACGCTGTTGCTGTCCGCCCGAAAGCGAAAGCCCGCTTTGATGAAGCTTATCTTTTACTTCATCCCACAGCGCAGATTGCCGTAAGGATTTTTCCACGATTTCATTCAGATCGCTCTTGTTTCGAATCCCATACAAGCGCGGACCAAATGCCACATTATCATAAATGCTTTTCGGGAATGGATTGGGACGTTGAAAAACCATCCCAACCCGGCGGCGGACATCCACGACATCCACGCCCGATGCGTTGATGTTCTCCCCGTCTAGAAGGATTTCACCATCCATGCGCGCACTGGCGGTCAGGTCATTCATGCGATTGAACGAACGCAATAAAGTGGATTTGCCGCAACCCGAAGGGCCAATGATGGCGGTAATTTTATTGGACTGAACCGCGACATTGATTTCGACCAGAGCACGGAATTTCCCGTAAAAGACGGAGAAATTTTTCAATTCCATCTTATGAGTTGGTTCAGTATTTTGCGTTAAATTGTTTGAAACAGTGATATTGGTTTCCATAGCCTTATCCTTGAAGCGCGCGTTTGCGCGATTCGACATATAAACGCGCGAGAATTTCAATCAATAAAACAAAAATCATCAGCACCAATGCCACACCCCACGATTGATCGACCCGTTCAGGATAGGGCTGTTGAGAATATTTCCATAACGTCAACGGAAGCGAGTCCACAGGTTGGTTGACGATACGCCCGATAATCGTAAAGATATTTTGATGAACTTGAATTCCGCCTCGGATGATGGTTCCAAGATCATATTGTTCATTGCCCAAAGCTGTAAATAGCAAAGGAGCTGTTTCGCCCACCGAGCGGGCGATTGCCAAAAGAAAGCCGGTGATAATGCCATTCAGCGCGGCGGGGAACATCACACTCAACGAAGTTTTCCATTCTGGTGCGCCTAATCCCAACGAAGCTTCGCGCATTGTATGGGGAACCAGTTTGAGCATTTCCTCGGTGGTGCGGACGATCGTCGGCAGCATCAAGATTGCCAAAGCCAAACCGCCAGCCCAAGCGGAATAATGTTTCTCGGGCACAACGATCAATGTATAAATAAAAAGTCCCATCACGATAGATGGAACACCTGCCAGCACATCGGTGCCAAAACGCAATGCCACACCCAAAGGAGTATTCGGATTACGCGCCACATAGAAAGCCGCCAGCACACCGGGCGGAATAGCAAACAGGCAGGCTAGAACCGTTAAGACAGCAGTGCCTTCAATAGAAAATAAAACACCGCCGCCAGTCATGCCCAGCGGACGCGCCAGTTGAGTGAAAAAGTCCAAATTGATGGTGCTACCACCTCGATAAATCACATAACCCACGATCCAGAATAAAGGCACAAGCGCCAACAGAGTCAGTAAGCCCGTAACAGTGAGCATGACTGCGTTAGTGATTCGACGGCGGCGTGAGTGCATGACCTCGTTCTTCGCGATCAATTCTTGGAACCTGGTAGTGGTCATGCGCGCGCCTCCTGAGGAGTCCGGCGCGCCACCTGCCAGACAAGAAAACGTGCGATCAAATTAAGAATCAGCGTGATGACAAATAATGTGAGACCAATCTCAAGCATCGCATCAGTGTGAAGCTGCGAGACTGCCTCTTTGAATTGATTCGCAAGCAAGCTTGCCATGGTGGAACCGGGTTTGAGCAGTGAGTTGGTCGCTTCGAGTGAATTTCCAATGACCATTGTCACAGCCATGGTTTCACCCAATGCGCGTCCGAGTCCAAGAATGATTGCGCCTAGAATTCCAGAGAGACCATACGGTAGTAAAACCTGCCAGATCATTTCCCAACGTGTTGACCCCATTCCCATTGCGGCTTCGCGTTGTGTGTTGGGTATCGCAAGCAATATGTCGCGCGTGATTGCCGTGATGGTTGGAGTAATCATGATCGTGAGAATCATAGCGGCGGCGAGGCGCGATGATCCGCTTAAAGGAATTGGTCCAATAAAAAAAGTATTGAGCAATGGGATTTGTCCAAACGCCACAGCCAAACCTTGACCAAACGGAACAACAACCTGGGGAAGGAAAACGAAGATTCCCCATAAGCCATAAACCACGCTTGGAATAGCCGCCAGCAATTCGATCATCCAACCGAGCGGTAGTCGTAATGATTCAGGGCACAATTCGGCAAGGAAAACAGCAATGCCCACACTAATAGGGATTGCCAAAATGATTGCGAATAAGGATGTAATCAAAGTGCCATAAATAAAAGCCCAGGACTGGTAAATGCCCTTTAACGGATCCCAAACTGAATTGGATGTGGGAAGAACGAATGACCATCCAAATTGGGCACGTGCGTCCGCTGATTGTTGCCATAACATCCAACCGATGGCAATCACCAGAGCAAGGACGAGAAAAGATGCAACAATAATCAACCCTTGCCATGGAATATCTCCATAATGGGTTGATCGCTGAAACCGCGCCAGCCAACTATTTTTCTGTGGAACAGAAATATTTTTCATATCGCTCTATCTATGTACAAGTTGATAAAGCCAAACCATTTGCTCGGTTGTTTGGCTTGCCATTATAAAGATAATGGAGGGCCTCCCATTTATAACACATAGAGAGGCCCTCTTGGAATTAGTTGAAGATTATTGGTTTAGTGGGTCATAACGGGTTGGCCGTTGCAGGTGACTTGGCCAAGCTTTGCAAGCGCAAGCTGGGAAACAGCAGATGTCAGCGGAACATATCCGAGAGCCTTGGCCCGGCTGGTAGCAACCGAGTTGGTCAAAATCCAATTGATATACTCGACGAGTTTGGAAGCCTTGACGCAATCGGTCATGCTGGTCTGGTGAATGATAATGTAAGTGTAACCAGCGATAGGCCACGAGCCAGCGCCGGAACCATTTACAATGGTGTTCGTCAACTGAGGAGTGAATGAATTGGCGAAATCATTCATGGCTGAGGCAGTGCTATCGGCTGATGCCGTTACCGTCTGGCCAGCCTTATTCACCATCTGTGCAAAGGGCAATTTGTTTGAAACTGCATAGGCATATTCAACATAGCCAATCAATTCAGGAGTATTTTGAACTGCTGCTGTTACACCTTGATTACCATTACCACCAACGCCGTTCCCAGCCTTATCAGCGGGCCAGTTGATCGTTGTGCCAGAGCCAGCGGTCCAAGAGGTGCTGAATGAAGTCAATGCAGCACTAAAGATTGATGTAGTGCCCGAACCATCCGAGCGATGGACAACCGTGATTTGTTTGGCAGGAAGTTTGGATGCAATCTGCGGGTTAAGTTTCGAAATCGCTGGATCATTCCACTTGGTGATGGTGGCATTATAAATACCGACCAGCGTATTGCCATCCAGAATGAGGGCGGGATCCTTCGGATCGAGTTCGGGAACGTTATAGGTCATCACTTCTGCACCGGCAAGGAATGGGTACAGTTGCAAATCTTTGCCAGCCGTGTATTGATCAGCAGTAGGGACCGCATCCGAACCGGCGAAGTCAACCGTGCCATCGCTGATGGCTTTGATTCCAGCGCCTGAACCCGTGGGTTGGTAGTTAATCACAACCGCGGGATCAACCAGAGGAAACGCAAATGCATATTCGCTCTCGGCGGGCGCTTGGAAAGTGCTTCCTGAACCATTAAGTGTAACAGAGCCTGGGGCAAGCGGCGTGGGCGTGGCAGTGGCTGCCGGCATTGCAGTAGCGGCAGGCATTGCTGAAGTAGCGGCAGGCATTGCCGTTGGAGCCGCGGTGGGAGCTGTTCCACATGCGGCAAGCATAAAACTGAATGCAATAGTTACGAACATAAACGTACGAAGGAATTTCGACATTTCTTTTCTTCTCCTTTTGAATTTTATACAATGGAATGATAACAACCGGCGTTTAATATCAATGGAAGAATTGGTTAACATTTTGTTAAAACCCATGATTAAAATGAAATAAAACTGCCCGGCAGTTCCGTGGGCGGGCAGCGTCTCCAATTGGGAGACAAGAACGAGAAAAGAATACCAAGCAAGGTCAAACTTTTCTATCGGGCACCGCTAACTCGAAAAAGGGAATCGCCACGTTTTCATCCCAGGGCCACGTATTTAAATCAGTCAACGCGCGATAAGCGGTTAGGTCCAGATGCAGAGGCGTGACGGAAACATAACCTTCGGCTAGCGCACCGATGTCGGTGCCGCGTTCCGCGACGCCGGTCGGAGCATCGCCGCCTATCCAGTAATATGGGCGGCCACGCGGGTCAATACGCTCATCGAGGCGGCTGTGATACACACGCAATCCCTGGCGCGTCAAACGAAAGCCGCGGATCTCGTCATCCCGCAGAAAAGGCACATTGACGTTCAACAAAATTTCCGGAGGCAATCCGTTTTCGAGCGCGTGGCGCACAACATGTTCTGCGGCCCGCGCCGCTGGGCCGAAATCGATTTCACCAGTATATCCTTCGGGAATTTCCAACGAAACGGCAATGCCTGGAATTCCAGCAATCACTGCTTCCATCGCGGCAGTTACCGTTCCGGAATATGTAACATCGTGCCCGAGATTTGCGCCAATATTGATTCCTGAAACAACCAAATCAATTGGCTCTTTGAAGTATCCCAGCGCGGCCAGCGCTACGCAATCCGAGGGTGCACCGTCGCTGGCATGTGCAATCGTCCCATCGGCAAGATAGACTTCCTTCACGCGCAAGGCGCGATCCAGCGTCTTCACATGTCCGCCACCCGACCAGTTGCGATCCGGCGCCAGGATACTGACCTTGCCAAGCTTGCGAATTTCTTGTACGAGCGCCATCAATCCCGGCGCAAATACACCATCATCGTTCGTTACCAGAATATGCTTTTCCATTAACCTTCCTGTTCATTCAAGTATTGGCGTCGCTTCTGCGAAGCATCCACGCCAAAAACAATCAGCGTAAGCATTAACGTAACCACTAGAAATAGATCCATATTTACGCTACTCCTTTTTTCAATATAAATGGTATTCTCCTTCCTTTAAGGGCAGTCTAAAAAACAGTTAACGTCTGGTAAACATATTTTCATAATAACGGTTTTAAACACAAGAACCCGGGAGGAGTCCGGGTTCTTGTGTAAAGGAGGAGAGAGAGAAATGTTACTGGATCATCGTTGTGCCGTATTACGCTGGTGACGAAGGAAGTCTCGCCGCTTTCGTCCTGCGTCCACGAGGAACACGGTCAGCATGGCAACTACGTTCACTGCAAGAAACATATTCACATGCTTAGGATAGCACAAATCCGTCAGACTGCGCTTTAGAGCAGGCTAACAAATGCAAAACAATTATGAAAAGTTCAAGCTTTGTGGAAGGTCCGCCGCACTTTGCGGAATCGTAAAGAAAAACGTGCTCCCTTGTCCTTCGATGCTATCCACCCAAATTTTTCCTCCGTGCGCTTCAATGATGTGACGCGCGATGGATAAGCCCAGACCCGTGCCGCTTCCCGAGCGAGACCGATCCACCCGATAGAAGCGTTCAAAGATGCGCGAAACATCATCCGACGGGATTCCAATTCCCGTATCCTTGACTCCGAATCGAACTGCGCCGTTTGTGGACTCCGCTAAAAGGATCACCTCTCCGCCCGGCCGCGTGAACTTGACCGCGTTATGGATCAAATTAACCAGCACCTGTTCCAGCCGCGCCTGATCCGCGCGGATATTTGGCAAATCATCGGAACATTCGACACAGAGCGTCAATCCGGCGCGCTCGGCTTGTAATTTCATGCGGTCACAGGCTGACATCAATAGCTTCTTTGGAGAAATCGGAGCGAGGTTCAGTCCCACTTGTCCCGAACTGAATACGCGAGAGATCGAGCAATTCCTGCGTCATCTGGGTCAACGCGTCGACTTCTGTGACGATGCGGCTTAGGAAACGCGGCCCCGCTTCAGAGTCCGAAAGAGCGCCATTTTGCAAAGTCTCGGTCAATGCTTTGAGCGAAGCCAAGGGAGTCCGAAGTTCATGTGAGATGTTGGAGATGAAATCGCGGCGGACGGTTTCGAGCCGACGGACGCGCGTCAAATCCTGCACCAGCAAAAGGCTTCCGCCCGCATGCTTATCGGGGACGACCACCAGTTGAAGGAATTGTCGACGCGCCGGAACTTCAATGGACTCACTTTGCAACTCATTGGTTTGCTGGCAACGCCGCCAAGCTTCCACCAGTTGATGATGACGAACCACTTCAACAATACTTCGATTGATTGGATCAACCGTCTCAAATAATTTTTTGGAAGCCGGGTTGGCAAATTGAATCCTGCCTTGCGAATCAACGATCAGCACGCCGTCGGTCATTTGATCGAGCACCGCGGCAAGGCGGGCGTGTTCGGAGTTTAAGGTTGAAAGTTGAAGATTGTAGGTTGAAACCAAAGAATCAACGGCGCTCGAAAGTTCTTCGATCCCTTGCACATCAGTAGGCAAGGTTGATAAGTCACTTCGACGAAGCGCGCGGATATATTCGTTGAGTTGGTGACGCAAGGCCAAATAACGCCATGCGAAGCCAATAGCAATCATAAGAAAAAGAACAATAAGAGAAATTGAAAAAGTGCTCATAAAAAACACACTTGCGTTTTATGTTTTGATCTTATCCCTCAAACCGATAGCCGCCGCCGCGTACCGTGACAATACGAATTGGATTCGCTGCATCCATCTCGATCTTTTGTCGCAGCCAACGCACATGGACATCCACCGTGCGGCTGTCGCCGATGAAGTCCCAGCCCCAGACGCGTTCGAGGATGAATTCTCGCGAAAGCATCTGACTTTTATGCTCGGCAAGAAAAAGAAGCAGTTCATATTCCTTGGGCTTGAGCGGCAAAGGCTTGCCATCCAGGATTACTTCGCGGCGCGTGAGGTTGATAACGAGATTATCGAATGTCAAAGTTTCGTGTGGGGGAGTGGAATCGCCATGTGTTTTTCCCATCTCTTCACGCAACATGCGTGTGCGCCGCAATTGGGCTTTGACGCGCGCCAGCAGTTCGCGCATGGAAAAGGGTTTGGTGAGGTAATCGTCCGCGCCGACCTCGAGACCGACCACGCGGTCAATTTCATCGTCGCGGGCGGTAAGCATCAGGATGGCGGTGGTCAATTCCTTGCGCAGAATGCGCGCCACCTCGAAGCCGTCCATTTTGGGAAGCATGATATCAAGGATGATGAGATCGGGCCGCAGGCGGCGAGCCGCTTCGAGGGCAGAGAGACCGTCGCCCACGGTCTCAACGACATAGCCATCCTTTTTCAGGTTATAGGCAAGCGTTTCCTGCAAGGAGGGTTCGTCTTCAACGATCAGAATGGATTCAGACATTTGCAAAGACTATATCACAACAAAACGCAATCGTTTGTTAAGGAGATGTTAAATCAAAAGTTGAGACTTGCGCCTCAACTTTTTGTTCTTCATTATTTTCCAAACACAAACTGCCCATTCTTATAAAATAATTCTCCGTCCACTGTGATCTCTGAATCCTTTCGTAGATCGCAGATCATGTCCCAATGAATGGCGCTGTGATTCTTTGATCCGGTTTCAGGATAGCCAGCGCCGAGCGCCATGTGGAACGTCCCGCCGATTTTTTCGTCGAAGAGAATGTTGCCGGTGAAGCGGTCAATATCGGTATTGGTGCCGATGGCGAATTCGCCCAGATAACGCGAACCCGCATCGGATTCAATCATCTTGAGCAAATAATCCTGATTCTTCTCGGCTTTTGCCGTTTCAACTCGTCCGCGATTGAACGTCAGTTCCGCGCCTTCCACAGCCACGCCGCCATAAATGGCGGGATAGGTGAACTTGACCCAGCCATTGACCGAGTTCTTCCACTGGGCCGGTAAAGATTTCGCCATCAGGCATGTTGAACGTGCCAAAGGAATTATTAAACCTGCGTCCCTTGATGGAAAGAGTCAAGTCAACATTCGGACCATGCAGAGTTACTTGACTCTTGCCTTGCATAAAATCAACCGCGCTCTGCTGTTTGGCTTCGAGACTTTTCCAATATGCAATGGGATCGTCCTCGTGCGCGTGGACGGCGCGAAAAACAAAATCGGAATAATCCATCAGGCTCATGCCTGCATCTTGAGCGTAGGCTTCAGTCGGATAAAGCGTGGTCACCCATTTGAAGACGCCTTCAGCGCCGCGCCGGAATTGGGCCTCGGTGATCGAGCTCAACGCTTTGCCGCGCCGCTGGACCTTGAGCGGATCCACGCTGCTGGTCCCGCGCGTATTCGTCGCGGAATGGATGCGGATGCGCGATTCAAATTGATCGTAAGCTAGTTTATAAAAAGTTGGAACAAAATCCAATTGCGTATCTTTGGCATACGTCACATACATTTCATCCTGGCTGAACGGCATCATGCCGGGCAAAGCCACTATCGGATGCGGATGACCACCCTTTTCCAAAACATGAATGAACACTTCGCGGATGAGCGGCTCGGCGGCTGTTGTCCCTTCGATCAAGACGCGGTCGCCCGGTTGGATGCGAGTCGAATGTTCGACCAAAATTTTTGCAAATTTTTGAACGAGAATGTCAGTCACTGAAATCTCCCAAACTTTTCATTGCATTAATGACTTTATGAAGTTTGTCCGGATTATATCATGCGCAACTTGGAGTATACTGAGCGCCAGGTTTAGGATAAATTTACAATGAAACAACTACTTCAAAACATGAAAAACGGAAAAGCAATTGTTGAGGAAGTGCCGGTTCCAACCCCGCGCGATGGATTTGCATTGGTCAAAGTTGCTGCAAGTTTGGTGTCAGCAGGAACCGAGCGCATGGTGGTCGAATTCGCCGAAAAGAATCTGGTGGGTAAGGCGCGCTCGCGCCCAGACTTGGTCAAACAGGTGATGGATAAAGCGCGCCGTGAAGGATTCGTTCCAACTATTCAAACGGCGTTCAATCGAACTCGATCAGCCGATGGCGCTGGGTTATTCGTCAGCTGGCGCAATTGTTGCGCTTGGAAAAAATATGTTGGGCTTTAAGGTCGGTCAGCGTGTGGCGTGTGCGGGCGGCGGCTTTGCGGTCCATGCTGAATACAACGTGGTGCCGCGCAATCTTTTAACATTGCTTCCAAAGAATGTTGATTTTGAATCGGCGGCGTTCACCACGCTCGGTGCGATTGCCATGCACGGCTTTCGACTCGCTGAGCCGCAGATGGGTGAGAACGTCGCCGTGATCGGACTCGGCCTTTTGGGATTGTTGGCGATTTAGATCGCGGCCGGGGCGGGATGCAACGTCTTGGGCATTGACATTGACCTAAAGCGCGTTGCCCTCGCATCATCTCTTGGAATCGAATCGGTTCGCCGCGCAAAAGCCATTGACGTGTCTCAAGCCTTTACCGCCAATCTCGGCTTCGACGTTGTTTTGATTTGCGCTGACACTTCATCCAATGATCCGGTTGAACTTGCCGCAGTCATTGCGCGTGATCGGGCGCGCATTGTTGCTACCGGCGCGGTTGGATTGAATATTCCGCGTAAAATTTATTATGAAAAAGAATTGTCGTTCATCAACTCGCGTTCGTATGGGCCCGGTCGATATGACTCTTCGTATGAAGAAGATGGCAAAGACTATCCGCTCGGCTACGTGCGCTGGACCGAAGGTCGTAACTTCGAATCGGTTGTCGAGCTGATGGCGAGCGGTAAGTTGCAAACCTCGCCGCTCATCACGTATCGCTTTCCCATCGAACAAGCCGCACAGGCGTATGAAATCATCACTGGAAAAACGAAGAAGCCGTTCTTAGGCGTGTTGCTTACTTACGATCAAGAAAAAGAAATCAAAAGCGAAAGGATTGAATTCAAAGCCGTTGGTGCGAAGCCTTCGGCAGTTAAGCTTGGCGTATTGGGCGCGGGACTTTATGCCAACGCAACCTTATTACCCGCCATCAAAAACATCAGCGACATTGAACTCGTCGGTATTGCATCTTCAAGCGGACTTCATGCCCAGCATTCGGGGAAGAAATTTGGCTTTGCGTATGCCACTTCATCCGATGACGAGATCATCAACGACCCGAACGTCAATACCGTCGCGATTCTGACGCGTCACGATACGCACGCGGATTTAGTTGTTAAAGCGTTGAAGGCGGGCAAGAATGTTTTTGTTGAAAAGCCGTTGGCAATCAATAGCGCTCAGTTTTCGGCGATTAGCAAACAGCTCAAGAATAGTCAATCGCTGCTGACCGTCGGCTTCAATCGCCGATTTGCTCCGTTCGTTAAACAGCTTTTCGATTTCTTTAAAGATCGCACCGAGCCGATGCATGTTCATTATCGCGTCAATGCCGGTTATATTCCATTGAATCATTGGACTCAAGACCTAACCCTCGGCGGCGGACGGATCATCGGCGAAGCCTGCCACTTCATTGACTTCATCACCTTCCTCGTCGGCGCATCGCCTGTTTCAGTGACTGCTCATGCTTTGCCTGATAATGGCAAATATCGCGAAGACAATGTTTCGATGACTTTTGCTTTTCCCGATGGTTCGATTGGTATTGTGGATTATCTTGCCAACGGCGACAAGTCTTTTCCGAAGGAACGCGTCGAGGTTTTTTGCGGCGGCAAGATCGCGGTGCTGGATGATTTCCGCGCCTTGGAATTGGTCGAAAATGGAAATCGCAAAACCATCAAAGGTGCACAGGATAAAGGTTGGAAGAATGAAATGATTGCCTTCGCCAAAGCCATTCGCGAAAGCGGACAGCCGCCAATTCCGTATGAGCAATTGATTGGAGTGACGAAAGCTTCGTTCGCGGCGGTGGAGTCGATTCGAGAGAAACTCGCAATTGACATTTAGTCTTATTAACGAAAGAAAGGTTTTTTTCTGTGACCAATGGAACAAAGACAAATTCTTTTGGCGGTGAACCGAAACAGATAGCCATACCACCAGACATTTATCATTACACCAAATTGAATACTGCTTTGAAAAGGATTCTTCCAAGTAGGAAATTTCGTTTAGGACTACTTGGTAATACGAACGATCCTCGTGAAACAAAACCTTGGGATATGGTGACATATATAGAAAACAATTCTGATGACCGTATCGCGAATGAGGTTATCAGAGTCAATGTTCCCAAAGTTATGAGGACCGAATGTAAAGTAGCATGCTTTACTTCTGATTTCTGGACGGAAGTTCAAAATGATGGTGATCGATTTGCCAACATATACTATGGCCCCGGTTATGCTCGCCCGCGTATGTGGGCACAGTATGCCGAAAACCATAAAGGTGTTTGCTTATTGTTCGATGGGTACGAATTTGATAAAAGTTTAAAATTGACTGCAAAGACAAATAAGTGGGATTGCGAAATTTTCCAAGAACAAGTCAGCTATGATTTAATGTCAGTCATTAATTCATCACCTTTTCCAGACAATATAACATGGGGAATACGAGATTCCGTTTCAATGCTTGGCAAGGAAAATACTGCGCGAAAATTTATCCGAACCCACTGGCATCCGTTTTTCTTTAGAAAGCACCCCGACTGGAAAACCGAAACAGAATATCGATGGCTGATTCATAGTCCGGATAATATTGAGAAATTCGTACCTATTGCCCGAGCGATTAAAAAGATTATAGTTACTGATTTTTGAAAAAAGAAAGTCTCATTTTTAGCCCAAAATACGAGAGAAAATGCCTTTATTTTGTGACTTACATTATTCAAAAATCAGTAGTATAGATTTTCCGAACAATTGCATACCATCGTTGGTTAGATTATGCCGAGAATTAAAAATTCCTGCCAAGCAGTTGAAATGGCAAGACGGTATACCTTTAGTGGAAAATGAATGGGAGATATTATATAGTCCATAAAGCCGCCATGTCCAAATCTTTCTTCCGACTTGGGCTCGAATTACTAGAACTTGATATTTAGCGCAGGAGATTTCACAGCAACTCAAAGGAATCTACGCACCCATTGTTACACCATTCAATAGCAACCTAGGACATTGGTAAAGGACTGCTATTTGATTTATCTTTTTCTCTCTTGATAACGCTTATATACCCGCTTCCAGGCGTCCGTGGGATTATCAGGTTTGGATTTCTTATGAGCCTCTTTGCTCATATACAATGCAAAGTCTTCCAGCAGACCGGAGATGGGCAGGTCCGTCTTATAGTACGCTGGCGGCTGGCCAAGATTGATCGCATCTACAAAAACATCCTGTACATAAGGAATTACAGCAGTCGCGGTCAGGCCCAGCGCAGATTCGATTTTATCTTTGACCAGACCTGAATGCGGAAAAGTGGCGTTCAAAATCAGAGCGCGTTTTTCTTTTGGATAACCCAGTTTGTCATAGGTATCCAGCGCGGCTGTGACGGCGCGGATCGAAGCCATATCCGGCGTAGCAACCATCAGGATCACGTCCGCCGCGTCAAGTGCTTGAATGGCAGGTTCGCTGAAATCATGCGGCAGGTCTGCAACGACATATTCATATTGGCCTTTGATCAGCTTAAATGCCGCGGCCAATGTATCACCGCGCAAACCTTCAGCTTCGGTCGGAAAGGTGGGCGCGGCAATAAAGTGCAAGCCGCTCTCATGCCCGCTGATGATCGAACTCAAAGAGGTCATATCGAGATCGCCCACGCCGAATGTTGCTATATCGGCCCACGTGCGGCGCAGGGTCATGTTGAGCATCATCGCGACCTGACCGGCAGTCATCGTTAAGTCGAGCAACATTGTGGGCTCGCGCCATAAACTGGAAAACCCAATCGCAAGATTGACTGCCAATGAGGAACAACCTGTTCCGCCGCGTAAACTATGCAACGCAATCATACGCGCTTCGGCGCCCTCAATTTTTTTAGCAGGCTCTTCAACGAGCGGTACTTTGGTGGCTTCCGCGCGTCTAAGCAAAGCCATAACCCGAGCAGCGAGCTCAGCGTCATCGAAAGGTTTCGTCAGATGATCGTCCGCACCTGCTTCAAAGGATTTAATCTTGTCCTGCAAACCCGACTGCGCGGTCAGCACCAGGATGGGTGTGTTGGCAAACTCCGCTTCGCGGCGCAAAGTGCGCGTGACCTCATATCCATTGATGTCGGGCATCATCACGTCTGTGATAATCAGATCGGGCTTGAGATTGTGAGCCAGCGATATGCCGCTGCGACCATCATTGGCAGAATGAACTGCATACTGTAACGGCTCCAACGCATGAGCGACCAGTTGATGGTTGATTGGCTCGTCGTCAATTACAAGAATACGTATCATGATCCATGCTCCTCATAAGATATTGGTCAATAAATATTCTTCCAACCTGCCGGCTTCAGTATCCAACTGTGCGATGAGTGCCGGTGCGTCGGTCAGGTCTTCGCGCCGGCCAAGCTCTTCGAGCTTCAAAGCAACATTTGCAAGCGGCTCCACATTGAAATTCAGCGAGACACCTTTAAGGTTATGTGCGAGGCGGCCCAGACGATTCGCATCGCCATCCTGCCATGCGGCGCGAATCTCTTCGACGCGGTTTCCAAGGTGAGCACGATATTCCTGGAACATTTCCATCATGAAGCCGCGGTCGTCCCCGAAACGGTATAAGGCGGATTCAAGGTTGATGGGTGGTGTATCGGCGGCGGACGCAGTTGATGAAACGGGAGCCGCCTCTTTTCCTGGTCCTGAAGCGGATGACGCTTCGCCAAAGAGTCCTTCATCCAGGTTTCCAGAAAATACATTTTCGGACGAGGAATAATCCTGATGCACTTCCATTTCATCTGTAGTGGTTGACTCCGTCGAACGCATCCAGCGATCCAGGGCGCCGAACAAAACCTTTGGCTCTATCGGCTTGGAAACGTAATCATCCATTCCGGCTTCGAGACACCGCTCGCGGTCGCCTTGCATGGCATGCGCGGTCATGGCGATGATGGGAATGTGTGAGCCGCGCTCCCGTTCCCATTCACGGATATGTTGGGTGGCTTCAAAGCCGTCCATTTCCGGCATTTGAACGTCCATCAGTACCACATTGTATTGATCGCTCTGCACCTTCTCGAGAGCCTGTGCGCCTGTTTCGACGGCATCCACAGAGTAACCCGCTTTTTGAAGCAGTACCACTGCAAGTTTTTGGTTGATGGCATTATCTTCGGCCAATAGGATGCGCTGACCCGGTTTCTTTTGTTCGTTGAGTGTGTGGCGCGTAATCAAGCCGGGTTGTTGATTCTCTTCACGGCTCAACACCGCGACTACAGCTTCAAAGAGCATCTGCTGTTTGACAGGTTTCAACAAATAGGCGGAACAACCCAGCGCTGCAAGACGAACCGCGTCGCCGCGCTGACCCATCGAAGTCAGGATGATGATCTTGACATCTTTAACAGCCGGATCGCTTTTGATGGCGCGTGCGGTCTGTTCACCGTCCATGCCGGGCATTTGCATATCGAGGAGCACGACATGATATGAATCACCGGCGCGCTGCGCGTTGTGCAGATTCTCCAAGGCCTTTGCGCCGCTTGCTACCACGTCGCTACGACAACCCAATGCCTCCACGTTCTTCGTCAGAACCATGCGGTTGGTTTGATTATCGTCCACAATCAAGACGCGTGCCTGTGTCAAATTCACCGGCCCGAGTGTGAGAGGTGCCGTGACTATTTTCTCACGCGGCTGTTTTTCAAATTTTATGTCAAACCAGAAGGTGCTCCCAATGCCCGACGTGCTCTCGACGCCGATCTTGCCACCCATCATCTCAACTAGTTGCTTGGAAATGGTAAGCCCTAAGCCGGTGCCGCCGTATTTACGCGTCGTGGATCCGTCGGCTTGCGTAAATCGATCAAAGACCGCGTCCAGCCGCTCGCGCGGGATTCCGATACCCGTATCCTGCACCGAGAAGTGCACGATGGCATAAGTATTTGTTTCCTGGATTGGTTCGGCGCGGATGACAATCTCACCCTGATGCGTGAACTTGATGGAGTTACCAACGAGGTTCACTAATATTTGACGTAGACGACCGGGGTCGCCGCGCAGGTCGGAGGTAAGATTGGGATGAACGAGGCAGGCCACCTCAAGGCCTTTATCTTGGGCGCGCTTGGCAAGCGTATAGGCTACGTCCTCCACGGTATTACGCAAATCGAAATTGATATTCTCCAGTCCGAGTTCGCCGGCTTCGATCTTTGAAAAGTCCAGAATATCATTGAGCAACGTAAGCAGAGACTTCCGCGCTTTGAAGTGAAGTCTGCAAGTAATCGCGCTGCTCATCGTTGAGCTGGGTATCCAGCGCGAGTTCAAGCATGCCGATCACGCCGTTCATTGGCGTGCGGATCTCGTGACTCATATTGGCGAGAAATTCACTCTTGGCGCGGTTGGCATCCTCGGCTTCGCGGCGGGCGCTCATGAGTTCGGAAATATCATGATAGATCGCAAGTGCGGCGATCTTTTTTCCCTCCACAAAAACGGGCACACCGAAAATTTCGACATCCACCAGCGAGCCATCCTTGCGTCGCCGTTTGCTGATGGCATGCACGGTAGTATACAGGATTTGCTTGGTATATTTTTGGGCTTCAGCAAACGTTTCATTTGTGGTAACAATTGTGTCTAGCAGAGCCCCCAGGATTTCCTCATCTTTATAGCCAAATAATTTTTCAAAAGCTGGATTGCAGGACATAATCCGTCCGTCGTTGTTAAGGACGGCGATCGCGACAGGGCTATTAAGATTCAACGCTTCCAAAAATTTCTTCTCGCGAACCAGTTCCTCTTCCACTTGTTTGCGCTCGGTGATATCGACTGAGAGGCCGTAGGTACCAATAACGTTCCCCTCGCCGTCACGCATAGGCATTTTGATAGACGAAACCCATGTATCGGGGCGATCGGCCCAGGTCTCCTTTTCTTCCTTGATCGAGGGCTGCCCCGTCCGAATAATAGCCTGTTCATCATCGTATGCCGGCTGGGCGTGTTCCTTCGTAAAAAAATCAAAGTCCGTTTTGCCTATCGCTTGCGCAGGATCACTCAAGCCGAACATTTGGGCCTGAGTCTTGCTAATTCTGGTGAAACGGCTTTCAAGATCTTTGAAGTAGATTTTGACCGGTAAGTAGTTCAGGATGGCTTGCATGTCATGCTGTTCTTTGGCCAGCGCCTCTTCCGCCTGCTTGCGCTCAGTGATATTGTGCGCCATCCACAGGACAGTATCCTCCTGCATCGGCGAAATGGTGGCGGTAAACCATATCGTTTGGCCGGAAATTGGCATGGAATATTCCACTTGCCTAATCTTGCGGGTTTCCAAAACAGCCAGGATATCTTTGGAGAAAGATTCTGCTTCACTTTTTGGGAAAACATCGTAAAGCGTCTTTCCGATCAATTCTTCAGAAGGCTTGATCAAAAAATCAGTGTGAGTTGGAGCAATACTGATATATTTTCCGGCCCTATCGAATACGATCACCACGTCGTTCATGGCTGCGAACAAGTCTGACAACCGGGACTCCGAAACCCGAAGTGCTTCTTCCACCCGTTTGCGCTCGGTGATATCGCGGCCAATGCCCACCAATCCCACAATCTGACCGTTATCTTCCCGCAATGGCATCTTGGTAGTCAATCTCCAGATGGGATTGCCTTGCGAATTACGGCCGGGTTCTTCGCGATTGATAACCGGCTGGCCCGAATCCAAGACCATCTTATCGTCGGCCCAAAATTGAGCCGCTAATTCAGCCGGATAGGTATCAAAGTCGGTCTTCCCCACCACGTCTTCCATTCTTTTTCCACCCGATGCCTGCCAATCGGCGGTGTTGGAAATGATCTTGCGGCCCTGAACATCCTTGGCGTAGATCAGGTCAGGCAAATTATTGATTAGAATCGAAAGGAGATTGCTCTCCTCGATCAGCGCCTTTGTCGTCCCTTGAGATTTAACATTCTTGGGCTTCGCGGCAGCTTTGCTCTGTTTCGAAACGGTCTTTCGGGTCGCTTTTGCAGGTCCCATTTTGCCTTCCAATTCTCAACCTATAATTCTAGTATGCAGTTGGTAGGATAAACAGATAGAGTCTAGCACGAATTGCTTTGCAAATTTCTTGCAACTTGATGATGCTCCTGAAGATGTGGCAACACTTACGCAATAACGAGCGGCTAGAGGAGTAAGGTAATTAAAATGTAATTATTCCGTCACATCTGTCGCAGGATGATTTTACTCAGGCAACTCCTTGACTAGACAAATACGCTAGAGTAAAATCGTTTCAAAGAGATTATTCCATGTCCATTTATCGTTTCATTACCCAATCCAAAGAGGCAGAACCGCGGGCGCACACGTATATGTCCGATGCGCGCGCGTTCGGGTTTAACGACCTCCGGCGCATCACATGCCAAGACCTCTACTTCATTGAGGGCCAATTGTCGCAGGAAACATGTCGGCAGTTGGCCCTCAAACTTTTAATAGACCCTGTGACTCAAACGTGTTCTTGGAATGAGCTTCCTGCGCTTCCTTCTGCCCTCGAGCCGGACACCGTTATGATTGAAGTTTCCTTTCTGCCCGGCGTGACCGATCCTGTCGCTGAGCAAATTATCCGCGCCGCGCGCGAACTTGGCTTGGGAGGAATCCACCGCGCAACAACCGGCACGCGCTATATGGTCAATGGCCTGGATCAAGCTACCACCGAAAAATTAGCGGCACGTTTGCTTGCCAACACCGTCATTCAGCAATGGACCATTGGAGAAATTACGCCATCTTTTCCCGAAGAAACAGAATCGAGCGGCGTGGTGGAAATCATTCCCATTCGTAACTTGAATGAAGATGAACTGCTTGCTGTTTCCAAGAATTGACGCGCCGCCCTCGATTTGGCTGAGATGTGTGCCATCCAAAATTATTTCATCAAAGAACAACGCGATCCCTCCGACGTCGAATTTGAAACCATCGCTCAGACTTGGAGTGAACATTGTGTGCATAAGACGTTCAGAGCGAAGATTGATATTCGATACTTGAATCCCAAATCTCGAATATCAAAAATCGAAACTGTGGATAGCCTCATTCGCACATATCTAAAATCTGCCACAGATGAAATCAATGCGCCTTGGGTACTCTCCGCTTTTGTGGATAATGCCGGAATCATTGACTTCGATGATGAATTTGAAGTTTCATTCAAGGTCGAAACACATAACCATCCGTCAGCGGTGGAGCCGTTTGGAGGCGCGAATACCGGCGTTGGCGGAGTCATCCGCGATGTGCTTGGCGTCAGCGCAAAGCCGATCGCGAATACCGATGTCTTATGTTTTGGCCCACAGAATCTGAATCCAAATTCTTTGCCGGATGGAGTCTTCGCATCCGCGCCGCATTCAATCGGGCGTTGTATCCGGTGTGCAGGATTATGGCAACAAGATCGGCATCCCGACGGTCAACGGCGCGATTGCTTATGATGAAGGGTTCACGGCCAATCCGCTGGTCTTTTGTGGATGCGTGGGCATTGCGCCGAAGGGAATGCACCGAAAGAATCCAGAAGCAGGCGACCGCGTAATTGTGCTCGGCGGCCGCACGGGTCGCGACGGGCTGCGCGGCGCGACCTTTTCATCCATGACGATGGACGCGCAGACCGGCGAAGTTTCCGGCGCATCGGTTCAAATTGGCGATCCAATCACTGAAAAAGGATTGATTGATGTCGTCACCCGGGCGCGTGATCTTTCTCTGTATCACGCCATCACCGATTGCGGCGCGGGCGGACTTTCTTCTGCGGTCGGCGAAATGGCATCCTCCATCGGCGTGGAGGTTGAACTCGCGAACGTGAGGCTCAAATATCCCGGCCTGGCGCCGTGGGAGATTTGGTTGTCTGAAGCGCAGGAACGGATGGTTTTGGCTGTGCCTCCACAAAATATTCCTGCTTTGAAAAACTTGTCCGATCTGTTCAACACCGAATTAACGGACATCGGAGAATTTACCGGCTCAAAGCGTATGGTGATCAAACATAATCATAAAGTTGTGCTTGATCTAAATAACAAATTTTTGCATAAAGGGATTCCACAACGACAATTAAAAGCAGTGGTCAGTGATCCGTTATCAGTGGTTAGGTATACGGTCGAGGGCCTGCCGACGATCAGCATAAAAGAAATTCTTCTCAAACTTCTTGCTCATCCGAACATTGCCAGCAAAGCAGCAGTCATCCGAATTTATGATCACGAGGTTCAAGGCGGGACGGTGGTCAAACCTTTGACAGGCGTCGAAGCGGATGCACCGTCCGATGCAGCCGTGTTGAAACCCATCGGCACAAAGGGCACGAGGGGAATTGTTTTATCGAACGGAATGAATTATGAATATGGAAAACAGGACGCCTATCGAATGGCGATAGCAGTCGTTGATGAAGCGATTCGTAATGCGGTTGTAGTCGGCGCAGACCCCGAGCGGATTGCCATTCTCGATAATTTTTGCTGGGGCGATCCACTTCAGGCTGAGATATTAGGTTCTTTAGCGGAAGCCGCTCGCGGGTGTCGTGATGCGGCGCTTTTGTTCCACACGCCGTTCATCAGTGGAAAAGATTCGCTTAACAATGAATATCTCGGCGCAGATGGTCGGCATCATGCCATCCCTCCAACGTTATTAATTTCCGCGATGGGTTTGATCGAGGATGTCAATCAAGCGGTCACGATGGATTTGAAGGAGGCCGACAACGATATTTATCTTATCGGAAAATTTCAGCCCATGTTTGGCGGTTCGCATTTTTCAAAGATCACATCGCAGTCTACCAACGAATCTGTGCCGGATGTTCATGAGATCACCCCCAAAGTTTATAAAGCGCTGCATCAAGCCATTCTTTTAAATCTCGTTCGTTCTGCGCACGATCTTTCAGAAGGCGCGCTGGCCGTGGCCGTGGCAGAAATGTGCATTGGCGGGCGATTGGGCATGAAGATCGAAAGCAACATATGGGACGATGCCGTTCGTGTTTTGTTTGGCGAAAGCACAGGCACAATGTTGGTCGAAGTCCGCAAACGCGATAAGGAAAAGTTTTTGTCGATGTTCAACGATCTTCCACTTGAGTGGATTGGCACCGTGACACAAGAAAATGAATTGAACGTGCTCATTCACGGCTTCAATGTTCTGAACGTTTTTCTTTCTGATTTGATCGCGGCATGGAGCACTCCACTATGAAACCAAGAGCCTTGATCCTTCAAGCGCACGGCACGAACCGCG
>CAVYTW010000023.1:0-6671 GCA_963771375.1 uncultured Chloroflexia bacterium
CAGTTGACCCATTGTCCAAAACTGGATAACTCAACCCCTTCGCTCCCCCACCTTTTTAGTGGGTTCTTCGCTACTACGGGTTGATCCGTCCCTATACTCCGCATTTGTACTTTCATCCTGGCGGGATTTCCGCTTGGATTTTTAGTCTCATCGAAGTCGTAGGTTCCCACGTTCCATACAAGAGCCTGTGTGATGTTCACGCCACCTTCATGCCGGTCACCGTCTGGTCATAATCAGGTTCCTTCCAGACTTATCCCAGGTCAACAACTCTACCTGGTTTTGATGGCTTCCCTACGCTTTCGACACTTGAGCAGTGGTTCACTTGTGTTCGTCTCCATCACACTTACCTGACAGAGTCTTCGCTCTGCCTTTTCCGTAACGCTCACGACCATGGCTTTTGTCCACAGCCGCTTACGGCGGTTTGAAGCCTCCACCTGCATGGCGGCTCCGAGGGGCCTGCCCTCATCTCTCGTACAGTTCGGCTCAGTCTCCTCCTTTTCGTAGGAGCCTTCGTGGCACACCATCATCGGCATAGCGCACAAACTTATGCCCACGCTTTTCCAGCTCTTTGTCTAAATCGTCCAGCATGATATTGGACAGCAATGGGGAAAGCGGACCGCCTTGCGGCACGCCCTCTTCTACATCCATTACTATTCCGTTAATCATTACTCCCAATTCCAGATAAGCTCGGATCAGCTTGAGCACTCGTTTGTCTTTTATCCCCCGTGCCACGCGGGCCATCAGCATATCGTGGTTCACTCGATCAAAGTATTTCTCCAGATCGATATCCACACACCATTCGTATCCCTCTTGCACATACCTTTGGGCTTGCCTCACAGCTCCATGCGCACTGCGGCCGGGTCGGAACCCGTAACTATGCTCTGAGAAGAGCGGTTCAAATAACGGAACCAACACCTGCGATGTCGCTTGCTGGAGGACGCGATCCAGTACATTCGGTATCCCTAACTGCCTGACCCCGCCATCGGGTTTGGCGATCTCAACCCGCCTGACTGGGCTCGGCCGATAGGCTCCGCTTTCGAGAGCTGCCCTAGTCTCCAACCAATGTTCCTTCAGGTACGGACGAAGTTCTTTCACCGTCATCCCGTCGATGCCCGGCCGCAGCTCCACCGTTGCTCTCTACTCGCTTTATCGCTATGAGTAAGTTCTGTCTTTCCAAAATCCTTTCCCACAGCCCTGCGTCGGAAGTTCGCTCGTCTCGCACTGAGGATGGCTCGGCTCTCGCTTCCAATCCCGTCGGCTTCACCGACTTCGCTGGCTCCGTAGTATCCCTATCCGGGAAAGACGGCCTTCTGTGTTCATCCTGCAAGCTGCTCAAGTTACTATTCCTGTTTAATGTTCGGCCCTTCCCACTCAAACGGGAGTGGGAATATGGCCTCGGCTGATTGGTATCCTGTGTTCTCTCAGGACCCCTGCCATTTCAATCCAATTTCTCAATCGGGGTTACCAACTTCGGTTAGATGGCAGGTCTCCCCAGGTAAGAGCATTGACTTTCGCTGCACCCTTGTTCCATTTACTGCTTTGGCCTTTGAAAGTGGTAGGCGTTTGCCCTACCATCGCATTGGGCTTCACTGTTTGATGCCAGCTCGCCCGCCCTTACAGCCTCTCATGGAATTCTTGTTCATCAAGTCGCAGGTTTGCCGCCAGCTTCCTTCGGACTTCACCTCGCACTGACGCCCTTGCTCTTGGCTAATGGTTGGTGCAATCAACCTCCATCCGGGACCCTCACCCTCGAGTCAACGCCCATGCTGGGCGCACATCAAACGCCCTCACAAAATTTGTGAGGGCGTTTTGTTTGATAAATATTTATTTTTACTTTGCGCTCTTGATCATCTGCCGCGCCACTTGGGTCAATTCGTGGGCAGAGCGCAATGTCCCTTCGCCCACTTCGCCAAGCATCTGCGAAAGTTCCAGCAGTTGCGGCTCGCCGGTGAGTCGCTCGACACGCGTCAATGTGCGATTGCCCTAAATCAATTTCTGCACCTGATAATGTTCATCACCGAAGACCGCCAACTGCGGCAGATGTGTCACGCAAAAGACCTGATGGTTGCGTCCGAGATGCCAGAGTTTGAATCCGACCACCAGACCGACTCGTCCGCCGATGCCCTGATCGATTTCATCGAAGATCAGCGACGGGATTTGGTCGGCGCTCGCCAAGATATTTTTCAATGCCAGCATCAAGCGCGAGGTCTCGCCGCCGGATGCAATCTTGACCAATGGCTTGAGTCCTTCACCGGGATTTGGCGCGACCAGAAATTCCACGCGGTCAAAACCATTTGAGTCGAACACGATGCGCGTTCCGACGCCCTGTGCATTTTCAGGGACCAATAATGGAATGCCATTCGGGTCGGACCGCGTTTGAAATTCCACGCCGAAGCGCGCCGCGGCCATCTTCAAATCATCGAGTTCCACTTCAATGGCTTTGCTCAATTTTCCCGCGGCAGATTTGCGCTTCTCTGAAAGCGTCTGCGCCTGCTTCGAACACGTTTGAAGCAATTGATCTTCTTCGGCTTCCAGCGCCGAGATTCGTTCGCTGGCACTGGAAATATTTTCCAACTGTTTGCGAGCGTCCGCACCAAAAGCAATCACCGATGGAATCGAACTGCCATATTTGCGCACGAGATTGTGAATCAAGTTCAAGCGCTCTTCGACTTCATCCAATCGCTTCGGATTGAATTCAATTTCATCCAGATAATCGCGCAGAGAACGGACGATCTCCGCCAGCGTATCTTCCAACGCCGCGGCCTGGTCCGCAAGTTCTTCCTGCCCCTTGTCAATCTTGGCGAGTCCCGCCAAGGCTTGCGCGGCCTGTCCAACCAGATCGCTGGCCGCCGTGGATTCCTGCGAGCCTTCATCCAAAATCTCCAAGGCTTGTTGCGCGTACTGCGCCAGCGACTCGGCGTTCGCCAAACGGTCGCGTTCCTTTTTCAACTCTTCATCTTCGCCGGGCTTCAACTTCGCGGCTTCGATCTCTTCAGTTTGGAACGTCAGCATTTCGACGCGGCGATCCGCGTCGGCTTGCGCCTGACGAATCTCATTCAACTCGCGGCGTACATTCATCAACTTGTGATACGTCTGGCGATAATCACTCAACGGCTTGGCAACATCGGCATAACGATCCAACAGACCGAGATGGGCGCGCGGGTCGAGCAAAGATAAATGCTCGGATTGTCCGTGAATATCAATCAGCGTTGCACCAATTTCTTTTAACAGCGACACGCTGGCAGTCCGGCCATTGACGCGTGCGATGCTCCGTCCTTCACGCCGGACTTCGCGCGCCATCGTCAGATAATCTGGATCATCCAATAATTCTTCGCGCTTGAGAATTTCATCCACCGCTTCTTTTTCCGGACCGTTGAGATGGAACACACCCTCGACCATCGCTGCATCTGAATCGGTGCGGATCACGCTCGCATCCGCCCGTCCGCCGACCAGCATCTCAACCGCGTCGAGGATGATGGATTTGCCCGCGCCCGTCTCGCCGGTCAGGATGATGAGTCCGTGGCCAAGCTTGAGGTCGAGCTTGTCAATGATGGCGAAGTTTTGGATGTGAAGTTCGGTGAGCATTTATCCCCCGATGCGAATGCCGGAGATTTGTGTGTATGCCGCGGGCACAGCCATGAAGAGATAAACGACCTCCCAGATTGCAGGCAGAAGCGCACCCAGGCCTGCATTGGCACCGCCGGATAACATCGCCAGCAAGAGAGGAAGAGCAAAAAGCAACAAGGCTGGCACAGCACCGGCGACAATGCCAATCGCAGAAGTCAGGAAGAGGGCGCGTGAACGTCTATTTCTGATGAAGCGCAAAACAATGTTGCCGATGACCACGCCCGCGCCGGGTGCGAGGAACAAAACCAAAATCCCAAAGAAGAATTGGCTGGCAAAAAATACCAGCACGCTGGTGATCCCCGAACCGATGGCGGCGACGACAAAGGCAATGACGTAGTCATACCATTGCGCCGTATCAAATTTTTTCTGCTGTTCGTGCACACAGTTCTTACAGCGGTATCCGGTGGGAGTCAGCACCGCGTCCTCGGCGCAGATCGGCCGCTCGCAGCGATTGCAGCGCAAGGTGGTGGGACGATTTGGATGAATGTAGCAATAGAGAGTTTCGTTTGTCATTGTATGTTCCTAATCGATTATTGGGTTTTACCACACATGTGCCTGCGGCACAGTGCAGGCAGAGTAACACCGAGAGCAAAGAGAAAAGAATTTAAAAATCTCTGTGAGCTCCGCGTTCTCAGTGGTGAATTTCCCTTGATAAGTAATATCATTCTAAATCCGAGGCGTGTTCATGTGCGCGTTCAGGTTGCGATAAAAATATCCGGGGTCACCAAAGCGCACGAACTGCGCCGTGTATTCCGAGGATCGAATATCCACGTGATCATCTTCCGCCAACGGCATCGGCGCCTGACCGTCCACGCTCAGCACAGTATTCTCGCTCTTCACCATGATGCTGACCGAGGCGCCTTCCGATAGAACCACCGCGCGATCCACAGAAAGATGAGGCGCAATCGGGACGAGCAGCATATTATGCAAATCGGGAGGCAGGATCGGCCCGCCCACCGCCAGCGCATACGCAGTGGAACCCGTTGCCGTGGAAGCGATCAGGCCATCGCAAACATAAGAGGTGAGCAGGCGCCCGTCCACGCTGGCAGAAAGATGCACCGGGCGCAGATTCCCTCCGCGGCTGACCACCGCCTCATTGAGCGCGTGCCAGCTTCCAAGCATCTCACCGGCGCGAACATGCTGGACATACAACATCATGCGATATTCGATCCAGGCTTGCCCTTTGAGCAGCCGCTCGAACATCTCGCGCCATTCGCCGCGCTCGATCTGGATCAAAAAGCCCAGCCGACCAAAATTGATTCCCAAAATCGGGACGCCGCACGGCGCACACAAATGCCCGGCCCGCAGCATCGTCCCGTCGCCGCCGACCGCGATCATCATATCGAACTCGTTCTTCTTGACGCGCGTTCGAATTTCTTCATCATACAGCGACCCATAAGGCACATCGAGGCCCTTGCCTTTTTAAGAACTCCATGATCGTTTCCGCTTCAGCCTGCGAATCGACGATGCGCGGATACGTGACGATCACCGGCTTTTTGGGAATGAATGGTTCAGGCATAAAACAGATTATACCTTGTTGGCCTTATACCAAGGATTGATCACACACTTTTCTAAACCCACACCGGCGGCAGCGCGCTGCGTCTTCATGCGAGCGCGGAACGTCTTTGCGAAGTTCATCGCGCCTCATGTCGGCCAAATGATCAAGCAAAGCTGATTCAAGCAGCGGCGTGTAATCCACGGCGAAGTCGCGGTTGGAATAATGAATGATGCCATACGGCGGACGTTTGCCATAGGTCTTTTCAACGAGCAGACAATAGGCGGCTAATTGAAAAATGTGCAAATCATAAGGTGCATTGGGAACGCGTCCGGTCTTGACCTCGACCGGAATCAGCTTCCCGTTCTGCTCCACCAGATAATCGGGCTTGCCCGTCAAACCAAGTTCGTTATTGAACAGCGGCTTCTCGACAATGCCCCAGGCGTGCGTATCTGTGTAGATGACGCGTCCGCCCGGCAAGCCAGCTTCGCGCCGCTGACGGCCCGCTTGCCAGAAGAGGAAAAGTGCAAAGAGAATGAGTACAAGAGTTACGTAGAGCATGAGTAAATTACAATCCGCTTTATAAAATGGTCTGCGCTTGTTTGATGACTTTCTTGACGCGGGTTAGTCCCGCGCTGGATAGATCTTCCATCCGTTTTTCGAGGACTTTGACGAACGCGGATTTATTGGAGGCATTCACCGCTGGAAGAGTCTTTTCAGAATGTTGGGGAACTTCTTTTGGGCGGCAGGTTCTGAGATGCTCCAGTAAATACGGAAAGATGGCCTTATTGTATTGGTCATTCCCGGATGCGGCACGCGCCAACGTCACTATGCCGTTATCCATCGTGATGACCGAGCCCTCATCCATCGCTTTTTGAATCTCGGCCAGATGCGCAAAGATAATATCCGCTTTCAAATCACTGATGACGCCGAGAGCAATCATGGCTCCCCACACCAGACGATTGTTCCGGCTCTTGAGCAACTTGATGTAATCTTCAACGTAATCCGCGATCAGTGCTGGGTCAATATAGCCGGTTTCATATAAGGCTTTGATGCAATCGGCCTGAATGTTTTTATCCTTGTTCCAGAGATTTTCCGCAATCTCGCGGAGGCCGGCTTTATCTTTACGCGCCGCGAGGTCTTTGGCAAGTTCCTGGTTGGGAACTTCATCGCGGCGATTTTGAAAATATGCGATGCGATTCAGCACAGACATTTCGCCTCCTTATTTCAAAAACGAGTCGGTTAGATAAACCACCAGCAGAATCAAAGCAACCAGAAGCAGGATCATTCCCAAGGTCCGGAGCAGACCCGCCGCCAAAACTTTGCGTCCGTGCCGACGATGAAGTTCCGTTCCGGTCGCTATCTCGGCGCGGTTTTCCAATTCCACGCCTTGCTTGCGATACCACCAGGCGCGGCGGCAGTAAAGGTAGGTTCCAATTTCAGAAGCGCGAAGTACGGGCGGCATGAGCACAGTATAGCACAAATTTTCTAAGCGCAAATCTCAAGTTGTCATTGCCTGCACTGCCGCCTCGCACCATGGTTTTTCCAG
>CAVYTW010000024.1:0-38012 GCA_963771375.1 uncultured Chloroflexia bacterium
AGCTCTAAAGCAGATTGAATATCGGAAATAAATGAAGGCAAAACGCTGCAAAGCAAAATGCGAACTTGATAAATAGTAAGCGCCGGAGTGCGTTCTTGGAATTGAATTCTCAAACGCACGAGGAAATGACCCTGGAAGGGCGCAGGGCGTTGAGCCAGAGAAACCAGCAACATATGATGGTGCCAACCAATCCAGCTCCGCATCTCGTAATGATCCATCCCGACTTCGACTTTGGCTTCTTCAAAGATTGTTTCGATGGGCCATCGCATTCCGCTGATGCGAATGAACTCATACAAGGGAGTGTCGAGGGGAGCATTGCTGAAAAAGTATTTGATCTCAGTCGGGTCATCCAGATTGCGGCGGATGATGGTTCGAAGTACAAAACCACTTTCAACCAGAGTTCACCGGCAGGCAGGCCAGCGCGCAATTCGGTCACGCGCAGAAATGCGAAATCACAAACGATGGGACCCTTGCTGCCTTCTTTGATCACGGCTTGAACCCAATCTTGCTTTTGAATCTTCTTCACCAGTTGATGGACTGGGATGGGACGCTTCCTGATATCGCTGAGATGCAAGCGAGTAGGATGGCGTCCATGACCACTCCATTGAGGAAGATGAACCTTGGGCGGAGTACACCAGATCAGGGTATTCTCTTTGATGGCTGTGAAGTAAGACTTTCCCGTTGCTGCCACACCGTCTCGAAACGCAGGGCTGTCTCCATACAAGGCGTCTGCCGCCACCCAGGAAAACGACAAATTATCACGTTGGGCGGCGCTTTTCAACAATTCCAGCCCGATTTCTGGCTTCGTTTTGAAAACCAGATCTTGCGGAACTTCGCAGGCTTGCCGTTGCTCAGTATGTTCTTCTGCAAACCATGGATCGGGCATGAACAATTTTCCTTCGATCAAACTGTATCCCTTGCGACTCGCATATCCCAAATACACTCCGACTTGCCCATTCGCGATCTTTCCGACCGAGCCGCAATATTGCCGCAATATTGCGCAGCCACCCCAACCAATTCAGTTCCTTGTTTGACCACACTCGATTCATTGAAAGTGGTTCTGTTCTCCCGAACCATCAACGCCACTCCATCCTCTTCCTCCAAAGTCTCTCCGATCAAGCCTTGATGGATCGTAATCACCCTTTCCGTTTCCCACTGGCTTTGCCCAACAAAATATTGGAGGCTGCGTACTTTCTCTTTCTGTCCCAACGCAATTTGTTCCACGTTCTTGCGTGTGGCATTACCCAGCAAACCATGCAGATAGGTCAGGCTTTTCTGGATTTGCTCCACTCGCACAAACGCACTTTTGAACAGCTTCATATATTTCTTCAATTCGTTCAAAAACAGTTTCACGTCTTTCGTCGACAGGTTGAATTCGGGTGCCGTACACGTTTCAATTTCTATTCCGTTCAGCCGAGCCTTCGCTTTACCACTGGTCTTTTTGGCTCGGCCCGACAACCTATCTCGACTTGTTTTGGTTACAATTTCTCTTGGCAAAATGGTTTCGTTCTGCGAACCATGGTCTTCTTCCTCTCCTTTTCACTGGCTAGGTGATTGGAGAAAGATACCATGCTTTTTTTCAAGTTACCCCGTTTTTTTGCTCTCGACCTTGCGTTGTAATACTAGGAAGAACAGTTAATCACCATACCGGCGATAGAACCAGGTTTTCACCAATTGCGTGAGGATCACGTAACCCACCATCAATCCCACTAAGTACAGCCAATAGGAGGGCGGCAGGGTCACAAATCCGAGGGTTCCTGCCAGGGGCGAAACTGTCAGCAAAGCGCCCACCGTAACGATAATCACAGAAGTAATGATCAGCGGCCAGCTGGCTCGGCTCTGGATGAACGGGATTTTCTTCGTGCGAATAACATGGATGATCAGCGTCTGGGTAAAGATCAACTCCACAAACCAACCGGTTTGGAAGAGTGCAGGGTTATTCCAGGCATGGAAAACATAGATCATGATCCAGAATGTGGCGTAATCAAATATGGAACTGAGCGGGCCAATAAAAATGATGAAGCGGGTGATTGAACCCATCGTCCACTTGCGCGGCTTGGTCAACCAATCAGCATCCACTTGGTCAGTAGGGATGGTGGTTTGCGAGAAGTCATAGAGCATATTGTTGGTCAGCACCTGGATTGGGAGCATCGGTAGGAAAGGCAGGAATGCACTGGCTCCCACTACGCTGAACATGTTGCCGAAGTTGGAACTCGCGGCCATGTTGATGTATTTGGTGATATTGCCAAACACACGGCGGCCTTCCAGCACACCCTGCTCCAGCACCAGTAGGCTGTTCTCCAACAGGATGATATCGGAAGACTCCTTGGCAATGTCTACAGCGCTGTCCACGGAGATGCCTACGTCTGCGGCTTTCAGGGCCGGAGCGTCGTTGATGCCATCACCCATAAAAGCAACAACATGGTCCTTGCTCTGTAAGGCGTGAACGATCTTCTCTTTTTGGGCGGGGACTAGCTTGGCGAAGATGCTGGTAACGGCGGCGGCCTCAGCCAGTTCCGTTGCGCTCATTGTTTCTATTTGTGGACCGAGCAGGATTTTATCCGCCGTCATGCCCACCTGTTTGCAAATGTAAGCTGTAATAATCTCATTATCGCCGGTCAGAATTTTGACGTCTACGTTGAGTGCCTTTAGACGCTTCAAGGCTTCCGCAGCAGTATCCTTGGGTGGGTCCAGAAAAGCCAGAAAGCCAAGCAGGATCATATCGGCTTCGTCCTGAACCGCATAGTGCGGCTCATCGCTGCCGCCAGGCATAATTTTGTAGGCGATGGCAACGACACGAAAACCCTGTGCGTTCAAATCCTGTACCAGTTGCTTGCGGTGGGCATCGTGCTCCGGGGTGACCTCCAGCACTTTCCCTTCGACTTCCACGTGCGTCGAAAGGTTCATGATCTCCTCCACCGCACCCTTGCAGATCAAGAGGTGCTGTTTCTGGTTGTCCGCCACAATGACGGACATGCGCCGCCGCTGAAAATCAAATGGGATTTCGTCTATTTTATGATAATCCGTTTTGACCTTAAGATCCTCCTCAAGGTGACCATAATCGAGGATAGCTACATCCATCAGGTTTTTTAGGCCGGTTTGGTAGTAGCTGTTCATATATCCGTACTCTAAGACGCGCTCACTTGGCTGACCGTGAACATCCAAGTGCTTCTCGAGCACGATCTTGCCTTGAGTCAGTGTGCCGGTCTTATCGGTGCACAGCACATCTGCCGCGCCAAAGTTCTGGATGGCGTTCAGACGTTTCACAATAACTTTTTTACGTGACATGGCTAACGCACCATTGGACAGGTTGACCGTCACGATCATCGGCAACATCTCAGGTGTCAGACCCACAGCCACGGCCATTGCAAAGATGAAGGCTTCCAGCCAGTTGTGTTTGGTTAGTCCGTTGATTAGGAAGACGGCCGGCACCATAACGGCGATAAAGCGAATCATCAGCCATGTAAATTTATTGACGCCTTTGTCAAAACTGGTTAATACGCGCTCCCCTACGATGCTGGCGGCGAGTGATCCAAAGTAGGTTTGCTTCCCGGTATGGAGAACGACTGCCGTTGCGGTGCCGCTTTCCACGCTCGTGCCGAGGAAGCCGATATTCGGCAGATCCAGTGGATTACTAATCTCTCCAGATGCTGGAGGCGCTTTTTTCTCAACCGGCACGGATTCACCGGTCAGGGCTGCCTGATTCAAGAACAGGTCTTTGGCCGTAAGCACCCGCACATCGGCTGGAACCATATCCCCGGCAGCTAGACGAACGATGTCTCCCGGCACTAGGAGCGAGAGCGCCACTTCGGATTCCTTGCCGTCCCGCACCGCAGTGGCGTTGGTGTTGACCATCGCTTTGAGCTTTTCCGCGGCGTTATCGGCGCGATTCTCCTGGAAGAAGCGCAGTACGATACCCACCAACACGATCACGAAAATGACGATCATCGCCCGGGCATCGCCGGTCAGATACGAAAGGATGCCCAGCGCGGTCAATAAGATCACCAAGGGATTCTTGACATTATCTACGAGGCGCATCAAAGGCGATTGGTGCTTTTCGCGCGCGATCTCATTCAACCCATAGCGTTTGAGGCGGGACTCGGCTTCTGCCGCGCTCAAGCCGGTCAACTGCAACTCAAGCTCCTGGAGCACGGCGTCCGATTCTTTGTCCGCGTCTTCCAGGAGTTGATTCGAAACTTGAGGCTTATTCGCGCCAATTGGAACTCCTGCTTTGTTCAATGGTTTGGTTGGTAGGCTCATTCATTCCTCCGCGGATAATATTCCTGCGGCCAGATCGCAGTTCGGGCGCAGGTAGTTTTCATGAGTTGGCTGGTTCTTAGCCTTTTCCAGTTTTTTCTTCTCAAGTGATTTGCTTTCTTTGTTGTAGAAAGTCTGGAAACAGACCTTTTTTGCTGACAAAGAATTTCATTAAACACTATCTTCATATTTCAACTCTTTAGGCTCGGGCTGCTAAGACACCGAATAGTACTTGTTAGGATCATCCGCCTACTAAACCTTTCCTTCTGCCTCAGCCTCGAGTTGATCCAAGCGCGTATAGTAATCTTTGATTTCTTTCAAGTGTGCCCATACAATCTTTCCGGTGAGTAATGGGTCATCACCAGTCACATTGGTCTCCGGATCAATTGTGCCATGTTCGAGTTCGATCTCCAGCCCGCGCCGAAACTGTTCCAGATCGATTTGTGACCAATCTACCTTGAGCTCTGTTCCAATGGAGCGAGCTTCTTCCTTAGAGAATTGTCGTTTATTGCTCGTGATAGCCTCGCAGTTCTTTCTTTTCGCCTGCTCTCTTGACGTCTCTTTCTTTGTCTTTCTCATTGGTATTGCTGGGTCGTGTTTTTTCTGACACATTTTTAGTCGAAAAATGTTCCCGGACTTTTGCCGAAATCTGATGATCGGTCATCTTGTCCATGGTTTCGAGGGCAAGGATGTGTACTTTAAGTCCTTCCTGTTCAATACGTTTTTCCAGTTCGCCTTTGGCCTCCCCGGGGCCAAATATCTCGATGGAGTCTGCATCTCGAATACTCGCAATGATCTCATCATAAAATTTATTGAGATCATTGCCAAATTTTCTGTCCCTCTGGTCTTCCGAGGTCACCTCTTTAATCCTTCTGGAGTTTTAGAATGTCTACTGCCAGAATATCGGATATGTTTTTCGTTATTTGAGGTGAAATGCTTGATTTCTTCTTCACCATCTGTCAGGATGACGATCACCGCCTCACGATGATCAATCCACAAACCAATTTCCTTTTTCATAGGATTCTCCTTATCTATTTTTGGACGAACTGACTTTTTTGAAATCGATATATCCCCGCTCAATATCGACCGATATTAACTGGACGTGTGCCCGATCGCCGACATCCATGCCTTCAAATCCCTGTGTGAGCTTGCCTTCAATAGGAATAGTTAGTAACCGGACCCATGTGCCTTTTTCTGAAGCACCTGTGACAATCGAATCAAACTGCTCTCCGATCCTTTCTTCGAGCAGGAGCGCGGCGGCAGACTTACCGACCCGTCGTTCCACTTTGTTAGCCGCATCTTCTGCCTCGGTGCAATGGGCTGCCAAGATATCCAATTCATCTTTACGATAGGGCGTAGCCTTCCCTTCCAATGCCGCCTTCAACAAGCGTTGGGTCAGCAAGTCGGGATAGCGGCGGTTTGGAGCTGTCGAGTGAGCGTAGTCCTTGACTGCCAGACCAAAGTGACCGGGAACACTTCCCTCGGGAAGTTCCGCAATGTATTCGCCAGCGCCCAGGAGCTTGATCACAGCCAAAGACAAGTCGGGGAAGCGCAAAGGGTCCGCGGCTTTTTGTTGGACGAGAAACTCTTCCAACGCTTTTGAATCTGGTAGCTCCGGAAGTTGGAATTTATGATCCCAGGCAATTTCAACAATCCGCTCCCATCGTTTTGGCGTGCGTACTACGCGACGGATCGAAGGGCAATTCTTTGCTGAAAGAAATCGTGCGGTCACACCGTTCGCCGCGATCATAAAATCTTCAATGAGTTCTTTCGCGCGGTTCTTTTCTTCTACTTCAAGCGCGCGGATTTGATCCCCATCGAATACCGGTTTGGCCTCAATAGTTTCCAGGCTAAGCGCTCCGTGAGCGTGGCGCAGTTTCTTCATGCTTTGAGCGGCTTGATCCTGCATCCGCAGGTTCTCGGCCAATCCTGGCACAGAAGAGACAGCCTCCGGAATAGTTCCATTTTCATCCAACCACGCGGCGACACTGGCATAGGCTAGTTTGGCGCGATTGCGGACGAGCGCCCTGTAAATCTCAGAATTCAGAATAGAACCGTCTACGTCAATTTCCATTTCAACTACAAAAGCCAAGCGATCCTCATTGAGATTTAATGAGGTTAGGTTAGTGGAAAGTTTTTCGGGCAGCATCGGGAATATCCGGGCGGCGGTATACACCGACCTGGTATTGTGGTGGGCGTGATCGTCAATCGCTGAGCCTTCCTTGACGAGCGAGTCCACGTCGGCTACAGCCACCATAATTTTGAATTTACCTCCGGGCATGGCCTCGGCAACCGTTAGCTGATCCAGATCGAGTGAATCATCGTTGTCTATCGAAGCCCACAGCAGATCCCTCTGATCACGAATCAGCTTACTATCGGTGCTTGCCGGAGTTTGAATCGTGTCAAGTTGAGCGAGTGCCTCAGCAGAAAAGTCGGGCAGCAAGCCTCGCTCCAGCATTGCTCTGTGGGCTATACTCTGTAAAATGGCGCGATGATGTTTTTCATCTGTATTCATGGATTATCCTTTTCACAGACAAATAATCTGAGATTGCATCCGAACCCAATAATATCAAACTTACTCCTTGGATTCTTCCGATGTGCGCTTCTTACTCTTGATCACATGGTCGGGGATGCTGACTCTACGAGCCTCTTGTTTCATCTGACGCACGTGCTTGCGCCGCCATCTGGACGATTGTTTGGGTCCCGTTTTACTTGTATTGGTTATCATTTGGTCAACTCCTTTTTTGTCATTAGTATTCTTTACGCGAGAAAATTCAATTCAACACGTTTTCTACCTTCATGCAATTCCTATGTTCATCCTCCGTCAGAGGCGACAATGTCATGAGCTCCTGGGATATTCTGCTCATCTCGAAATTAACTTGGCCAAGCCAAAGGCCGCGCCCGCTGCGAGTCCGCCGATCAGCGCGGTCTGGAGTGCACTGCGAATGGGATGCCCGCGAGTGAAACGGCCTTTGACATACCCGAAGACGAGCAGTGCCACAAGCGTAAAACCGATTGAGAACATCAGAGCTGACCCCGTTTTGGAAATCAAGAAATAGGGGGTTAGCGGAACCAGTCCGCCAGCAATGTAGGAGAGACTGATCGTCAAGGCGCTTGAAAGCGCGCGTTTGGGATCAGGTTTTTCGAGTCCCAGCTCAAAGCGCATCATGAAATCAATCCATGCCTCTCGGCGCCGACTTAAAGCATTTGCCACGAGTGCGCTCAGGTTTTTTTCGAGACCATAGGAGGTTATTAGTAACTGCTCCACCTCTATGATTTCTTTGGCAGGGATTGTCTCCACTTCGCGCCGTTCGATTTCCCGTTCGTTGGCATAATGCTCGCCATCGCTTTTGGCTGCGAGATAGCCACCCAGACCCATGGCAATTGACCCTGCTGCGATCTCCGCCAGCCCTCCCGTGATCACGATAGCGGTCGAGTTCGCAATCCCGGAGAGTCCAGCTGCGAGGGCAAAGGGCACGGTTAGGCCATCAGACATTCCAATCACAATGTCTCTGACAATTTCGGAACCCGTAAAATGATGTTCGATGTGTAACGTTTTCGGCATCCTGTTTTCCAATTTTAACTATACAACTGTGTTGACGGTGCGGTTTATACCTATGCAAACGGCATCTTGCCAGTGGATGGTTTTGGCGGCGGGCTGAGCGTGCTCAATATAGGTAAAAAGCTGATTACATCGTCCCGGCCTAGGGTGCCCAGAATCTGATCGCCAGGCATCACGGGTAACTGGCTGACGCTGTCCCGATCCATCTCTCCAAGTGCATCCATCAACTCTGCCTCCGACTTTAATTCGATTGGGATTCCGAGGATCCGTCCCGGGGAAATTGCGCTTCTGTTCATATTTTATGCACTCTCTTTATCCTCATTTCATGCAAAATCAGCTTATGGTTCGCACCCATTAAATTAAGGCGTTTCTATTTTGCCTGATCCCTATCCTACTCATCAAGATGATAAGTGTGGTAAGGGTTCTCACACGGGTTACCCCAAGCTATATGCATTTCCCGGGCGGTTAGGTCGATCACCATGGCGTTGATGGTCTTTCCTCGGTCCAACGGGTTATTGGCATCTATTGAGTGATTGCAGATTGCCCTGGAGTAATTGACATGGTCGCGCTGGATCGCCTGCAGGGTCTCGATCGTGTGTTGGTTCTCGCGTTTGACCAATCGTCTAGCACGGAAGTATCTCACATGGGACGCGATCATGCCTACCGGCTCGCGCTCAAACTCTTGCATGGCCGGTGTCAGGTAATGATTGGTGTGCGCGATATACCCGTTTTCTCCGTAAAGGATAGCAAAGTGACGTGCGGAGACCTCCACCGAATACAGTTCACCGCTCTCATGAGCCAGCAGGTGGTTGTAGCCAGCTGCGCGTTGAGCCGGAAGCACCGATTGGATGGCCTGATCTGGTGTCTTACTTGCCAGTGCGGCGCGGGCAACCACGAACTCGTGGAATGCCCATGCGGGAATCTTTGGGAAACACAGAATCGCAAAGTTGGGCAATGCCGTAGGCATTGAAGCCAACGTTCGGCAGCCAGCAGCCGTAGGTCATGGCAAGGAAAGGACATTCGTTCTTGGGTGTGGCGTGGATGACATACACATCGTCCTCATCCTCCGGCACCCAATCCTCGTTGTGCGCCAATAACACATGACCATTCGCAGTGTAGTCGTCGCTGATCGCAAAGCTGGTGCAGCGGGTCAGTTGCAGGGCATCGTCTGTCAGCGCTTCCATGACATTGACTACATACACATCGTCCACAGAGACAATAGCCCCTTCGGCGATGCCGGCGAGTTCCTCTACGTACTGGGGATAGCATTCCTGGGCGACGAGCATATATTTGCGAGCCCGGATCCGCGCTCCCTCCCAAGTTAATTCGAGGTGGTTATAGGCGTCGGATAGCAGCTTTCTTCCACTCTCGATGCTGTGCTGGACCTGCTTGCGGCAGGCTTCGCCAATCTGGCGCCCCATCTCGCGGTGCGTGCCGGAGATGCGGATCAGCGGGGGAGGATTCGGATGAGGAGGAATCTTGGTTTGAAGCGTCATATTACTTTGACATTGATTGAAATATTCATAAAAATTGCTTCTTCTTTGCAGATATGAACTTTATTAGTTGAATGCGAATACTCTTGCGGTGTATGCAGAAATTCCATCATGCTCTCGCCACTCAATTAAGTATCACCGTAGCAACATTCTTGATATCTACATGTTCCACGTTCTGGTACAGAAGCAATTCGTTGACGACATACGCGTAGCGACCCGCGGGTCCGGTCTCTTTCCTCTTCGTTTCCTTCAACGGGCACATGATTTAAATTAAACGAGTCTGCATCACGGTTTTTCCAAAGTTCTTTTACTTGGTGCTCGTCGAATAGGGATGGCTGGAAGTGCTCCAATTCCACGCTTGCCCAGTTTCAAATAAACAGTATCCGCCCCATAGTGATCAATCTGGCTCACAGAGATGGTCACATCCTTTTGGCCCCAGAGATGACCTTCTCGCAGCACCAGATGTGTGATGTGATTGTTAGCCGGATTAATTAGGAATTCATCCACTCGGCCGACGGTGCCATCTGTGGCTTCGACGCTGGCCCCTCTCCGAATGGAGAGTTCGTTGGCGGGAATCTCTTCGTCCTCACGCCTCAGGCGAAAAGCTTCTGGAGCATAATAAGGCCACATCATATATGCATCAGCGTCAAAACCAGAAAGATCGGACGGGAGAAAATTCATTCTGTCATAGACCGGCATCTTCGATAACTCTTCGTGCGTACAATTCAGCCGGATCGAACTCTGGCGTGCCTTCTGCAATATGATCCATGGAGACCAGATATTCGATTTCCGGGAACAACTCGTCACTGACCACCACGTGGGTAATTTTCTCGGTGGTCGGCATCAAGATCACGTGAGTCGATTGGCCACCCGGACCATCCGTGCAGCTCACTTTGGCATTGATTGAAATATCCATAAAGTTTTCCTCTTTGCTATAGACATGAATTTATTGGTTGAACACGAATACTCTCGCGAACTCCATTATGTATCAACGGTGAAAACATCTTCGATACCTTCTTGCTCAACACGATGTTACGGGCAGTTATTCGTTGACTACGTACGTGTAGAGACGCACGGTCCCGTCGCTTTCCTCTTTCCGGTAGATGCCCTGGATTTCGTTTTCGAAGCCAGGAAAGCGGTTGCCTCCTTCTTCGAAAATCCGGAAGTAGTCGAGCATCGGAAGTGCGCGCTCATCGTACCGTTCACCTGGCACGACCACGCCGATGCCCGGAGGATACAAAAGCGCAAGCGTGGCGGCAATTCGACCACTGATTTGCTCAATCGGCAAAAGCTCTACGTTGTTGCGTACGAGCTCATTCATGGCTTCCTGCGGTGTCATTGCTATTTCGGGAAAATGCGCCGCACGAAACTGCTCGCCCTGCAATTGGCTGGCCTTGCGCTCGCGCTAGAACGCATGCATCTGCGCGCACAGGTCGCGCAGGCCAACACCGGCATAGCGGGCGTGGTGAGCCGCCACGAAAGAAGGGATGACCTCGTCCAGCGGCGTATTCTCGTCATGCAGTTGTTTGAATCGGATGAGCGCGGAGAGGAGCGTGCCGGCCTTGCTCGATTCCAACTCGGGCGTCTTCAGCAACTCCGCATAGCTTTGCAAGTGACTGACCAGGTTGCGAGCAACGAACTCCGGTGTGTCCTCATCAATGAACACGTACCCCGTTACCTGACCGAGTACCGCCACCGGAATTTCCTTGAGCACGTGTCGCTTTGCCAGAATGAATACCGGGACCTCCAGACCACGCTCGCGGACAAACCGCACAAACGCTTCGACCTCGCTTTCGGATTCCTCAAGCGACCATTCGACGATCACGCAGCCGAAGCTGGGATCGCTCCGGATTGCTGAGCGCGCCTCAGCCGTCGTGATGCTGAGGGTCCTTGCATATCCAAGGCGTCCAAGTTCATCGACAATTCGCTGCAGCCGCGATGAAGAGAGTGTCGGCGGATCGGGCATTGCGCTGCAAATCAGAAAACCGAACAGCTTATCGTAGTCCAATTCAATACCTCTATTCAGGGATCAACATCACGCGACTCACGCCATCGGACGGGATTTAATTAGTTGACTTAAGGATGCTGCAGAGAATCAATCTGCAGTTCCGGCGGCTAGCGCTTCCTTCTTTCCAGCCGTCTTCCAACTTTTCTTCTTCAGCTTCAAGAAGACCAACGGCGGCAGTGCTAATACGGCTGTGCCGATTATCATGATCGCAATGTACAGTGGACCTGACATGGGAATGCCACCGATTGGGAGCAAGCTGATGATGAATGTCAAAGCCGTGGCTACGAAGCCTAACCCGCCGACGATCCAGACACCGATCAAGCCACCTGGAATCTTGAACGCGCGCGGCGTATTTGGCTGCGAGTAGCGCAACCTGATCAACGCGGCAAAGATTAACAAATACGTGATGCACAACAACGTCACGGTCATAGCCGACATGATCCAGTAAGCCGTATTGACGCCAGGAATGAAAACGTATAGCAGCGAGATGAGTGTGCCAATCACAGCTTGCAGGATCAATACGCCTACCGGAGCACCCTTCTTGTTATGGCCTGAGAACAGAGGGGGAAGGTTACCCTCTGTGGCAACAACGCCCAGGCCCATCGCGGGGCCAATCATCCACGCGGCCAACAACGGTATGCCGCCCACCACCACGAGAATGGCAAGTGGTGCGAGCAGCCAGGTCAAATGGTCGGCGGCCAAGAAGGCCTGGAAGGCTTGCATCAAACCCGCTGACAATTTGAGCTTATCGAGCGGAATGACAATTGCAATCGCCAGGGTACCGACCACCGTTAACACGAAAATGACCAGCGCAGACAACAACATCGCTTTTGGGTAATCCGTCTGTGGATCGCGGACTTCCAGGGCATGGAAGCCTGCCATCTCCATACCTGCAAACATCAGTACGATCGTGGCGAGAAAGGGAAGCGTGTTGATGTTGAGGGATGGCATCAGGGCGGCCAATGTGAACGGCGGTAACTGGATAGACTTGGCCGTGAACATATATGCCACACCCAGCACGATGAACAAACCCGTCGGAACTAGCGTACCCACAACGACACCATACGATCCGAAACGACTGGAGACTTTCGATCCCATTAGCGCGATGAATGTGGTGCCCCAGAAGATGATCATCATCACCGCGAACATATACAGGCCGTTGTTCGCCAGCGCCGGATCGAGCACAAAGGCGAACGTGGATGCGAGGAAGGCTAGGATCGTAGGAAACCATACCAGGTTGTTGGACCACTCGCAGAAGACAGCGATGAAGCCGGATGTGTCGCCGAAGGCTTCTTGCACCCAGGCGTACACGCCACCACCCTTAGGCCAGCCAGTGGCTAGTTCCGCGCCCGCCAAACTCAGAGGGATCAGGAAAGTGATCGTACCGATCAGGTACCAGCCAATGGATGACCAGCCAAACTCGGCCATCGAGGGAAGGTTGCGTATGCTAAGCACGGCGGCGACGTTGATCATTGCCAGCACAAATACGCCCAGTGCTTTGACATTACTCTTTTTCTTGTTCATATCATCCTTCTTTCTTGTTGAGACTCTCACTTCAAACAATACACGTAATATGCTCCGTCTTTGTTTTCCACGCCGTGCGTTTCATGTCCGAAGCCTGGGAAACGGCGGTCCCACGCCTGCAGTGCGCGTAGGTACTTGAGATAGGGGCTGTCATTGCTGCCGACGTTCTCACCAGGCATCAACATCGGAATGCCGGGCGGATACGGCACAACGCCTGTCGCCATAATTCGGTTTGCCATCTTGTCGACCGCAACGTGTTCGACTTCGTTGTGCACCAGTTTTGAGTAGGTATCGGCGGGAGTCAATACTGGGATGGGCAGCGTCGAGAAGGCCGCATCCTGTACTTTCAATTGATTCGTTTCTTTCATCTGCGTGAACATCTCATCCGCCAAATCGTGCAAGCCCATGCCGGCATAGCGTGCAGGCGCACCTGCCGCGGCGGTAATCAACACTTCGTTTAACGGCGCGTTGGCATCGTAGTCTTCTTTGAAGTGCAGCAGCGCGTTGATGAGCGTGCCATATTTGCCTTTGGTCACACCTAGCGAGAAAAGGAACAAGATCGTGAAGTCGGTCGTCTTTTCGACCTGAATGGCGCGCTGATCGAGATAGGCCGTGACCAACGTGGCGGGAATGCCCATCTTCTCGAATGAGCCGTCGTTCGCTAAACCCGGCGTCACCACCGAAACTTTGATCGGGTCGAGCATGCAATAGCTGTCTTCCAAATCCCTAAAGCCGTGCCACGTATCCCAGGGATGCAGCACCCAACAATCGGGATTGGTAATCAGCAGCTCATCGGGAGCATCGGCAAAGGCGACCTTCTTGCCTGTCGCCGGATCAGTTACCTCATCGGCGTTCCAGGTTCTAAACATCCAATCGCCCTTCGCAGTGACATCACGATGTGCGCGGCATAACGCTTTGCGGAAGGCCACGGCTTCTGTGATCGATTCGGTAGTGAGCGTTGGACCGCCTACACCATCCATCATCGCCGCCGAAATCTCATTGGAGGTAATGATGGCATACTGGGGTGAGGTGCTGGCATGCATCATGAACGCTTCGTTGAAGCGCGCATGCTCTACCGGGTTACGCCCGTCGCGTACGTTAATAAGAGAGGCTTGCGACAACGCCGCCAGCAGCTTGTGCGTAGAGGTCGTCGCAAAGATCGTCGGCTTGTCCTTGGGATAGTCCTTTGGATCGCCATACATGCCGAAGCGGTCTTTGTAGATTGGGTTAAAGCGCGCATAGCCGTACCACGCCTCGTCGAAGTGGATGCGGTCGACACTCTGGCCGAGCAAATCCACGACGCGCGGTACAAGATAGATTAAGCCGTCGTAGGTGGAATTGGTGATGATTGTGTGAATGGCTCTCTGAGCTTTGTCCTTGGCCAGCGGATTGGCGGCGATGGAAGTTTTCACAGCTTTGGGCGTCAAGCTCTCAGGATGGATTGGGCCAATGATGCCGAGGTGATTACGCGTGGGTAGCAGGTACGTCGGAATGGCGCCTGTCAACGTCAACGCTTGCTCGATCGATTTATGGGCGTTGCGATCACACAGGACATAATCACCGCGCGTGACGGACGACATCATGATCACGCGATTGGAAGTGGACGTCCCATTGGTCACCGTGTACGATCGCTGCGCGCCGAAGACGCGCGCCGCATATTTCTCGCTCTCCCCGATTGGCCCGCTGTGATCCAACAATGAACCCAACTCGCCGACGCTGATTGAGAGATCGGAGCGTAGTAAATTCTCGCCAAAATAATCATAGAAGACACGTCCCACTGGTGACTTCAAGAAGGCTGTGCCACCTGTGTGTCCGGGCGTATGCCACGAATACTCATACGTCTGAGCAAAGCTGATCAGAGCCTTGGTTAGCGGGGGCACGATCGCTTCGCGGTAACGGCGTATGGCAGCCAGAACGCGCCCCGCCATGAAGAAGGTGGTATCTTCGAGCATCCAGATCAATTCGTCAGCTTCGTGCATCACTTCGCTGGTAAGTGTGGATGCATCGCCGCGCTTGGCGATGAGAAAGATCGGAATGTGTGTATTGTGTCCACGAATAAACGCCAGCAACGCCCGGGCTTTATCGTGAGCTAAGTCATCATCGCCAAGAGTTCAGTCTAGAAGTATGCCCTCCAGCGAAGGATCGGATAGCACTACAGCTTGGCCATCGGCGTCTGAGGTCGCTTCGATCACGGCAATATCACGGTTGCGCAATTCTTGAATTAACGCGCGTGCGGCGCGGCCACTGGCTGTCTGAGCCGCGAGTTCGTCATCAACCATCAATATTTTCATGTTGATTAATTCTTCACCATGCATCTATGCTATCTCCTGATTTGTTTGTGTTGTCGACCACTGGCAGGTTGTAGATCATGACAAGTGGCGCCTTAACAATCCTCGGTCGTAGCTACTGCCGCCCTGGCCTCTAACGCGCTAGTCTTATAGGTCCCCTGATTCAACCGCTGCGCAAGGATTGCCGGCCTTTGGACAATTGTTCGGCTTAGCTCCGCGCCCGTCGTTGAATTATTCATAGAAATATATTAATACAAACACTCCCTGGTCGCATCGTGCGACTGGGGAGTGTTGTTCTCCGCCACTTGGGGGAGGTGTCGAGCTTTATATTTTTCCTTTATATTGAGAGGTACATTATTCGCCCACTTCCTTGTCGAGTGCTGAGCGGCTTTCGGCTAACGGCGAACTTTCCAGTGATTGGGTGATACGCTCTCTTAGTCCCTTTTGGCCCGGCTTCCGTCTTCCGAGACTTTTGAGGGTGTCCAGCATGTAAGTAGTCATTTCCTGGGTGAGCTCTTTAAGAGCCTCGGTTGAAAGCTTCTCGCCCTTCTCAAACCAGCGCACGGCCGCGTAGCCCATGGCTACGGTTGTCGATGAAGCAATCGCCGCGCTCAACAGCCAGCCTGGCAGCCCACCCAGTTTGCTCAGCTCCTCGAAAAGAGTGCGTCCTAAGAACCCCAAGCCAAAGGTAGCGACTAACTCGGAGGCGCGCTGTGGGGTAATTTTATAGTTATATATGCGGGCGATACTGATTACCATGATCGACTGTGTCATTATCAGCGGGACAAAATCGATGACTGGCAGGGGTGCCAATGCAATGGCTGCCGATATCGAGGCCGACCTGACAATGGTTTGCCAGGCGAGCTGCCAGCGGTATTCTGGTAATGCTTGTCCCAGCGCGGCGACCATCTCAGGTTCGGTGGCTGCTATTGCTAAAAGTACTTTGCCGAAGTTCTTGCCGTTTTTAGCGACGATTGGAACGATTTGATCAGACTCTAGACCCAGATTCAGTGCAGCATTCGAAATGACAGCTTGCAGGTCTTTGCGTGGTAACAAGTCGATCTTATTCAGTACCACCACGAAAGGCTTTTTTAGAGCAGATAGTTCGTTAAATAGTTCCTGCTCGGTCTTTTTTATCCCTTGGACTGCATCGAAAACCAGCAATAAAAAATCCGCCTCCGCAGATGCCGACAGGGCCAGACTTTTTTCCTGCTCACCCAAACTTCCCACTGCATCTGCACCCGGTGTATCCACCACGGTAAACAAAGCCGCATCGGCCTGTTGATTTTCCTTCGTTGTACCCGGTAAGGGACCCACCATAGCTAGGTCGCGTTTATTTTGTATCAGCAGATTGTACAGGGTGGATTTTCCAACGTTGGTCGGACCAACGATGACCACTCGGTGCTTATGACCAAAGGCTTGCCGAATTTGTGCGGTGGATAAATTGACCAACAGTTTTACCAAATTTGCGTCCGACGGGAAACCAGTCAATAGCGTCAGAAAGTCATCCCTTTCATTTGGACCCAGCGCAGCCCAGATCTTGCGCACGGTCGATTGAACATCGGGTGGGAATTGTGCAAGAATGTCATCAAATAGCGTCATAGCATCATTTCTTGGAATTGAACCATACTGAACATTTTTTTGGTAGCCCTGCACCTGTCGTTAAGGAGCCACCGGTTGGGCGGTTGCTTGTCCAGTGAATTCGAGTTTTTCCTTTCCACGTTCCACCCGGATGGTCTCACCATCATGGAACTCACCGCTCAGGATTTTGACTGCCAGCGGATCCTGTAGTTCCCGCTGGATGGCTCGTTTGAGGGGGCGGGCGCCGTAATCCGCATCGTAGCCGACGTCGGCCAGGTAGGCGCGCGCCTCCGGACTGATGTCCAGCCGATAGCCGCGCTCCGCCAGCAATGCAGTAACATGCCGCAGCTGGATATCCACAACCTGGACCAGATCGGCACGGCTGAGCGAATGGAAGATGATAATCTCATCAATGCGGTTCAAGAACTCAGGTCGGAAATGCGCTTGCAAGACTTGCGTGATCGCGTCGCGCGTGACACTAACTGCCCTCTTGCCCATCCACAATTCACCGCCCAAGTTGGAGGTCATGATTACTAACGTGTTACGAAAATCCACTGTGCGTCCCTGACCATCCGTCAGGCGGCCATCATCCAGCAATTGCAGGAGCACATTGAATACATCCGGGTGAGCTTTTTCGATTTCGTCGAACAGCACCACGCTGTACGGGCGGCGGCGAACCGCTTCGGTCAACTGGCCGCCTTCCTCGTATCCGACGTATCCAGGCGGCGCTCCAATCAAGCGGCTGACGGTGTGCTTTTCCTGGTACTCGCTCATATCAATGCGGATCATGGCGTGCTCATCATCGAACATGAATTCGGCCAAGGCGCGCGCCAGTTCGGTTTTGCCCACACCGGTCGGGCCGAGGAAGATAAAAGATCCAAGCGGACGATTTGAAATTTGCAGACCAGCCCGCGCGTGGCGCAGGGCGTTGGAGACGGCTTTCAAGGCATCCTCCTGTCCGACGACTCTTTCTCGCAGACGGTCTTCCATGTGTAGGAGTTTCTGAGTTTCGCCTTCCAAGAGTTTCGCGATTGGGATGTGAGTCCAGCGGGAAACGATTTGGGCAATTTCCTCGGCGTCCACTTCTTCCTTTAGCAAGGTGCCGCCCCGAGCTTGAAGTTCCTTCATGCGGCGTTCCCCTTCGGCCATTTTCTTTTCTAACTCTGGCAGAGTCCCATAGCGTAAGCGAGCGACCTTTTCCAGATCCGACTTTCGTTCGGAGCGTTCGATCTCCTGACGTGTTTGTTCAATCTTCTCTTTGGTAGTCCGCAATTCGGCAATGGCTTGTTTCTCGGTCTGCCAGCGTGCCTGGAGTTCGTGAGACTTTTCCTTCAGGTTTGCCAGTTCTTTTTCGATGTTTTCAAGCCGTTCCTTTGAGGCCTTGTCGTGCTCTTTTTTCAGCGCCTGACGTTCAATCTCGAGCTGCATGACTTGCCGGTCAACCTCGTCCAGCGCCTGTGGTTTGGAATCGATCTCGGTGCGCAGCCGCGCCGGCTGCCTCGTCGATCAGGTCAATGGCCTTGTCAGGCAAGAAGCGGTCGCTGATGTAACGCTGAGAAAGCGTAGCAGCGGCCAGTACCGCAGCATCGGTGATACGCACGCCGTGATGAACTTCATAGCGTTCCTTGAGGCCACGCAGGATACTGATCGTATCCTCCACCGACGGTTCTTCCACCACCACGGGCTGGAAGCGGCGCTCCAAGGCTGGATCTTTCTCAATGTGTTTATGATACTCGTCCAGTGTGGTTGCGCCGATCAGGTGCAGTTCGCCGCGTGCTAGCATGGGCTTGAGCATATTACTGGCATCCATGGCGCCCTCGGCAGCTCCTGCGCCAATGATCGTGTGCATTTCGTCCAGAAACAGAATAATTTCCCCTTCTGACTCTGTAATCTCTTTCAATACGGCTTTCAAGCGTTCTTCAAACTCGCCACGGTACTTGGCTCCTGCAACCAAAGCACCCATATCCAGTTGAACCAAGCGTTTGTGTTTGAGTCCCTCTGGCACATCCCCGTTGACGATACGCTGAGCCAGACCTTCGACGATAGCAGTCTTGCCAACACCCGGTTCACCGATCAGGGCCGGGTTGTTCTTGGTGCGGCGGGATAAAATCTGTATCGTGCGGCGGATTTCCTCATCGCGTCCAATGACTGGGTCGAGTTTTCCCTGTCGGGCCATGGCGGTCAAATCCCGGCCATATTTTTCCAGCGACTGGAAGGTTCCTTCAGGATTCTGCGAGGTAACGCGTTGGGAACCGCGCACCTGCTTCAATGCAGATAGAATAGCGTCTTTAGTTAGACCAAACTGAACCAAGCGTTTGCCCTCGCTGCTGTCTGCCAAACCTAACAGCAAATGCTCGGTGGAGACATAATCGTCCTGCATGCCTTTGGCATAGCGTTCGGCACCAGCCAGGACATCCCCGGTCTGGCTCGATAGGCTCACTTCCAAGTTGGCACCTTGGACCTTTGGCCATTTATCAAGCTCGTTACTTAATTCTTGTTGAATGGCCTGCGTCCCACCGGATACTTTGGTGATGATAGCCGGGACGATGCCATCCTCTTGTTGGACGAGCGCCAACAGCAAGTGGCTCGGTTCTACAACCTGATGCTGATACTCCTGCGCCAGTTGCTGGGCAGCAAGTATTGCTTCTTGGGATTTTTGTGTATACTTTTCGAGGTTCATGGAACTCTCCGTAATATCATTCCTGAATTTCCAATTCGATCCAAGTGGCTTCGTAATAAACTTCGCGGTAACGAGCCAGACGCAATTGCTGACTGGCGTGCTGAGCAGTCAGTTCGGCTTCCAACTGACGAATATGAGACTGTAATTCAATGACCTGGCTGCGCAAGTGCAGGATTGTTTCAGTCGCAGCTTCATCCATTCCCAGATCTTTTTGCAGGCGGCGCTGGCTGCGCAACTCGTAACCTTCATATTGGCCATACCAATAGTTTTTTCTGGATGTGTTTTCGGGAGTCATAAGAAACCTCATTTGGAATACGTTTAGGAAAGTTTTTGCCTTGCAGAAGCCAATGTGCGGATGCCATCCACTTCCTGATCGGTCAGCAAGTCCGGCAATACCAGTTTGACGCGAGCAAACAAGTCGCCGCGTTTATTGGGGTCGCCCAGATGGGGCATGCCTTTGCCGCGTATGCGGAAACTACGGTTGGCATTGGTGCGAGTCGGGATTGTGAAAGTCAGCGGCCGTTCCATTGCGGGGATGCGGACTTCGCCTCCTGCAATGGCGGTAAAGATATCAAGCGGCACATCCATGTGCAAATCATCCCCGTCGCGCTCGAAGGTGTCGTTAGGGAGGATCTGAATGATCAAATACAAATCTCCAGCCGTGCCGCCGTTTTGGCCTGGCTCCGCCTGTCCTGCCAAGCGAACTCGTGATCCGGTGCGCACACCCGCTGGAATACCGGCTTTGATGTGGCGGCCATCGATTTCCAACTGGCGTTCTGCTCCATGAAAAGCCTCTTCCAGCGTCAGATCGATTTCGTATTCCACATCCCGCCCGCGGCGCGGGCTGGACGGAGTATCTCTGCCACCCTTGCGCGCCTGGCCAAAGATATTAGTGAAGAAGTCGGAATACGGCGAATCGCTTCCGAAGAGGTCCCCCATGTCTTCAGGGCTGGCGTATTGGACGTGCGCGCCTTTGTTAGGTTGAGCCGACCAGTTTTGCCAGTCGAAATCCTGTTGACGGCCGCCGGTCTGCTGCCATTGTTGATATTGGGCCCGCAACTCGTCATACTTTTTGCGCTGTTGGGCATCCGATAGAACTTGGTACGCCTCGTTGATGGTCTTGAATTTCTCTTCCGCATCTTTATTACCCGGGTTTACATCCGGGTGAACTTTGCGGGCCAACTGGCGAAAGGTTTGTTGAATGACCTTCTTATCGGCATTCGGCGGTACACCTAAAATTTCGTAATAATCCTTAAAGTCCATTCGACAACGTCCTCCGTGTGTGGCGATAAAGTCTCTCTCACCACTAGAAACTTTGCTTTCTCGGTAGTCGGGTCTCTGAGCACATACGCTGAACGACTACAGACACCGCATCTACATTCAACCTGTGCTCATAATAGGATTTCCATTCTATACCTCGATTTAATATTCTGACTCGCGGTTATTCCAAGCCAGAATGCCAGTTATGAATTCATCATACATTAAACATTCCCCAATCGCATCCATGGGCTGGGGAATGTTGTTCTCCACCACTTGGGGGAGGTGCTGTTACCAGCCTGAGCCATCTCGAGACATTGAAAGGATGACCCTTGTTAAGGTGCTGGCAATGCTGTGGGAGAAGATGTGGGTATCAGGGTCGGTATGAGTGTTGGTATCGGGGTCAGTGTAATGGTTGGCGTAGGCGTAGAGGGCGGATAGAAAGTCTGCAAGTTTGACAAATCGTAGTTGGGATCTATTTGCAGATCCTGCTGGTAAATCCAACAGGGATCGTGGTAAATGGGATCACTGACGATCCACCAGCCTGGAATGCTTCCCTGGCCGAGCAGGACAACACTTGTGCCGGTCAAGATGGAACTCGATACAACGTAACCCGGACCGGGGCCAAGCCAGCATAGAGAGTCAGAAATAACAAGCGGACTTTTCACCGTCGCTATCGCACTCGAGGTATTTGTATTCGTCGGTGATGATGCAGAAGCCAATGTATCGGTTGCAGTGATAGCCGCCTGGGAGGTAAGCGCCTGAGCCTCTAATGCGGTGATCGTTTCAACGACCATTGTTCCGGGGGCAACGGGAGCGGTCGCTTGAGGTCCCATATTATAGGATATACCACAGGAAAGAATCCCTAGGAATAACATCAAACTGCCAGCGAGTACATACCACTTTCTAGTTTTCATCGCGTCTCCAATTTCGATTAATCGCAAAGATTGGCAAAAGCTGTTGATACGTTTTAGAATCTTTATACCCATAAGTCGGATCCTTTGCACTCAATGGACATGCAAAACGCGTTCGTAATAAAACTTGGGCGCATATATTTGTTTCAGGATTTTTCGTAGCCTTCACGCAAAGGTTCCAATCCCGTGATCGGGATGATGTTGCCGAGCCATCCACGTTATCGCCCGAAAACTCTTTGAACAGGCGGCCCTCTTCTTTGCATGCGTTTATGAAGCCGCGTTCCCAGAGGCGTCTGCAATAATCTCACTGTTAGGCGGGTCGCGTTAAGATCAACCAGTCGTTTCTCTCATCCAGAAGGCAACATCGCTGCAATAGTCAGCAAACCTAACGGGCGTACGCCGGCCTTTTCCGGATAAATTTAAGGCCGTGCTTGAAACTCCAACAGGTGGTCGGAAACTCCGGGAACCGCGCAGACAAGCAGGATTTTAAATGGGTTTTCCTTTCTTATATATTGGCTTCGGGATGCCGCTTTTAAACTCTTCTTCCGCTTATCAAGCGCAATATGATAATCAGTATTACTGCTCCGATAAACGCAACTACAATGGATTCGATGTTGATGCCTGACATCGGATTGCCCATGTGCAAGAAAGATGAAGCAATCCAGCCGCCCAGCAATCCGCCAATCACGCCGACGATGATGTCGCCGACGCACCCGAACCCCCCGCCTTTTACGACCAATCCGGCCAACCAACCTGCGATTAAGCCAACAACGATCCAGGAAAGTATACCCATTCAGAGCTCCATTTCTTTTTATGATTTAGTCATGCGGAAAATCTTTGTCACTCGCATGTTCAAAGTTTTCTGGTTGGTCATCCGCCTGCTGCGACCGAACCAGTAACGAATACATTCGTCAGAACCATATTTTCTTTTGATCTTGAAAGCTGGCGTATTTTGCTGTAAACAAACAAGATCGGATAAGCCAATAAGGTAAGCAGATCCATAACGATAAAAAGCAGATTTAGTTTCATTCTTTTTCTCCTTGGCAATGCTTAACCTATAAACATCATTACGTTATCAAAATGCTCACTGTCCTTTTCTGCCTTTATTATTAGATCCTGCCGAGGGATTCATTCCGCCTCGGTTGAAGGAGTTTCCGTTGTTTTTCACGAGCGATTGCACTGCTGGTTGTTCGCCCGAGCGAGTATTGAAAGAACCACCGATATCGGCACTTGAAAACGGTCTTGACTTTTTTGGCTTGCGTTTGCTGACACCTTTGCGTCCCATTTAATTCTCCTTAGTATTGAAATTATCGAATTACAGGTTTGATCGATACCTAACTGGAGCGGTAAAACTCCTGATCCTATCCAACTGTCTCATCGAGTAACTTCCTGATACGTTTAACCCGTTTTCGATTGGCTTCATGCTCCGCTACTCGTCTATTGAATTCATCTTCGTCTATGACCACAATATCGGGTAGGTGTTGAGCGGAGAACTCCAAGGCGGCATCATCTTTTAATTTAATATCGTCCAAGACTTTCAAGAAAGCCTTTACGCCCTGGCGCATTAGGGTTTGATCATCAGCTATTGTGCTGGCAGCAGGGGGAGTTGGTATGGGACGAGAATTATCGCTGTAAACCACTCTTGCCAGAAGCTTGCCTTTGTCAATGAAAGGAAAGTCAATGTGGGTCGGTAATTTACGCAACTGGCCGCGATCCAAGATGAAGGCATAGCGGAGACCGTCGCTGTTGCAGGATACTACTTCAACTTGTAGTTCATTTGCGAGATCATGTAATACGCGTGGATCAAAGTAATCATTAAAACGTATGGAGGTATGCGTGGCAATATATTCATTGTTGAGTATGCCAAACAATACGATCATCCCGGTGCTTGGATCTTGCGTTAATCGCCAGCGTTTGAATCGCGGCAGCAAATCCCATTTTTTCAGAACTTTCGATACCTGAGCCCTGATTTGCCGAATATCTTGATCGAAATGTTGTTGATCGAAATGTTGTTGATCAATTATCTGTTGTGTCGTCATCTTCGTCTCTCTTATCACTGTTTCGCAACTTGCTCTTAACTTCATCAAGCCATTCGCTCACTGGATCTTCCGGCTTGGTGAGCTGAAAGCGGCTGTCTACAACTTCGCTTGCAGAAGTTGGTAATGTGTCATCTTGTTGATAGTGCATGACTACAGGGGTGGGTGCTTGCAACTTTTCAACGGGTTTTTCGAGATTGCGTTGATTGGCTTGCTGAATCCTGAGCCAGCGCCAGAATCCCCAAAGAATCAAACCTGCTAATAGCACGAGGAAGATCGGAAGGCACCACATCCCAAGGAAGGCAATTGGAATTTGGCTCTGTTCTTTGCTCTGACGCGCCTGGTCTACGTACCACTGTGATGTTGCAGCAGCCACTGCGGTTTGCGTGGCGATATTATTAGCCACAGCCGTCTGCGTACTGGCGGCAACACTGTTTTGATTTTGCTGAGTCATCAAGGCCACAACACTCTGTGTGCCTGCTGCCAGGGTTACTTGAAAATTGTATTCTTGCTGGGTCTGCTGGATGGCCACCTGAGTCAGCCCCACGCTTTGCGTGGAACCAGCCGCAATCAGAGTCGCATGCGCTTCGGAACGTGCAACTTGTGCGGTGGCCGCTATTTGGGCAGCAATGGCATCCGCATTATTTTGGTCCTGTGTCTGAGCCGCGTTAACTGTGGCGTTAGCTGAATCCACTGTTGCTTGTGCGTTGGCGAGCACAATTTGGGCAGTGGCTGCCGCTTGATTATCTGCCGTATTTACCGCTGGGGTCATCGTAACTTCTACAACTCCGGGCTGGATGTTTAATTCCGCTGCAGATGTAGCCAAAACCACATTGACGTTGGGCACGGGTGGAGGAGTGGGTATCTGGGTGCCACAGGCCGTCAGGGTCAGTGTCACCATCAATAAAGCTGCCCAAGTAGCGACATTGTTAATTTCGCGGCGCATAATTTTCATATTTTTTTCAATCCAATCAAAATCAGAATTACTAGAACCGTGATGATCGCCTATAACCAACGAGCTTCGAGAGGCTTATATTACATCGAGGAGATCTAATATGACGAGGATGACGACGATCACGATCAGAACGTGAACCCAAGGGCCGAAGTGAGGGAGGCTTGGAATTACGTTCGGACCCAAAAAGCCGAACAGCCACAGGATGATTAGAATTACGATGATAGTCCACAACATGAGATTTCTCCTTTTGAGCGATGCGCTCAGTATGATGATGGATGATGGCGTGAGTGACGCCCATCATTTGCATGACCTGTAACTGACAGACCATTAGGCCTGTATGAAGCCCGAGCTAATACTACAACAAACACTCCCTGACCGCATCCGTCGGCCGGGGAGTGTTGTTCTCCGCCAGTTGGGGGAGATATCAGAAACAAGTGATGAGCTGATTCTGCAATACCGATCCTAGTCTCCCGGTGCGGTAAACTTGGCAGGGACGCAGGTAAAGCCCAAACCCATCGAATATGAGTTTTTCACGCCATCCTGGCCTGGATTGAACTTGCCGGATGCATCAAGCAGATCCAAGTCCGGAGAGCCCGCGACCATTAACACAGGATTGTTCTCAAGCTCCTGGATGCTGATGATTCCATTATGGTCCGTGTCCAAGGTCTGCAGGAGGGGGGTTGCCACGGCCGGATCTGCTTTGATAACTTGATTAAGTCCGACAACAATAGCTGGAAGAAGTTTGCTGCGGAACTCGTCGACCGTCAAAGCGCCGCCCAGTTTGCCGTTGGTGCAACCCTTCGCACTCAAATCAGCCTCGAGACGTACCCCGATCAAATCCACCTCAATTGGCTGGCCCAGCAGATACAACTGGACTCGTGCCGTGCCTGGGCCACCGGTGAAGTGACCATTCGTGAGCGAGCCGACAATCGGCGAACTGGCGGGCGCGCCGGGGTCGAGCATCAACTGGTCAGTGCCGTCGAATTTGGGCGCCGACTGGGTCCTTTGTCCCTCGAAGATTGACCACGAAACGCTCGGGTCATTCTGGAGATCGGCTGCCTTCACTACCTGAAGTGAGACGAGTTGGCCGTTATTAACGGCCTGATCGATAGTGGACTGCAATTGAAGTCCCGGGGCTGCCGATGTGAGCAACGTAAGCAGTTCTCCGAACTTGTTCTCGGTGTGATTTTGCGGATTTCCATCCAGGTTCAAGGCGTATGCTTGGGTCTGCGCTTGCGTTGTCGGTATCAGCAGTTTATTGGTGACGAAGTGATATTGGACGCCCGTGGCAGGCGGAACCTCGGCAGTCGGCGCGGACTGTGTGGACATTGGTTTTAGCGCGCTACAAGCTGCCAGCAACAATAAAATCAGGCTGATATTTACAACAAAAACATTTTTCATCTTCATGGTTGATCTTCTTTCTACATGGTGTACGAAAAGGCGGTCTATTCGACCGCCTTACCTATTTTCCAAACAAGCACGAGATATTTACATTATCCCGAGGAGGTGCAATATGACGAGGATGACGACGATCACGATCAGAATGTGGATCCAACCGCCTGTTTGCGGGAACCCTGGATTTATGTTCCGCCCGAAAAAGCCGAGCAGCCACAGGATAACTAGAATTACGATGATAGTCCATAACATGAGATTTCTCCTTTTGAGCGATTTGCCCAGTATGATGATGGATGGTGGCTTGAGTCATGCCCACCATTTGCATGATCTTTGACTGACAGACCATTTGGCCTACATAAGGCCTGAACTAATACTACAGCAAACACTCCCTGGTTGCATCGGTCGGCCGGGGAGTGTTGTTCTCCGCCAGTTGGGGGAGGTCAGCCGTAATAATCAGCTATTGGAAAATTGATCAGGGCTGAATATTTCCAGCGATCCACCAGAAATATTTATGATAATCGTCGTCGGTTACTCCATGTGGTTTCTGTGTTTTCTCAATCAGGCATCTGTTATTGGCAACCATAAGTAATCGTGTTGCCGCTTACTTGCCAGTTCTTATTAAAGGCTTCGACTGAATAACTCAATTTCTGTCCCGTGGCAACAAAAGCAACGTCAACGTATGATGTGGAATTTGGCGGCAGAGTTGCGATTACTTGCTGATCCCGATAGACCTTATAGCCGTCTTCGCTATTGGAGCGATCATTCCAAGCGAGGTGCATGGTCATGGTGCTGCCGCCAACAATGGATTCGCAGGTGTAATTGTAGGTCGACCATGTCGGAGCGTTGGGCGGGGCAGGCGTGGACATTGGCGAGGCAGTTGCTGTCAACATCGTATCTGTAGGGATAACGGTTTGGGTTTCCTGCATGATCACTGTAGCCACGGACCCAACTGGATTTTGGTCAGTTGTTTGGACTAATAAACCAAATTTGCTAGGGAGGCTGCAGGACAAAAGTGGCGCCGCCAGCAAAAAAGCTATCAGTAAAAGTTTGGTTGAATTTGCCTTTTTCATATTCTCATCCTATCATTGACACTTTCTAGCCGCATCCATCAGTCAGGGAGTATTGCGCTCTGCCAGTTGGGAGGAGGTCTTTATATCAGTCAATTGAATTAATCTGTGCGGCCTTAACGACGGCGACCTACCAGCCGCAGCATGAAGAGGAACATGTTAATGAAGTCCAAGTATAGTTTGAGCGCACCGAAGATACCAAACTTTGCCTCGGACTCTCCGTTCATGCTCATTCCTGCTGCCATGCGGCCAATGCGCTGCGTATCATAGGCGGTTAAGGCGGTGAAAATCAATACGCCTGCCATACTAATGAGCGTATCCAGCGGACCGCTATTGACGAACATGTTAACGACCATCGCAATCACTAGTCCAATGACGCCCATCATCAAATACGTACCCATTTTGGACAAATCCACTTTGGTGGTATAACCGATGATCGACATGGCTCCGAATAAGGCGGCTGTTGCTGCAAATGCCACAAAAACCGACTCAATGCTGAATACCAGCAGTACTATTGAGAGCGTAAACCCGTTCAGCACGGCATACGCGAAGAAGAGTGTTGCAGCTACACCTGAAGAAATCTTCTGGAAGGCAAAGTTTATTCCAATTACCAAGCCGAATTCAGCGATTATTGCGACCACTAAAATAACCGGGTTTGTAGCCAGATTGATTAGAGATGTGCTCACTGTGGCATACGCAACTAAAGCTGTGAGCATCATTCCTAAACCCATCCAGATATAGACCTGGCGCATGATGGACCGTAAGTTGATTCCACTTTCCAAGGGATACGATAAACTTTCATTGCTGTTCATAACGTTCATGTTGATGTCTCCTTTAAATAGCGACGTTCTGTGTCACGGTAAGTGACACTCCAACTGATACTCTATGTGTAGGTAATTTTAGAAAAATGGGCAAACACACCCGGATCGAGCGACCGCCCGTTTCTTGTGATTAGTGACCTAGAACTTTATCTTTCTCGCGCTGGAATTCTTCCTCGCTCAAAACGTTCGAGTCACGTAACTGGCCAAGAAGTTTGAGTTGTGAAAGTACGTCTGCGCTCGGAGACGATGCAGGTGCCTGTGTCCACTGCTGGGGTGGTTGTTGATAAATGGGTGCCCCTTGTTGAACCTGCTGCGATGCCTGCTGGTTCGCACTATTGCTGCCTAGCATGTAGCCTATGCCCCCTCCCATCAAGCCGGTCAATAATGGAGAACCCATCATCCCCATTCCCATGCCACCCATACCGAACAAGGGCATACCGCCTCTTCTCATCCCAAATCCGCCTCGACCAAAACCGCCGCCGCCAAATCCTCTAGGCATGTTGAGCAACCTTTCCTGCTGCCAGTTCAGCACTGACTAGCGCTAACGCTTCATGTGAAACCATTCCGCCAACGAAAGCCACTCCGCCACCCTTGCGGATCGCTTCCGTCAGCCCAAGCACCCAGATATGTTCAAGAAGGATCACGAGCGCTGATGTGTTGAGGGGAATTTCTCCTGTTAGTTGTTCAATATCGTGTTGTGTCAACAATCCCTTGAGATTACTTGCAATGTCGCCGAATGCTTTGGGTTCCTTTTCAATCAGCTCGCTCACTTCATGTTTCGTCACTTTGCCATCTGCCGCTTTTGTAACGAAGAGCAGGTCAACGACGCAGATTTGACCAGACTCTTGGATCGCGTTCAGTTCCGAAATTATGGCGCTGGTGAGTTTCTGGTCGGGTACGCCTATTACTACATATTCAAGTGGTCCAATATCCATGATCTTTTCCTTTCTTCGTATCTTGTCGTCTCTGTGAATTTATGGGCGCATGCCATGCTTGCGTAGTCGCAAACCAAGAATCAATAGCATTGCACCAAAGAGAATTGCATACCAGCCGATTATCACCGCGACGGTCAGCGCACCGGCCGCGGGGAAGACCAGTAGTAATACACCAAAAACAAGGGACAGAATTCCGCTAAGCACAAGCAGCCATTCACCTTGAATTTCCTTCCGCAGCCGGATTGCTGCGAAAATTTCTAAAACTCCGGTTACAACCGCCCAAAACGAGATGATATAAATCAGTACGATGGTTGCAAACCGCGGATGTAACAGGATAATTATTCCAGCACCAATACCTATCAGCCCTTCCAGCAAAAGCACCCACCAACTATCGTGCCCGGCGCGGTTAGTGAGTGCGGTGATAATAGCGAATAGACTATCTAGCAACGCATACGCACCAAAGAACAGGACCAATACTTCGAGCGTCAGCCTGGGCCACACGAGTGCAATCATGCCAAAGAGAATCGCGGCTACGCCGCGCAATGCAACTACCCGCCAATTGCGGGTCAATTGTGTCAACATATCTTCCTCACTTAACCATGAATTACGTGCAATTTCTCAATTGCGTCGCGCTTTTTATCATATTTCCATTTACTACACCAGTTGCCCAACCCTCAGGACCAGCGTCTGTGTACCGGGAAGGTCGGCAGAGACTCGATTTGGTGCTTGTTGAGTTTCAGGAATACGGTATCCTCGCGAGTATCACCCATTGCTGAAAGGGGAATGATCACATCCTTCTGTCCCCACAGATGTCCTTCCCGCATCACCAAATGGGTAATGTGGCCGTTCTGCGGGTTGACCACGAATTCGTCGACGTGGCCGATATGGCCATCCGTCGCCTCTACGCGTGTACCACGATGTACAGCAAGTTCCCCTGCAGGGATCTCAAGATGCTCCACAGGGATTTGCGCGGTTGCGTCAGAAGTAATATAAGGCATAGAGTATTGGGGTCCGCCGATTCCAGCACTATACCCAAAGTTAATATTGGACAACTTCTCTTCGATGAATTGAGTTGTGACAAATGGGTCCATCTTCTCCAATTCGGCCTTGCTGCAGTTCAGTCGAATGGTATTGGCAATGGTTTCAGATATAACCTCAACCGGTACAATGTACTCTATATTGGACGGATCCTCTCTCACAACTAGGTGCGTTACTTTCTCCACAACCGGGTTTATCAGCACATACTCTGAGCGCCCAAAGACACCGTCTCTACACTCAACTTGGGCCTGCAAAGGAATTTCCATCTTTCATCTCCAAACAAATTATCCGGATTGCAACACCGTGCACTGGCTATGAACTCATCTGAAACGAACACTCTTCGACCACATCCATCGCTTGGAAAATATTAATCTTCCCCAAGCGATGGGATTGCAGATGATGTATTCGAAATCACTTCGCCTTAAAATTGCAGAATTTGCATCTGTGATGATAGATTGCTAATCATCAATCAAACCGGCAAGGCTTCCGCGCTCGCCTCAACATGATGAGTTACTTCGAGCGCCCCCGTGCCCTGCAAGATTTTTTGAGCGCGCATTACTTCTTCCGCGCTACCATGCGTCATCAACAGATACTTACCACCCTTTAAATGCTCCTCGTACTTGAGGATGTGTTGCTTGGAAACACCCCAACCGACTAATGCGCCAAGCAATCCGCCGCCTGCTGCTCCCGCAACCACGCCTTCCATGCTGCCAAGCAACATTGCGGCGAAGGATCCCGCGACCAGCAAAGGCCCGAAACCGGGAACCCAGAGAAACGCCGCGCCGACCAGCAGTCCAAAAAGGCCGCCGACCCACCCGCCCGTGTTGGCGCCAACACGGGCGACATCGCCCGCTGTCACGTAGCCGTGTACTTCTTTTACGCTTTGCATGTCTTGCGCAACGAAGGAAACCTGTTTGATTGGGAATTTGCCTTTATCAAGCATTCGCACGGCATCCTCCGCTTCCGCCATGGTGTTGTACACACCGATAACACTTTGTTCTGACATTTTTGCCTCCACATTTAACATAGTAACCACTTTATCTTACAACGAACAATCTCTATCCGCATCCATCTGCCGGGGAGTATTGCTCTCCGCCGGTTGGGGGAGATTGCGTTAGAAGCGCAATATAAGCCAATAGGGATCCACCAGAGTTGCGAGAATTCCCCAGACGGATCCAAGCACAATCCCTGCGACGACATCTCTTGGATAGTGTGCACCGACGTAAATTCGTGTGAAACCGACCAAAGCAGCAACCGAATACAAGGCCAAAGATTCTCCCATTCCCAACTTGAAACCGTGGATGATCAGAGTCATTAGGAAAAATATTTGAGCCGTATGACCGCTGGGGAAGGAGTCTCCTTTTTCGCGGCGGCCGATGATGCGTGTATTATCCAGCGCAATAAATGGACGCCCACGGTTGGATAATATCTTGATCGTTTCCACTAATAACCAAAGCGTGAGGGAGCCAAAGATGATCTCTATCGCTAGACGGCGATAGTCTAGTATATAAAGAAGAAGTGCAGCAATGAATGCGGCCAGCGTATTGCCGAGCTGCGTTGTGACCCACATGAAGCGATCCAGCCATTTGGGATAACCCCGCACATTCAAGAGTGTAAAGATTCGGGTATCCAATCGCTGACCGGCGGACCAAATCAAAGACAAGGTCACCAGGGCAAAAAAGAAAAGTAGAACGAATAACTCTCGCTGAACATAAAGAGCCGATAACAAGGAAGTACGAGCCTGAATTGGCAGCCAGATGAGAAATAATGCCAGACCTATCAGAAGAACTGCCAGAAATACAGGTCTTCGTCGATTAGCGGACCAAACAGAAGCCTCATGTTTCCTCATCGGCAGAGGTGTCTGTTCAGAGTCGCTAGCCATTAAGTGATACCTTTGAATCCGTCAACTGTATGTTTTCATTGTCCAGTAAGGGCTGAGCCGACCATCACTGTGAGAGCGCGTGGATGGATATGAACCGATAAGGAACCCTCGCCAAGCAGAATACCATCGGCCAGCACAGGCATAGGCGGAGTCGAATGGATTCTTACATGTTTAACATGATAGTGCTTGATACCAATGTCTTCAAAATGTCCAATCTGAGACAGCATGGCATATGAAATCATATTCAGCTTGCTCATATCCGAAAAAGTGAACACGTCCAAACGGCCATCCATGAAGGATACATTTGGGGAAATTTGAAAGTGCGGTCCAAGAAAAGGCATATTTGAAATTACCAGCATATGTGCGGATGTGTCGAGTTTTCTTCGCCCGTCATGAATCATACGCAGACGCGAAGGTGTTGCTGATACGAATGTTGATAACAATTCTCCAATCATGGTTAGCTTGCCATGTTGGATATCATCCGCGAGGGGATATAGATCCGAGAGGAGGCCTAGTGCTGCAACTTCCAAAAACCAATGACGGGAATGTCCATAGTGGACTCGTCCAACATCGATCTTTAACCGGCGACCCTTGCGCAATAGGGCGACAGAATTCGCAATATCTCCGGTAATCCCCAAGTTAAAAGCGACGTTGTTTCGCGTGCCGGTAGGAATGATGCCAAGGGTCGCATCCCTTCCAACCATGGCCCCCAGAATGCTGTCGATGGTACCATCGCCGCCCGCCACAACAATCAACTTGATACCTGATTTGATGGCGTTATGCACCACATCTTCAAGTTGGCTATCCGGGCGTACTGAATAAACCTCGGGCAAAATCTGCTGATCCTGCATCTCTGAAAGAATGCTTGCAAGCTGCTGAGGTGATTCTTCCGACCGGCCGGAGCCTGCATTAAAGATCAGTTTAGCTCGGAGCGGGTGGTAAGCGGCTGATTTGGTTTTGATCGACACTTACACCTGCCTTTCAATTTCTGGCCATTGATAGGAATCACGTAATAACTTGCTCCTTGATTGCCTTGTCAAGAATATCTGCTACCTGTATAACTTCATTCAACTTGATGCCGTTAGTTATGATTACCTTTAGAGCTTCTTCCTTCATTGCATTGCCAAAGGTATCGTAGGCTTGCATAACTTGATCCAACATGAAGTGATGGGTTATCAATTGTTTCGGCTCTAACTTTCCCGAAACCACTGTTTTTAAAAGCATCGGGGTTGTCACGGTATCTACCAGACGTGTTGTCAATGTGATGTTTTGCGCCCAGAGTGTATCGAGATTCAATTGAACAGGCTTGCCATGTACGCCAATATTGGCGATGTGACCACCGGCTGCGACAATTGCCTGGCAAACGTCGAAACTCACCGGAATCCCAACGGCTTCTATAGCGACGTCCACGCCTCGGTTATTAGTCAATGCCAAGATTTTTTCGGCCGCATTACCAAGATCATTGTGAATGACCTGCGTTGCCCCAAATTTCTTTGCTACTTCCAATCGGTTGCTATCATTATCCACCATGATGATCTCGGCGGGCGAATAGAATTGCGCTGTCAATAGCGTCGCCAATCCGATCGGTCCTGCCCCGACAATTGCCACCGTATCCCCGGGCTTCACTTGCCCGTTGAGAATGCCACACTCAAACCCGGTCGGCAGAATATCGCTCAACATGACTAGCGCTTCCTCGTCGGCCCCGGCAGGAATCGTGTATAGACTATTGTCCGCAAATGGAATGCGAACATATTCAGCTTGCGTCCCGTCAATCAGATTTCCCAGAATCCAACCACCGCCATTCTCGCAATGCGAATACATACCTTTTTTGCAATTGGCGCATCTTCCGCACGAGCTAATGCACGAAATGAGAACGTGCTCGCCAACATGAAAATTTGAAACGTTCGCGCCGATTTGTTCGATGATGCCGACACCCTCGTGTCCCAGAATGCGGCCATCGGTCACGGCTGGTACGTCTCCCTTCATAATGTGCAGGTCTGTTCCGCAAATGGTTGTCTTTGTGATCCTGACAATGGCGTCAGTAAATTCCTTGATGATCGGCATGGTTTTCTCTTCGTAGGATCGTTTACCTGGTCCATGGTATACAAGTGCTTTCATTTTTAATCTCCTGTAAGATAGATCTCTTATTCAATTTTGGGACTGCTTTCTTACCAGTAACTAAAATCCCAATTCTCTTTTACTAAAATCATCGTGGTGCGGCCCGGCATAAACTCTTTATTGACGATCAACAGCTTATCAACGCTGCTGCCAACGCCAAATGCTTTGAGCGCACGTGCGTTCTCCAGTGGAAGCGTATATGCCTCGATGCGTTCCATGCCATCCTCGAGAGTCGGGACTATTTTCTGTGTACCGACTACCCAAATAAGATGGGCTGCAGAAGCCGCATAACCCGCCAACTGGCTACCGGTCTTTGAAGCGGTGATAACATGACCGGTTTCGGTAACTGCATGAACACTGCCAATCATATATTCAGGAGTTGAGCCTAATTTCTGCATCTCACGATTTTGGGTCTTTCGATCCATCAATGCCATTTTTGCTCTTACCGAGTTATAGTGACCAAACTCATCAATCTCTTCGGTAATGCCCAAAGCATGCAGCGTAACTGAACTGGAAGTAAAAATTTCTGCATCAGCAGGAATTATTTCAAACAGTCTCTTTTTTTGCATCTGTACCGTTCTCGGTAACGATGACATGAATGTTGTTGGCTTCCAATGCCTTCATGGTGCGTTGAATCTGAACATCGGATGCGAGAATTGCAAATTTAGTGGTTTCGATCAGAGGTGTGGTTAACATCTCTTTCCTTTTGAGATTTGCTCTATATTTCGAGTTCATTAATTCTGAAACCGACTAACTGCTTATGTGTGCAGTTTGTATGATTTGTCCGCCATTATCCTCCCAACGCAGGATGTCGATGAGTTCAATTGCGGTTTCTTCCGGTTCGGGTTTTGCTAATTCAGGCATATTGTCTGTGCTCTTGCCGTGAGCTGGTTGTCGCTGAAACAGAGCAATTGGTTCACGGCTACATTTTTCTTTAGCTTTATCCGCCCAGGCTGTCGTTAGCGGGAAGTTGTTCTCTTAGCAGTTGATCTTTCAAACCGACTGTAATTAGAGATCGAGCAGGCCGTTGTAAAATTTGATCCTTCACATCCTGCTGTTCAATGAGGAACAACACATCGTCAGGGCAGTACGGATAGGGAGCCTTCCAATCCTTTTTAGGGGTAAAAAAGTGAGCGGGATCGAAATCCATATACTGATTTCTCTCGTTACTGTTAATATATAGAAATCCTGAGACCTTGGTCAGATAACGGACTGAATTCATGGAAAGAACGATAGTTCGTTCTGGAGATCGGGCTTCACCCTTGTCCAAAGACCTAAGCTCCTGCCGCTGATTCTCAAACCGGCCTCGGATGGTCATCGCAACCACTCGTCGATTATCCGGGTTAATAATCACCTGCTGTACCGTACCGGAAAGACCATCATGAAAGAAAATCTCCTCGCCGATGGTGGGTTGTAGAAATGGTTCTTCCCGTAAATCCAAATCAATCCCTTGGACGCGGATGCTATTAATGACTCCGCGGACATTTGGATTACCGGCTGCGCACTTCTCTGCCAACAACTTCGTATTTGTATTTTCTACATTACCACTCAGAAACACCACCCCGTGCGAAACGCCTGTAAAAAATTTGCAATCATAAGTGCTTTCAATTTGACCCAATGCTGTGGATACTTCAACCAAGAGCCGATCGTCTGGAATCAGAGAGTCATTAACGCCTCGCAGGTCGGAAATAGTTTGAAGTGATTTTTCAGCTTGATTTAGGTTTGTCAAACTACTGACGTGACCGTTGAGATAAACAATCCCTCCTCTTACCCGTACATCGATATTGTCGTAGTCTATGGCTCTGAAGGCAGCATCCCTCCATAGCACGTGATCAATTTCATGTGCTATGTCCATATCGGATTTGGCGGTTTCGTTTTGACCTTTCTGCTCTTTCACCATTGATTGGCTTGCATCTTTGCATCTTAATAATTCGTCGGTATCAGTTTGTGGCACTTGTGCTCGGTACATATATGCTCCTCTTGTTCAATTGGCTTGCATTCTCAAAATAAAAGATAGCTAATTATGGCAAAAAAGAAAAAGTTCATGCAAGAGCATAGTCTCCTTTTTGGAGGCCGTGCTCTTGCATCATATTGATGTCAGCGGTTGATCAGGAACAAAACGCCGGCAATTATGGCGCAGATCCCTGCGATGACGCTAATAATGCCGCCACCGAGACTCACACCCAGGAGGACCAAGCCTGCCAGGATTAGATAAACGGCCAACAGAATCCATTTTATTTTTTCAAGGTTCATTTCAATCTCTCCTTTAAGTTAGTATTAGATAGAATCGCTAGCTGCGAAGATCGTGGAACCAATATCGGCTTGGTTGCTCTCCTTTCGTCAGATTGATGAGTGCTGTCCTTAGCCTTAGGAGCTTTGGATTGCCTTTTTCCCGGCCAGGGCGGCTTCGGAAACATGATCTAATTGCTCGACCACCAGCGCTTGACCTTGGTGCAATAATTCTTGCGCCTTCTGGCGGCCACCCATGGTGATTTTGTTCCGATCCAAGCGCACCTGCGTCATGGCGTCTTCCATCATTCCGGTGGTTCGATCGCGAAGTTCGATGCCTTTTTCCTGGATTTGCAATCTGGTATCTTCTCCAGATTGCGGCGCCAGCAAAAGCATCGTAATGGCACCGGCCAAGCAGCCGACCAACAGGCCGACTAAAACGCCTAAAATATTATTATTATGATATTCGGGTACTTGATTCTCGTTGACCATTTTGTTTTCTCCTTATTGTTTGAGTATGGTAAGTATTTTTTACAATTATCGTACTGAATACGCAGGCCAAATCATTTGACCGACGTTACTTGTCGCTTTGGTCATCAATATATTGATTATCCATACAAATACCTGCGTCTTTTTGTTCTTCCTAAGTCATCTGAAAGAAACCAGCCAGCCATTTTTCGATGCGATCAAGGAAAAGCAGGCTGCTGACTAAAAAGCTGTTCGGTTGCTGTATGCCGGCCCTTTGTTCGCCGCGAATAGAATTGTCTATTCTTGCCTCCCTTCTTTTATGGTGTCGTATGGTGCTCGCTGGTTGTGGTTTGAGTGGTGCCCACCACGGGTCCATTCGGGCGGTAGAAGATCAACCAGACTGTTCTTTCTATAGCCCACGCAATCAGAGCATAGATTAACATGGCGAACAGGGAAGAGAGTTCGAGCACCATGTTGCCAAATGCTGGCGAGCCGATTAATCCGGTAAAGGGGAATAGGAACAGGTAGGTAAACCCGTAGATTAGGGCAACGATCGGGCTATCGGGATTGGCCCCAATCAGCTTCAGTCCGATGCGAAGCGCGATGAGCGCCTCGAGGATGCCGAACAACAGCCAGATTAATTGAGTGGCTTTAAAAGTAAAGATACGTTGTTCGCGTTCCGGATCTCGTTGTGATGAGCTAACTTGTGTCGTTCTGTCGTTTGACATTTTGAACTTTCTTTCTAAGCATGGGCCACATAATAAAGGGACCATCCTCGCTAGGGCAAATAGGCCGGTTGTTCCGCCTGACTTTGCAATATAATTGCGGTAGCGTAGCCAGCCTTCTTGTGTTTGGGAATTTTTCTGATATAACAATAAAGCTAACTGTTAGCGAGGCGTCCTCGTTGGAACATATTGACGATCGCCAGCAGGATGACGGCACCTAACAGGGTGACCAGCATGGTGGGAATGGTGAAAGCACTATTGATCGTCCCAACATGAAAGATGGGGCTGAGGAAGTAACCAGCCAGGAATGCGCCGATGACAGCGATAATGATGTTGAGCAGCAAGTTCGAGTTTTCGTGCATAATCATAGTTGCGATCCAACCAATCACTGCCGCAACGACGAGGTATATAAGAATGTTCATTTTTATCTCCTTTGCGAATGTTTGAAGTGCACGGGATACCGTGCGTTTTTTATTAATCCAACTCCTTCTCAGGGATAAGGGAGTTGTACGCCGCTCCAATTATTTGGCGTGGGCGGGTGCAGTCTTCTGCTTCATGTTGGTTTCATATGCCGTCACACGCTTATCGATTTCGTCGGCTGCGCTCTGGCGGCTGTAACCATACTTTTCCTGAAGCAAGCCAACCAAGACCTCGAACTTACCGGCGGCCCGATCCAGATCATTGTCCGTGAGTTTGCCCCACCACCCTTTGGCCTCGCCTCGCATTTGTTTCCATTTGCCTTCCAATATATCTTTGTCCATAATTTGATCCTCCGATCA
>CAVYTW010000025.1:0-93491 GCA_963771375.1 uncultured Chloroflexia bacterium
ATGGCTGAGATGGGACATAATGCCCGCAAAGAATATGAGTTGAAGTACACTGCCGAACGTAATTACGATATGCTGATGGATATCTATCGCATGGCTATCGAGCACGCCAATCGATAGCGTTATGGTAAGAAGACAAGTGTAAGAAATATATGTATGGGTCGCTGCCCAACTATCAAGGCAAAGTGCGGTTATTCTTTGCTCCTACCAGCATCAACTGAAAAGCCAATGACTGTGTTGCAAAATAATACTTTACCCAAGCGTATCTGGAATATTTTCAAGTACATCCTTGCCATCGTGCTGGTTTGGTTTATTTATTCCAAGACCAGCATAAACGAAATTATTGATTTATTCAAGCATGTCTCCCTGCTATGGCTGGCTGTCAGTTTTGTGCTTTTTTGTCTAATGACGATGATGAAGGCCGCGCAATATTACATATTGTCCGGTAGGCAGGCGTCTTATCCGCGTGTGCTTTCCATCGTCGTGACACAGAACGTCATATCGAATTTTATCGCGACCGGCGCAGGGATCGCCTCTTATCTGACGATGTTCAGAGTGGATGAAGGCATCCGATTACGGAAGGCAGCAGCGACTTTTTTGATCGCAAAGGTTGGCGACCTGATCGCTGTGTGGGCCGCGCTTTTAATTACCAGCCTATTGTTGTGGCGCGAAATTCCCGGCTTGAAAATCGCAGCCATGATCATGCTGGTCATGATCCCTTTGGCGATTGGGGTATTCCTAGGGGTAATCATCCTGCGGCAAAGATTTGTTGATCTGGCTGGCCGATTGGCAAAATCATCAAGGTTGGATGGTTTTTCTTTTATACAACGCGGCCTTGAAATCCTTCAATTCGTGGCTGAACAGGATGAGAAATATATTTTTGGTTTGGTCCAAATCGGCGCTGTATGTTCTATAATATATATGGCTTTGACCATGTTATGGGCGTATGCCAGCCTGCGCGCCTATTCCGTCGACCTATCCGCCTCCATCGTTGTTTTTGTCAATTCCTGGATCCAGTTAATTTCGTGGTTACCAATTCAGGTGTTTGGAGGACTTGGCGTAGCGGAAACAAGTCAGGTATATTTATATGGTATCTTTGGCATTCCATCTGCGCAAATGGCGACGGTCAGTGTTGGCCTGCGCGTGATTTTATATTTATTCAATTTGATTTCACTTCTGTATGTACCTGCTCAAGCCTTCTTTCGTCGAAAAGATTCCTCCTAACGAAAGGTCGCAATGACCAATTTATCAAAAAATTCTATTCGTTGGTTTTTCTTAACAGGCCTGGGCTTTGCCGTTGTTTCGGCTCTCTTTGAGATTCTGGCGATGTTTCGCATCGAACAGGATTGGGGAACAATTCTTTCCATAGAGGGTTTATTGACCATCGTTGTTTATATTGCCTTTTTTATTTTAGGACTGATCATTCTTTTCCTGCGTTTCTTTGCTTCTCCCCGTTTGAAGGAGATAGTAAATCAGTTTGAGCATCTGAGCTGGATGCGCTGGCCGGCTGTTGCTGTGTTAATTCTATCCGTCATCTGGTTCTATCTTTATTCGCCGTGGCAATATGTGCTGACTGGTCCATGGCTGCAATTGATCTTTTCCTTTGGTCTCACCACGTGGATCGCAATGCTCATTTCTCCTCATCGCGTTTCTTTCAGCGGCTGGGACGAAATCATCTTTGTTTTCGGTTTGTTCCTGTTTCCGCGCATCGTGTTGGAAATGCGCGTTCTTTTTACACAAGCATGGGTATACCGTCTTGCTGTATTGGTCGGTTATTTGATGGTCTTGGCAATGGCGGCAGTTATCTTTTCTTCATTTCAACAAAAATTTCTTCAGGGTCTCATTTCATGGCGCAATCGGATGGGATGGTCGCGCTGGATCGTGATTGTCGCGGCCTTGTGCGGCCCCGTGCTATTTTATGGATTGGCCGGAACGAAGATTTATGCCACCAATCCTAATATACGTTTCTCTTTCCTGCTGATCGAGTTGATTCTGGCTGCTATCTTGTTGAATAAAAATTGTGATCATTTAATTTCAGCCAAAACATTATTGATCGGCGCTTTTGTATTGGCATTGATATCGGCTTTGGTCCAGGCATCCCTAACGGTAACGAATTATCCGTTCTCCATTGGCTGGTCGGAGGGAGATCGCCTGTACGAAGACTCTTTGATATTTGGCCAGCATCTTTATAATTACTCAGGGACGATCGTCAATCCTTATGGTTCGCCGGGTTCTTATGTTTTATGGGGATCGCTCTTTCTTTTTCATGGCGTGTCCATTGAACTGCTTCGATTGTGGGATGTCGTCCTCGGTGTTGTTTTTCCCGCTTTAGCGGCGTGGATCTTGGCGAGAAAAATAGAAAATATTTATCTGCGTTTGGCTTTTGTTTTATGGCTGACTTTGTTTTTTATCGTTGAAGCGCCTCTTCATCCGCCATTCATGCTGGCCGCGATCATTGTTTTTGCGTTTATGTCCTCCCGATCTTTTTGGCTGCGCGTGGTTTCGATCGTGGTAGCCAGCATCTACGTCGGATTGAGCCGCTGGACATGGATTCCGGTAACGGCGGGTTGGGCGATCTTGATAGACTTGATTCTGTATTATCCGCATCGCACCGGACCTTTTATTCGGCGCGTTGCTCCGACGGCTTTCCTTGCTCTGGCGGGTTTATTGCCGGGCTTAATCGTTGGCTATCGATCCGTATTTTCCGTAACTGCACCAACCACAAACCTTACTTTTCATCAATCCTTGCTTTGGTATCGATTGCTTCCTAATCCGACACTTCCGTTAGGCGTCCTATTGACAGCCATTCTTTATAGCGGTCCCTTGGTCGCAATACTGATTTGGTGGATTGCTTCTGGCCGTTGGCAATTGGATTGGCTGCAATTACTTGCCATAGGAATCGGCTTGGCGGGTTTCTTTATCGCTGGCTTGATCGTCAGTTCCAAGATCGGCGGAGGAGGCGATCTCCATAATCTCGATATGTATTTGATGACTTTGGTGCTTGTCTTTATGCTTGGCTTATATAATTACCTGCGCGGCGATAATGTCTCAGCGACGACTTGGCCGGTTTGGCTTCAAATCACATTGTGTTTGGCAGTCCTTCTTCCCATTTATTCGGTTACGCCGTTCCCACGCGGATCTGCTTCCGATCCCATCTTGAATTTGCCTAGCCCGCCGGTTACTCAGCAAGAACTGACCGATATTAACCTCCGCATCTCGCAGGCCAGCCAGCAGGGATTGGTTTTGATGGTGGATCAGCGCCAACTGCTGACGTTCAATTATGTGAACAGCATTCCATTTGTGCCGGATTATGAAAAGAAATATATGATGGATCAAGCGATGGGAAACAACGCGGCGTATTTCCGAAATTATTATCAAGACCTGGCCAATAAACGGTTTAGCCTGATCGTTATCGAAGTGCTTCGATTGCGCCGCGCCACCGGTGCGTTTTCGGACGAGAACAACGATTGGGTGGATTGGGTCTCGAAGCCGACGCTTTGTTTCTATCAGCCATTGGTAACCTACGATGACATCAATGTGCAATTGCTGATCCCGCGCCAGGATATTTCCCATTGCCAGATGTACCTGAAATAAACAAATTTACCTATTGATGCTGGAGTTATTTCTGTAGTGAAAACGCTTTTCGATTTTATTCCATTGGCCTTATGGGCTCTGCTATGGATTATTGGCGGGTGTCTGCTCGCCGCCAGCCTGTTCCGCCTTCACCGCAGTGAAGCTGCGATGGTTGGCTTGGGCATTGGGCTTGTGACCGAAACCTGGCTTGCCAATGTTTTGGCTCGAATCATTCCCGTCGCGATTGCATTCTGGCTGGCCGCAGTGTTGACATTGCTGGGCGGCTTGACTGCTGTTATTCTGATGAAACGCATAAGCATCAAGATCAATTATTCTTTTTCACTCAGCCCGTGGCTGATTCTTTTTTTGCTGACGATTCTCTTTATCTCGATCGGGCGCGGACTGGCGCTCTTCGACGATTATCAAAATCTTCCCACCATTTCCCTGATGGCGACCGGCGACATTCCTCCGCATTTCGCGCTCGATCCGCATTTCAGCTTTAACTATCATTATTTATTACTCTTGTTCGCGGCTCAGTTCATGCGGCTTGGATCCATGGTCCCTTGGACTGCGCTCGACGCCGCGCGAGGTTTGATCATTGCACTGCCATTAATGCTGGCATGGCTGTGGGCCTATCGCATGACGCGCAACCGCGTCGCTTCTGTTTTGACCAGCATCATGTTCATATTTGCAGGCGGAGCGCGCTGGCTGTTGCTTTTATTGCCTCAGCCTATTTTGCAATTGATCTCGAATCAAATCACACTCATCGGTTCCGCCGCAGTCACCGCGCCCGATCTCTTCCGTGCCATGCTTTCGAATTGGAAGATCGATGGCAACGGTCCCATTCCATTTCCATTTGCGTTTCATAGCGGCATCTTTCAATCATACGTGATGAATGGCTTTACCGGGATTTCCGGCATGGCCTTCATCATCGTTTTGCTTTTGCTGCTCACCGCACAGCGTTGGCGTAATCCATTTGCAGGCGTGATTACATTTATTTTGCTTTCGTCGCTGGCGTTGGCAAATGAAGTGATGTTTGGATTGATCGGGCTTGGCTTTGTTCTTGCAGTGATCGTTTGGATGATCGCACACCGCTCGTGGAAATTGCCTTCCAGTTTATTGCGCTGGATCATTGTCCTTGTGCCGGTTGGCTTAACGGTGATGATTTCAGGGCGGAATGTTCACTGAAATCGTGCGCGCCCGCTTCACGTCCGGACCTGGAAGCAGCGGTTCGTATTTCGATGCGACTCCAAACCTTGTCTGGCCTCCATCAGTCATCTCCGCTCACTTCGGCGCTTTATCGTTATTTAATCTCTCACAACTGATCGTTGCATTGACAGAAATCGGGCCGATCATTCTTGCGCTGCCATTAGTCATCATTTGGGGATGGAAAACTCTGCGCATACAGAATTGGTATGAAGCCGCATTGATCGGGACGTTTGCATGGAGCGTGCCCTCGTTATTTGTGGCTTTCAAAGGCCCGTTGTACACAGCCACGCCGCGTTTACTGGACGGACTTTTATTTGCCTGCACGCTTTACGCAGTGCCGCTGTTTTGGATATGGACGCGCAAAAAGAGCGATGCTTGGCGAAGCGTTGTTGTATTTGGCGGACTAGTTACGATCTTTGCGGGCTCAATGTTGTTTGGAATTCAATTGATTTCAATTCAAAGGCCGGTGACCACCGCATTCATCAGCGACCTGGATGCCAAGGTGACGGATAAATATTGGAATAAGTTGAAGCCCGGAAGTTTGGTGCTCGATCCGTCACCGTATCAAGGTCCGACGATATTCGGACGCGCGACCGATTCTTCTGTCACATGGTATGCGCCCAAGCCCGAATGGCAGGCATTGCTTGCTAATCCCGACCCACGCCAAATCCACGCACAAGGTTACGATTATTTTTATTTTGGAATCGATTATTGGAATCAATTGACGCCGCAACAGCAAGCTGCGCTGCAACAACCATGTGTCAAGAAATTATTTGAAGTGGATGGCATTCACAGCCTGACGGATTATCGCAAAGACTTCCGCCGTCTGCTGGATGTTTCGGCGTGCAAATAGCTTTAGACAAACTTTATTCGGCGCGCCGCAAACCAAACCATCCGCAATAAGAGCCAGCCATGCTTCCAGCGCGAGATGTTGGTCGAGCCATAGGTTCGTTCGCGATAACGAATCGGCTGGTCAATAATTTTAAGATTTAACTTGGCCGCGCCGAAGAGTAAATCGAAATCACCAAACGGATCGAAGTCGCCGAAATAGGAACAATTCGCAGAAATCAGTTCGTAATCCTTGCGCCATAAAACTTTCGTTCCACATAACGTATCTTTGATATGTTGTCCCAACAGCCATGAGAAAGCTGAACTAAAAAATTTATTTCCGATAAAGTTCAAGCCGCGCATCGCTTCTTTTTCCATTGGATAAATCAATCGTACGCCATTGATAAATTCTCCGCGGCCTAAACGGAGAGCTTCATAAAAGCGCGGCAGGTCTTCGGGTGGAACCGTCAAGTCGGCATCGAGAATCATCAGGATGTCGCCCGTGGCTTTCGCAAATCCGAGGCGCACCGCGTCCGCTTTGCCGATGCCGGTTTGACGCAGAAGCAGACTCGAGGTCAAGGGATGAACCGCCATTTCGCGCTGGATGGCGGCGTAAGTATCATCGCGGGAATGTCCTTCGACAAAGATCAGTTCGGTCCCGCGTCCCATCTTCGGAGTCCGTTCAAAGATGGCATTGATGTTGCCAAACTCGTTCCGCGCCGGAACAACAATCGAAACGCTGGGTTCTTCACGGCTCGATTCCGGCCGCGGTCTGGCAATGATAAGATTGGAAAGCGCGAGCTCGCGAAACGGCCAGAGACGGACAAGGAATTTGTTGGCGAAGCCCCCGAGCGGAAAGGGCCATAGAATTTCCTGCGACTGACGAATGACATCAAAGCCCGCCAAGCCGAGCATGTTTGAAGCATCCTCGCGGGTGAGCCAGTTTTGGCCAAGCATAGGAACCGCCAGATTTAGACGCTGCGCAATGCTGAGAGGAAAGTGCCAGAGTCCGCTGTAGAAATTTAGAATCAAGCGGGTATGAGAATCACATAATGGTCGAACTTGTTCGAAAACGCCTTGAACGTCCCACAGATCATTGACCAGATCGGAAAGAATGATCACATCAAACGGCCCGCGCAGAGCCGATAGATCATGAGCATCCGCTTCGATCCATTCGAGCGCATCAAGCGCGGCGTGACGCGAGCGGGCGCGCTGGATCATCTCCTGGGAAAAGTCTATGCCGACGCCGCGCACGGGGCGAAGAGATGCAAGCAAATCGCCCCTTCCACAGCCGATCTCCAAGATACGCTGATTCGGACCGACCAGGAAACGATAGATTTCTTTCAGGCGGCGATGATATAATTTTCCCCAGCCACGCCATGAATCGCTTTTTGCCGCGACGTTGTTCCAGTTGGCGATACGACTTTTTTGGTATTGCATAGCGGTTTCATCGTTTGAGTACATTGCATCCTGAAAAATAAATCTGATTTAGAAAATAGTTCGGCGCTATTATAGCCTGTTCCGAGTGAGATATTATGTATTGGCTTAGAACCACTGGCATTGTAGACCCATTGCTTTTCATTGTCATTTCGCTTTTTTGGATGATCGGCGGATGGCTTTTGGTTACCCATAGTGGGCGGTTTCTAAAGCGCGAGCGACCCATCGCTGGCCTTGTATCGGGAATGTTGTTGTATATTCTCCTCGCAAATGCATTGGCCCACTGGTTGCCCGCATATTTCGCCTTTGCCTGCGCGGCGATGATTATATTTGTGATCGGTGTATCGGCCACCAGAAAATCGAAAATCCACTGGTCGGATTTGATCAGTTTGGAAATTGGATTTCAGTTACTGGCCTTGATCCTCATCTTCGGTCTTTTTGAATTGATTTTGAGGGGGCTGGGCGTTGGCGATGATTTTACCCATTTTCCATTGGTCTCTACGATAGCGGCGGGGGATATTCCCCTCATTATTCGCTCACTCCTGATATATTTCTACCCTACCACTATGCGCTAGATTTGTTTGCCGCCAGCATGGTCCGGATCGGAGGATTTTTTCCGTGGAGTGCTTGGGATATCAGCCGAGCCTTTGCAATCTCATTGACCCTCGTCTGCAGTTGGCTATGGATTAGACGCATAACGCGCAATAAATTGGCAGCTTTTCTTGGTTGTCTCCTGATTGCGTTTGGAATGGGGACACGCTGGATATTGGCTCTATTGCCTATGCCTTGGATCGCCAATATTACTTCCAATGTTCATATGATCGGTTCGTCTCTTGACACTGCGAGTACTTTGGCGGTGGCCATTTCCCGCCCCTGGGTGATTGATGGCGCTCCGCCCGTACCGATCCCTTTTGCATTCGCCAATGGAATTTTGAATCCGTTGACTTTTGATTGGAGCGGCTCTTCTTCGCTGCCTTTTCTTGCAACGATCTTAATCCTTATGCTTTCTGGCCGCCTCAAACTGAAGTGGAGCGGCCTTTTGCTCCTGGCCTCCGCTTTTTTATCGTTGGCTCTAAGTGCAGAGCATGTTTTCATCTTGCTGGATCTGGGCGTTGGGCTTGCGGTTCTTATTATGATTATTCGCTGCCAGCTCTCTTTACGACAGATCACATCTTCCTTTTGGAGGCAACTTATTGCGGCTATTGTTATCGTCACGGCGATCAGCCTCGTGCAAGGAGGAGTGATCACGGAACTTGCACGGACCTACATTGAAAGAACGCAAGGAGTAGCAGCAACCACTTCAGGAAATTTTACTTTGCGCTGGCCGCCCGCTTTTTTTGACAGCCATCTGGGAAGTTTATCCTTAACGGATTGGAAACAGATTATTATTATCCTGTTGGAATGTGGTCCGATCCTGTTTTTATTTCCCATGGTGATATCTCGATTGCGAAACGATATTAAACACAACCGGGTAACAGAACTTGGCTTTGGAATCGCCTCTTTCTTTGGGATAGTTATTCCTTTATTTGTTAATTACGAGGCGGCTAGAGATATTACACGTTTTACCGGAACGGGCTTGACTTTGTGGCTTCTTCTCGCAATTCAACCCATCTGGAGATTTTTTCAGCGCTCATCGCTTGGGTATAAGATTGTCACAGGGTTTGGCTATGCCATCACCATATTTGGCGGCATCGCATTGTTTGCCTATCAATGCACTGCTATCTTTGCACCGCAAGTATCGTCGTTCGTTTCAAGCATGGACAGCCGTATGAGCCAAACGTATTGGGACCGCCTTGACCCTCATTTGATGGTTTTTGATTCGACCGGTTATCGCGGGCAAACTTTGTTTGGCCGTCTCTCTATAGACGCAACAAACGGCTTTACCATGAGCCAGTATTTGGTTTACCAGGCGGATCCTAATCCTTATGCTCTTCGCAAGGCAGGATTCGGTTATATTTATTTGGATAAGCGCTATTGGGATCATCTTTCCGTAAACTATCAGCAAGCACTGTATCCTTCTTGTGCCCATGTGATGAATAAAATGGAGAAAATGAACAGTGCCACTGGCGAGCTGGCTGATTTTCGCGTTTTGATCGATATCACCAATTGCAAATAAGTACGAACTCCCTGTCTCCGGTTTTCTGCACCGTGTTATAATTCAAGTCCTGAATTTTGAACATGGAATCTTCGAACGAACCGACCCGTGAATTATCTTTGTTGGAACAAGTGGAACTCGACCCGGATGTGAATCAGGCTGCGCTGGCCACTCAATTAGGCGTGGCAGTTGGAACCGTCAACTGGCATCTTAAACGGTTGGTGGCAAAAGGCTATGTCAAGGTCCAGCGTGCGGAGCGCAAAAAACTTCGTTACATCATCACGCCGGAAGGGATTGCCCTGCGCGCCCGACTCACAATGGACTATATCGAACGTTCCTTCGATGTCTATCACAGAACCCGCTCGCGCGTCAAAAAGCATTTGAACACGATCCGTGCGGCCGGCTTTAAGAAAGTGCGGATTGTTGGCGAAGGCGATATTGCTGACATATGCCGCCTTTCCTGCCTCGAACAAGGCGTCGCCGTTGTGCAGGAGAAGAATGTTCCTGCGCTTGAAATCAAAGGATATAAGGTTTTCTTGAATATAGGAGAAGGCAAATGAAGACGGATCATCATGTTTTAATCACAGGCGGAGCCGGATATATCGGCTCGCTCCTAACCTCGGAATTGCTGCGCGCCAACTATCGTGTGACCGTCGTGGATAATCTGTTATTCGGCGGTGAGTCTCTGGTTGGATTTTTGCATCATCCCAACTTCCATTTTGCAAAAGCAGATGTGACCGAGCCGCATAAGATCAAAGATGTGGTGCGTGATCATTCTGCCAGCGAAAATTGGCCTAAGCCTGATACGGTGATTCATCTGGCGGCAATTGTGGGATTCCCGGCTTGTCAGGCGGTCGGCAAACAAGTGGCGTGGAAGTATAACGTTGAGGCGACGAAAATGGTCTTCGAGCAGGCGTCCGCTCTGGGCGCGGAACGATTCGTGTTTTCATCCACGTACAGCAATTATGGCTTATCGTCCGACGGCAAACCGGTTACGGAAGAATCGCCGCTTACGCCGCAATCGTTATATGCCGAGACGAAGATTGCCGCAGAGGAATATTTGCTTAAGCAGAAAGACGCCTCCTGCTCGCCTTTGTTGTTTCGCTTTGCAACCCTGTACGGAATATCGCCGCGCACGCGCTTTGATTTGATCATCAATCAGTTTGTTTTGGATGCATTTACAAAGCGCCAGTTATTGATCTATCAACGCGGCTATTCGCGCTCGTTCGTTCATGTTCGGGATGTAGTGCGCGGCATCATGATTGGGCTGGATGCCCCGCAGGAAAAGGTCCGTGGGCAAATCTATAACCTCGGCAGTGACGACGGCAACTATACCAAGGATCAAGTTGTAAATCTGGTATTAAAGCGCATGCCCGAAACAGAAGTTGAATATAAAGATTTAACCTTCGGCGGTGACATGCGCGATATTACCGTCTCGTTTGCCAAGGTCAAGCGTGAACTTGGTTTCGAGACTACATTGAACGTGGATGATGGCATTCGCGATTTGTTGTTTGTACTGAAGACGGGATTGATTCACAACCCATTGGATGAGCGTTATCGCAATGCACAATTTATTGTGCAATAACATTCGGAGAATAAATCATGGTTGAAAATTTTTGGCAAAATAAACGCGTTATTTTGACCGGCGGCGCGGGTTTCCTTGGCTCCTTCGTAACCGCGAAGCTTAAGCAGCGCGGTGCGGCGGATATCTTTATCCCGCGCATCGAAGAATATAATTTAGTTGATCCAAGCGATATTCGCCGTATGTATGATAAAACGCTAAAAGATATAAATCCAAAGGATGTGGTTATTATTCATTTAGCGGCGCATGTCGGCGGCATCGGTGCCAACCGCGAACATCCGGCAGAATTTTTCTATGATAACTTGATCATGGGTGTCGAGTTGATGCACCAGGCATACAAGCATGACGTAGGTAAGTTTGTTGCAATTGGAACGGTGTGCGCTTATCCCAAATTCACGCCCGTTCCGTTCAGGGAAGAGGATTTATGGATCGGTTATCCTGAGGAGACCAACGCGCCGTATGGACTGGCAAAGAAGATGTTGCTGGTTCAGGCGCAGTCGTATCGCCAGCAATATGGATTCAATGCGATCTATCTTTTGCCGGTCAACCTCTATGGGCCGCGCGATAACTTCAATCCAGAATCATCTCATGTGATTCCGGCCTTGATCCGCAAAGCCATCGAAGCCAAGGAACGCGGCGAAAAGGAATTGTTGGTCTGGGGCGATGGCACACCGACGCGCGAATTTTTATACGTCGAGGACGCGGCAGCTGGAATCGTCAGCGCCGCGGAAAAATATAATGGATCGGAGCCGGTCAATCTTGGATCGGGTTACGAGATTTCGATCAAGAATTTAACTGAGATGATCGTCCGCTTGACCGGCTTTGAGGGAAAGCTGGTTTGGCAGACCGATAAACCAAACGGTCAGCCGCGTCGAGGTCTGGATGTGAGCCGGGCGAAGGAATATTTTGGATGGAGCGCACAGGTCCCGTTTGAGGAAGGGATGCGCCGCACCATCGAGTGGTTCAAGGAGAATCGTTCAAAGATTAAATAGATATGGCAAAATCAATTGAGCTTGCTCGTCAACCTGAAACAATTTATATCAAGCCGTCCACTGGCTTGACTGCGCTCAACTTGCGCGATCTGTGGATCTATCGCGAGCTGGTCTATTTCATGATCTGGCGCGATATTAAAGTGCGTTATAAACAAACCGTGTTGGGTGCAGCTTGGGCGATCATTCAACCTGTGCTGACCATGCTAGTCTTCAACTTCATCTTTGGCAGCGTCGCCAAAGTGCCAACCGATGGCATTCCGTATCCGATCTTTTCTTACACTGCGCTTTTGCCTTGGGGTTTGTTCAGTGCAGCGTTGAACAATGCCAGCCGCTCACTGACCACGAACACAAGCATGGTGACCAAGATTTATTTTCCGCGCCTTGTGCTTCCGCTGGCTTCGGTGTTGGGCAACTTGGTGGATTTTGCCATCGCGTTCCTGATCCTGATCGTGATGATGATCTATTACAAAGTAACACCCACCGCCGCAATCTGGACCTTGCCGCTATTCATCCTCCTTTCGATCATAGCCGCGCTCGGCGTTTCCTTATGGCTGGCCGCCATCAACGTTCAATATCGTGACGTGAACTATGTCCTGCCCTTCTTGACTCAATTCTGGATGTTCGTTACGCCAGTGGCTTATTCATCCAAAGTGATTTCACCCAAGTGGCAGCTCCTTTATTCGCTCAACCCAATGGCTGGAGTAGTCAACGGTTTTCGTTGGGCGCTGCTCGGTACACCGACCGGACCCAATTTGCAACTGCTTGTTTCGGTGGGCGTTTCTCTGGTCATCCTGGTTACTGGTTTATTCTACTTCCGCTACATGGAGCGGACGTTTGCGGATATGATCTAACATGGCTACCGCGATTCGAGTTGATCACCTGGGCAAACGTTATCGCATCGGTGCGATGCAGACTAAATTCCATTATGGAATGCTCCGCGATGTGCTGATGGATGTGGTGATGACGCCAGTGCACGTCTTTCGATCCATGACCGGCAAGTCCATGCGCGGCGCCGAAAACTTTTCCTACATTTGGGCGCTCAACGACGTTTCGTTCGAGGTTCAAGAGGGACAAGTGCTGGGCATCATTGGACGAAATGGCGCAGGCAAAAGCACTCTGCTTAAAATTTTAGCACGCGTCACTGAACCGACAAAGGGATCGGTCTCCGTGCGCGGACGGGTGGGTTCGCTGCTCGAAGTCGGCACGGGCTTTCATCCGGAACTGACCGGCCGTGAAAACATCTACCTCAATGGCGCGGTGCTTGGTATGAGGCGCGGCGAGACCGAAAGAAAGTTTGATGAGATCGTGGCTTTCTCCGAGGTCGAGCAGTTCATTGATACACCGGTCAAACGCTATTCGTCCGGCATGTATTTGCGGCTGGCATTTGCAGTCGCCGCACATCTCGAACCGGAGATTCTGGTTGTCGATGAAGTGCTGGCAGTCGGCGATGCCGAGTTCCAAAAGAAATGTCTCGGGAAGATGGGAGATGTGGCGCAACAGGGACGAACGGTTTTGTTCGTCAGCCACAACATGTCTGCTGTGCTTCGCCTGACGCAGGAAGCGCTGGTAATTGATAAAGGCCGCTTGATGATGCGCGCTCCCACCGCCGAAGCTGTAGATTATTATCTTTCTGCCGGACATGCTGACGCGGGTGAACGAATTTGGGAAGCGGATGAAGTGCCGGAAATGGCCGCACCGTTCAGGCCCATCTCTTTGCGATTGAAAGATATGCGCGGGACTATCGTGGATACGCTTCGCTCGACCGAACCAGCCACCATTGAATTTGAATACCAACTCAGCGCTCCGACTACCGGCCTGCGCGTCGGTTTTTATCTTAGCACGATGCGCGGCGATTATGTGTTGACCTCGTTCGATACCGATGAGCCCGAAAAGTTTGAGAAGTTCAGCGCACGCCAAGCCGGACGATATGTCAGCCGCTGTACTATTCCCGCCGACCTGTTCAACGAAGGCCGTTATTCGCTGGGAGTCAACGCCAGCTCTTTTGCAGTCCGCCGCTATTTCCTCGACGAGAACGCACTGGCCTTCAACGTGGATGTTTCCGGTGCGCCTGGAACGCATTGGCCTGAAGCGCGCGTCGGGCCGATCCGCCCACGCCTCGATTGGAAGATCGAGAAGATTGATTAACTCACCACCGAGCACACAGAGTTCTTTTAAAAATCTCTGTGTTCTCCGTGATCTCTGTGGTGAACAATACAATGATAAACAAAAACGCGCTTCGTTCCGCACTTAGCGAATTGCCTTTCGCTGCCGAACTCGATTGGATGCTTCGGGGCAAGGATCGCGCTCGCAACGATCACTTTTCATTGCATCGTCTAGAGAAATCGCTGCCGGACGCTGTGAAAACAGCGGAGACATTTGCATCGTCTGCGAAACCAGGTAAAAAGATTTTGTTCTTCGCGACGCTTCATTATTGGATCGAACAATCCGCATATATCTCTTTGGTGCTTGCCGGATTGGGGCATAAAGTCACCCTGATGACCTTACCTTATTCCGAATGGCATAAGCGCATGGATAATTTCACGCAGCGCCAACGCCTCCTGCATACGCGCGATACGTTGAAACCGATGGAGTCTTTGGTCAACCACGTTTCGCTTCTCGACCTCAAACCGGATGCAGCGATTCCTGATGCTCTTCTCGCCGACATCGAACAGATCAGCCTGTGGGACACACAATATACGCTGATGCGCGAAGAAGTGGACATGAACAACACCTCTGATCGCGCGGTATATGATCTGCGCCTCGAGCGTAATACCTTTGCGGCGCGCGCTGCTCTGGAATGGATGCAAGCCAACGGACCTGGCATTGTACTTGTGCCGAACGGTTTGATTCTTGAAATGGGAATCGTTTTTCGTGTGGCGCGTTATCTTGGCATTCCAACCATGACGTTTGAATTCAACGATCAACGCGAACAGATTTGGCTGGCACAAAATTCATCCATCATGCGACAGGAAACGGATTACCTTGTTGAAGCGCGCTGTAAACTTCCGATGACGGATGCGATGTACGAACGCCTCGCCGATTTGGAAAACGCGCGCCGCGGTGCGCGTGTTTGGGGAAAATCCAAACGCTTGTGGCAATACGTCTCTTCGCAAGGAGCGGAGGCAACGAAAAAAATGCTCATGCTCGATGATCGCCCTGTGGTCATGCTTGCAGCGAACGTATTAGGCGACAGCCTCACACTGGGGCGTAACATCTTCGCTGAGTCAATGACGGAATGGATCACGCGCACCGTTCAATATTTTGCGAATCGCTCCGATGTCCAGTTGGTGATTCGTGTTCATCCCGGTGAGACGATTGTGCCAAAGGTGAAATCCATGGCGCAGGTTGTGTGCGAAGCGTTGCCGTCTTTGCCTGAACATATTCACGTAATTGCTGCGGCGGATAAAGTTAACACGTATGATTTAATTGAGATCGCTGATTTAGGCTTGGCATATACGACCACCGTCGGTCTTGAAACCGCCATGAATGATCGCCCTGTGATTTCATGTGGGCAAACCCATTATCGCAAGCGCGGCTTTACGCTCGATCCGAATTCATGGGATGAATATTTCGCAACGCTGAACAAAGTTTTAGCGGATCTGCCCGCTCATCGTTTGAATGATGCGCAGGTGGAAGCCGCCTGGGATTATGCGTATCGTTTTTTCTTCGAATATCCGCGCCCGTTTCCGTGGCGCTTGATGAATTTCTGGGATGATCTCGCGGTATGGCCGCTTGCCAAAGTGCTTGGCGCTGAAGGTCAATCTGAATTTGGCGAAACGTTTAAATTTTTGGTTGGCGAACCGTTTACCTGGAAAAATTGATGGAAAACACCAAGCAACAAGTCCGCGAATTTTATGATCAGATTGGCTGGTCGCAGGTTGGTGAGGGTCTATATCAGAATGCTCGCTATGAAGACTTGCGACCTGTTGCCCGCGACTATATTCATCTTTGTCGTTTACGAGTCAATCGTTATGTCGCTTCGCACGGCGACTTCTTGCTGGACGCCGGTTCCGGTCCGGTTCAATGGCCTGAATATTTGACCTACTCCGAAGGTTATCGCTTCCGGGTTTGTCTCGATATCTCCATCACTGCATTAAAGGAAGCGCGGACGCGGCTCGGCGCAAAAGGTTTGTACGTTGTTGCGGACATTGCCAACCTGCCGTTCAAACCTAACGCGTTCGACGGCATTGTTTCGATGCACACGATTCATCATTTGCCATTGAGCGAACATCGCGGCGCATATCTTGAATTGCAACGTGTTCTCAAATTGAATCGAACTGCGGCAATTGTCAATGGCTGGGATTATCCCCGCTTGATGCTGATCACGCGACCATTCGTTCGTTTGATTCGATTTCTCCGAAGCGGAAGTTTTGGCAAGCGAAAGAAAAATTGGCAAGCCGAAGATGAACAGCAAGGCACGTTTGTAAAGAAGCTGACGCCGCGCTGGCTCAAACAAGAGTTGCATAATATTGAATTTGAAATCTTCGCGTGGCGCAGTCTCAGCACTGTGTTTCTCAAAACGGTGGTCAATCCGCGCTGGGGAGGCAAGCCATTTTTACGTTTTGTGTTCTGGCTCGAAGATCGTTTCCCGCATTTCTTCGGCGAAAACGGACAGTATCCATTGATCGTGATTCGTAAATCGGAAGCCGAGTAAGATGGAATTGGAACTCGATATTCCCGATAGCGCCAGTCAATGGTTCAAGTTGAAAAAGAATCCCCGCCTGTTTTTTTGGTGGCTCTTTCATCGTGCCACAACGCCGCTTCGCGTCCTGCCGGATTTTCTTGTCATCGGTGTGATGAAAGGCGGCACAACTTCGTTCTTCAATTATCTAACGCGACATCCGCAAATCAATCCACCTTTTCGCAAAGAAATCAAATTCTTCGATATACATTATCCTGAAGGACTTAGCTGGTATCGCGCTCACTTCCCGGCGCGTCTCAAAATGAAATCGGGGATGGTCACTGGTGAAGCAACGCCGTATTATATTTTTCATCCAACCGCGTCGAATCGAATCGCGAAGGTTTTACCAAATGCGAAATTGATTGTTTTATTGCGAAACCCGGTGGATCGCGCTTATTCCCATTACAATCACATGGTGCGCGTTGGCAGAGAGCCTTTGTCTTTTGAAGAAGCTATTGGGCATGAACCAGAACGATTGAGTGGCGAAGAGGAAAAGATCATTGCCGATCCACGATACTCTACGTTCAATCATTTACATTATTCCTACCTTGCGCGCGGCAGGTATATCGAGCAACTTCAAAAATGGTTCGCAATCTTTCCGCGTGAGCAAATGTTGATTCTTGCCAGCGAGGAGTTATACACTTCGCCTGCCACTGCATATCGCAAGGCGGTAGAATTCCTTGGACTATCCGCTTGGGAGCCGGATGATTTTAGGGTTTATAAGCAAGGTGTTTACGAAGAGATGCCTGCTTCGACTCGAAAGTATTTGATAGATTATTATCAGCCTTATAATCAAAGGCTTTATGATTTTCTGAATATGAATTTTGATTGGGATAAAAAAATATGAATTGGAAAAATCAAGTTGTGCTCGTCACCGGCAGAACGGGATCATTCAGCAAGGCTCTTCTGCAATTTATGTTTTTGCTCTTTGGAGAAAACAGGCAGTATCCTTTGATTGTGGACGATAAACCCTGAGGTGCCATGCTTCGGAACCATAAGTTCTACAACACTCGCTTATTTGAAATCGCAGTTCTTATCCTGGTCTCCGCGTTGGTCTATTTGCCAAACGTCGGCAAGCTGACCTTGTACAAGGATGAGTGGTATTTCATTCATGATGCTTCCATAGCAGGTCCGGGTGTTTTCATCAACATGTTTGCAATTGACCGGCCAGCGCGCGGCCTCTTCTTTGAGATCTATTACGCATTATTTAGTTATCATGCACTGCCTTACGGTATTGGAGCTTTCATCTGGCGCGTCATTGCGATCATCGGCGCATTATGGTTATTCCAACTGCTTTGGCCTCAGAATCGCAAGATTGCTTTCGGTGGCGCCTTGCTCTTTGCAGTTTACCCGGGCTATCTGTGGTGGGTGAGCCCGATTGAGTATCAGCCGCATATGGCCAGCCTTGCCCTGGAAGTGTTCTCCATTGTTTTGACTCTCAAAGCCATCCAGTCGAGCCGTCCATTTGTTAAAGCCGTCTACGCCACAGCCGCCATTTTGACGGGCTGGGCTTATATCGCGCTGGTGGATTATGCAATCGGCATGGAAATATTCAGGTTCCTGTGTGTCTTCCTGCTGGTGCGACGCGCTCAGAATCCAAAAGCCGTTTCATTATGGAAAACTGGATTTCAAACCGCCCGCACCTGGCTGCTTTATGGAATCATCCCGGTGGGTATCCTGATTTGGAGGGAATTCTTTTTTACAAACACTCGAAAAGCCACCGACGCAAGTTTGCAGTTGGGCATGTTGATCTCCAGCCCGGGCTCAACCGCGGTGAATTGGCTGATCCATCTGTTTCAAAGCGTCTTGAATGTCGGCTTGTTTGGATGGGTATCGCCTTTCGTTGATAATTTTTTTGAGCTGCACTTGCGTGATATCGGAATCGCTCTGTTCATTATGTGCATCGTGATTCTGATTGTGGTGATGAAGGAATTTCTGGCGGGCAGGGAGTCCCAGCCAACATCCGAGCCTGATAAAATCTTTTTGTCTGAGGCGCTCTGGTTGGGTCTGCTAGGCACCGCCTTCGGAGTCCTGCCGGTGATTCTCGCCAATCGCTACGTCATCTTCCAGGATTATTCGCATTATGCCTTGCCAGCCTCCCTCGCTGGTGTGATCCTCCTTATCGGTTTGATCAATAGCATTGTTTTCCAGCGTCTTCGTTTTGTTCTGATGCTGGGTCTAGTGGCCGTGGCTTCTTTGACTCATTATGGCGTCTCCGTGAATGCGCTGACCGAGGAACAGGCCATCCAACAGTTCTGGTGGCAAATGGATTGGCGCGTGCCGGGGATCAAGCCGGGCACCACTTTAATCATCAATTATCCGACCAGCAACATTGGTGATGATGGGAATGCGGTCCAGGAAGCGGCGGACTTGCTTTACTATCCTCAAAGCAATCCAGCCATCCCGGTCCATTACACAATATCTGCGGCCTCTGCCAATAATGACAATACCAAAATGGTTTTGGTCGGCCATGAAAGCAAAGTGTTCAACTATCGCAGTCACACCAGCACCGTGGATTTTGGAAATGTGCTGGTGCTCTCGCAACCCTCCTCCGGATCGTGTGTGCACGTGATGGATCCAAAATGGCCGGTTATTTCTGCGTCTGACCCGGGCAATGTACAGCTGCTTGCGCCTCATTCGAACATCGGAAATATCTTGACCCATAACATGACCCCTGTCCCACGCGAGGCCATTTATGGTCCGGAGCCTGCCCATCAATGGTGCTTTTATTACGAAAAGATGGATCTGGCAATTCAAGAGGGCAATTGGGGACAAGCCGCGGCTTTTGGAAATAAGGCCGTTGGACTTGGACTTCATCCTGAGGATCAGTCGGAATGGCTGCCAGTGCTGAAGGTTTATGCAATGCAGGATGACATGAATGGAATCAAGACGACGATACCTAAGATCAATGCGAATCCATTCCTGCGCCTCGAAGCCTGCCAGTTAAATGAAAATCAACCTGCCTACTCGCCTGAAGTCCAGTTACTGCTTTTGCAATCCTTTTGCCGTGCAGGGAAATAAGAGTGTTACAAATTCCTTTGGTTGGAGAAAAAATGAATTGGAAAAATAAAGTTGTACTCATCACCGGCGGCACAGGTTCCTTTGGCAAGAAGTTCGTCGAGATCGTGCTCAAGGATTCCCAACCGAAGAAGATCATCATCTACAGCCGCGACGAGTTGAAGCAGTACGAAATGCAAGCTTCGGGATTCGATCATCCGTCCCTGCGTTATTTCATTGGCGATGTGCGCGATCGCGAGCGGCTTCTCCGCGCTATGCAAGGCGTGGATGTGGTCGTCCATGCCGCGGCGTTGAAGCAGGTGCCCGCTTGCGAATATAATCCGATGGAAGCCGTCAAGACCAACATCATGGGCACGAGCAACGTGGTCGAAGCCGCGCTGGATGCGGATGTAAAAAAAGTGATGGCGCTCAGTACCGATAAAGCCGTCAATCCGGTGAATCTATATGGCGCCACCAAACTCGCGGCGGAGAAATTGACCGTTCAAAGCAATGCATACGCCGCGGGTTCGGCGACCCGCTATTCGTGCGTCCGATACGGAAATGTGGTTGGGAGTCGCGGATCGGTCGTACCGGCTTTTCTAAAACAACGCGAGTCCGGCAAGGTTACGATCACGGATGAGCGCATGACACGCTTTTGGCTTTCATTGGAACAAGGCGTTCGGTTCGTCATTTCTTGCATCGAGCAAATGGAAGGCGGCGAAGTTTTTGTGCCAAAGATTCCAAGCATGAAAGTCATTGATCTCGCCAAAGCTATCGCGCCGAATGCAGATGTAAACGTGATCGGCATTCGACCCGGCGAGAAACTGCATGAGGTGTTGATCTCTGAAGATGAAGCTCGCAATACGGTCGAGTTGAAGACGATGTTTGTGGTTCAACCGGCTGAGGCATTTTGGTTTGGTTATTCTTGGCAAAAGCACGGCAAATTACTTTCGGATGGATATCGTTATTCGAGCGATAATAATAAGGAATGGCTGGATGTGAACGGCATCCAAAAATTTGTCGAGCCGTTCGAGAAGCTGTATGCGGCGGGAAAGTTGGAAGGATAGGAGCGATATTCGATCATTCGAATATCGAACATTATCATGCGACTGCTTATCACCGGTTCAAGCGGACTTCTGGGCCTCAACCTGGCTTTGGATGCCACACGCTCACATCAAGTAATCGGAGTCGATCGCAACACACTTACGTCCGTTCCGTTTGAGTTGATTAACGCCGATCTTCTCGAGCCGAATGCGGTGCACCGCATCATTAACGAATCCAAACCTGATGCTGTGATCCATTGCGCGGCGCTTGCGAATTTGGATGCCTGTGAAGCGAATTCCGACCTTGCGTATCGGACGAACGCGGATCTGCCTGCGCGGCTGGCAGATGTCTGCGCGCGGAGACAGATCCGCCTGATCCACATCTCGACGGATGCAGTCTTCGACGGGCAAAAGGATGGCGTGTACATTGAGGGCGATATACCTAACCCCCAAGGTGTATACGCTCAGACTAAATTTGAAGGCGAACGTGCAGTATTGCAAATCAATCCGATGGCGATTGCGGCGCGCGTGAATTTCTACGGCTGGTCGCTAAGCGGCAAGCGGAGTCTGGCCGAGTTCTTTATCAATAATCTCAGAAGCAACAAGAATGTTAACGGCTTTACGGATGTGATCTTTTGCCCGATGCTGGTCAACCGTCTCGGCGAGATTCTACTCGCGATGCTGGAGGGCGGATTGCGCGGGCTGTATCACGTGGTCGGGCCACAGGCCATGAGCAAGTATCAGTTTGGAGTGGAGATTGCGCGCAAGTTCGGGTTGAAGGAAAGTCTCATTTCACCACAATCTGTGGATAAGTCCAGCTTGACTGCACGCCGTTCCCACAATTTATGGTTGTCTACCCACAAATTATCCACTGATCTCCATATGCTTCTTCCCACTTTCTCCACCGGCTTGGACGAGTTCTATACACAATACCAGCAGGGTTATCCACAGAAAATCCATAGTTATCAACAGATTTCCGCATAAGGTGAACCGATGGATATCAAATTGCGTGATCGCAAAATTGGACCAACTCATCCAACCTATTTCATCGCTGATATTGCCGCAAATCACGACGGCGATTTGAATCGCGCCAAACTGCTCATCCGCCTCGCGCGCGAAGCCGGAGCGGACGCGGCCAAATTCCAGAATTTCGACGCGCCGAAGATTGTTTCGGACTATGGCTTTTCGCACATGAACGCACAGGTAAGCCATCAAGCTTCGTGGAAAAAATCGGTGACCGATGTATATCGCGCCGCATCTATTCCGTTTGAGTGGACGATGATCTTGAAGGAAGAGTGCGAGAAAGTTGGCATCCATTATTTTTCTTCGCCTTATGATTTTGAAGCGATTGATTTCCTCGATGAGTATGTGGAAATCTATAAAGCCGGTTCGGGCGAAATTGATTGGATCGAGGCTTTAGAACGCATGGCAAGCAAGGGAAAGCCGTTCTTTGTCGCAACCGGCGCCTCGACGATTGGCGAAGTGCAACGCGCCATTCATGCCATCTTGAAGATCAACAAGCAGTTGGTATTGATGCAATGCAATACCAACTATACGGCCAGCCCGAAAAATTACGATTACCTGCATATCAATGTGTTGAAGACATATGCAGCGATGTTCCCGGATGTAATCCTGGGATTATCCGATCATACGCATGCCGTCGCTCCGGTTCTTGCGGCGGTGACGCTGGGGGCGCGCGTCATCGAACGTCACTTCACTGACAGCAATGACCGCGAAGGCCCAGATCACAAATTCGCGATGAACCCCGAGAACTGGGCAAGGATGGTGGAAGAGACTCGTTTATTGGAACGCGCGCTTGGAAGCCCGGATAAATTCATCGCGGAAAATGAAAAAGATACTGCCATTGTTCAACGCCGTTGTCTGCGTGCGGCGCGTGAAATCAAAGCGGGTGAGATTTTTACGCGCGAAATGGTCGATGTGCTTCGTCCCGCCACGCCGGGCGCGATCAAGCCGTACGAAATCTCGGATGTGATTGGCACGAAAGCATTGCATGATTTCAAGCTGGGTCAGGAATTGCGCTGGACGGATCTCGGTGCGGCATAATGCGAATTTTATATTTCAGCAAGGATTACACGCCTCACGATCACCGGTTTCTTTCTGCATTGGCGGAAACCGAACATGAAGTTTTTTATTTAAAGCTGGAACGAAACCTGCGGCAAACCGAAGATCGCACTGTACCTTCACAAATCCAACAGGTATTATGGAAAGGCGGACAAGGTTTGTTTCGATGGCGCGATGTGCCGCGATTATCGCGGGACTTGAAGCGTGTTATCAAGGAGATCAAGCCCGATTTGATCCATGCCGGCCCAATTCAAACCTGTGCATTCCTCGCGGTGCTTTCTGGCTTTCATCCCATTCTGACGATGTCGTGGGGCTTTGACTTGATGCAGGATGCCGAACGAAATCGATGGATGAAGTGGATCACAAGTTATGCATTGAAACGTTCAACGTTCTTTACAAGCGATGCCCAGATCACGCGAGACAAAGCAATTGCTTATGGAATGAATCCGGATCGCACTGTGGTTTTTCCATGGGGTGTGGATTTAAAGCGTTTCAGCCCTGAGCAATTATCGGTCAGCAAAAGAACGCAAAGCGCAACAGGCAAAGCGCAGAACTTAAAGCAGAAGCCGCTTGTTCTGTTTTGTAATCGTTCGTGGGAGCAGCGTTATGGCGTGGATATCCTTGCCCAAGCTTTTGTTAAGGTTGCAAATCAACGCCAGGATGTCAGCCTGCTTTTGCTTAGCGGCGGATCGCAGGCCAATTCCATTCGTCAAATCCTGATGAATGGCGGCGCGCTCGACCGCGTGCAGTTCGGAGGCCAGGTTTCTCAGATCGACCTGCCGCGCTGGTATCATATGGCTGACCTTTTTATTTCACCCTCGCATGTGGACGGCTCCTCTGTCTCATTGATGGAAGCATTGGCATGCGGCGTGCCTGTGCTGGTATCGGACATTCCCGCGAATCAAGAATGGGTCCGTGAAGGAGTCAATGGCTGGCTTTTTCCGGACGGAAACGCGGATATACTTGCTGAAAAAATTTTGGCGGTAATGACTCAAAGGAAGAAACTGGCCGATATTGGCCGCGCCGCCCGAAGGTCCGCGGAAGAACGAGCCGACTGGAAAAAGAATTTTGCTAAACTGCTCGAAGCGTATCAGCAGACCATTCAATTTTACAGGAGGTCCAAATGATCATATCTCTTATTCTTACACTGGTTGCGGCAGTCTTTGGCGTGATCATTGCGCAGGAAAACACGACGACGGTCCAGGCCACGTTTTTTGGTTATGCTGTTCAGGGATCGATTGGGATTTTCATGCTGCTCGCGCTGGGCGTGGGCGTGGTGTTGGGAATCCTGCTGATGGTACCGGCCTTGATTGGCCACAGTTTGACGGAGATGCAAAGCAGGCGCAAAATCGCTCAATTGGAATACAAGCCATCCAGAAAAAAGGCAAGTAAATAAACGTTTTTGAAGAAGGGAATCAATGATGCCTGATAAAAAAGAATTTCAAGGTGCATGGGTCGTCGTCACCGGAGGCTCACGCGGAATCGGACGCGCGATTGCCTTGGACTTTGCATCGAAGGGCGCCAACGTGACGATTGTGTATCTTGACCACCGCGTTCAAGCTCAGCAGGTTTTGAATGAACTCAAAGCGCTCGGAGTTGAAGCCGAAGAACACGCGACCGATGTCAAGGATTTTTCCGCGATCAATGAGTTATTTGCGGACTTCATCAAGCGCCATGGACGAATTGATGTGCTGGTCAATTGTGCGGGAATCAACCGCGACCGCACATTTACCAAGCTGACAGTGGAGCAATGGCACGAGGTGATCGATACCAATCTGACGGGCGCGTTCAATTGCAGTAAAGCCGTTTGGGATCAAATGAAGACTCAAAATTACGGACGCATCGTCAGCATCAGTTCGGTGGTGGGACAAGCTGGCAATTTTGGACAAACGAATTATTCGGCGTCCAAAGCGGGGCTGCTGGGTTTCACCAAATCGCTGGCGCTGGAAGGCGCGCGCAACAACATCACGGCAAATGCAATCTGTCCCGGCTTCATTGATACTGGTATGGTGCATTCTATTCCTGCCGATGTCTTGGAAAAGGTCATTCAGAAGATTCCGATGCAGAGACTCGGTCAACCCGATGAGATTGCGCGCGCGGTAACGTTCCTCGCTTCGCCCGCCTCCGGATACATCACCGGTCAAATCATCGCCGTCAATGGCGGATTCTACATGTGAGGCTGCAATGCTGACTCTTAAATCATTGACTTCTGGATTTCGTGATCTTGGTGTTCAAACCGGCGATACATTGCTGGTTCATAGTTCCTATAAATCGCTTGGCGAAGTGGACGGCGGACCGCAAACCGTGGTCGAGGCGTTGCTCTCCGCCCTCGGCACAGATGGAACGCTCATCATGCCGACTTTTAATTTTGATTTCAACCAGGGCAAACCGTGGGATGTGCGCAAAACACGCTCGAAGATGGGCGCGTTGACGGAAGTAGTGCGAATGGACCCGCGTGCCAAACGCGTCTTCCATCCCTTTTATTCCTTTGCAGTTTTGGGCAAACGCGCAGAAATGCTGGGGAGTCTGGGCTATAAGAGTGCCTATGAACGCAATTCAGTGTTTGGCAAATTGCGTGATCTGGATGGCAAGATCATGGTGATCGGCCTGTCGTATAACAATAGCATGACGTTCTTTCATCACATCGAGCAAATGGAGGGCGTGGATTACCGTTTCCTGAAACAGTTCACGGGTGAGGTAACGGATGAGAACGGCAACACATATACGGATACGTTCGAGATGCTGGTACGTGACATCGACAAGGGCGTGATGACCATGGTCGATCCGATGGGTGCACTGATGGAGCAGGCCGGCCTCGTCAAGATTCGCAAGGTTGGCGAAGCGGACGTGAAACTGATGAAGGCGAATGAGGTGTATGCCTTCACCGCGCGCGAAATGCGACGCGATCCGCATTTGTTGTATTACATTGAGAAGAAGTAAATGGATAAAATCTACTCGGCCACAGAGAAGGATAAAATACTTCGAGATGCTTTTAATGTTTTGGCATCTAAAGGAATTTCTTCCAAGTGGTCGGCTTCTCTTCATCCATTTATAGAATTGCGAGAAGAAAGCCTTTCTTTAATGAAGGATCCTGTTTTTTGCACGGATTTAGAAGAATATCTGAAAAATCAGAAAATTATTGCTCATGCTGTAAAAATGTTTTTTACTCAAATTGCCATGTCTGCTCGCGCGAACTGGCGTGACGTGCCTGAAGAGATTAGATCAGTTACTGCAAGGGGATGGTTTCTTGGAAGATGGCCTCCCACCTTCCTGATTATTGATGGTCCAATTGGCCGCTTTGTTTGTAAAGGCGGTTCACCATTATTTGAAAAACTGAAAGTTCAATATAGTACATATTCCCTTTTATCATCTGCAAGAGACTTTCTAAATATTAAGTTGTTTACAGATTTGCTTAACGGCTTTGCTCATTGGGCTTTTGATTGGGAAGTAGTTGGTCACGAATCGTATGTAGTTTCTTATAACTGGGAAACTGGAAATATAACAGCGAATTTACACCAAAAAGAAGCAGATGCTTTTCACATAATTGCTTTTGCGTTAATTGAAATTCTAAATGAAACGATGATTTCACAAAGGGACATCTGAATCAGATTTGCTTTATGAGACCCTACACCTCCCTCAAATCCATCCTTGCTGAATTCTTTCCCTTGCATCGAACTCTGGCATCCGACGATCAGGATAAGACGCTGGAGATCGTCGGCTCTTACATGCCCGACTCATCGAACTATACGATTGAAACGTACGCGCCGCTCAAACCGGTCTGGACTTGGAAAGTGCCTGAGCGATATGTTGTTCATGAAGCGTATTTAGAAATTGAAGGCGGCGAGCGCATTGTGGATTTCAAAGACAATCCACTTCATATCGTTTCCTATTCACTGCCGATTGATAAAGTGCTGATATGGGAAGAACTGCAGCCGCATTTGTTTTTCAACGAGAAGCGTCCGAATGCGGTGCCGTGGGTTTTCAAATATTACGAACGCGATTGGGGATTCTGTTTATCGAAGAATACGTTCGATAAACTTCCGCGTGATAAAAAATATCATGCGGTTATTTGTTCTGAATTCATCACGGATCCCAAACAAGGATTCAAAGTTGCCACTGCGATAGTCCATCCGCAGGGCGGACCGAATCCGAACGCAGGCGAGATAATCATTCAAGCGCATACCTGTCACCCCATGCAAGCCAATGATGACGGCGCGGGCGTAGTCAGCGCCATTGAGTTGGCGCGTCGACTCGCCGAGAAGCCGTTACCGGCGGGCTCGATGAGCGTCCGCTTCTGGTTTGGTCCCGAAACGATTGGCACAATTGCTTATCTCGCTTACAACGAATCGCTCATTCCGAATCTGCGCGGCGGAATCTTTCTCGAGATGACCGGCAATCAAAATAAAATTGCATGGCATCATACGCGTCAGCATGACCATCTGCTGGATCGAATTACGAATTATGTGTTGCAAAACACTGATCACGACGAACGCGACTTCGCCGCCGCGCCTGCCAACGATGAACGGGTCATCAACGGGCCTGGAGTGAACGTGCCGTGCATTTCGCTCAACCGCTGGCCCTACGATGAATATCACACCACCGACGATAATCTCGACATCATACACGAAGATATGCTGGTCGGTACGGCGGATACTGCCGAAAAGATCGTTCGCATTTATGCCAGCAATTACATTCCGAAGCGCACGTTCCGCGGCCCCGTGTTTCTTAGCGGCAACGGCTTGTGGGTGGATTGGCGCGATAATTGGGAACTCAATCGCGCCATTGAAAAGATCATGATGCGATTTGAAGGTCAGCATTCGGTTTTTGATATTGCCGAGCAGGTCGGACTCGATTATTGGATGGTGCTCGATTACGTCGAGAAATTCCGCGCTAAAGGTTTTATTGTGCCTCTGCCAATTCCCTCTGAGGCGCAAACTGTATGAAGCAAAAAGTTGTTGCCATCATCCAAGGGCGGATGAGTTCATCGCGTTTGCCCGGAAAGATTCTTGCGGACATTGCCGGACAGCCCATGTTGCAACGCGTCTTCATTCGAACCTCGCGGGCGGCTACCGTTAACGAAACCGTCTTCGCCACGACAACGGATTCAACGGATGATCCCGTCGAGGAATATTGTGACTTCAGCGGAATCCCATTCACGCGCGGCAGTTTGTATGATGTGCTGGATCGTTATTATCAAACGGCAAAACAAGCGAAGGCTGATGTCGTCGTTCGCATCACCGCCGATTGTCCCGTTATTGACCCGACATTGATTGATGATGTGGTGAACACTTTGCTGGATGGCGAGTATGATTTTGTTTGCAACCGTTTGCCTCCGCCTTGGCATCGAACCTATCCAATTGGTTTGGATGTCGAAGCTTGTACCTTCAAAGTTTTGGCGAAAGCGTGGAAAGAAGCCAAAGAGCCTCAGCATCGTGAACATGCCATGCCGTATTTCTACGAAGGCGTGGAACTGACTCGTCAAAGCCGAACGTTGGAGACCGGCATCTCGCCGCGCGGATTCAAAATTGCACTTCTTCATCACATTACCGATTTTGGCGATTATCGCTGGACGGTGGACACGCCCGAGGATTTGGAATTCATGCGGCAGGTTTACAGCCGCTTCGATGGCCACGATGATTTTTCATGGAAGGACGTTTTGGATTTGGTTCATAGCGAGCCTCAACTGATGGAAATCAACGCGAGCGTGAAACATAAAACTTTGAAGGATATTGATAAGCGCGCTCTTAAGTAAGTGTCATTGTGAGCGTAGCGAAGCAATCTCATGTAACATGCAAACTGGAGATTGCCACAACGCCGCTTTGCGGCTCCTCGCAATGACAAACAAGAATTATGCCTCTTATAACTCTATTCTCTGCACCCAAACCATTCACTGATCCGCACATCGCGCTGATCCAGCGCAATGCGCTTCATTCGTGGACTCTGCTTCCTGAAGTTGAAATCATCTTGCTTGGCGACGAAGAAGGTTTATCACGAACGGCAAAAGAATTTAACATAAAGCATATCCTGGATGTGAAATGCAACGACAATGGCACACCGTTAATTTCATCCATGCTCAAGATGGCGCGACAAAATAGTCAAAGCGATTTGCTCTGCATCGTCAACGCGGACATGATTCTCATGCCTGATCTTGTCGAAGCCGCGAAGCAAGTTATGAAGTTGAAAGATAAGTTTGTTTTGTTGAGTCGGCGGTGGGACTTGCATGTCACTCAACCCATCGAGTTTACCGAAGGCTGGCAGAGTCGGCTGGAAGAAACTGCCAGAACGCAGGGACAGCTTCATCGTCCCGCGGGAAGTGATTTTTTTCTTTTCCCGAAATCCTGCTATCAGGATATTCCAAAATTTGCGATTGGCCGCGCTGGTTGGGACAATTGGATGATCTACAAAGCGCTCCAGGAAAAATGGTCTGTGATCGATTGCACGCCTTCGGTGATGATCGTGCACCAGAATCACGATTACTCTCACTTGCCTGATGCAAAGCCACATTACGAGCATCCCGACACAGATGAGAACATCCGTCTGGCGGGCGGACAAGCCAATATCCGTTACACCGTTTTGGATTCAACGGATCAATTGGTCGGTGGTAAGCTTGCACGCCCGCAGATGTCGTATCTGCGCTTCATGCGTGACGTGGAATTATTTCTGCGTGCCATTTTTTTCTTCCTGCCCGATGATATGATTGAAAACGTCGCAAGACCGAAGCGTTGGAAGAAGCGGATTCAAAATTTTTTTAATCGGAAAGAGATTCATGCGCAAAGGTCAAAACCCCGCCAAGTTCGTCAAAGATGTTGCCCGCCCCGAGCGGATCACGGTCGCGTTGCTGAATTACATTCCGTTCCTGAGCGGCTTTTATGCCGAGACGTTAGATGTCTTGAAAGTCTGCATGGAATTGATGCGAAAAGACGCGGGCTTGCCGTTTGACTTGATGGTCTTTGACAACGGCTCGTGCGCCGAAGTGCGCGAATTTCTGGTCAAAGAGAAAGAAGAAGGACGTATCCAATATTTGATTCTCGCCGAGAAGAACATGGGCAAGGGTGGCGCATGGAACATTATGCTGGGGGGCGCGCCCGGTGAGATCATCGCATACACCGACAGCGATGTTCTATTTTCTCCCAAATGGCTTTCGCGCTCTGTAGAGGTCCTTGAAACATTCCCCAATGTCGGCATGGTGACCGCGCGTCCTTTTCGCACGCCACCTGAGTTTTACGAATTGACTCTCGAATGGGCGCGGAAAAATGCAAAACTTGAAGGCGGACAATTCATCCCATGGGGAACTTTCCTGGAATTCAATCTCTCGCTTGGACAAACTGAAGAAGAGAATAAAATAGTTTATGCCGAGACAAAAGATTGGCGCATTCAATACCAAGGCGTGACGGCGGTGGCAGGCGCCTCTCATTGGCAGTTCACCGCGTATCAATCCACGCTGCAGCAATTTCTGCCCTTTGATATGGACAAGCCGATGGGACAAGTCCGCCAGTTGGACAAGCGTATGAACGATGCCGGTTTATTGCGGCTGATGGTCTGCGACCCGCTGGCGATGAATATGTCCAATACACTGGGATATTTGCGTGGAGAATTAGGGAAGCAAAGTGTAAAAGGCAAAGCAAGATTGGGCAAGCGCCTACTGGAAGTTGGATTTATCAAGAAGATGTTGCTGGCTGCGTATAACAAGATTTTCAATTGGTATTACTCATAGATATACCTGTACAGCAAGCAAGTTATATGCTTGAACAAACTATTTCCCGTACGCTTGCACTTTCTGCCCGTCATCCTGACATAAAAGTCTCTATGACTATGTCGGTAGGTCTTAAGTCCCCTAAATCTTCGGTTGGGGTCAGTAGGTCACCTTCACTAATTCCACTTGAATTCATCGAGCCTATATGGTCGAAAGGAATCCATTCAGGTGTTTTGCGCGCCGTTCATAAAGTTAACAATATTTTGTCGGTTACAGGAATTCAGATTAAGATCCCAAGCCTCGATGTTTCCGAATCTCTTGAAACTTTTGATAATGAGGAAATACAAAAGCTTGGGGATGCGCTGAACATTATGTCTTACGATACTCTCTATCCTATATTCTTGCAAAAGTCTTGTGAAAATATGGAATTGCTTCGCTCCCAATGATAGTTGAAAAGAGTTTATGACCAAACGTATCTTCATCTCCGCCGATCACGGCATGGCAATCATCTACTTCCTGCAAAGCGACGTCCTCCAGACATTGCTGGCTGCAGGCATTGAAATTGTCGTGCTCACCGATGACCAAACTAAGGATCAAATTGCGAAACGTTTTGTCCGTCCCGGCATCACCTTCGAAGGCTTGCGACTCAAACAAGCCAACGACTACGCCACCAAATTCAAACCGCGTTGGCAGTGGCTGTTTGTCTACCTGCGCCGCGTCGGTGGCTCGTGGCGCATCAACACCGAAGCCATGGACAGCCACATCTGGGAAGTCTGGGTGGAGAACGGGTGGAAATTCCGTTTGGGCATTTGGATTCCGTCCGCGCTTGCAATTCTTTTATTGCGGACGTTTTCCTTCGCGCGCAAATTTTTAGTGCAGATGCAGAACCGCTTCATTCCCCACCCGAACCTGTACGCCGATTTATTTGAGAAGTACAAACCCGATCTCGTCATTGCTTCGACGGCAGGCTGGCGGCTTGACCGTTATCTGCTTCGTGAAGCGACTCTGCATCACGTGCCGGCCATGGCGGCGATTGTCGGTTGGGATAATCCATCGAGTTATTCCATCCGCGGCGCGCACATGGATTATGCAACCTGCTGGTCGCAACTTCAAAAAGACGAATTGGTCTACGGCTCCGATTGGGACCCAAAGCGCGTCAACATCGGCGGCATTCCATCGTATGATGGTTATTTCAGAAAAGAATGGCAATTATCGAAAGATGATTATTTCAAATTACATAAACTCGATCCCGATCGCAAATTGATTTCGTATGCCTGTTCCTTCGTCCATTTCGCGCCAAACTATCCCAACGTGGAAGCACTTGCGAAATTAGTTTCTTCCAACGCATTAATCGAACCTTCACAATTGTTGATTCGCTTGCATCCGAGTCACTTTCAGGATAAACCGAAAATCTTTGCCGATGAACGCGAACAAATCTTTGCGCTTGAAAGGCAATATCCCAATGTGCATGTCGTCAAGCCGGTTGCCTTGGGCGGTTCGCTCGGCTACTACAGCGGCGAAGACATGGACGAAAAATCGTCCATGATGGCACACTCGGATGTGCTGGTGACCGTCTATTCGACAATGGTTGTCGAGACCGCTGTCCATGACACGCCAATTGTCGCGGCGGTGATTGATTCGCCCGGCGGCTGGAATGTGCCGAAGAAATATTCTTTATCTTTGAAGAAGATTGGCAATTGGCCCACGCATAAACGTTTCCGCAATGCGAAAGCCGGACGCGTTGCTGAGAACGAGAATCAACTTCGGGACGCGATCAATCTCTATTTAACGAATCACGCTCTCGACGCGCCAGAACGCCGCAAGTTCATCGAACGGGAAATCACGTATACTGATGGAAGTTCTGGCAAGCGCACGGCAGAGTTTATACTTGGCTTGTTGAAGTAGCTATAGTGGCGCGTATGAATTCAAATCAAAATTCGAGATTAACTGACTGGAAGAAGCGTCTTCAAGGATTTCAAAGAGAAGACATTCTTCTTGTCATTGTCCTGGCAATCTGCGCACCGTTGTGTTTTGTGAATGCCTTCAAATACTCTGTCCCAATGGGATATGCGGGGATGTTTACCCAGATGGCGCAGCAAATTGCCTCGGCAAATTTTCGACTACCGTTGCAATCGCCCTATTACGGACCGGGTGGTGTTCCCTTTGCTTATCCGCCGTTGGGACTTTATTTGCTCGCCGTTTTCATTAAACTGACGGGGAAGTATTTCATTTTCCTTCGCCTCGTACCGCCGCTCCTGAGTTTGATCTCGCTTATTCCGCTTTTCTATTTGATGCGGGAATTAACCAAGTCGGCCGCTGCAGCTGCTTTTACGGCCATCATTGCGGCAACCTCGCTGGACCTTTATATCGCTCATGCGTGGGCATCGGGAATCGTCCGTGCACCGGCGTTTATCTTTGCCCTGCTTTCGATGTATTTTTTTATCCGGCATCGCAATCAGCCTTCCCGGAAAAATATTTTTTGGACGGGCGTATTCTTTGGCCTGACGATTCTGACCCACTTGGAATACGCCCTGTTTTGTTTTGCTTGGATCGTATGCTGGACGATCCTGAGCCGGGATTTTTTAAAACGAGCGCTGGATTCGCTGATCTCCATTGCGATCGGTGCGCTGATCTCGCTGATATGGATTCTTCCTGTTCTTTTCCGTTATGGAATGAGCGTCGTGCTCAATGCTTTCGGTACTCATGGGAATGGAAGTTTTATCTCTAGAGCGTTTAATCCCGCCGGTCTTATCAAGTTGCTATGGGTCAATCTGTCGCCCATCAGTTCCGACAAAATCGTCGCGCTGCTGGTTCTGGTCGGCATTCTCGCGTTGATTGTGAAAAAGGATTACATCCTGCTGGTCTTTTATTTCTTCATCATCCTTGCTTTTCCCGATGGCTCCCGCTTTGTCTTTCTGGTAGGCAGTTTGATCGCTGGGCTGGGGCTATCTTTTACTGTGGAGCAACTGCCGCGTCTTTTCCCGGAGCGGATAAAATTTTTGTCTCGCACCGCTTCGATTATCGTAGCCCTCGTCATCCTCACGTTCATTTGGGTCAGTGGGTTTTTAGTGCTTGGGAATCTTTCCCCCGTACTGGATGACACGACCCTTGATCTTGCACAGTATATTCAACGCGACCTGCCGGCCGGGAAAAGTTATCTGGCGTTGACGAATCAGGATGAGGCCGAGTGGATGCCGTTTTTGTTCCAACGCGAACCGGTTGTCTCCCAGTGGGGAAGCGAATGGCTCGGTACCTACGATCAGCAGACTTTCTGGGGGGCTCTTTTTCATGACTGCGAAAAGGCGCAAGACTGGTCGTGCGTTCTTGCGGTTATCCATAAAACAGAGAAGAATCCCGATGCCGTGATTACATACGTGATCAGTAAAAAGTTGAACATCCAGATCGTGTCCACGAAGCAATGGGTGCAGGTCTTCTCGAATAAACGTTATGTCGTATGGGAGCCAAACCGCTGATAAAATGACTGGGAAGCGAAACATGTTCCTTTTTTATTTCTCCATCACGCTCGCCATCGTCTCCAGCGCGCTATATCACTTCAGCCAGAAGTCCACACCTGCGGATGTCAACCCTGCGGTGGCGATCATGGTCACGTACGCGGTTGCGTTATGTTTGACGGTGATTTTGTCGTTCTTCATTACAACCAAAACCGGATTCCTTGCTGAACTGCGTCAATTAAATTGGGCAAGTTATCTACTGGCCTTTTCCATCGTCGGACTCGAAGTTGGCTTTCTGCTCGTCTATCGCGCCGGCTGGAATGTTGGCATTGCCGCGGTGCTGGTCAATGTGGTGGCTTCGCTTCTGCTTGTGCCGATTGCATTACTTGTATTCAAACAACAACTCACTTGGATTAATATTATTGGCATCTTAGTTTGCTTAGCTGGATTAGTGATGTTGAATTGGAAGAGATAACGTGAAAAACAAATTGATTGATTTTCTTTTGGTCGCGATCCTCGTGCTGGCTTTGATTGGCTATTTTGCAATCAATGTCAACCTCGGTGGTGTATTTCGCACGCCAACGCCGACTGCTTCGCAGACCAATACTGCCGCGCCCACTCAAACTTCAACATCCACGGATACTCCAACGTTGACTTCGACTCCAATTCCGACCTCAACACCAAGTGCTACGCAAACCCCAACGTTCACACCGGCCCCAACAGATACTCCGACCTCGACTCAATCGCCGATGGAAACGGATACTCCAATTTCGTCATCAGTGCCAACACTGACGATAACACCGTAGAAGAAAAGACCAGATCATCTATGGAATTATTCACTCGCATTCGCAAAGCTGCCCGCATCCTCATCAAGGGCGAACCCAAGAAGAATAAACGCAATCCCATCCCTGATATCACGTCCGAGGAAGTGACGGAGATCAAGCAGTTTTTCCCGCGCGAGAAATTCTTTATCTTTGGCCATGCGCGCTCCGGGACAACGCTGCTCATGCGCCTTGTCCGCTTGCACTCTGAAGTACATTGTGATTATCAAGCGCACTTCTTTACACGCAAACCATTATTGAATTCGCTGGTTGATTCAGCGGAAATCGAAGAATGGTTGACGCGCAAATCGAATCGGTGGAATCAAGGAAGCGATCTTTCTTCGCTCGTACTTCGCTCCGCAGCTGATTTCATCATGGAACGTGAAGCGGCGCGCGAAGGCAAGATGATCGTCGGCGATAAAAGCCCTTCATCCACAATTCACGGACAATCTGTGCGCGATATGTATTCGATCTATCCTGATGCAAAACTGGTTTATATTGTCCGCGATGGACGCGATGTATTGATCTCAGAACGTTTCCGCAACTTCGTGGAAGAATCAAAGTTCCTGACGTCCGAAGACAAGCGCATCATTGAAGAACTTCGTAAGGATCAAAATCAATTTACAATCGGCTCACGTTCGATCTTCACCGAAGCATTTATTCGACGCGCGGCAAAGGGCTGGGTCACGAATTTGCAGGAAATCGAAGACGAAGGCAAACGATTATTCGGCAAAAATTATTTTGCAATGCGGTATGAAGATTTACTGAATTATCCATTTGATGACATGACGCGGTTGTGGAAATTCCTTGGTGTAAAAAAAGTGGATGGCTCGCTGGGAAAGAAGATCAAGACAGAGATGGAATCTAATCCCGATGAGGAATGGCAATCCAAACGCAATGAAGATATTGCTTCGTTTCTTCCGAAAGGTCAGGCTGGCAATTGGCAGAGACTTTTCAATGCCAAAGATAAATCCATCTTCAAAGAAGCTGCAGGTGAGATGCTGATTAAGTGGAATTACGAGAAGGATTTGGGTTGGTGAAGAATGAAATTTCTTATTGCTGGACTTGGCTCGATTGGTCGCCGACATTTTCGTAACCTGATTTCGTTGGGCGAAAAAGATATCATATTGCTCCGTTCTCATCACGCCACATTGCCCGATGATGAATTGGCTGGCTATCCGGTTGAAACAGATTTGAGCGAAGCACTAAAAAAATATAAACCGGATGCAGTCATCATTGCCAATCCAACTGCATTGCATCTCGATGTTGCGATTCCGTCAGCAAATGCAGGCTGTTCGATCTTGATTGAAAAGCCCATCTCGAATTCATTGGATCGCGTGGATCAACTTAAGTCTGCGCTTGGAACAAGCGACGGACGATTGCTGGTCGGCTTTCAATTCCGCTTTCATCCGACTCTGCAAAAGGCTGAACAATTGTTAAAAGAGAACGCCATCGGCAAACCGCTTTCTTTTCACGTTCACTGCGGTGAATATCTCCCCAACTGGCATCCGTGGGAGGATTTCAAACAAGGCTACGCGGCTCGACCCGATTTGGGTGGCGGAGTCATTTTGACGTTCACTCATCAATTGGATTATCTCCGCATGTTGCTCGGTGAAGTGGATTCGCTGTGGGCTTTCGCGGGTGCGACGAATCTCGGACTGGAAGTGGAAGACGCGGCTGAAATTGGATTGAAGATGAAGAACGGCGCGCTCGGCTCCGTTCATTTGGATTACAATCAACAGCCGCCCAGCCATCGCTGGGAAATCGTCGGCTCGAATGGTACGATGAAATGGGATAATGCCTCGGGTAATCTGGATGTGTTTTCAGCGGAGAAAAAAGATTGGATCACCTATCCTCCACCTGCGGGCTTTGAGCGAAACGTGATGTTCATCGAAGAGATGAAACACTTTATCTCAGTGGTTCAGAAAAAGGAACAGCCCATCTGCACACTGGACGATGGCAAAAAAGCTTTGCGATTGGCGTTAGCCGCCCACGAGTCCAACGAAAAAGGAACTTTAGTAAAATTGGGCTAGGAGACGATCTTGAGTAAACTTCGTTCGCTAATCAAATCAGAATTATTTATCGCCATATTTTTGCTGGTGGCGGTTTCTGCGATTGCATATCTGCCCTTCATCGCGCATTTCAGTTATTTCAATGACGATTGGTACGAGATGTTTGCCACAGGCACGCGCGGCCCACTGATATTCATTGACATCTTTAGCGTTGATCGTCCTGCCCGCGCCCTTCTGATGATTCCGCTGTACGTTCTTTTCGGAAAAAATCCATTTCCCTATAATGTGACCGCTTACTTATTCCGTTTATTCAGCGGCTTGTCGGTTTTGTGGAGTCTACGGATGGTCTGGCCTCAGCAGAAACGTCTTGCGACACTAGCGGCTTTGTTCTACTTGATCTATCCGGGCTTTTTATCCCAGCCGAATGCAATTGATTTTCAATCTCATATTGCAGGCTTGTGTTTTGCAACGTTTTCCATCGCCCTGAGTTTGAAAGCAGTCACGACCAAGAATCTTTGGTGGAGGATTGCCATCAGCGGCGTATCCATCTTCTTTGGATTGGCATATTTGAGTCAGATGGAATATTACGCGGGGTATGAAGTGGTACGCTTCGTTCTTCTTTTCATCCTTGCCGGGCAAACCGATAAAACTTTCTTTACCCGTTTGAAGCGCGCCGTGCGGTGGTATCTGCCCTTCATTATTGTGCCTCTGATATTTTTTACATGGCGGCTGTTTTTCTTTCAAGATGTCCGCAAGCAGACCGATATAGGAACACAACTGGGAAGTTTAATCACCGCTCCTCGGCATACGATTCTGATTTGGACTACTACGTTGATCCAAAGCATGGTGGATGTGATCGTGCTGGCTTGGTTTGTGCCGTTCTATAGTGCATTCTCAAATCTCTCGGCCATTGATGAACTTGTCGGTTTGGGAGTCGCTCTGATGGCGATCCTGATCGCATGGATTTCACTGCGAATCACCTCCTCGGATTCAGCACCGGAAGACGGCTGGCAACGGGAAAACTTATGGGCCGGGTTTGTGATCGTTGTAGGTGGATTGGTTCCAATCATTGTTGCCAATCGTGGTGTGGATTTTGCGGATCTTTCCCGTTATTCAGTAATCAGCATGTTTGGTGCGGTCATGATCCTTGCAGTTTTTGTGGATCGGTTAAAGAATTTAAAATTCCAGCTTGGATTTGTTTTGCTTTTGATCGGCATTGCAGTCATTACTCATTTTTCCAATGGCGACTCGTACGCACAATATGCCGAATCAAATAATATGTTTTGGTGGCAGGTAAGCTGGCGCATTCCTCAACTCAAAAAAGGAACAACGCTTGTGGTTCATTATCCTTTGGGACAGGCTGGCGAGGACTACACCATCTGGTCACCTGCTAATCTGATTTATTATCCCGATAGCCAGAGTCAAAAATTCATCCAGCCCGCCATTTATGCTGCGCTGTTAAATCACGATGCGGTGGATAAAGTATTGACTCAAAAAGGAGTCGAATACGATACGCGCCGCGGTTCCATTCACACGTTTAGAAATTACAGCGATATTCTCGTGATCACTCAAACCGGGCCGGGTTCCTGCGTTCGCGTGCTAGATGGACATCAAACAGAATTGTCGTCCTATGAGGATGAGCGCGTGATGTTAATGGCGCCTTATTCGCAAATTCAGGATGTTTTACCGGGGACGCAATTCCAAACCCCGCCGCAGCTTCCGTTCGGGTCAGAGCCGACACGGGGTTGGTGCTATTATTACGAGAAGGCTTCGTACGCCCGTCAGGTAGGGGATTGGCAGACCGTCCTCAATCTGGGCGATCAAGCTGCCAAACTTGGGCTAAAGCCGCAGGACTTAATCGAATGGATGCCATTCCTTCAAGCCTATGCACACTTTGGAAATCAAGCGCAGCTTACACAACTGGCACGTTCCATTACTTCCGATCCGTTGGTGGCGTCCCAAGCCTGCCGAATCTTAAAGGGGATGCAGTTGGATTCTTCCACGGCCGATCTGGTAAGCAGTCTCTATTGCGCTTCAAAATAAGGTGAGGTTGTATGGAATCGAAATTTCATTTGTAAAATTCACCTGCTGAATTTTGAAGTATAATGCCTGCTTGCGTTTGCAATTAACACAAATCCAAAACCATTCTATTTTTATGGAGTAAAGATGTCAAAAGCCAAATTGATTTCCCCGTATGGCGGAAAAAAGCTGGTGGATCTGGTCGCGAGCGGCAAGGAGCGAGATGAACTCCTGGCGCGCGCGGCCAAATTGCCCTCGATCAAGATCAGCATGCGCAACTTGTGTGACCTGGAACTGCTTGCCACCGGCGGGTTTTCTCCGCTGGACCGCTTCATGGGCAAAGCGGACTATGAGCGGGTTCTGCACGAAATGCGTCTCAGCGACGGAACGCTTTTCCCGCTTCCCATCACGCTGACAGTTGATCCTAAAGAATTGCCGACTGTCGGCGAGGATATTGTTCTTCGCAACGCCAATAACGATGTAATCGCGGTGATGACTCTCGATGAAGTCTATCACTGGGACGCCGAGACGGAAGCCGCGCTGGCTTATGGTTCCACAGATTCCAAGCATCCGATGGTTTCCGAGATGGCACGCTGGAACAAGGTCTGCATCAGCGGGCCGATGAAAGTGGTCAACCTGCCAAAATACTATGACTTCATCGAATTGCGCCGCACGCCCGCACAAGTGCGTGAAATGCTCGAGAACATGGGACACGATAATGTGGTCGCGTTTCAGACGCGTAACCCATTGCATCGCATTCATGAAGAGTTAACCAAACGCGCCGCCGCTCAAGTGGGCGGCTCGCTGATTATTCACCCGGTGGTCGGCATGACCAAGCCCGGTGATGTGGATCATTACACGCGCGTTCGCATTTACAAAGCGTTGGTGGATAATTATTACGACAAGAAGAATACCTTACTTAGTCTTCTGCCGTTAGCAATGCGCATGGCGGGACCAAAAGAGGTCTTATTGCACGCCATCATCCGTCGCAATCACGGCGCGAATCATTTCATCGTCGGGCGCGATCATGCAGGGCCGGGAAAAGATTCGACGGGCAAGCCGTTCTACGGTCCGTATGACGCGCAGGATAATATGCGTAAATATGAGCATGAGATCGGCGTGAAGATGATTCCGTTCGAGGAACTCGTTTATCTGCCCGATGAAAAACGTTACGTCGAAGGCAAGGATGTTCCGCAAGGTGCGAAGACGCTCAACATCTCCGGCACGCAGGTGCGCGATGATTATCTCGCCCAGGGCAAGCTTTTGCCGGAATGGTTCACACGCCCGGAGACCGCCGAGATTTTGCGCGAGATGTATCCGCCGCGCCACAAGCAGGGATTTTGTATTTGGTTCACCGGCTTGAGCGGTTCGGGAAAATCTGCCACGACACAAGTGCTGACATCTTTGTTGCTCGAACGCGGACGCGAGATCGCCATCCTCGATGGCGATGTGGTTCGCACCCATCTTTCCAAAGGGCTTGGCTTCAGCAAGGAAGACCGTGATACGAACATCATGCGCATCGGCTTCGTGGCGGGCGAGATCGTACATGCCAGCGGCGCGGTGATTTGCGCGGCGATCAGTCCGTATCGCGCCACGCGCGAAGAGGCTCGCAAAATGGTCGGCGAAAATTTTGTGGAAGTTTACATGGATACGCCTGTCGAAGTTTGCGAACAGCGCGATGTGAAGGGCTTGTATGCCAAAGCGCGTCAGGCAATGCAAGATGGCAAGCCGATGGGCTTCACCGGCGTGGATGATCCGTATGAGCCGCCGATTGATCCGGAGATTGCGCTCAAAGGATACGGCGCGACTCCTGAAGAGAATGCCCGCCATATTGTTGCTTATCTTGAAGAGCAGGGATATTTGTTGAAGTAAACAATCTGCATGAAGATCCGAATCACGCCTCGCCTCGCTTCTTTCCTGACCCTCAGCTTGTTAACCGTTATCGGGATATTTCTCGTACTTTGGTCCACTCCTGAGGGTCTCGGGCTTTCCGATGATTCGATCGCTTATATTGCCGGGGCGCGCAGTCTGCTCGCGGGACAGGGTTATCGTGAAGCGTGGCTGGCGAGCAACAACCCGATGACTCATTTCCCGCCGGGCTTTTCTTCCGCGCTGGCCATCATCGGTTTGTTTGGCTTGGAGCCACTACGCGGTGCGCGTTTTCTGAATGCCTTGTTGTTTGGATTATGCACAGGGTTAATCGGCACCCTGGGCTGGCGCATGACGAAGTCATTGGTGGCAGGACTCGTGCTTGCCGCATTGTTTGTGTTGAATGGTTCGTTGCTTCAAGTTTATACGACAGCCATGAGCGAGCCGCTTTTCATCTTTTTGAGTCTACTCGCGTTCTGGATGTTCGATTTATATTTCGAGCGTGATGTACATTGGCTTTGGCTCGTGCTATGCGGAATTTTCGTAGGTGTGGCATATCTGACTCGTTATGCAGGCTTGGCTCTAGTTGCCACATTTCTCATTGCGCTATTCATCCTACATGATACGTGGCGCAAACGATTCATCAGCGCAGGGATATTTCTTGCAAGCGTCTTGCCATGGATTTTAGTTTGGTCGATTCGCAATTTGTTCGTGGCGGGGAATGCCACTAATCGCAAATTGATATGGCATCCGATCACAGCAAGCAATTTCGATACCACATTATCTGTGATTACGCGGTTTCTTGTTCCAGTGGAGGATTGGCAAAAGCAATTTAACAAAATGTCTTGGCTTTTTATTGCTTTTGCAGTTTTGATTTTATTGGTGGTGTTGGTTTGGGTTAGTACCAAGGCTAGGAAATATTTTGCCGGGCCTCAGCAGACGCCTCGTTCGGAGACCATCTCTTTCACAACCGGCTTATACATCTTTGGATACATTGCCTCCATCATCGCATCGATGCTGCTCTTTGACGCATCTACAAAATTTCAATTACGCATTCTAGCTCCGGTCTTTGCCTCGTTGTTGATTCTGCTTGTCGTGCTGGGAGTTTGGTTATGGAGAAAGGGCCGCGAGGTTGCCATCGCGCTGGCGTTGTTAGTGATCGGTATATCCATCTACAATCAAATCGTCACTGTGCAAGAGCTTTCCAAAGGCGGACAGGGATTCGCTTCCTTTGTTTGGTATGATTCCAAAGCCATAGCATATTTGCGAACGCTTCCTCGCGCGGTGATAATCTACACCAATGAAACCGGCGCGGTTTATTTGTATACCGGTCGCCCCACATATTCTTTGCCGAATCGTTTCGATCCGGTCACGGCTCAAGTCCGATCAGGCTATGAACAGGGCGTGGCGCTGATGCATCAGCAAATTCTTCAAGACCAAGCGGTGCTGGCGCTATTCGCAGGCGGCGAGCAGTCATCGGGTCCGGATGCCGCGTTTTTGATTCAAGGTTTATATCCGGCCAGCAAATCCGGCTCGGGCATTGTTTACACTGCCACTCCATAAGAGGTTGAATGAAGATTCAAGAAAAGTTTGATTTGAAAGATCGCGTTGCAATCGTAACGGGCGGCGCAGGTCTGCTCGGCACGGAGTTTTGTAAAACACTGGCGGAAGCAGGCGCGTCCGTTGCAGTCGTTGATTTGAATATCGAAGCCGCAAAAAAAGTTGCGGATGCTTTGACCAAGGATGGATATCACGTTAAAGGATTTGGGACTGACATTACCAAACCTGATTCCGTTAAAGGACTCATCGCTTCAGTTCTCTCCGACTTCGGGCGGCTCGACGTTCTCGTGAATTCCGCGGCACTCGATCCGAAGTTCGATCCCGACGCGGCATCCAAAGGAATCGCGCCCGGCAACTTCGAAGATTATCCGCTCGATCAATGGAACGCGGCGTTGAGTGTGAATTTAACCGGCATGTTTTTAATCACACAAGCCTGCGTCAAACCGATGATCAAGCAAGGCAAAAAAGGCAGTATCATTAACATCTGCTCGACGTATGGATTGAACGGACCGGATCAGCGCATCTATATCAAAGATGGAAAACGGGTCGCGTTCAAACCCGTTTATTACACAGTGACCAAAGCGGGCGTGCTTGGCTTCACCAAATATCTCGCGGCGTATTATGCAGGAACGGAAATCCGCGTCAACGCGCTGACACCTGGCGGCGTGTTCAATAATCACGAAGAATATTTCGTCAAGAATTATTCCGCCAAAACCATCCTGGGACGCATGGCGCGCAAGGATGAAATGAACGGTGCGTTGTTGTTCCTTGCTTCTGACGCATCATCGTACATGACCGGTAATAATGTGGTTGTGGATGGCGGCTGGACGGCATGGTGAGAAAATGACTGAAGTCTTAGCCATCATTCCCGCGCGCGGCGGCTCAAAAGGAATCCCGCGTAAAAATATTCGCAGCTTCGCGGGCTATCCGCTGATCGTGTGGAGCATCGCGGCTGGCAAACAATCGAAGATGGTGACACGCGTCATTGTTTCAACCGACGATGAAGAGATTGCGTCAGTGGCGCGTGAGTATGGAGCCGAAGTTCCCTTTCTTCGTCCTATTGAACTCGCTCAGGATAACACACTTGATTTGCCGGTCTTTGAACAAGCTCTCAAATGGCTGGAAGAGATTGAAGAGTACAAACCTGAGCTGGTTGTGCAACTGCGTCCCACATCGCCTATCCGACCTCGAAATTGCGTGGATGATGCCATCAGCATTTTGTTGCAGCATCCGCGGGCGGATTGTGTACGTGGTGTTGTTCCAGCTGGACAGAACCCGCATAAGATGTGGCGCATCTCAAAACCGGATGGCCCGATGACGCCTCTGCTCGAAGTGCCCGGGATCGCTGAACCATATAACGCACCGCGTCAGATTTTGCCACCGATCTATTGGCAAACCGGTCACATTGATGCGATCCGCGCATCCAGCATTTCCCGCAAGCGTTCGCTCACCGGAGATAAAATTTATCCGCTGATCATTGATCCGCGTTACACGGTGGATATTGATAATCTTTCGGATTGGGCGAAATATGAGGCGATGGTTTATTTGGGCACGCTGGATATGGTCTCGCCCGGCAGGAGACATCGTCCCATGCCGGAAAAGATCAAGATGATCATCACTGACTTCGATGGTGTCATCAGCGACGGGCGCGTCTGGACGGATGAAAACGGCAAGGAAACAGTAGCCGCTTCCCGCTCCGATTCGATGCGCATTCGCCAATTGCGTGAATGCGGCATCGAGGTCATGATCCTTTCATCGGAAGTCAACAACGTGGTTAAAGCGTGTGCAGAGAAGATGGGTATTGAAGCAATTCATGGATTGAGCCTGAATGGAAAGGGCGAGGCGCTTAAGAAATTCCTGGCCGAAAAGAATCTTGATCCAGCGCAAATCATGTACGTTGGCAATGATTTCAACGACCTGCCCTGCTTTGAAATTGCCGGCTGGGCGGTGGCTGTAGCTGATGCTTATCCTGATGTCATTCGCGCCGCGGATTATGTTTTATCGAAGCCCGGCGGTTATGGCGCGATAAGGGAATTGTGCGATCTAGTGTTGAATAAGATTAAGGAGAAACCGGATGGCTCGTGAAATTAAAATTGGAAATCGAATAGTTGGCGATGGACATCCCGTGCATGTCATCGCTGAGATTGGAATCAATCATAACGGCGACCTTGAGATCGCTAAACAAATTATAGATGCGGCAGTTCATGCTGGTGTGGACGTGGTTAAATTCCAGAAACGAACACCCGATGTCTCCACACCTGAAACGCAAAAGACGCAGATGCGCGAAACGCCTTGGGGCTACATCACTTATTTGGAATATCGTCATAAAGTGGAATTCACAGCGGAGCAATATCACGAGATTGATGTCTTTTGCAAGGAAAGAAATATTCCATGGATGGTTTCGGTGTGGGATGAACCCGCAGTGGACTTCATGGAAAACTTTGACACGCCCGCGTATAAGGTTCCATCTGCATCTCTCACAGATCATAAATTGCTGAAGTACGTCCGCAAGACCGGCAAGCCGATGATCATTTCGACGGGCATGTCCACCATGGAGCAGATCAGGAAGGCGGTGAAGGTTATCGGCGAAGAGAATCTCATCATCATGCATTGCACCAGCACCTATCCATGCGAACCGGAAGAATTGAATCTCAAGATGATTGAGGCGCTTCGCAAGGAATTTCCAAATAACCCGATTGGATATTCGGGTCACGAAGTGGGTTTGGTTCCATCGGCGATTGCGGTTGCGATGGGCGCCTGCATAGTGGAACGGCATATGACATTGGATCGCGCCATGTGGGGCAGCGACCAGGCTGCATCCGTGGAACCCGGCGGCTTTGAACGATTGGTTAAATACATTCGCGTCGCTGAAGCTTCAGTGGGTGATGGCGTGAAGAAAGTGTACGATAGCGAATTGGCGTCACAGAAGAAATTGCGCCGCGTGAATGATGAATGATTTTGTGATGTTTGATGAATCTGCGAAGGCTGCTTCGTCCCGCTGGTAAAACCGCGCAAGCAATTCTTCGTTGGAAACGATTTTCCTTCAACGATGCCCCGCCACTCTTTGGCAATTCCAAGCCGAAGAGCGGATCGCATTTGCTATTGCAAATTCTCAACGGCTTTACGCAGATCATGCCATATCGTTATGTAGAGGCGGATCCGATTCGCACCATCACCAAAGACGGCAGGCGGCGCTCATCTGGTGAAATTTTATCGGACTTGAAAAATATTCCGAACGGCGTGATCGGTTGGGGATATCTGGAAGCGACAAAGGAAAACGTTTCCTTCCTGGCTGCAAGCGGACGCGTCAACTATTTTATTTATCGCGACCCGCGCGATATGCTCGTCTCGCAAGTGTTCTTTGCAACAGATATGTATGAGGAACATGGGATGCACGAGTACTACAAGTCATTGCCGGATTTTTCTGCGAGACTCAAAGTTGCGATCACCGGCATTGATCAGGACGGCTTGCGCATGGTAAGTGTGAAGCAGAGATATGAAGGCGTGTTCCAATGGCTGGAACAGAAAAATGTAATGTGCATCCGCTTTGAAGATTTGATCAACAATCGTGATGCCACATTGAATGCCATGCTTGATGAAGTCGAAAAGACGGGTTATGAAATCCCAACGCCGCGCGAAGAGGCGATGAAGATTTTGGTTGATGCGATCCAGCCGAAGAAGAGTCATACTTTCCGTTCGGGGAAAACGGGCGGTTGGCGCGAACACTTCACGGATGAGCATAAAAAGTTATTCAAAGAAGTGGCGGGAGATTTGTTGGTGAAGTTGCGTTATGAGAAAACCAACGACTGGTGATGTTCAAAATATTTGAAAAACTGACTGGCAACAATCGCCGCCGCATGTCATCGTATAATAGGAAAATTCATAGTTGGTTCCATTTAGGAGTTAAGAATGACTGTGCATGGAACTCACAATGCTATTCAAGATGACCGAAACGAAAAGATATTGATCTATGTTAACGGTGAACTCTTTCCGCGCGCCGAAGCCAAAATATCTGTTTTCGATAGCGGCTATCTCGTAGGCGATGGAATTTGGGAAGCAGTCCGTTTACATGACGATGTGTTAGTCTTTCTCGATGAACACTTAAATCGTCTCTGGCAGGCGGCAGCCACTGTGGGCATGGATATGAAGATGACCCGCGAAGAACTCACCGAAAAAATCTGGTACACGCTCAAGGCCAACGATATGCATGAGGGCGTGCATGTCCGCTTTATGGTCACGCGCGGAACGAAAAAGACTCCGTCGCAGGATCCGCGTCTCATGTTAACCGGCCCCAATCTGGTCATTATCCCCGAATATAAACTTGCCAGCCCAGAGTCTCACGACCGTGGCGTAACTTTATTCACCAGCACTATTCGTCGCGGTTCGCCGGATTATCTCGACCCGCGCTTGAATTGTCATAGCAAACTACATGAAGTGATGGCGTTGGTGCAGGCGCTTGAAGCGGGTGCAGATGAAGCGTTGATGCTCGATATCCACGGGTTCGTTGCCACCTGCAATGCCACGAACTTTTTCATAGTCAAGAACGGCGAAGTATGGACTTCAACCGGTCAATATTGCATGAACGAAATCACGCGCGGCAAAGTCATCAAGGTTTCCAATGAAAATGGCATTCCTTGTTATCAAAAGAATTTTTCGCTCTTCGATGTCTATGGCGCGGACGAGGCATTCGTCACCGGCACATTCGGCGGGCTGACTCCGGTTGTCAAAGTGGATGGACGCGTCATCGGCAATGGTAAGCTTGGGGTGATGACGAAAAAACTCACGGCGTTATATCAGGCCGAGATTCAACGGGCCGTTCAAAAGGCGAAAGAGACGTAGCGTGTTCGACATCAAACGAATTTGTCTATGGAGCGGCCCGCGCAATGTATCCACCGCGTTGATGTATTCCTTTGCCCAGCGCAGCGATTGCAGGGTCATCGATGAGCCGTTGTACGCACACTATCTTTCGAAGACACCTGCGCGGGAGTATCACCCCAGCGCGGAGGAAGTGATCGCAACGATGGAGAACGACGGCGAGAAAGTGGTGCGCGATTTGATCCTCGGCGACTTCGACAAGCCCGTGATTTTCTTCAAGCACATGACGCATCATTTGGTGAACCTTGATCTGGGTTTCCTTTCCAGGACAGTGAACGTGCTGCTGACGCGTGATCCGGTGGACATGTTGCCAAGTTATGCCGCGCAAGTGGAGAAACCAACCTTGCTGGATGTTGGATATAAACAGCATATTGAGTTGTTGAATTACTTGCAATCCATCGGGCAAAACCCGCCCGTGTTGGACTCGAAACAAATTTTGCTCGACCCCAAAAAAGTGTTGAGTGAATTGTGTGAACGGATAGGCATTGCTTTTCAGGATGCGATGCTGAGATGGAAGGCAGGCGCGCGCCCGGAAGATGGTTCATGGGCGAAGCATTGGTATAAAGCGGTGCATGAATCCACCGGGTTTGGAAAATATGTTCAAAAATCCGAACCGTTCCCGGAATCGTTGAGGCCTTTATTAGAGGAATGCAAGCCTTATTACGAGCAGTTGAGTGTGATGGCGATCAAAGCATAACCAATGAAAGATTTCTTTACTCAGCGCATTAAGCGTGGACTCGTCCGCCGACTGAATAATTTTAAAATTGCTTCTATGGCGCGGCAGGTAGCAAAGCACGAGCCGCAGCCGTCCGGCGCGCCGATTGCCTTCTTCAAAGCATCCACTGGCATTGACGACCTCTCGTGGAACAGTGGATTTCATCTGCTGGCATCGTGGGGATTCCGCTTGCAGGGAATCCCTGTGGTCTATTTCGCATGCAATTCAGGGATGAGTCATTGCGTGCTGGGGACGAATCGCGAGAATGTCTATAAAGAGCCGCCGTGCAAATCGTGTGTGTATCAATCAAGGACGCTTTATAACGGCGTGCCTAAGAGAGCTCCGGGGTCTTTGCGAACTCGGAGTTCTGAGGTCGAGTGGTTCAACTTTCAACGGGATGAAAAACTAAATGAAGCAGTAGTAAGCCTTTCGGTCGAAGAGATGATGCATTTTGCCTGGGAAGGGATTCCACTTGGACAGCTGTGTCTGCCCGGATTACGATGGATATTGAGAGTCCACAATCTGAACGACGATGACCCGACACGTTATTTGTATCGCGAATATATTTTGTCGGCATGGAATGTGGCGCAGAAGTTTTCCAAGTTTCTCGATCAAACCAAGCCGCGCGCTGTGATCGTGTTCAATGGACAATTCTTCCCCGAAGCGACGGCGCGTTATGTGGCGCAACAACGTGGCATCCGCATGATCACGCATGAGGTTGGATTGCAACCCGCGTCGGCATTCTTCACCGATGGAGAAGCGACCGCGTATCCAATTCATATTCCAAACGAATTTGAATTGAACGATGAACAAAACAAAAAACTCGACGCGTATCTTGCAAAGCGTTTTCAAGGCGACTTCACGATGGCGGGCATCAAGTTTTGGGCGGATATGAAACGGCTGGATGAATCATTTTTGAACAAGGCCGCGCGCTTCAAACAGATCGTGCCGGTGTTTACCAACGTCATCTTCGATACCAGCCAGCCGCATGCCAACACGGTTTTCAGCGATATGTTCGCGTGGCTGGATGTCCTTTTGGAAATCATCAAGTCGCATCCTGAAACGTTGTTCGTGATCCGCGCACACCCTGATGAATTGCGCGTCAGAAAATCCAGCCGGGAAACGGTCGAGGGTTGGGCATCCAGCCACGGCATGGACAAGGAACCGAACGTGATCTTCGTCGGGCCGAAAGAAACGTTGAGTTCATATGAGTTGATTCAAAAATCAAAGTTCGTGATGGTCTATAACTCGACCATCGGGCTGGAGGCTTCGCTGATGGGCAAACCCGTGTTATGCGCGGGCAAGGCACGCTTCACACAATATCCAACCGTGTTCTTCCCACAGACTGTCGATGAGCAACGAATCAAAATGGAAGGATTTTTATTAGCTGAAACGATTGACGTGCCGCCTGTGTTCAAACGCAACGCGCGCAGATTTTTGTATTACCAGCTGTTCAGAACGTCATTGCCGTTTGGAGATTTCCTTGAGCCATCCGTTCGCACCACGCAGACGAGGTTGAAGTCGTTTGAGTTGGAAGAGTTGGTGAGTTCGGATGCGATGAAGGTGATTACAGATGGGGTGCTTGAGGGTGAAGATTTTTTATTGAAAGAATAAATACTTTCTTTCTTCAAAATCAACAACGCGCGCGAATCAATTTTCCTTTCGAAAGCCGCGCGAAAGTCCGCCAAACAAAACGAGTGCAATAGCAAAGATCAAGCTACTGACCAACGCATTGATAATGTGCGCGATAAGGAGAATTGCCAATACGATGCACATCGCCAGAAAAAGACTCAAAGCAAGTTTACGATCCACAGGTTATTTTCCTGTTACTGATTTCTTTTCTGGCATGGCAGAGATCAGCGCGCGCAATGCCTTATTCACTTGCTCTGATGAAGTAAAGACTTTTGCAATATCTGGTTCGATCAGAACAATCAAAGGTTCGTCTTTCATACGCTTAGCAAATCGATTCGGTTTTGCCTTGCGATAATCGAAACGATACTCAGGGGCCATCTCTTGAACTTTACGGGATTTGGTTGTGGGCGTTTTCTTCATAGTCTTTTATTTCCTGTCGCGTTGCTGGACGCGCACTGATAATGTGAAAAATATCTTCAACTCTTTCCACGAAGCATATCAAAATCATCCGCCGCAAAGCCGATGTACCAATGATAATTTCACGGTGTTCCTGATCTAAGCGAGTTGAGTCGTCAAAGATAAATGCGAGCGGGTCTTTGAAAACAGTCACGGCTTCATCAAAACTGATGCCATGTTTCCGAATATTGTTTGCGGCTTTTGTGGGATCCCACTCGAATTTCATAGGCGTAGTATAGCCCCAATCTTTCCCGAAATCAACAAGCAGGCGGCGCAAGTGTGGTTTAATATCCCCATGACTTTGAAATCAACTTTCCGCTCTGCGCTCTATAGCGCCGAAAAACTCCTTCAACGCGTTCGCTTTGCGTCCATGCCTGCACCGCAAAACGGCTGGCCAATCCTGCTCAGCATTTCCTTTCCCAAAAGCGGCACGCATCTGCTCGACCAAATCCTGCTCGGCTTCTCGAAGGTCGCACCGTTTTCGCTGCGACTGCATTCGTTCTATGCCGAATACGAAGGCGAAAGCGGAATCAAGCGCGCGCCTGAACAAGCGATTGATTGGCTGGATTCACTTCGTCCGCGCGACATTGCCTCAGCGCATCTCTTCGCGCGACCCGAAGCGGTTGACCGTTTAATCAAGCCTCGCTTCGTTCCATACTTTCTCTTCCGCGATCCGCGCGACGTGGCCGTCTCGCATGTTTTCTATGTGACCGACATGGAAGCGAGACATGTTCATCACGATTACTATGCTTCTCTTCCTGATTTCAACTCACGACTCAAGGTCAGCATTCTCGGACGTCCCGAACTTGACATTGAGTTTCCAAATATTGCGGAGCGCTTCGCGCCATATCTTGGCTGGCTCGATCATCCCAAAGTGATGAAGATTCATTTTGAAGATTTGGTCAATGACCGCGCCGCAGCATTGAATAAGATTATTGATCACTTCCTCGCCCGCGTCCCGCTGACGACTCCCCGCAAATCGATTCTCAATTCGCTTGAGTCATCCATCAATCCAAGCAAATCTCCGACCTTCCGCTCTGGTAAAACCGGCGAATGGAAGAAACATTTCACGTCTGAACATAAAAAGATTTTCAAGGATGTGGCAGGTGATTTGTTGATGAAGCTGGGATATGAAAGAGACAGTGAATGGTGAATAGGTAGTAGGTTCTGGCTCGCTATTCACCATTTTCTATTCACTTTGTACCATGAACTGTTCCCTCGTCATCCGCGCCTATAACGAAGAAAAACATATCGGTCGTTTGCTGCAGGGGATTCAGCATCAAACGATCAAGGATGTGGAAATCATCCTCGTTGATTCCGGTTCAACGGATTCAACGGTCTCGATTGCTGAGTTGTTCGGGGCGCGGATCGTGAAATCCCGTCAGATGAGTTTACGTTTGGGCGGTCACTCAACTTTGGAGTCCGCGCCGCGAGGCGGGAATTGATCGTCATCGCCAGCGCACATGTCTATCCCGTTTATCCTGATTGGCTGGAGACTCTGCTCAATCCATTTGAAGATGAACGAGTCGCGTTGACGTATGGCAAACAACGCGGACCGGAATCTGCGAAATTTTCGGAGGGACAAATTTTCCATCAATGGTATCCCAATGCGAGTGATTCGAATCGAGCAACCGCGTTTTGCAACAACGCCAATGCCGCGATCAGAAAAAGTTTGTGGGGGGTAAATCCATACGATGAAACTCTGACGGGGCTGGAGGATTTGGCGTGGGCGAAGTGGGCGAAGGAGCAGGCATATGCGATTGCGTATGTGGCGGAGGCGGAGATCGTGCATGTACACAATGAGACGCCGCGCGGCGTGTTCAATCGTTATCGCCGCGAAGCGATGGCGTTCAAACACATCCATCCTGAAGCGCATTTCAATTTATACGATTTCGTGCGCTTGACGACAACAAATATTTTTAGCGACCTATATCACGCGGCGCGTGAAGGCGTGCTGTGGAAAAATGTCGCTTCGATATTCTGGTTCCGCTTTATGCAATTCCATGGGACACGCATCGGCTATCGCGAATCGAGTCTGCTGACACCGCAACTGCGTGAGACATTTTATTACGCGCGTGAGCGAAAGCCAAAAGATTCTGCAAAAAGAGATGTCGAGCCGATTAGGTATAATAAGTCAAATCTATCTCGTTGAAAGCGTAAATTATGGGAACACAAGAATATGAGCCTCTTTTGCATTGGAATTATTTTTTAGCACTTGAAAGTGACCTTCAAAATGTTTCTAGATTTATAGAATTTAGCGAAAAGAATTTTGGTACATATTCTATAGAATTGGCGCATTTGCTTCTAGCCTCTGCTTCGGAGGTTGATGTTGTTTGTAAGGCAATATGTAAAATCTTAACTCCTGAAGTAGATGCTCAAAGCATTGATAATTATCGAGAAATAATCACTCATCGTTTCCCAGATTTTCTTCAAGAGAAGGTCTATATTTCCAAATATGGAAGAAGCTTGACTCCTTGGGAGCGTTGGGACAATAACCAGAACCCTTTATGGTGGAAAGGCTACAATGATGTAAAACATCATAGAAATGAACATTTTGAAGATGCTAATCTACGAAATGTAATTAACTCAATGTGTGGATTGTTAATCTCGGTTTTTTACTTATACAAACTAAAATTTTCTGACGGCTTGCCACAATTGATTGGGAATAAAGATGTAACGCTTAAGTTAAAGCCAAAATCAACCTTTTTGACACTTCCAGATGAGTATTACAATGCACATCTTCTCCTCAATTAATAGCAAACTGATAAAACTCGCCAGGGTAGCTTCGAATTATAGGAGTAAATATGAAAACCAAAACCATCGTTCTTATTCACGGCATGTTCATGAATCCGCTTTGCTGGGAGAAATGGATTCCGTATTATCAAGCCAAAGGATACAAAGTCTTCGCGCCTGCCTGGCCCGGACGCAATAAATCAGTTGATGAACTTCGCAAGGCTCATCCCGATCCTGAATTGCCAAAATTGAAGTTGAACAATGTCGTTGAACACATTGCCAATTTCATCCAAGGCTTGGATGAAAAGCCTGCCATCATCGGTCACTCAATGGGTGGATTGGTGGTGCAGTTACTGCTTCAACGCGATCTGGCTGTCGCGGGCGTGGCGATTGATCCCGCGCCGCCCGCAGGTGTATTCACGACCGCCTTTTCGTTTTTGAAGGCGAACTTTCCGGCGATCAATCCGTTTCTGCTCAGTCAGCCAATGATGATGACGTTCGAGCAATTCCAGTATGCGTTTGTCAATACGCTTCCGTTGGAAGAACAACGCGCCGCGTACGACCGTTATGCTATTCCAGAATCGCGCGGCGTTCCGACTTCATCGACCCTCGGCGGGGCGGGCAGGATTGATTTTAAGAAGCCGCATCCGCCGCTATTGATCACCGCAGGCGAGAAGGATCATATCGTTCCGGCTGTGCTCAATAAATCAAACTTCAATAAATATAAAGCGTCATCTTCAGTTACTGAATTCAAGGAATTCGCGGGACGCGATCACTTCGTCATCGGCGAAAAAGGCTGGGAAGAAGTGGCCGATTACATCTTGACTTGGATCGAGAAAGTCTCGTAGCATAAATCAACTCCGAAAGCGGAACGTCAAAGGCATCGGCTTTTTATTCGGAACTTTTTGGAAAGACAAATCGTCCAAATTAATTGGATATAATTCATCGAGCATGGAGGAAGAAATGAAAACCAAGCTTCGATTGTTATTTGTTTTGCCTTGTCTGATACTGGCTGATTTGGCGTGCAACCTGCCTTCCACTGTTAATGGCACGCTACAGGCGGCAACATTGAACGCGTTAAATGCTACTTCCGCCGCACAAACCGTAAGTGCGGTGGAATTTACTTCCATTCCACTGTTGACCGCCACCAGTGTTGTTGCACCATCCCCGACCACCCCGATTCTCACGTTTACACCTGTGTTTACTCCCACTCCTACTCCCACTCCTACCATCACGACAGCATGCGATGCGGCATTTTTTGTGAAAGATGTGACCATCCCGGACGGAATGGTTCTTGGAAGAGGCACAAGCTTTACAAAGACTTGGCGGATACAGAATATCGGTTCATGCACATGGACGTCTTCTTATTCTGTGGTATTTATCAACGGTGATGTATTAGGTGCGTCTACGGCTAATTATCTGTCTGGTTATATCGCGCCGGGTAATTACGTTGACGTGTCGGTTAATATGGTGACGCCGAATACAGACGGACATTATCGAGGCTTTTGGGAACTGCTAGACGCTTCAGGAAAGTTATTTGGAATCGGCCCGCAAGCGAATAATCCGTTCTGGGTAGATATCGACGTTTCAGGTCCCAGTTATGTAGCGTACGATTTCACTGCCAATCTTTGTAATGCAACATGGCAAAACAACAACGGGAATATTCCATGTCCCGGGACAACCGGCGACCCAAGAGGCTATGCTGTCGGTCTCAACAACCCGGTCATGCAGGGTGGAAAAAATGAAAATGAACCGGGAATGCTGACGGTCCCACAGAATGCAGTAAATGGTCTCATACGCGGCACATATCCTGCGATTCAAATTCAAAATGGTGATCATTTCCGCGCTTTCGTCAACTGTCAATACCAAGCCTACGGTTGTAATGTGATCTTTAAATTCAATTATCAAATCGGTAATGCCACATATACCCTGGGTCAATGGCCTGAAGTTTATGATAAACAATATTATCCTGTGGATCTAGATCTCAGCCCATTGGCGGGTCAAAGCGTGACTTTTCAATTAATCGTGAGTGCAAACGGCCCAACTCATAGTAATCAAGCTGTTTGGGTATATCCGCGCTTAGTTCGTCTCGGTATAGCTCCCACCGCGACAACAACCAATACTCCGACACCAACATTTACTTCAACGCCAACTAGCACATCTACGGCAACGTTCACCCCGACGCCTTGAAATGAGGTGCGATATAATAAATCGGGAAAACAATCTCCAAGGGTGCATTGGGGCGATCAACTTTGGAAGGATTTTATTTTTTACTTTTATGAGTTGCCCTGACATGGCTTCATCGGTGAACAATCCATGTCAGAAATGATTGGAGGCTTCCATGATATGGCTTAGAAAAAGTTTATGGCTGATCATTTCTATTTTGGCTGTCAGCCTGGCATCTTGCAACATGGGCAAGGCGCCCGTACCAACAACTGACGTTAGTGGCGTTTACACTTCCGTGGCCAGCACGATGATCTCTCAACTGAACGGTCAACTGACTCAAACAGCTCAGGCCGTTCCGCCAACGGCATTGGATACAGTTGCACCTTTGCCCACGCTCGCTCTTACACCGCTTAGCACGACTACGATTGGCTCAACCTCAACCACTCCACTTGTGGTTTTTACGCCAGTCAGCGGCACGCCGCTTGCTGGAGGAGCCGCTGGCAATTCTTCCACCGCAGTCGGTTGCGCTGACTCAATATTCGTCCAGGATATGACCATTCCGGATGGAACCGTCGAAACAGCCGGAACTGTTTTCCAAAAGACATGGCGCATGAAAAATACAGGGACTTGTGCATGGGGCGGCGGATTTAAGTTTGCCTTTGCCTATGGAACCAAATTGGGCACAGGACCTCTCACAATCACATTAACATCGAATTCCGTCCCAGCGGGAGGAAGCAAAGATTTCGGTATTACACTGACGGCTCCATCTGTGCAGAATAGTTATACGGGTTGCTGGAAAATGCAAACCGATCAGGGCTATTGGTTCGGCCAGGCAGCATGTGTGACCATCAAAGTTTCAAAGTGAGCGGCATAGGAGAATCACAATGAAAATCAAATTGTTCGCTTTCATATGGATCGGAATTTTCCTGCTGATTTCCTGTGCCCCCGCAAATCTTTCTACACCTACGCCGAATATTGTTTTCATTAAAACTTCCGCGGCTCAGACTGTGGTTGCGAACTTCACACTAACAGCGGCATCTGCGGCTTTCACATCGAGCCCTACCCCTACATCGCACGGTACACCTACATCCCCTGCCACGCCCACCATCATTTCAACAACCAAGGTTACATCCACCCTCGTTCCCACACAAATAGGCCACCCTGGCGCGAACTCAGATTCTTCTTTGCAACGAATACTCATGGGATGATACGACGGTAGATGTCAACACTCCCGATAATACGCAAATGACGGCCGGACAAAGTTTTGTCAAAACTTGGAAAATCAAAAACAGTGGCACCTGCACTTGGAGTACGGGTTACACAATCATCTATGCTGGATATGCTACACAAATGTCCGGCCAGCCACAACCATTGTCTCTTCCTGTTACACCGGGGCAGGAAATACAAATTTCGGTCAACTTCGTTGCACCGGCTCAACCCGGTTCATATCTCAGTGCATGGACATTGGACGATGGCGATGGTACAGCTTATTCACATTTTTACGGTAGTAACATCCAAGGCACCGTGCATGCCAGACCCCTCTATGTAAAAATTGTTGTGAAGTGAACGAAACGCTCAAACAAGCGATCCTGAACGAAACACGCCGACTGGGATTTCTCCTGGCTGGCGTGACAACTCCCGACCCGCCGCCACATTTGTCTGCTTTTGAAAATTGGCTCGCTCAAGAACGGCACGGCTCAATGGATTATTTAGCAAGTGACCGTTCCCGCGCTCGACGTGCGGACCCACGATTGATTCTGCCTGAATGCAAATCCATCCTTGTGGTGGCGCTTCCTTACGCGGACCCAAAAACGGCTCCTGTTAAAGAAAATGTTAATGGCATCAAAGGGCAAATCGCGGCTTATGCCTGGGGCGATGATTATCATCTTGTGATTCCTGAACGCTTGCAAACCCTCGTTGATTTTATCGAAAAGAAGGTCGGCCATTCTGTTCCCAATCGTTGGTATACCGATACAGGTCCGATTCTTGAAAGAGATTTGGCCCAGCGTGCAGGCCTGGGATGGATTGGCAAGAATACCTGCCTTATTAATCCGCGCCATGGTTCCTATTTTCTTCTGGCGGAGATTTTGCTTGGCGTTGAACTTGAGCCTGATCCTCCATTCCAAACCGACCAATGCGGCACTTGTACGCGTTGCATCGAAGCCTGCCCTACACAATGTATTCTTCCTGATCGAACGATTGACGCGCGCCGTTGTATTTCCTATCTGACGATTGAGCTGAAAGATGATATTCCAACCAATCTTCGTTTCCTCGTTAGGAATTGGGTTTTTGGATGCGATGTTTGCCAGATGGTTTGCCCGTGGAATCGCTTCGCCGCGTCCAACGGCGACCCGGCTCTCGCACCGCGTGAGGATATTCCACATCCAAATTTGATCCATGAATTGGAATTGACATCAGAAGAGTTCAATCGTAAATTCAAGAACAACCCAATCAAACGAGCAAAGCATAAAGGCTATATGCGAAATGTAGCCGTTGCCTTGGGTAATTCCAAAAACGCCGCGGTTATACCGGCGCTGAAGAAAGTATGGAACCATCCTGAGCCAGTGGTACGTGAACATGCAAATTGGGCATTGAAACAAATAGAAACGGATCACAGTTAATGCAAAAATTGCTGATCGCTACAAATAACAAAGGCAAAGTGGAAGAAATTAAAGACCTACTAAAAGACATCAGCGTTGAACTGGCCACTCCCAATGATAGTGGCATTGAACTTCTTGTGGAAGAGGACGGCAGTACGTATGCAGAGAATGCTGAAAAAAAAGCTCTTGCATTTGCGTACGCCAGCGGGCTGATTTCATTAGCTGACGATTCAGGTCTCGAAGTGGAGACGCTCGATGGCGCGCCCGGACTTTATTCCAACCGTTATTTATCCAAGCCGAATGCTACTGATGCTGACCGACGCGCGTATCTTTTGAAAAACCTAAAAGGCAAGCCGCGTCCATGGACCGCGAAATTTCACGCCACGATTGCCATCGCCATCCCAAACAACCCGTCTGTTCGATTTGCGACTGGCGAATGCAAAGGCGAGATCATTCCTGAAGAACGCGGTACGGGCGGTTTCGGATATGATCCCATATTTTTCATTCCTGAAATGAATCGGACGATGGCTGAACTGAGCATGGAAGAAAAAAATCGCTTGAGCCACCGGGCGCGAGCCATCATCAATGCAAAGCCGATTCTAAAAAAGATGTTGGATCTTTAGCAATCGTTGATCATGGCGTTGCTTTTGTTCATCCGGAATGATATGGGATCGAATTAAAGAAATTAGCCAAAAGGTTTGACACGACATCGGGCTGTTCAAGCATGACCATGTGACCGGCATTCGGCACAACTTCCAAGCGCGCACCGGCAATGTGATTGCGCAAAAACTCCGAATAATGCAATGGTGTCATTTGATCATCCGAGCCGCAGAGGATCAGTGTAGGAAGCGAAAGCTTTGACAGTTGATCCATCACATCGAACGCGTCGCACGCCATCAGGTCGCCGTAAAGAACCGTGGAGCGCGTTTCCATCATCCGTTGAATTGATAATTCCTTTATTCGACTTGATTGCGATGAGAACGACGCGTCATTGATCGTTCGCACCGCGCTTTCGAAGGTAAACGGATCAGATGCGGCGCGTAAAAGAGATGGTGCGACGCGCAAACGGGCTCCGCTTCCGATCAAGGCCAAAGCGGTCACGCGTTCCGGAAAACGGATTGCCGCTGAAAGTGCCACCGCGCTCCCCATCGAATGTCCCGCGAGAATCGCGGAATAAATTTTCAACTCCGACATGAACTCGAGAACATCTTGAACATACTCTTCGATGGTGTGACGCCCAAGGCCCTCCGACTTGCCATGCGCGGGCAAGTCCGGCACAAATATGCGTTGGTCCGGAAGGCGCCGGAGTTGAGGCGGCCAGGATAAATGATTGCCGCCCGTGCCATGGATCAAAATGACGGACGGGCGTGAATGATCATTTGCCTCGTGAGCAAAATAATATAAACCTGCAGCGGTGGGCATAAATGGATTTTAGTGCGATCGGGCGTGATGCAGACGATCAGCCGCTTCTTCTGTCAGAGGAATGTAAACCTGAACTTTGGTTCCCTTGCCAATCGCGGACTGAATGTTCAACAAGCCATTCACCAATTCGGTCCGCTCGCGGAAGTTAACCATGCCGAGGCTGGAACGATTCTCATATGCCGTATTTACGGCTTCTACATCAAAGCCCACACCGTCATCTTCGATTTCAAGCAAAGCCAATCCCGGCTGGAAGGTATTCATCCGCACCCAGATGTTGGCCGCGCTGGCATGTTTGCGGGCATTGTTGATCGCCTCTTCAATGATGTAAAAAATCACGCCCTGCTTTCCCATTTCCATTTGCGAGGCAATGTTTTCATCAACGTTGACGATGACATTTTGGTTGTAGGTTTCGCGCATTTTATCGGCCATGGATTTGAGCGCAGCGGCCAAGCCCTGTGATTTAAGAACAAGAGGCCGCAGGGTGAAAAGCATATGGCGGATTTCCTTGGTGGTGCGATGGGCCAGTTCTTCGATCTTGGACAATTCGGCCACCGCAGACTTCGGATCCTTTTCCACCAGACGGCGGGCGATGTTGATGCGCATGGCCATGGCCGCCACGGATTGGGTCGGCCCGTCGTGTAGGTCGCGCGCCAGTTTTTTGCGCGCCTCTTCATGCACGTCGATCATGCGTTCCTTTTCTTCGACCAGATCCTGATACAAGCGCGCGTTCTGAATCGCCACAACAGACTGCCGCCCAATCATATCGAGCATATCAATGCGATCCGTGGTAAAGTAATTCGCATCGGGATGGGCAAAGATCATCGCACCATAGACGTTGAATCCACTTCGTAGAGGGAAGCAATAAGCGGATGTGCAGTTACGGAAAGCAATCACCCGTCCCAATTCCGGATCATAGCCGATGTCCCTGGAAAGAATCGGTTCACCCTCATCAAAGACTTTCTGCAAAATTCCTTCCGCGGCAGGAAACGTGGCGCGCATATCCGCTTGAGTAAGGCGCCGTGCCGACCCAACGTGCAGATGCCCGCCCTTGAACAGCAGAACCGCACTGACCAGCGGATCATCCTCAGAATGATCAGGATCGGGATTGAGCGCGGCATATCCAAGGTCAAGGGCAGAATTGAGCACGCGCTTGTAGGAGAGTGTGGCAGTCAGCGTGGAAGTCAATTCATAGATGGCGCGCAAACGTTCGTTTTGAATCATGTATTTTTTGTTTTCAGCCTCGAGCCATTTCTGATGCATGGCATGTAAACGGGTGGCCAGTTGTCGACCGAGGAATCCGAACAACCCGCCCAAGACCAGATACGTTCCTCCCCAACCCATGGCCAGCAAAGAGAAAGTCCGGATGTAAAAATAGGCACTTGCCTGTGAGAGCACAGCAAATAAAGCCGCACTGAGCAAGGCTCCCCAGTATTCGAAATAAACCGCGCCGGTAAGGACAGGTAAAAGTCCTGCCCATGAAACCGGGCCGGCCAGACCGCCCTGCGTCCAAAAGAAGATCCCGCTTAACAAAATATCAACTACCAGGCTGATCTGACGATGATAATTAATACGAGTATTGAGGCTGGCAAGTACAGTCATTCCCATGTTCCATATAACCATCAGGCCAACCGGCCAGAGAAGCGGCAATGCCAGCTTGCTGCCCAACGCAAGCGACACCACGCAGCCGAGCATGACTGCCCAGCGCAGTGAGATCGCAAACCAATCGGCAACATAAGGAGTTTCGTACGTCCGCATAGGCTAATGATAACGAAAGAAAGGAATAGCCGACAAAATGATTATGCCTTTGTTATGAAAATGATCCATATCTCAATCATGAATTTTTCGCCACAGTTTGCAGTGATAATATAGACATCCCGACAAAGATTCCAAGATTGAGCCAGATATTGGGAGTGGCGAAAGAATCCTGAGTCATATTATAAAAGATAATTCCCAACCATGAAAACAGGGCAGCAATTCCCAAATATCGCCAGAGCGCCGCATGTTGTTTCAGTGCCGCAATCGTATCGCCGAGAATGAAAAGTTGGAAAGCCGAAAAAGAGGATGAAGCCGATTAGTCCGGTTTCCGCCAAAAGGCGCACATAAAGATTCTTCGCATTGGGATACAGCGTACTGGCCGGACTGAGCTGCGATGCAATTTCCGGCACCATCGTCATGATCCAATCCGGCAGATTCTGATAAATATAGAAACCGTCGGCGCCCAGTCCCACGCCTGTCCACGGATGATCGCGATACGCCCCCATCGCCCCCCAGATATATGCGGCACGCGCGCCTGCGGAGTTTTGGATCAGGAAATCCTGAACGCTGGTAGCCTGTGTGTTCCACAATCGCGAAATATAATTCTTGCGGCTGAGGAACCATAACGCGCCAAATGCAATAGCCACCACAGCTACAATCATGGCACCGCGCAAAATTAATCCTCTTGCATTCCGAAAGCCGGAGATGAACCAATTCCACGCGGCGCGGATATATTCACCGCCGATAAATAATAATGTGAGAACAATTGTCGCGGCTACTGTTGCGAGGCCGCCGCGTGAGAAGGTAGCTAACAGCAGCAATGCCGCGCATCCCGCCAAGACAAGTTCAAACCATTTGAAACGCGTCACCCGCACGCGGGTCAGAAGCGAAGCGAAAAGCCACGGCAAATAAATCGTCGCGATCTCACCGGCAAGCCAGGCAGGTTCATACGCCATTCCAGAAACGCGGTTGGTCCGGATCAATTCACGCATCGAGAAAGCAAGCTGCCAATGGGTCACCAATGGCTTGGGCAGGATGTGCAAATAAAACGTCGCGCCCTGTATGCCGCTCCACAAAATGTCAAGCACGAAACCAAACAACATCCACTTGATGGTGAAGCGCAATTCATCTTCACTACGATTCATCCAAACCGCGCTGACAAAGAATGCCAGACCAATGATCAGCGTTGCCCAAGCGCGGATAGCGCGGCCCCAATAAGCCTGACTGCGCAGGACCAGTGGCCCAAACAAGACTCCGATCACGGTCGCCGCCAAAGTGGCAAGGACAAACGCTGCCAGCGGCGTGAACGCGCCGGGCCAGGTGAGACGTTTGTGATCTCGAAGAAATTGAACAAATAAAACAATCAACAGCAGTGCCAGCGGATACGCTGACAACGGACGGACATATGTCTCCGCGCCCATGAAAGGAAAATATCGAAAGCTGGTGACGGGTAAAGTCAGCATCACCAGCGCCCACAAGATGCGTGCGATGTTATCAAGATGAAACCAGGAGCGCACAGAGTTTTTCATTTCGATTTAGACGAAACAGGATTTGGGTGAAAGAATAGAACCACAAGCGCGCTCAACGTTAAAAAGACCACTGCGCCAACGAGCAAATATGTGCTTACACTAAACAGTCGTTTGGTTGGAATGTTTTGTGTCTGATCTGCATTGACAGTGATATACGGTTCCAACCCGCTTGTGGATGCTGCGATCACTTCCGTATGAACCTGATTCGCAAAAGCCTGTGCCCATACCGAGGCCAGCGCGTCAGCAATTTTTGGATCGTTATCATCCGCGAAGAAATGCCAGCCGCCGACAGCGGGTTGACTCAATTGAAGTTTTCCGCCGCGCATCTGATCCACGGTCACACCATGGACTTGCAAAGCAACTTGATTCAACACCCCATCCGACCATGCTATTTCTTCCAGCTTGCGCGTCTCGCGTTCGAGGTAATAGAACTGTTCACGATCTGTATCTTGCGGCCAGGCCTGTTCAAGATGAAAGTCCACGTTGACGGAAGCACGCGCACGGTATGGCGGCAACGCAAGATAATAAATCGCCGCGCCGATCAGCGCGCCGACTATCGCGCCCAACAGCCAAACCTTCCAAGCTTTGAGAAGGTAGACGAAATCATCAGAGGATGGAGATGCAAAAAGAAAATTCATATGGGATACTCGATTCCAGGATATGGTTTTATCATGATTGCAGCGTTCGCCGCAGACGCCAATTCCAAATCGGCGCAATTAACTTACGGATGTAATACTTTGCAACGATCGCCGATAAAAATTTTCCACCATCACGATAATGAACGCGCAGCATTTCGGGCCAGCAACGGTCGTCCGCGCTGATTGTTTTTCCAGACGCGTGCAGTCGAAAGTTTGCCCAAGTCTGCGGAACATATTTTACCTGCGAACGCGCCGCCAGCCGCACCCATAAATCATAATCCATTGCAAAATAAAAGGATGGATCAAGCGGTCCAACCGCGTGCCACAAATCTGCACGAAAGAAAGCGGCTTGTTGCGGAATATGAACGTAGCCGCGTCTCAATCCAACCAAGTCTGTTTGTGCTGCGGGAAAGCGTCCAATTACGCCGCCATCTTCGTTGAGGTAATTCGCATCGCCATACACCAAACCGACTTCGGGATGAGTTTGTAAAAACTTTACAGCCGATGATAATGCATTCGGTTCATAAGTATCATCCGAGTTAAGCCACGCGAAAAAATCACCTTTCGCATGGGCAAAGCCTTTGTTGATCGCGTCGGTCTGACCTTGATCTTTCTCGCTTACCCACCACGCAAATTTGCTTTCATATTTCCTGATGATCTCAACACTTCCATCGGTCGAACCGCCGTCCACAATAATGTATTCCAGGCGCGGATAATTTTGTGAAAGCACGGACTGAATGGTGGCTTCCAGATAACGCGCCTGATCGAAGGATGGCGTTACGATAGAAACAAGCGGCAGGTACGGCTTCAATTCCAATTCACTTCAGGATAATAAAGATGCGCGACTTCTTCGGTCGTGAGGCGGATACGTGCGATCTCATCGGACGTGAGGCGGCGTTTCCAGTTATCGAGATTCGCGCGGCTGTCGAGTTTGACCGCGTGAACTTTCTTCCGCGAAACTTCTGTAGGGTTTTCAGAACTACTGGCATTAAGAATCGTTTGCTCAGCGCGTGAAGTAAAATCCAAACCCAGCGATTGATATAAAGTCTTATAGCCTGATACTGGATCAAACGAAAGGTCTTCGTGGCGGACAATTTGTATAGAGGGTATCCGCTCGCGGACCGAATGAACGACGCGATAGATCATCGTCCATAAAAGGCCGGCTTGTCCGATGATGTCATCGGCTTTTATCGTTTGCATATCTTTGCGATACGGCTCAAGATAATCCTGCATCAACAACGGTTGATCCAATAAATCGGTGAAATCAAAAGGCCAATTAAGCCGTTTGAGACTGCTGGCAAAACCGGCAGGATGACGAACCGTAACCACAACCTGATAATTAAATCGCTCAACAAACCACGCCAATGAAAATACGGCGAACGGATCTTTGAGAAGCGGACGCTGATGCATTAACCGTCCACGCCAAAAAATCTCAAAATCGCGCCCCATGCGAAAAAAATCTTTTGAAGAATGAAGCGATTTGATTTCATCGAAAACATGATAACGGAATCCCAGAAGTTCGTTGAATGCCGGTAAATAAGCAAATTCATTTTTATCGGTGATATATGTATACCAATGCTTTACACATGCGCGGAGAACACCGGCGCGATGCCAAACGTTGAGCGGTTCGCTGATATAGGCGGTCTGCGAATTGGCAGCCAACATTTTCCCCACCCAGGTGGTACCTGTGCGATGCGCGCCCGTCACAAGAATAGGAGGAAGCTTGGTGGTCATTTTATCAATCTATGGTGCACTGATGGAATGAACGCCATAAAAACTGGCGGCACATGCATTAATCCATGAGTTCGGACTGGCGCTAAGTTCTTCAACGCCTTCGAGACTGTACATTCGAAAACTTACAAGATCGTTCTCGCCTTTTGATTTGTCAGCAAGTATCTGCGCCTGACGATAATCCCATACGGATGACCAAAGGCTGTAGAAAGGTCGTTTATTTTGTACAATAGCCCAGGCAGCGCGGGGAGGATAAAAAGCGCAGAGGGCTAATAGGACCACCGCCAGCATCGTTGCCGGTGACGACCAGCGCATCTTCCATTGTGCAAGAAGGATTCCAAAACAAGCACCTTCTAGCATCAAAGCCATGATCATGAGCAGGAGGCCGAGAAAACGGGCACGCTCTGCAGGAAAGGCCTGGGCGTAGATGCTTGGAGCAAAACTGGCAACAATCAAAGCATATGCTAGAATAGGTATCGTGATCATGATGATTAATAATGTCCGTAAGCTTGTGGAGGATAGGGAAGATATTGTCGCGAATAATCCATAGAATAGTAAAAACGGAATCGCAGTGGAAAAAAGAGTTGGAAGCGGAAGGGAAAGGAATGTATCAGAAACGAATAGACCTGTATACAAAATCGTATGATATACCAAGGCGACAAAGTCGGGCCGGTGAATCTGACTGCGAGTTAAATTACCGGGAGAGAGAGCCATCACAAGCAGCGCCAATAGGCCGCCTGCCAATGTCCAACTCAGAAGCATCAAAGCCGGGCGCCGAAGTTGTCCTTTCACCCAGATCCATCCCGCCGCGAGTGCGAAGGCAGATGCGATGACCAGTACTGCATCCGGTGGCTCAGAAAAACCGCCTCCAAAAAAGGAAAGGAAGAGACACAGGCCACCCATCCAAACGGATGGATATCGACCTTGATTTCTTCGCGCCGCCATCAGTAGAAAAGCGGCAAACGCAGTCAGGTATAGTATTGGCGCAAAATGAGTTGCCATGGCAGAACGCCAGTAAAAGGTTTGGAAACGATTGGGAGCCTGCAGAATTGCAAAGAAGGCAAGCGAGGCGGCGAGAAAAAAATCAAGAAGAAAATGCCATTGCCATCTTATCATCTGCCGGATTTCATACACCAGCCAGGTGAGAGAAGCGGTCCACAAGAAAATCACAATGACAGGTAAAATCTCCACATTACGAGGAAAAAGGAATTCACTGAGAGCGACAAAGAGAAGATTCGAGAAGCGATCCGATGCCGTTTCATACCAATGGATCACAACTTGTAAGATCGGGCCGCTACTGGCAGTCACCGTATCGCAGTAATCATCGGCTAAATAGCGCGTGAACGTGCCAAGATAGGCAAACAGTCCCAGTGCAACGGTCATGGAGACCACACCTAACCCCAGTGCAACGCGGAAAAGAACAGACTGCGACCTTTTAAATTCAAAGACAGGCATCGACATGATCCTCAAGGCACGGGTTGGTTGCGCAAGTTATAAATAATATAATTATCGCTCTGGGCAAAAACGGGAAAAGCAGATAGTGATTTTTTCAGATCAGGCTGGCGGTCGAGTTCCTGAAAATCGGTAACAAGGAAAAAAATTTTGCCGCTGGTCATCCTGGCAAAATTGGTGCTGGAGTTAAACGACGCGCCTCGTAGCTCATGATAATCAATGTCACCGGAGTTCGGCCAGATTTCGGCGTTCTGCCAACCCCAATAATTCAAACGCTGACCATAATCCTGAGTCAGTGCCACCACACCGGAGGCATGTCCCAGCTGATCGCCAATCTGAGCCCACATGGCGGCCTGCGGACGATAGTCCACCGACTTGAGCGTATTGCGAATATCCCAAAGCGCAGAGAATAAACCGAAAGCAAGAAAGACAATTGCGGCAATCCGCAACCAGCGTCCGGCGCTCAACTCAGCCAGTCGAGCGAGGAACCAATCGGCGAGCGGTGCGAGCGAAACGGCTACGATGGGGATGAAGGGTAATTGATAATAATCATGTGTGGCAATGTGATAGTCGAAATACAGACCGTAGAGAATATACATGCCCCACAGCCCATACAAAAAGAATCTTGCGCTTCGTTCGCGGACAAAGAACAGGCTTAGCAATCCGAACATGATCGCCACGCCGCCAGCCGCCAGAGCGGCTTTGACTTCCCAATTTATATAATTGATCGGGCTAAGCAACAAGGAAGGAAAAAATCGTCCGCCAAATTGCTGGCGAAGGAAATTATTTAATATCAGTCCATCGTAGAGATAGGCCGCGGCTGGCAAAACTCCAAGCAGGGCTATGACCCATACTTGTGGTTTACGAATCAGATCGCGCAGTGAAAATTTTCCAAACCCAAGTCCAAGCGCCGCGCCAATCACAAAAAAGGCAGCAGAGAATTTGATCAGAATGGCAAGCCCACCCAAAAGTCCCGCAAGAATCGTCCAAGGCCAAGAGGGATTCTTCGTCCAGCGATGGAATGCCCACCAAAAAGAGATGATGCTCATCACCATAAAAGGATCGGGTTGAAACGAACGGCTGGCGATAACTGCATATGGAAAGAAAAGATAATACGCAGTGGCAATCACCGCGCCATCCACGGAAATCAAATCACGCACGAGCAGGAAGAGAAATATTCCGCCGATGATCCAGAACAGCGACGAATAGATCCGTGCGATCCAAAAATGCTCACCCGTAAAGCGGTATGTGAACGCGACCAGGTTTTCCACAATGGACGGCTCGACATCCGCGCGCGTCTTCCATTGTTGGATCGCCATTTGTCTCTGCCAGGCAGGAATGCCCGGCGGGTTCGTCGCATAATACATGCCGCGTGCTTTGAGCATCGAGAGCAGCTGGCGCGTCGGCTGAAAATCAAGCGGCAGGTTCGTCAATTGATACAAACGAATGCCGAAACCCAGACCAAATAGCAGAACCAGTGTGCCGACCAACAGCCAGCGCGAGGAAAAGAAAGAACGATTCGTTGAAGGGAAGGTATTCACAAGGTCGCAATTCTATCACTACATAATGAGCATTTAATGAATTCCATTTAAGTCAGCAGTGCGGCATGAAGAGCCAGAACAGGAGGCCAAAGACTTCAACCAAGCTGAGAATTGAGCCAGTAAATTTGGGTCGGTGGTTGAAGCGATGTTGTTCAGTTCGTACGGATCCTGTTTGAGATCATAGAGTTCGCGGAAACCATCTTGATATTCCACATAAGTATATTGTGGGGTGCGAAGCGCCAGATAATTGGGCGTGGCTGCTACCGGAAGGAACTGGTCGAGGTCCGGCGGCTCGAGCAATTGATTGAGGCTGTTATAAGTAGCCAAAGAGCTATTCGCACTCTCTGCTTCGCCCGCGCCATAATACTCGATGAGATAACCCTGACGCCAATCTGTTTGAGCGGGGCGCTGCGCACTAAACAATGGGACGAGTGAGCGGCCATCCACATACGGCGGCGGCACCACGCCGGCGAGCTCCGCGATGGTTGGAGCAATATCAATATTGCCGGATACATAACCATCCAAAGCCGCACCGGCCTGCACATTTGGTCCACGTATAAGTAATGGCACGAGGATATCCTCTTCATACGCCGTGCCTTTGCCGCCCATCAAGCGATGCTGTCCAAGATGGTAGCCGTTATCGGATGTAAAGATAATATAGGTATTATCCAATTGACCGGTTTGTTGAAGCGTGTTGATCAAGCGCGCCAGCATCTCGTCCACGGTTTGCATGGATCGCACCCGATCGCGGTACAGCTGATCGAGGTTGGCAATTTGGGGGCCGGTCAGAAGCGGATCGCCGCGCATGGCTGGGGGTTTATCGGAAACATCGGCCTCGTTAAACGACGGCGTGCGAGGCGCTGTCAAATTGGCAAACAGATTCGCATCGCGCGGAGATGGCACAGCCGGTTCATGAGGCGCATACGTTGCGAGATAGAGAAAGAACGGGTGTGAGTTTGAAGCGGAGGCACGGATGAAGTCATCGGCTTTCTGGGAAAGGACATCGGTCATGTAATCGTTTTGTCCCTGACCATGATTTTCAAACTTGCCATTATCGTTCATCGTGTAATTGAATTCTTTGTATGGGCTGCCCTTAACAGGGCTGAGCCAGTCCGTCCAACCCGGTGGGATATAACCGCGGTCATCCGGGTATGGATAACCATTCAAATATTTTCCAAATAATGCCGTGCGATATCCGGCTTGTTGCAGCCATGTGGCGAGCGTGGAATTTTCATGTTGAAGCTGATAGAACTGCTGGAAGCCTCCAAGTGGCGGACCGTTCGTGTACACCTGATGATTATGGACATACTGGCCTCGTAAAAATGATGAACGCGAAGGACAACACAAAGGAGTATCAATCAAAAAATCATTGAACATCAAGCCTTGCGAAACCATTAGTTGCTGGAGATGAGGCATATATTGAAGCGTGCCGAGTTTTGCATCCAAGTCATCGGTCAGAATAAAAAGAATATTGGGACGGTTGGATTTGGGAATGACGGTGACATCCATCAATGGCACCAGCGTCGGCGGTGGCGTGGAAGTTGAGGTCGGAGCTGGTTTCAATCCTGGCACAGAAACCGAACAGCTGGTAAAAAGAGCCATCACCAAAAGAAGGGAAAGAGTTTTCCAAATCTGTTTCATTGTTTTATTTTCTCACGCTAACTTTATCATTCGATTGATATTGACTTTGTCTGCGCTTCAGAATAGCAACACGGATTCGATTCATTCCGATTAGATTCAATAGCGCCGAGCCAAGTAGATTTAATCGCGCTAGTGCTGTCGGCGGATGGATGCTCAACGCGCGCGTCCACGCTTTGAGCGCATTCCATGTTTGGCCATCGTCGAGCAGGTAGCGCGCATTGACACGTTGAACCGAAGCGCGGGCGCGGCGTTGGACGCGCTGCAATATCGGAGCCAGATCAGATTGGGTTTCCGCCCAATCCAAAACGCGGAAAGCCTCGCGCGCAAATCCGGGAGCTTGAGCGCGATTCTTCGCCAGCGGATGATAACGAGCCGCGGCCCATGTTTCATTGACATGCACAATTGGTCCCTGCGCGGCAAGCTTGATCCAGAGTTGATGATCGAGCATAAAATGAAAGTCGAGGTCAAGCCCGCCGGCCTTTTCGAATGCAGCGCGCCGAATAAAGACCGCGGGCTGGCCGATGATTTGAAAGCAAAGCAAATCTTCGAGGGTTAATTGGCGATAACGCAATTGATTGATGGTTTGACCGGTTTGATCCACTGCCAGCATATTTCCATAAACCATCACAGCCTGCGGACTGGATTCAAATGCAGCAACCGCAGACTGAATCGCGCCTGGCAGATAATAATCATCCGAGTTGAGCCAGGCAACGATATCACCCTTCGCGCACCTCAGGCCTTTGTTGATGGCATCCGCTTGACCTGAATCTTTTTCCGAAATCCAATATGCCAAACGAGGTGAATATTTTTTAACGATATCCACGCTTCCGTCATTTGATGCGCCATCGATGACAATATATTCAACATCAGAATAACCCTGCTCGAGAACAGACCGAATAGTCTGTTCAAGATAGGCAGATTGATTGAAAGATGGCGTGACAATGGAAACAAGGGTCATGAAATCCAAGCGCGTTGGTTCGCATCCTATTTAGGTTTATGCAAATCATACACAATAAACCCGTTGCCTTGCTCAGTGACAGTATATCCGTCCAAAATTTTCTTCAACTCGGGTTGCGCATCCAATTGATTGGAAGCAGATACCAAAAAATAATCCCGGCCCGCAACCAGTTCGGAAAATTTTGCCTGAGCGTTTACACTTGTGCCTTTCACTGCGGTCAGGCCATTGACATAAGGCCACAATGTGATTTTTCGCCAGCCGTAATACATCAGACGATAACCATAATCCTGGGTCAAACCAATCAAGTTGGCATTCGCCGGAATCGCCTTCGCCATATTTTCCCAATACGCCGGTTCACGGCGATAATCCGCGGCCTGCGCAACCAGATCCGAGCGCGCAATCCACGCTTGATATCCGATGACGAAAACGACGATGGCAATCAGCGCGGCTTTGAGCCAACGCCTCTCGCCTGCCACGCGAACGGCCACTGCTTCTATGATTGGCACCAGTCCCAAAGCGACCACCGGTATCAGCTGGATGTGATAATAACTGTGCGTATACATTTGATACGGAAGCGTTAGACCGTAGCAAATATATCCGACCCAGATTCCGATCAGCATCCAGCGCAGACGCGGCGGCGCGAGAAACACTCCTGCAATGCTCAAGAACAAAATTGCCAGCCCAAATAGTGATCCGACAAATCCCAGCCAATGAGCATAGAAACTGGTTGTCGTGATCAGCTTGATGAGGTCTACTGTCCACGCAAAAAAATATTCATCCGAACGGCCCGGATGACCGAGGATGTAATAGATAAACGCGGGGATTGCCATCAAAGCCATCATCACCCAAACTTGAAGCGATTTCCAGAAGCGCAATCCGAGCGTAGATAATACCGCCGCAATCGCCGCACCGATGACCAAGAAAACAATCACGATCTTGACCAAGACTGCCAAGCCAATAAAGAGAGCCGCAAAGATTGCCCATTTCCATTTTTGTTCTTCGCACCAACGATAAAGAAAATAGATACCCACAACGAACGATGATGTCATCAACGGATCGGGTTGAAAAGAACGGCTGGCCTCAACCGCAAAGGGAAGCACTAGATAATATGCCAACGCAATCAAAGCCGATGTAGGCGATGCGATGCGACGCGCAAGATCAAATAAAGCTAATCCGGCCAAGAGCCAAAATATTGTTTCGTAAATACGCGGCACTTCGATATTCTCACCGCCTGTCCATGTATACGTCCAAGCCGTAATGGATTCAGTAATTGGCGGTTCATATTGTCCAACCGCGTTATAAAAAGCTTTGGCGAGGGCAGCTTTTTGCGGATCAGGATTCGGAATGAGCTGATAATAAATGGAGCGCGCAACAATCAGGTTGCGCAATTGACGCACGGGATGAAAATCAAGAGGCGGGACAGTCAGATTAATGAAACGTAAAGCCGCGCCGAGGATCAGCAAGAGAACGAGAAGGGCGCGCCAGTTGAAAATTTTCGACGAAAGTGAGGATGACATCAAGGAATCCGTAAAACGTAAATTTCAGAAGAGTGAATTGTAGTCCACTTTTGGGAAGACCGTCAGTTTGCCGCCGACGGTCGCATCGAGGACTTCACGTCCGGCGCTGCGATAGGCATCACGGGCTTTTTGATATCCGATCTCGGAGGTATCGAGATCAGGCAGTTGCCAGCGAAAGCCTTTGCCGAAATAACTGGCGGAGAAATGATTCGGGTCATCGCCCGTAGACACGACCGTTTTATTCGCCTCGCCTTTCGATGCAAAGTTGTGATCCACGCCGATAAGGAGGACCTGCTGAAAACCCATATAAAATGCGAGTTGCAATGCAACGTTGGTGACCGTCGCGCCTTCCCAAACGCGGCGCGTCATATCGCGAGCAAACTTTGGGCCGGTGTACGTAGTGTACAAAAACATCAACTCGTCAGGAAAAGTTTTGAAGTTGCGATGCGAATGCCATGCAATGAATTTTGGAATAGGCAACGCTGCAATCTCATCCGCGCATTGCTCGATCACAAGATCGTTGATGGAAACAAAATACGTTGTACTGAAACCCAGTTCAGGAAACAATAAATAAATACGATTTAGCCCGAACGTGAACTCGTTTTTAAGCTTGGACAAATCTATTTGCTTGAGGCTTGGTCCATTGCCAATGATGAACGCGCGTTTGCCTTTGTGAATATCTTTGAATGCTTTGATTCTATAAATGCTTTCGCGCCGCCACGGATGCAGATACGCATCGGGAAGTTGAGGAAGACGACGAATAGCGTCGTAAGTGTTTTTGGTGGATTGGAGAATCGAGGACGGAAGAATGGTATTAAGAGTTTGCTTCATTCCGTGCTCAATCTCGCGGTTGCGCCGCCATCAATCACCAGTGCTTGTCCCGTCATAAAAGATGATTGCTCGTTATCAGCGAGGAAATAAATTGCGTGAGCAATTTCCTGCGGCGTTCCAACGCGTCCATTGACCGTTTTACGTGCCAGATTATCGAGCCGTTCCTGCATATCGCCGTGACCCACATGTCCGCGTCCGAGGCCGGCGCGCAACATTGGAGTATCCACCGCGCCGGGGAGAATCGCGTTGACGCGGATATTATCTGGCGCAAACTCAATCGCCATTGCACGCGTCAAAGCCAGTAGTCCGCCTTTTGACGCGGCATACGCAGCGATGTTTGCCGAGGTCTGGATCGCATGAACAGATGAAACATTTACGATCGCGGCGCCATGCATTTTGAGCAATGAATGAGCCAGCTTTGCGCTCAGAAAAACTGAACGCAAATTAGACGCCATTACCGAGTCCCATTCTTCGACGGAGGTTTGGATCAACGGCTTTGCAATTTGATATGCTGCGTTGTTGACCAGCACATCGAGTGAATCCGTGAATGCACGCGTTCGCTCAAAGATATCATGCATGTCCTCGGGCCGTGCAATATCGGACTGAATGAAGAGTCCGTTTTTTGGAAAGCTATCGCCAAACGGGTTTCTATCCACGCCGATGACGCGCCAACCTTTCTCGGCAAAGAGAGCAACGGTTGCCCGGCCTATACCTCCTGCCGCGCCGGTAATTAACACGATTTTCGATTTTTCTTTTTCGATTGACGATTGCATAGTCATTGTTGAACCTTCAAATCACCTGAATCAATTCCCAAGCCATCCAAAAGATTTTTGATTGTATTCCAATGCACACGTTCCCATGCGGCCGGACTGGAGTTGGCATTATGCGGCGCGAGCATGACGTTATCCATCTTCAAAAGCAGACTTTCCAACGGAAGCGGCTCAACCTCAAAGACATCCAATGCGGCTCCCGCGAGACGTTTAGTTTGCAACGCTTCGATCAAAGCTTTTTCGTCCACGATAAGTCCGCGCGCGGCGTTGATCAGGACTGCTTTAGGCTTCATCAGCGCCAATGTTTTGGCATTGATCAAATGACGGCTGGTCGGATTCAAATCGCAATTGATGGAAACGAAATCGGAATTTGATAATAGATGTTCGAGATCCGTCATCTCGATTCCAGTTTCCGTGATAAAGACATGGTCAATCTCAATAATATCATTACCAAACACTTTCATTCCAAAGGCGCGGGCGCGGCGCGTCACTGCCTTGCCAATGTTGCCAATGCCGATCACACCAAGCGTACATTCGCTCAACGTTTTTCCGGGAATCTTTTTCCATTCACCACGCTTCATGGCTTGATCCATCCACGGTTCACGGCGAACGAACGCCAGCAGGTAGCCGAGAACGGTATCCGCTACGGGTGTGGTAAAAGCATTGAGCGTGCGTGCCACTTTGATCCCGAGTCGAGACGCGGCTTCAATATCAATTGAATCAATGCCCGTTCCCCATTTCGAAATGATTTTCAAACGAGGTGAGCAGGCTTTCAGCACGCGTTCTGTATAACGGTCATCGCCGCAGATCGTGCCATCGAATTGACCGGCGTATTTCAATAAGTCAGCCTCTTCCAATCGCTCGCGGACTTCAGGGACAATCCAATCAATGTGATGTTTCTTGAACACAGATTTGAAGCGTTCGAGCGACGGGATCATATAGGGAGCGGAAAACAAAATAGTGGGCATAATTTATTGGCAAAAAGATTGTTGAATCAAACTTTGCATATCTGCGTTTAAATTTCCATTCTTCGTACTCGTATGAGTTAGGATTTGGCAAGCCTGCATTTTCGAAAATGGATCGGCATCAATGATGCTGACCAGATGGTGAACCTTATCGAGTTCGCCTAGCACGGCATACGATTGCAGGAAAGGCATCCATTCGATTCGGTCGGAGGGATAGAGACCTTGATTCAACGCGTCATCTCCCAGTTTTTCCACCATCTGCCAATTTCCCTGCTGGCACGCCAATTCGGCCTTTTCGTAATAATAACACCATCCATGAGACGGCTCGCTGCCGAAGATCGAGGAGGGCGGCGTTGAGGCCTGCTTGTTGAGAACCACATTGTTGATGTGGGAATGGGAAGCGACCAGCATAATATTCTGCGCGTCGGCGCTCGAGACTTCAGGGTTGCTCCCATCTATGACGCGGATACATCCTTCCGGCGTTGACTGCGCGATCACCGTCACATTTCCAAAATCCTCCATGGAGACGTATCCGCGTTCTGCGTCGGTCGCCTCTCCATGTGCTGTGATGACTCGCAGGACGTTATCCTGTGTCCATACCATCGCCGATAAACGGACCGAAATGGGAATCGCGGTTTGTTTTTCAGGGGAATAAATAAAACTTGCCGGCCCCCAAACAAAATACGCCTCGGCAATGCCGCCTTGAGGATAATTGATTGCAAGGGTTGTGTGATCCTTAAATTGCAGGGGCGCGCCAGAAAACCTGCCACCAAAAATTGCGAATAGCTTCCGAATCAGCGACAGCACTTACCGAGTTGGCGTAATGCGTGAGGATGGCGGTGCCCACCAATACGGAAAACAAAACCATCCTTATGCGCGCGGACTTCAAGTAACTCAATAAAACCACCAGCACGATGACGCCGCCCTCCGCACTGGTCAATGTATAACGCGAATAGCCTCCGAAATCAGCCTGACGATTGGAAACGATGACCGGTAATAACCCTCCAATCACCGAAACCAAGCCAACCCACCACGCCTCTTTCTTCCAATCATAGGATGTTTCTGAGTCCGCTTCGGATCTCACGAGCGACGAGGAAAATAAAGCCACAATCAGGGCGATACATATCGCAAGCGCCAATCCGACCAACATATCTCGCAAGCGAAGTTGAAATGCCAGATCGTGGAGCGGTACCGCCCACGCTAGAAAGATGATTTTGATCGTATCCTGAAATAACGCGATCAGCCAATCGAGTCCCTTATAAATGGGCGATCCAAACACTTGTCCCACCTGCGCGCCGACATCCGTGGCTTTGCGTACGTTCTGAAAGAAGAACAAGCGCCAGAATAAAAAGACAGCGGGAGCAATGAGAAAAGGAAGCCATTGGCGAACAATCTTTGTCACATGCTGACGCCAATTCAATTCCTTCCCGCGCAGAACCAATGCGGCGATCAAAGCCAGACGAAAGACTTCAAACCCGATGAAATATTCCACGAGTGAAAGATAGGCAATTCCGCATAGAATTGAAACGACCGTGATGATGATCTTCGGGACAACGCGCGGGGTTAAGATTGCTTTGATGGTCAACGCAATGGAAAACATTCCGAGAAAGAGGCTGATGATCTGCGACTGATAATCAACGGGATTCGGCTGTGAAAGGAAACCCGGATAGATTAGGAATAGAAGCGCCGCGCTGAATGTGAATAAACGCTGACGCGGCCAGACCATGTCCAGCGCCCAGAACAAAGCCAACGCCGCCAGTAAATGAAAGAGATATAGGTTGAGATGATACGGAAGTACATTCTCATCGAACAACGAATACAGAGGAATTAAAACATAGGCCCGCGCCGGACGATCAACACTATATACGGTGTGGAAAATTTGCGGTCCCGCCACATGGGCATCATACATCAAATACCAATCGTCGTTGGAATAACCTATTTTTCCGACCAATGGCAGATAGGCCGCAGCGGATGCAATCAACAAAACTAGCAGGATCAAAAGGAATGATATCTTGGGGCGTTTGAACACGCTCATTGATCGGCCTCTCTCTGAAAAAGAAATTCGCAGATCTGAAAATCAAGCTCCTCGTCAATATCCCAGGCCTCATCGGCATTGATTTCAAACATTATTGGCTTTTCGCCGATCCGATGATTCCGCTTGAGCAGGTTTTCGCGCGTGAAAAGATAAAGGCAGGAATTCTCTTCGTAAACGGGAGGCAAATTCTGGGTCTGGATCAGAACCGAGGGGTCGTGATTGATGGCTTTCCCGTTTTGATCGTAAAGCCGCGTCTGCCAACGTGTCACCGAGAAGAGCGAGTCGTGCTTTGGATAATCGGTGAGAAACGATTGAATGGCGCGCGAAACCGTTTCGGATCGAAGCAATGGATTGGTGCTGTGCGTCTGCAAATAGAAATCGGCTTGCACCTGGCTTGTATCATAAATCAGGATGTCGTTCATTGGGATATCGTCCGCGCGCAAAGCATCGGGACGATTGATGATCTTCACCTGCGGAAAGTTTTTGCGCAAACCATCCATCACGAGATCGGAATCAGTATCCACCACAATTTCGTTGATCTCACGAACTGCAAGCAGTGTTTCGATGATGTGATGGAAAAGCGGCTTGCCAGCAAGCGGGCGATAATTTTTTCCGGGCACGCGCTGACTGTGATGGCGCATCGGGACAAGAGCGGCGAGTCTCATATGGATTGATTATACCGAATTGGCTAATAAAGTTTGGAGCGCATCATTTTTGACACTGAAAGCGGGCTTTGATAAACGAGACGGTTTGATCGCGCCCGGAAGAGGCTGGTGTGCCTGAATCGAGATTCTTCCAAAGAGCACACAACATAGGCCATTGTTGGTCGGGCAGGACGCTGGCTTGAATGGTGATTTTTCGGGCAGTCTGCCAGTCATTGAGCATGGCATATCCCTGGATAAACGGCAAAAGCTCAACGCCATTCCTAGCCCAGACTCCCTGTTGATTTGCTTCCTGCCACAAGCTGGCAACTTGATGCCAATCCTGAAATTGGCTGGCTAAGTCGGCTTGCTCGTAATAATAGCACCAGGTATGTTGAGGCTCACTGCCAAAAATATCGGGCGGCGGAACCGACTTGGTCGTCGGCTCGATGCGGGAAAGATTGGAAACTGCCGCCCACCGATATGCTTCCGCACTGAGTCCGCTGACCGCGGAATAATCAGGACGAAGCACATGCAAACATTCAGTTTGTTCATATTGGAAAGTAATCGCCACAACATTCTGAACATTGGCGTTGAAAGTCGTAATATATTTATTGTAAGCAACCGGCTGACCCACGCTAAATGCATCCCAGTTCATGTGCTCTGAACCGGGATTGAACCAATAACTGGCTTCTGGTGGTTTGGTGAGCTGAGGATAAAGCAGATTGAGCGCGAACGAAGTGGGATAATCTCCCATAAAAAATAAAACTTCTTGATCCGCAACGATCATCGTGTTGGATTGCAGAGCAGGAGCACGCCAATAAAGCTGCCAATAGAACTGTCTTTGCTTATCCCAGGAAGCTTGATAACTGCGAGCTGTCTGAACCTGGAGGCCGATTCCTAATCCAAGCAAGATGCTCAAAACCATATTGCGATAAGGCGGATAAGCGACCAGCGTATAAATTATTCCCACCATGAGCATGCTGGCTCCTCCCATGGCAGCTAAAGCCAGACGGTCGCTCCAAAGTTGATTCTTCTGATAAATGGAGAACCCGGCCAACCAAAATGGAAGGATGGCAAGGACAATGGATATAATTCCGCCTAAGAATATGTGCACCGTTGAGTTTCGAATCAAGTTCTCTTTGTCAGCGCTCTTGAGGCGGGAGACTATAAAAAAGGCAAGTGCTGCGAAAACAATGACACTTCCAGCAAGCACGTAAGTTAAGTGTCCGGAAAAATCAACGAGGCTCGGATTAATGGCGGAAAACCACGGGGAAAAAGTAATATATATAAAATCCTGAACAATGAATTGAAGCAGGCGGGCGGTACCGGCAAGAGGCGATACAACCAGACCATGCAAGAACGATAGAAGTGCAAAACGATCATAACCAAATAAAGCGCCATATGAACTACGATAGATCACGTACAGCAAAAGTATGACAAGGAATGGAAGCACATAACGCAGAATCTTTTTTATCCGATCCCAAAACGCAAGGCCGGGAAATAAGAACCAGAGAAAGACAAGCCGGGATAGTTCAAGGCCGGAAAAATATTCGATTAATAACAACTGGCTGGCTTCCAACAGCAAAGCCAGGATAGTGATCGGCCAATATAATTTCTGGTGTTTGACCGCATATAACATCAGACACACGGATGCCATAAAAACGAAATACATCGTCCAGTGGAGCGTGTATGCAACAGAAAGAGGCTGCAAGGCAAAGATCGGGTATATGGCAAAGAATAAGGCAAGCCAGGTGGTGAGGGCAACCTGCTCCGGCCAAAGTTGACGAACCGCAAGCCAGAACATCAGCACGGTCAGGAAGCGGATGAGCATCATGGACCAATGCCAATGCGAAGGCGCAAATCCTAAAACGCGGAAGAAGAAAACGTAAATTATGTAAGCGAATGGCCGGCTGTCCTGGAATAGGAAGCCTTTCAGCCCCGCGGCTCCCTGCCAATACGCATAAAAGACATGATGCCAATCATCCTGAAAGTAACCCAGCCGCGCTAATAAAATTCCGAAGGAAAAGAAACAGACCAGAAAAATCAATACGGCGGAGGTCCATTCGGGCAGGATGATATTTTTTAACTTCGAAAGAGAATCTTGAAATCGTTTCATGGCTATTCGATTATACCGAATCAACCAAATAAAAAGCGGAACGCTTTTGAAGGCGGGTGCGCTAAAAGGTTGTAGATGGATTTTCAAAAATGAGCCTCTGGGTTAGATTTGGAGTTGCAGAACCGCAAACCCTAAACCCGGAGGCTTAAGATGGAGTTTAACACGAAAAGAATGCAGGCAGTGCGGCTGAAGCAGATCGCGGAATTACTGGCAGAAGAGATAAAAGAAAGAATGGGTGGAGAGCCGAATATCGACGAAATGGAAAGAGAAATGCGCGAGCTCGTGAAACAGGCTGCGAGCTTGGGAATCCAAAAAATAATCGAGCAGGGGGAGGAAGTTTATGCGGCTCGAGGAGTTCCTTGTAGCTGTGAGGGAACTGCTGAATTTGTGAGTCGTCGCAAAGCAGTGGTGTGGAGTGTGTTCGGAAAAGTAGGATATCGGCGCCGGTATTATCATTGCCGTCACTGTCATTGCGGACAATCGCCTTTGGATCAGAAATTTGGGATAGTGCCTGGGCAGGCGACCCGGACCCTAGGGAGTCTGTTAGGAGCTTTGGGAGTGGAAGTGTCCTTTGAAGAAGCGAGTGAATTAGCGGAGCGGTTTCTGTTGTTTCGGACGAGTGACAACACGGTGCGCAAGCACACCGAAGGCCATGGACAGGCGCAGACTCCAATAGAAAAAGAATGGAAACGAGTGGCCGAAGATGAAAAGGCATTGGAACTGCGAGAGCAGAGTTTGGAGAAACGTCCGGGACGGATCTACGCTTCAATGGATGGGGTACACGTTCCTTTGCATGGGGAGTGGCGGGAGCTCAAGACGCTGTGTTGGTATGAAGTCGAGGCGATTCACCCATCCCGCCCGCAGAACCATCATCCGGAAAGGACGCAGGGCGTTGGCGAACGAGTGGGAGAGCAGAGTCGTCTTCAGGCCAAGAACATGAAATATTATTGCGACATTCAAGAAGCCGAACAATTTGGGAAATTACTTTGGGCGAGCGGAATCCAACATCCAGTGGACGCCCACGAAGAAATCGTTTTCGTCTCAGACGGCGCCGTGTGGATTTGGAATTTGGCACAAAAGTATTTTCCGAATGCGGTGCAGATCGTGGATTGGTACCACGCCAGCGAATATCTCACACCCATTGCGGAAGCCGCCTTCGGAGCCAATACCGCACCAGCTCACGAGTGGCTGGTCCAGGCTCGCACCGAACTTTGGGAAGGGCGCATTCAGGATGTGATCCAAACTTGCCGCAGTTTGCTGTCTCCTGTTTCTGCCCGGCCATTTATCGAAAAGGCGATCACCTATTACGATCATAATGAAAAACGAATGGACTATGCCCGTTTTCGACCATGCGGTTACCTGATTGGCAGCGGGACCATTGAAAGTACCTGCGTGCGTCTCACATCGTCCCAGTCCTTTCGGGAAACGTTCCGGTGCACGTTGGACCTTGCCTGGCGTGATCGCCACCGCCAAAGCCAGAGCCGCTTGACTGAGCCATGCGTGGGATTCTTTGAAACCGGATTATTTCAATTTATCCCCCGCTACCTACAACCTTTGAGTGCTCCCAAGAGCAAGGATTGGAAGTCCTGCCGGGGTTGATCCGAGTAATCATCAACTCAGCTATGCAAGCGGAACGAAATGAGCATTTGAACGCAGAACCTTATCAACGGACATCAGAACGCGAAGCTCACGCCAACGGCTACAAACCGAAGACGATGCGCACGCGAGTGGGCGAGATCACGTTTGCGGTACCGCAAGTGCGAGAAGGCGGGTTCTACCCGCAAGCTCTTGAAAAAGGACTGCGAAGTGAACGAGCTTTGACGCTAGCATTAGCAGAAATGTACGTGCAGGGCGTATCCACTCGTAAGGTCAAGGCGATCACCGAGCAATTGTGCGGCGTGAATGTTTCATCGGCGATGGTGAGTCAAGCCGCAGCACAGATGGATGAGGAGCTTGCGAAATGGCGTGAACGGCCCTTGGGTGAATATCCATACCTGTTCCTGGATGCTTATTACGAGCAGGTTCGGGAAGATGGGCAGGTTCGCCATTTGGCGGTTTTAGTGGCAGTAGCCGTTACTCCACAAGGGAAACGCGAGATCTTGGGCGTTTCTGTGTCGCTCAGCGAGCACGAAGTTCATTGGCGCACCTTCCTCGAAAGCCTGAAGAAACGCGGGTTGGGCGGGATCCAGTTGATCGCCAGCGATGATCATGCCGGATTGCGAGCGGCACGCCTAGCCGTCTTTGGTGGCATTCCCTGGCAACGATGTCAATTCCACCTACAACAAAATGCTCAAGCCTACGTGCCGCACAAAGATATGCAGACCGAAGTGGCCGAGGATATCCGCACCGTCTTCAATGCTCCGGACCGCACAACTGCTGAAGCCTATCTGGCCAAGGCAGTGAGCAAATACGAGAAGAGTGCTTCGCGTTTATCCGAGTGGATGGCAACCAACCTCCCGGAAGGCTTCAGTGTTTTTTCCTTTCCGGGGGCTTTTCAAAAATTGTTGCGCACCACCAATGGCGTGGAAAAACTCCACCGCGAAGTACGGCACCGAGCCCGCGTCGTCTCGATCTTTCCGAACAAAGCATTCTGTTTACGTTTGGTCTCGGCGGTCTTGAACGAGATCAGTGAGGAGTGGCTGACCGGCAGAACATATATAACTTTTGAAGGTTCAAGCTAATCGCAAGTCTAAACGGCAAGGAAACTACTTGATCGAAATTACAGAAAAAACCTTGCACTATCCTAGGTCATACTCCAACAGTTTCTTAAAACCATTATCTTCCGAATTGATTTCTGGAATTTGATACTTCTTACGAACATCCAACAGGATGGGCATAATGTCTGGGTGTGATGGCAATATCTTTCCTAATAACTGTGTTTCTAGCATAGGATTTGTCCTTAGTTGCTTATGCCGATTATAGCGGAATGTAGCTATAATTGACTTCACATAAGGGATAACTCATGTCTGCGCCTGAAGCTATAAAATCATTGAATGATGACAAATTTATTTCGACGTGGAATCTCGTTTGATATTATCGAAGAAATGAGATCTAATATCTTATGACTAAGAGATTTTAATAAGATAGGCGTTTTGTTACTTGTTGCGAGTGCCTTCATCATCATTTTGGCGATGTTAACTCGGAGATTGCCCCTACTAATTGATTTCGGGCCACAAGGTTGGTTTCAGTATTTCATTGCTATGTTTGGCCTTTTAGGAGCTGGAGCAGGCCTCCTTATTATTTCCTCGACATCTCAAGATAAAGCGCCTTACGATATTTTCTATGCAGCGATAATAATTTTGGGAGGGCTTTATGTATTCGTAATGGGATATGTCATAGTTATAGAACCACATTGGCTTAATTGGTCTGTTAGGGGCATTGTGCTAATGGGTGTGGCGCTTGGATTCTTATATTTATATAAGTTTCCTAAAAGGTTTGCGTTCCTTCAGGGCAGCGCCCCATATTTTGTGAAAATCCTGCTCCTTGCTTGGATGTCTATTTTATTGGCTTGCTTTTTATTGGATTGGGGTGCACCCATCGAGTTTTGGCAAATACTCGACCGTTTAGGAATAAATGTTAATGCTGGTAGTTTGTTAAGAACGATTCAACACATGTTACGTTATTTTTTTCAATAGTCGTGAGAGTCCTCGGAGAATTATGGCTACTGAGACCGGCTTTGCAATTTTTTCCATATTGTTTTTTTATTCATTCGCCTGTTTGAGTTTGGGTTTGCCTATATTTCATGCTTTGGTTGGCAAGAACAACATTCATTCTGATATTTCCATCGATAAGAACGAGGTTATTATATTTGCTACTGCATTTCTGCTAGGACAGGGAACTCTGGCAAATGTGTGGATATTATTGAGCCTGCGCGGATGGTTTTTCCCGATTGTGGTCAAGGCCATTGTAGGCATTGCGTTCTTATCAGGTCTACCCTTTTTGATTGGGCATCTCAACGGATTTTGGTCTCAAGTAAAAAACATTTATCGTGAAACCCGTTCCGATACCTGGGCTTGGCAATTTATTGCCCTTATGGGTCTCTTATTTTCAATTGCCGGAGTATCTTCGCTGGGGGCACCGTTGCTCGAGGATGCGGCAAATTTTTATATGACCCAGCCAAAGGTGGTAGCAGAAACGTATCGTTATCAATTAATTCCATTCAAAGGGCTTTATTATGGTGGCGGGTTTCAAGGGGAAATGAATCATGCGGCGTTGATGTCATTGGGTAGCGCTGACGCGGCTCGTCTGTTTTCCTGGGTTACTCTTCTTGCTGGGGCCGTATTACTTTTGGGCTTGTGTAAACGTGCTGGCGTTGGGAGACGAGGGCAATGGATCGCCCTTGCTATGTTGATGACATCCTCAATGATAAATACATTACTCGGAAAGGGAAAAGTTGATCTCTTTCAAATGGCAATGGGGTTGGGGGTTTATTATTGGATGACGTACGAAAGCGGGTATGCGCGACGTATTTCCGGCTTATTAGCCGGTTTTGCTATAGCAGGTAAGACGGTTTATGCTATTACACTACTGCCGGGTATGCTAGTTTTGCTGATATGGCAACAGTTACAAGACCAGTCGGTCGAGGTAAAGATCCGGCTTTTTTTGCAGAACTATATTAAAAAGGGATTGGAGTTAGCGTTTTGGGGTGGCGTTGCAATAATTCCAATTTTTGTTTACAACTATGTTTTGTTCGGTAGTCCCTCCTTAGCAACGGGACTCCTAAACGAATTTTTGGGGTGGGGGGCGTATTCGTCAGAAGTTTCTGCGAACATATATGTGACAGCTCCTTTGTATTTGGTCCTAGGAAGACGATTGGGTCAACTTGGCAGCTTATCAATATTGGTTTTAATGTTTTTGCCAATGGCATTTTTTATGCCTGTTCCAAAATCATGGAGAAATGGGGTTTTATCTTGGATTACTGTATCCGCCTTAATAGGCGGTTTGGCTTTAGCTTTAGTATTTCCTACCATAATAACTTTTCCGCGATTTTATATGGCATGTTTATTACTGTTTATTCCGCTGGCAGCACGCGCTGCTGAAAATATGACCCTAACAAAATCTCGGCCACGACTGCTTACTTTTTCGATACAAGCCTTGTTGATTATTGTCCTTCTCTCTACATTTATTGAAAATACCCAAGGCGGTTATTATGATAGTTTCTTTTTCAAGCAGAGTATCGCGTATTTAGGAGGAAATATTCCGGAATGTGGGTTGGAAATCTGGACTGGATCGCGGACTGGATCGCGTTGCCGGGCTTTATCTGCCGTAAATAAACAGGCCAACCCAGGAGATCGAGTGTTGTCTAATGTCGTCTATAACTATTATTTAAGATCTGACTTGTTATTGTGCGGTAATGCAGATGAACTTGGAAATTATGGATCACCATCTGGTAAAACCAGATGGATACCGAACTGGGAACTTATATTCCGCGAAGGATACCGTTTTATAGTGGTTGACCAAATTTATAATCCATTTCCAAATGTTGACAATCATCCTGATTGGGTAAAGGTATCTAAAATCTATGAAGAGGGAGATCTAATCGCTTATCGCTTAGATTATCTCAATCCTCCTGAAAAACCATTATTCATGTGCGAAAAAAGCGAAGATGGCGCTTGGAAGGTCGTAGATTTTTCTGAATAGCATCCCGCTAAGTTTATTGATATTTAATCGATTGCTTGAAAATGACCTGCCCAAAAAAAGCTGGTTCTCCCGCACTTTATGTGATAGGCATTTCCTGCAATCCAGTGCATTGATTTTCGGTAATTATGATATGGATATTCAAGCAGGAAATAAAAAACGTCCTTCGTTTTGAAGAGCGTTTTTTCGTTGCTAGATTTTTATTTCAATCTCGAACGGAATTAGACGCATTGATTCCGGCGCGCTTTGACGTTCCGCTTTTGGAGTTAATTCTTCTTAAGCGACTTTTTCGATCCAAGCCAAGCTGTAATTGGCCACTTCTTCCCAGCCTTTTTCGCCGATGACGAAGTGATCGCGTCCCGCGAATTCCTTGAATTCAGTAACTGAAGGTAAAGCTTTATATTTATTGAAGTTTGATTTATTTAGCGAGGCGGGAACAACGTGATCCTTCTCGCCTGCGGTGATCAACAGCGGCGGATGCGGCTTCTTGAAATCAATCCTGCCAGCCCCGCCGATTTACTGCTTGAGCGGCGGGCACGGGCGGCGGCTGTGTTTCTCTTTTTATCCGGTATGCGAATCGGGGCGTTTGTGTCTCTGCCAATTCAAGCAGTAGATATACCTAATCGTAAAGTCATTCAATATCCGAGTTTAGGCGTGAGAACAAAGAATAGAAAATTTGGGATAACCTATTTATTGGATATTCCCGAATTACTCAAAGTTGTTCAAGAATGGGATGATGAAGTCAGAGCGATATTACCGCCTAATGGTTTTTGGTTTGCTCCTTTCTCGTCTGACACTGGCAGGATAGATGCTAATATAATTTCAATCGGCGAGCATCGGGATCGGGTTGCTCGTAGAAATATAAAAGCATGGTTACAAAGTGTTGGATTATGTTATCACTCCCCGCATAAATTCAGACATGGGCATATTCATTATGGGTCTGCTCATGCTAAAACGATTGAAGATTTCAAAGCGGTGAGTATGAATGCCATGCACTCAAGCATGAAAATCACAGATGAATTCTATTCAAACCTGAATGATAGTGAAGTACAAAATAGAATAAGCGGATTGAATAAGGAAAATCAGCCTTCGGAAGGTAGCGAATTGGAATTATTCAGGGAGTTTATAAACTGGAAAAAGAACCTAAGTTCTAGGCTCTAGTTCGAAGAGCATACCATTGCTAATTTTTTTCTTGAAGCTATTATGGGCGGTAATCTTTCTTGAAATGCTTATTCCAGAAGCCAATCCAGATAAATACAATTGCAACCAAGAAAAAAAGGATTAAGCCGTAAATCATTCCCGAGACCATGGCAACCTGACCGCCTACATCGGAACCCACCTGCTGTCCCGTAGTGTTATCGATACAATAAGCTCCGATCGAATAGGATTCACCCTGATAGGTTTGCTTTTGGACAGAAGTTACTTGCAGTTGTTGGCTACCACAGACAAACGGCCTAGCTACTTGATCCAGAGGCGCAATAGCTGAGATACCAACCACGCCGCAAAACAAACTGACGAATAATGCTATAAGCCAAACGTACCATCTCATAGATTGATCTCCTTCTTGCCATTCATGCAAACAACAGGCTTCCCAAATATTGATTACCAAAATAATATTTCTTTAGTTTAATGAATAAACAACTAAAATGGAATGACCCAAATATCCTATGACATGAAAAATCTGAACATGCAAAAAAAATTCCGCCTTACAACTATGAGTAAGTGCGGAATTTTTAGGTCAAAAGCTCCTCGCCGAGGAATAGAACCTCGAACCTAGCGGTTCGAGGTTCTATTCCTATTGACATACAATTTACCATTGTTCGACTCACAATCAAGCGTATTCTGGCTCAAGTCCAGTTCGGCTACGATTTTGCGTTGATTTAGGTAGCATTTGCAAACTTTATGGTTCAGCCGGTAGGCTCGTCACTGAGAGGCTAGGTTGACCTATATACTGGAGATAGGCCGCGACCCAGTTGGTCGCAATCGCTTGCCGCGCAGTGTCTAGTGAAAGTTGACCAGAACAAACCATCTTGTGAAGCTTGTTTTCAAGAGCGTCTTTCTTTGATGAATTATAAGGCGCTGTGTTTCTCGGTTCAGGCCATAAATTCTTCGGATCTGTGGGATTGCCACCAAGTTCAAGCGGTATCAGATAGCCTTCTTCATAATCTGCCGTATTCGTGTCGCTATATCCATACTGCTGGGAGTTAACAATGGGGTTGTACGCTGTAACAATGGGTTGTATGCTGAAAGATTTATAAGTTATCAGACAACAGCATCCTCGCCATATATGGGGGTGCTTTTGTCTGGTCAAATTCTTTCTTTCGTCTCAGAATGGCAAAGATGCTCGGAATGCACATTCCTGTTGATTTCGTTCGATTTCAGGAATGCGATAAGCAGCAAATAGGGGAAGGATGTTTTGGGTTAAATCAGGATATTTAAGCAAACTTGGCAGTGGGACATATCCCGCTTCGCTGAACATCCAATCTCTCAAAATATTCTCTGGTATCCCCTGTCCTGGCTGGTATACCGATACTATAGGAAAGAGCGTACACTAAAGCTTGGGACGGTCCGGAGTTGGCTTTGCTTTGCTGGATGAGGAACCCTCGGGTTGCCTCTGCAAGTAGAATGCCATCCGTCGCCCAAGTAGACCCGATTGGGAACATTGAGGACCCTGCAATAGGTTGCCTCTGATCACTGGCCAGCGTGGGTAGTGTACACGCCGGGAGCTGGTGGGCTTGGGCCATTCAGCCATTCCACAACCGCCTCACTCTTTCCATTGGAACAGGAGGTCGCGTATGCGGTACATCGGTTTGGATCTGGCGTTAGCCACTGTCCATAAAGCAGTTGTCCTTGATGAACAAGGTCGGGATGTCACACCAGTCTTGAGCGTGGAAACTTCAGCGCCTTCCCTGGAGCAGCTCTTCCATCGAGCACGCGAAGGAACTGGATCAGACGAACCCCTCGTGGTAGTCATGGAACCAACGGGAATGGTCACAGAACAAACCACTTTGGCTTGGTTTCCTGTTGCAGTGTTTTGCCAGCGTCAGGGAGTGAAGGTCTATCTGGTCAATAGCCAACAGGTCGCGGATCTGCGGCGCTATTATCGAAAACATGCCAAGAGCGACCGGATCGATTTACGAGTATTGGCCAAGCTGCCGATCGTGAGCCCGGAGAAACTTCATCCGCTGCAGTTGATCGGCGCTTCGCAGTTGGCTTGTCAGCGCGGCTGCAAGGAACTGGATCGGTTGATGGATATGAGTATCGCGATTCAAAACCGTCTGCGTTCCATCGACCGCTTTGCCTGGCCAGGTTTGGAGCAGGTTCTGCCGGATAACGTTGCGCCGATCACGCGCTGGTTTCGCGAACACTGGTACGATCCGCATGTCGTTCTGGCTCTGGGCGAAGAAGGTCTGCTGGCAAATTGGCTGGAAAACGGGCAAACTTCGGACGAAATGCTCGAATCCGGCAAGTGGGCGACCGCTCTTGTTCAACTTGCAGAACAAGTACTGGCTTTGTATGGACCCGAAACTGCCTTCCTGGATTACGCGTATTTGCAATCGGAAGTCACGCGCGAACAGTCCATGCTCTCCATGCTCGAAGCAGAATATAAACAGTTACAGTTGGAAACGGTTCGTCCGTTATATCGTCAGTCGCACCCCAGTCGAAATCTTGAAACCTTGTATGGCGTGGGACAGGACGGTGCCGCGGTGTATTCCAGCTTCATCGGCGACCCAAAACGTTTTCCCGACCATGCTTCCTTTCGCGGGATGGAGCGGCATGATCCCGCGTAGCAGCCAGAGCGGTACTAGTGAAGCCAAGGGCTTGCCGATCTCTCAAGCCGGTCCGGACCTGATCAAGAAATTTTCATTTCTGGGTGCGGAGACCGCCCGGCAATGGGATCCGCAGATCGCCGCCATCTATTACGATCAGATCGTTCACCATGGCAAGCATCATACGCAAGCCGTTTGTACGTGCGCCACTCATCTGCTCGATCGCATCTGGACCATCCTCAAAGAAGATCGCGCCTATGAACTGCGCGATGTGGATGGCACTCCGGTGAATGTCGAGCAAGCTCGAAAGATAATTGCCACCCGTTACAATGTGCCAAAAGAAGTTCGGCAGCGTAACAACCAAAGGACTCGTCTGGCTCGCCGGGAGCAACTGGCAGAAAAGAATCAAAAGAGGAAAGGCACATCCCATCCAGTAAGAGGCGAGTTAGAAACTCCCTCATTGTAATTGGGCACAACCTTTCCTCTATCGAAAGTGTATCCCTCAGATCGCGGTGCGTCAAGCATTCGTTTATATTTTGTTGCACCTGATTAATACAAAATGCAAGACTTCAACTCTTGACAAGACTTAGAACTTCTACTTGCTCCATCCATTCGGTTTTTTGAGAATCCACCGACATCTTGTGCCCGATCTTCTAATTCCAAGGTCTGGCAAGCACATCCACGTGATGTTTCAATTGAACATCTCTCATTGGTTTTTAACAATGAGGTTGTATCCTAGCCTACCGGCATCATTTTTTCGCAACAAGAACAAGAAGGATGTTTTTTTGCGAAAACTATCCCTAAATATGGGATTGCACTTAGGATGCAATTGATTGTCACAGGATATAACCTCATTGTTATTATTCACTCATCAATCACGCCTTACAATCCAATTCCATCGAACGCGATACAATCCGAATCTTCGATTCGGATTGTATGATCTATTCTTTTTATTCCAATGTTCAGAATGCCGCGCGAGAATAACTGTGATGCAATCCACCCAGAATCGCCTTCGATCGAATCCTTCCCTTCGTTGAGTTTGCTCTGGGAGTGCATAGTAGGCGGGAATACGTTGATCAATGCCCTGATGCGGTCGTTCTTCATTAAAGAAGAGGATGTATTCATTCACCACCCGTTGTAAATGCTGGTCATGATGGATCAGCGTATGATCCAAGCACTCTCTCCGCAGACTCCCCATGAACCGTTCACAGACTCCATTGGCTTGAGGAGTTCGATAAGGGGTTTTCAGTTCTGTGATATTTGAACCGATCGCCACCGCTGAAAAGCGAGCGGCATATTTGCTGTACCGGTCGCGGATCAAATACTTCGGTCTCCTTCCCCATGCCGTGGCTTCCCGTAATTGCTGCGCCGCCCATTCATCGGCAGGATGTTTTGTGATCCGGGCATGGATAATCTTGCGCGTCTTCAGTTCCATCACGATAAATACATACCACGGACGGAATAACCAGTCATAAACAACCGTAAAGTCACAAGCCCAGATCCCATCCGCTTGATTCTTAATGAAGGTCGCCCAAGTCTGGCTCGAAGAAGGCAACTTCCGCTCTTTCGGCAGATATTTCTGAATGGTACGCTTACTGGCTCGATCCCCAATTTCAATAACTCTCCCCGAATTCGTTCCGCTCCCCACATCGGATTCTCTTTCGCCATCGTCCGGATCAAGACAATCGTTTCAGGCGAAATCTTGGATTGACCTTGCGACTTTCGCCGCCAATGCCAGCGAAACAAGTCTCGATGCCAACGGAGAAGCGTATCGGGTTGAACAATATGAATGGATTGTCTCCAGAATTTCGTAAATCGGGCAAGCAGAACAAATATCAATCGGTCTTGGTTTGTCAGTTGGGGATATTGGATCTGTCGATCTAGAACAATGATCTGTTGGCGCAGGAGTGCGTTCTCCGCGATCAGATCGGCACGGCTGTGCGTGAAGTCTGAAAGTAAACCGGAGATCAATCCTGGCCGGGCAGGTTTTATCCATCGCTTTAGGTTTTGTTGAAACCAAAGAAACATTTTGCCGATCATGCCGCTCCCTGTTGGCCTTATAATAAAGGTCGAGCAGCATGATACCCCGTTTTATCGAAGCCGATGAACCAAGTAGCCCGTACAGGAAGAACCAGGCAAATTCTAGCGTTTTTTATTTTCTGGCGATATTGGCCCTTCTGCTGGTTCTTTCTGTCTATCTTTGGTATTTCAGAACCAGTGTTTTCACGGCAACTAATAATTACTACAGCCAACTTACTCTATCATTTAAGCGCGGTCAGTTATACTTGCAAGAAAAACCAAATGCTGCGTTGTTGGCGCTGAACGACCCTTATAACTATCAAGCACGAAAAGGCATTGACTTCCCCTGGGACGCATCGCTCTATGACGGCAGGTATTATCTCTATTGGGGGCCACTTCCTGCCCTGTTGTTAACCGTATTTGATGACAAGTTCATATCGAAGATCGGGGATCACCATTTAACCTTCGTATTTACCGCGGGCCTGTTTATCTACATTTTTGTATTCTCGCTTGTAGTTTGGCGCCATCATTTTCCCAAATCGCCCACATGGATGTTTCTACTTCCCATCATCACAATGGGATTAGCCCTTCCATTTACATGGATACTATCGACTCCAAGAATTTATGAGGCGAGTATTAGCAGTGGCCAGTTCTTTTTCGTGGGAGGATGCTACTGGGCATATCTATCAATTTCTGATCAGGATTTGCGTACGCTCAAGTTGATTCTCGTCGGCATTCATTGGGCCTGCGCCATTGGCTCAAGGATTACTCTTGTGCCTGCAATAATCTTCTTAATGATTATTGTCCTCCTAAAAATTATCAGAGAAGACTGGTTATTAATCACCTCAAGAAAGTTGATCTCCGAGATAGTTGCCTTAATTTCGCCTCTCACGGCCTGTGGCATCGGACTCGCATGGTACAACTGGGCACGATTCGGTTCCGTATTCGAGTTTGGACTCCGTTATCAACTTACCTCTACAGATTATTCAGAGGCCGGAAATACACTCTTTTCAACAAGAAATATCTTAGAGAATTTGTATAACTATTTTTTCCACGCCTTTGTCACCATCTCCAATTTCCCTTTTGTCAGAGCGGCGGAAAATATTGGCACAAACGAAAGAATGGTGGGACTGCTCGTTACCGTTCCCTTTGTCCTGCTTGCGTTGATCGCTCCGATGATATTAATCCACAAACTGCTCAAGATTAGCGATACTATGAGAGATAACGATCGATCTGGGTTATTGAACGGCTTGATTCTCTGTATAGGCATCACCACCGTCATTAACTTTGCCGTAATTCTTCTATATTACTACGCGGCGATGCGCTTCTTAGTGGATGCAATGCCATCTTTGCTTTTATTGTCAACTTTTGGCTTTTGGAGAGGGTATCAAGGAATTCAATCTACGATCATCCGCGTCTTGTTGGCAGCTCCAAGCGGTCTTCTTGTAATCATTTCAATCATAAGCAGTACTCTCTTCACAATGGCTCTCTCTGCAAATAGACTGGTCGTTATCACAAGGATGATAAAATATGTTTTCCTAACGTTCAAATAATAGGCTGTGCTGGCTGGCTCCATCCATTCGGTTTTGCATGGTAAAAAAGCCCCAAGCCGTCGGCAATCTTGTACTTGGCGCCTTCCAACCTGCCACGCATATAGCTTTTGCCGAACACCTGGTGATGTATAGTGGATAAGGAAATTTAGACACAAAATCGGTATCATCTCAATAATGAGGGGTTGGCAAGCACCCAGGACCGACCAAGGTTGAGTTCGCGAGCGGCTTGTTGAATCAATTCAGGCAAGGGCGGAATAACATTCTCCTTCAAGATGCGATCTCGAATGTATTCATAGAAACTGACCTTCAACTTTTTCGTGGTAGCCGCTAAGGTTTGGAACGCATCCCAGGCCTGCTTGCCCTCTTGAGTGCGAGGTCCAAAACTCACATCCCGTTTACGGACCCGTTGGCGAACCCCCAATTCGGCGGGATTATTGTGTAGAGGCAGTTCCGGATATTTCAAGACTAGCAAGAGCGACTCTTTCTTCGAGTGCGTTCTTGCGATTTGTTTATCTAATTCTGCATACTCCGTGCGAGTTGTGAAGAGTTGATTAAACTCTGCTTCGAGACGAATAGCTTCTTTTGGAGTAGGGTTTTGGCGATAGTTCAGTAGTTGGTCGTAATAGTTCCAGAACCGCTTGCAAAACTCTTCCTGAAGATTTCGATGCAGTGCCACCACCGGCATGAGTTTCTTGTAAGCGCGTCCTTCATGAACCCAGCACAGCATCAACCAGTGCGTCAACCCTTTGAATTGCGGCGCATCGTCGCAGACTAATGCCTGCACGATGGGATGATCCCTTTCGGCATGATACGCAGCTATCGCCGCCGCACTCAAGATGGCTGTCCGTTGCTGTGGATTTAAGTCCGGCAAGGCGCTATCCAACCTTTCCTGGAAAGCGATTTCATCCAAGTCCTGCTCTCTGCACCAACCGGGCAAAACTTGCTGAGCCGCCTTCGACAAGGCCACCTGCTCCAAGGAGGCAAGCGCTTCTTCATTGAGCCGGAACATGCGTGCTCGTCCTTGGCGCAGCACATCTAGAACGGACAAGCGGTCCTTGTGCGGACGCGTATGATAGGAAGTGTAGACCGGATTACACACTACGTGACAGTGTTCGTTTTGTCCATTCACTCGCGTTTCCGTGTCATCTATGTGTTGCCAGGGGCTGCTGCGCAACCCCGCCTCGTATACCGCGGCACTTTCTGCATGAAAATCTTCGTGGTTCTTTAATAGTAAATTAGACAATTCCCCATCCGAGATTTGGATACTCGCATTCTCATAGAATTCCAAGATCTTAGGCTCGCTGGTCCCCATCCCAAAATAGAGAACCAGACTCAACGCTTTGATCCCCGGCCCGAATTGACCTTCATAACCACACGGCAGTTCCGCTACGTACGTTTTGCCATTTGAAGCCGAATAATATTTTTGCTTGTGGAATAGCGTATTGTTACTACACAGCAGAATATCCTGCACCACCACATCTTCATACCCCTTGAACTTGGCATCCGGCGGCAACCTCGAAGGATCTACTTCCACCACTTGTTCCTGATCTATTTTGATTTCCATTTTCTTTTTGCTTTTATGGCGGGATCGTGCCTTATGTCGTTCCTTCTCTGAAGAGTGATTCGTGGCAGGCGGCTTTGAAATATTCCCCTTGACATTGGGTTTGCCTTGTTCCCCTTTCAACCGATTGACTTCATCTCGCAAACGCTGAATCTCGATCTGTGCATTGCGCAAGTCAGTCGCCTGTTTCTCAATCAAGTTCAACAACCGCTTGATCAACTCTCGAGCGTTTTCCTCATGAATTGCAGTCAGGTCAAGATCTTCCAACATCGCCGCGTTAGTTTACT
>CAVYTW010000026.1:0-8525 GCA_963771375.1 uncultured Chloroflexia bacterium
GCGGATATGAAACTCAAGGGTCAGGGTTTGCACAATCCGCATGGCGGCGGCAACACGTATGATCTTGAACGCGCCCTGGATGAACATATGCTGTTAACCTCCGTCGGTTGGGTAAACGGCTATTATCAAGATGGTTATCAAGATATGGAAAGTTATCGGGATGAATGGGGAGTTACCTGGCGAACGGTCGATACCGACGCGCTTCGGAGCCGGAAAATACACCGAACCCTTTGGCCATCCTTTATCCGATGACTCTGCTTTGGATGCTTATTCGCTCCCATCCGAATTGCCCTGAACTGTACGCGGATGCTGAACGGACAATCCGCGACTTTCAGAGCGATTACTGGATTGTTGGCGTAACTCCGACAACGATATTTGAATGTGCTTGGGCGTTGCGCGGCTACGAACAACTGATGATCGATATGGCTGCCGATCCTGAAAAAGCAAATCGCGTTATGGATTTTCCTTTTCATTATCATATGGCTGTCACACAAAAACTCGTTCAGTTGGGCGTCGATATGATCTGGCTAGGCGATGATGTGGGCGGTCAGAAAACCATGTTGATGTCGCCCAAGATGTGGCGTACATATCTCAAGCCGCGTATGGCAGAATTGATTGCCTCATTGCGTGCCATTAATCCGCAGATCAAGATTGCCTATCATACCGATGGCGTGGTATATCCGATCATCCCAGAACTGATTGAAATCGGCATTGATATATTGAATCCGATTCAGCCTATGGCAATGGATCCAGATAAATTAAAGAATGATTTCGGCGATCGGTTGTGTTTTTGGGGTTCGATGGATATCCAGCAGACGCTTCCGTTCGGCACGCCGGACAATGTCAAGAATGAGGTCCTCTTGCGTCTGAGAACGATCGGGCGCGGCGGCGGCCTGCTCATCGGTCCTACGCATAACTTGCAATTGGATACGCCGCTGGAAAATTTCTGGGCAATGATCAATACGATCCAACAAACTTCTTATCGTTCACTGATATAAGTAAATAAGGAGCAGGAGCAAATAAAAGTGACGAAGCGTGAAGTGATCCATGCGGTGTTGGAAGGGCGGAAACCGCCGTATGTGCCGTGGTCATGCGGCTTCACGACGGAGGCCAGAGAGAAGCTGCAAGCCCATTATGGTTCAGTGGATTGGGAAGATGCACTACAGAATCATCTTCTGAAGTTGGGGAGCGACATCGGTTTTTTCACAGATTTGGGTGGAAATCATCTGCAGGATGTTTTCGGCGTAGTCTGGGATCGCAGCATCGACAAGGATATCGGCACTCCCGAAGGTTGTGTGCTTTCGGATCCAACGCTGAAACACTATACATTCCCCGACCCGCTTGACCGGCGTTTTTTTGCTGATATTCCTCAGCGCATCGCCCGGTACCCGGATCGCTTCCGCGTTTTTCAAATTGGTTTTTCGCTCTATGAGCGGGCGTGGACTTTGCGCGGCATGCAAAACTTATTGATGGATTTTTACGATCATCCGGAGTTTGTTCATGAACTCTTGAATGCCATTGCAGACTACAACATCGCCCAGTTGAATGAAGCTCTGAAGTACGATATTGACGCGGTATATTTTGGTGACGATTGGGGACAGCAACATGGTCTGCAGATGGGACCGAAGCTGTGGCATGAATTTATCTGTCCCGTTCTTAAGCGCATGTACAGCGCAGTACACGCGGAGAACAAGTATGTGTTCATCCATTCCTGCGGAGAGGTGGATGAATTATTTGACGATCTTATTGGCATTGGACTGAACTGCTTCAATCCATTTCAACCCGAGGTGATGGATGTGGAAGCCCTTCATCAAAAGTACCGCGGCAGGCTGGTATTTCATGGCGGATTATCCACGCAGCGAACATTGCCTTATGGAACGGTGGAGCAGGTCCGTGCAGAGACTTGTCGATTGTTGGAAATGGGAAGGCAAGGTGGTTACATCTTTGCCCCCGCGCATGATGTGGAAGGTGACGTTCCATTGGAAAATATGCTGGCTTTTATTGATCTATTTCTTGACCAGCCAGACTATAAGAATCAATAAGGAGAAAGCTTATGACCATGCTGGATGATTTATGTCAAAGTGTGATTGAAGGAAACAGGGATCAGACACAAGAACTGGTGAAAGAGGCAATCGCAAAGGATATGCCCGCCGAACAAATTCTCAAAGAGGGTCTGATCCGTGCCATGGCTGAGGTCGGACATAAATTTGAATGTGGGGAATACTTCGTTCCTGAAATGTTGATCGTGGCGCGTGCCATGCAAAGCGGTCTGTCGATATTGCGACCTTACCTGGTCACTGCGAAGGTTCAGGCAATTGGCAAAGTGATCATCGGAACCGTGCAAGGCGACCTGCACGATATCGGCAAGAATTTGGTCGCGATGATGTTGGAAGGCGCTGGTTTCGAAGTGATCGACCTCGGCGTAGATATCTCCCCGGAAAAATATGTCCAAGCCGTGAGAGAACATCACCCTGACCTGGTTGCATGCTCAGCATTATTAACGACAACCATGCCTCGCATGAAGGATATCGTCGACGCCATTAAAGAAAATGGATTACGAGATCAAGTGAAAGTATTAATCGGTGGCGTGCCGGTAACCGAAAGTTTCGCAAATCAGATCGGCGCAGATGCGTGTGCCACGGACGCGGCCTCCGCTTCGGCCCGCGGAAAAGAGTTGATGCTCGAACTCAAGAAATAATGAGACTTATACCTTGAGTTGGATAGCTCACGCGTTGTGTTTGGATAGATCATGACCATGGGAATCGTTTTTGACATCAAAGAGTTTACCATTCACGATGGACCCGGTATTCGCACGACTGTGTTTATGAAAGGTTGTCCATTGTCATGTACGTGGTGTCATAACCCTGAGGGTCAGTCTATGCGGCCACAAATCATTCGTGGCTTGGCAAGTGAACGGTTGGCAGGCCAGGAATACACAGCAGCGCAATTGGCCACACTTTTGAATCAGCAAGCGGACATCCTGCGAAGTAATGAAGGAGGAGTCGCTTTTTCGGGCGGGGAACCGCTATTGCAGGCAGAGTTTGTTGCTGAGGTTATTGATCTGCTGGATCGAGTGCATATTCTATTGGATACTTCGGGCTATGGGCGTGAGCAGGATTTTCAAAAACTCGTGGACCGATCCGACTTGGTCTTTTTCGACCTCAAATTGGTTGACCGCGTTGCACATCAACACTATACCGGTCAGAGTAATGAGCTGATCTTAAATAATCTGAAAATGCTAAGCGCATCGGGCAAGCCATTTGTGATCCGGGTGCCATTGGTTCCCGGTGTGACAGATACCGACGAAAACCTGACATCCATCGCTCAGACGGTATGCGGATTACCCGGCTTGGTACGTGTGGATCTTCTGCCTTACAACAAGGCGGCTGGATCGAAATACCAATATGCGGGCATGGAGTTCAAACCGGATTATGATGAAACGCGTCCATTGAATATCAATACGATGCTCTTTGAGCAATCCGGTGTGAAGGTGTGTGTTGCATGAATGATCAACTGGACTTTATGAAGAAACGCGTACGGGCTGGTGAACATCACTCGGCGAGGCAGGTCGCGCCTATCGATGTTCTAGCCGAGTGTGAAGCTAAGGATTTATCCTGGCCGAGGCGGGTGGCTCGTCTTGTGCGGCGTCAGTGTGAGGCCGAGCAAATAGTGATTGCTCCGGATGAGCAGATCGTGTTTACCCGCACCTTACCTGCCGTGCCTCCCATTTACAATTCCGAGGATTGGGCCCGTTTGACCGCAGGTCGAACCCTCCACGAATTGGGTCCGGTCAGCAATATCTGCGCAGACTGGAGCTTGCTGCTCTCTCAGGGTCTGTTGGGCCGCAAACAAGTCGCGTTGGAATCCCGTGAGCGGCTGGCTGGCGATCCTTCAGCTGTTGAGTTTCTGGACTGCGCCATCGAAACTATTGATGCAGTCATTGGGCTGGCTGCTCGATACGCGAACCAAGCACAATCGATGGGAAGGGATGATCTTGCTGAGATCTTGGAAAATGTTCCGGCCCATCCGGCTCGCACCTTTCATGAGGCGTTACAGTCGCTGCGGCTTGGTCACGCCGTAGTATGGCTTGGAGGAAATTATCACGTTGGTTTGGGGCGCTTCGACCAATATATGTGGCCTTATCTTAAAGCTGATCTTTCAACAGGGCGACTCACAAATCAAGAAGCCGAAGATTTACTGGCTGAGTTCTTCATTTCACTTAATAAGGATAGCGATCTTTATCCCGGCGTGCAACAGGGGGATAATGGACAGACTCTCACCCTCGGAGGCGTCACACCAATCGGGGACTCTGCTGTGAACGAACTCACGTACATGGTTTTGCGTGTCGCGCGGGAAGTCGCGATGATTGACCCAAAGATCAATCTGCGCATCTATGCTCAGACCGACCTTGATCTGCTGAGCCTTGCCACCGAGCTGACCCGAATCGGTCTGGGATTCCCTCAGTATAGTAACGATGATGTTGTCATTCCCGCTCTCGCGGCGCACGGCTACGAGGTTGAGGATGCTCGTGATTATGTGGTCGCAGCCTGTTGGGAATTTATTATTCCGGGCCGCGGCATGGAAGTCGTCAACACTGGGGCTGTATCGTTTCCGGCGGCGGTTGATCAAGCACTGCGAGAGGGAACTCGCGGCGAAAGATGATTTTGACCATATCCTTGAGCGCGTCAAGGCTCATGTCCGCGAACAAGTCAACTCTCTGGCAGGTGCGTATTCACATTTGTTGTTACCTCCTGCTCCCTTTTATTCGATCTTTATGCGCGGTTGTCTTGAGCGAGGCCGTGATCTATCCGAGGGCTTGAAATATAACAACTTTGGTATTCACGGCGCGGGTTCATCCAACGCGGCGGATGCCCTGGCTGCTGTGCAGAAATTTGTTTTTGAAGAACATAGCATTTCACCGAAGGAACTTCTCGCCGCGTTGGATACAAATTTTGTCGGCCGTGAATCCTTGCGTCGACAGCTGGAAGAGCAGGGGCCCAAGATTGGAAACAACGATCCGATTGCGGATACTTTTCTCGTAGCGTTGTTTGATGATCTGGCGGATGCTTGTGAAGAGCATCCACGGACTCCGCGAGGCGGCATCCTACGCCCCGGAACGGGTTCCGCCATGTACTATATCTGGCTGGCTAGGGGACATGAGGGGATGCGCGAGCCGGTCGTCGGTGCGACAGCCGATGGGCGATTGCAGGGACAACCGTTCAGCGCCAATCTAGCTCCCTCGCCCGGTGTGCGCGTGCGCGGACCGATCAGCACACTGCAATCCTTTGCCAAGATCAATTATCGCCGCATCTGCAATGGCGGGCCGGTCACGATGGAACTTTCAGACTCTGTTTTTCGCAATCAAGAATCGGTACGCAAAACAGCCATGCTGGTGCGGATGTTCGCTCAGTTGGGCTGCCAGCAGTTGCAGCTCAACAGCTTGAGTTTAAACACTTTATTGGATGCCAAAGCGCATCCGGAGAATCATAAAAATCTGATTGTGCGCGTCTGGGGCTGGAGCGGTTATTTCTGCGAGCTAGCCCCTGAGTATCAAGATCATATCATTGCCCGACATCTTTATCAAACCGATTGACCCTATTCCCTGTCAGAGTTATTTTCAAGCTGATTGTCCATCGACACAAGGGTACATTTTGACTGCATACATTAAGAAGGGATGAGGCTTGACACGCCATTACCTTGACCGTATAATCCCCGTCGCCTTCCTCGCTAGCTCAACGGCAGAGCGGGCGGCTGTTAACCGCTAGGTTCGAGGTTCAAATCCTCGGCGAGGAGCTTTTTGGAGTATTTTAGGACGCACTTTGAAAAAGTGCGTTTTATTTTTAGTAGTAAGATGGGGAATAAACCAAGCTAGGAGATATATTATGAACTTCAATTGGGCTTCCCTCGTGACAATTTGGATTCCGATCTTATTAGCAATAGGGGCAATGCTTGTTTCCATCCAACAAATTCAATTAGCTAAATCCAGTACGGAAATAACCAGATCCACAATGGAAATGAATGCTCTAATGGCGCTGGAAGAAAAATTTGGAGAAAAGACAATGGTTCAAAAGAGAAAAAAGGCTGCGCTCTCTTTGTTGTCAAATAAAAAATTAGGTGATGTTGATGATATTCTGAATTACTTTGAGTTGGTAGGACTTCTTTTGAGAAAGGGTACGCTCGATCCGGAAATGATAACGAGCGAATTTAGTCTTTGGGCTTATTCTTATTGGATTGCAAGCGAAAAGTATATTGAGAAGACAAGACAACGCGATTCAAATTACTGGATAAACTATGAGAAACTAATGCAAGCAATGGATGCAACTAATGAAAAAGTTTATAGAGATACATCTTACCGCCCAACAAAAGCGGAAGTCAAAAAGTTTCTTGAAGCAGAAGCCAAACTTGTTTTTAGCGCTTAAAGGCAAGTGCAGAAATCAAGTGCAGAAATTAAAACCTTTGCTCTATTTCTTGTGCTTACGCCATTCTAGGAACTTCTCAAACAATTTGAAATCAGCCTCTGAATCTTCTTGTTCATTTATTTCTACTTTGCTAAGCTTTTCGACTCTGACATGAACTTCATCCTCTGAAAACCTACTATAAGTTTGATCAGTTATTCTTATGTTTGCGTGCATGACGTTAAGACTAACTGCTTTTAAGTCAGCTATTGTTTTAGCACGCTCTAAACCATAATGAATATGTCCATGCCTAAACTTGTGGGGAGAGTGATAAGGCAAATCAACTTTACTTAACCAATCTCTCAAATTATTTCTGGCTATAGCTTCTCTATGTTTGCCAACTTCATCACGAGTTAAATCTAATTCTCTTGTATCAGGTGATAGGGGAGCGAACCAAAAGCCAGTATCAGGTAATATTGTCCTTACCTCGTTATCCCAATCTTGGGCGACTTCCAACAACTCAGGAATATCCCATAAACTTGTTTTAGCATATTTACTATTCTTAGTTCTTACGCCTAAACTTGGATACTGTTTAACAGTTTTGTTTCTTATATCAACGGCTTTGATCGGTAAAGTTACATAAGCCCCAATGCGAATACCTGATAGGAACCAAAATACAGCCGAAGCCCTTATTCTACGTTCAACAATATCTTCAACAGGTGCAGAAGCAATCTTATATATCTCATCTAACGAAACATCGTCTAATGCTTTGGGAATATCTTCTAATCGCTTAGCTTTTAGTGTTTCGATCCATGCGCCTTTTAGAACCCGATATTCTGGATAATTCAATACAACCGATTCAAAAAGCCTTCGTCCAGTTGATAATCAGTAGATCACGAAAGCGCCAAACAAGGTTGACGTTCGACCACGTCAGCGATGTTCCACAGACGTTCTAACGCACGACCGAGCAGGAATGCCAGACGGCGCAACGACAACCAGAAACGCTTGGGCAATTGTAACGGCTGTTTGAGAGCCGACGACAAGTTTTGACGCACGGATATGTATAGGTTGAACAAGACGAAGGCCAATCCAACCAATAGCAAGCGGATTACGGGATTGCGCGTGGAGGTGCGAGCACAGACTTGGTTCATTTGTCGATAACTCGATTCAATTCGAAAGCGTTGGCGATAGAGTTCAAAGACGTGAGAGGGCAACATACCCTCCGGCAACCCAGCCACCGCGTAAGCGAACCACTTGCTCTTGTGTCGTTTATAGCGGCCTTTGGAGTAACGCTGCACAACGATGGCTTGAACCGTGTAGGCACCGTGTTTCGGACTGTGGAAGGTGTAGGTGGTTTTGCGAGATTTCCCTTGGAAGAGATGGCGCACTCCACCGGATTTGCCTCGTACCGGGATGGGGATCACGTAACTCAAGTGATGCTGACCCAGAACCTTAAAAACCCGGCTGGGAGCAGAACCCTTTGTCTAAAAACACTCGCCGGACGAGTAATTTCAGCGATTTTAGCCGTCGCAACAGCCAACGCACGATGTCAGCCATCTCTTCACCATATTCAACAAAATGTAGCGCCACGACATAGCGTTGATTATGGTGCACGATCGAAATGGTGGCGTACCCGTGAAAATGAGTCGTTCCGGATTTTGGCGCACCGCGTACAATTTCCTTCTCGTCTTCGTAAGGCAGTCCATGATACGGGATCAAGGTCAGGTCCATCGCGATGTTGTAATCTCGTCTGCCCTTCCATAGACTGGGATGCAGCTGCTGGCGGAACATCTTATTCAATGCACGTTGCATGCCTGCCCGGTCCGGCAGCGCTTCCGCCAGGACTTCCCGCAGCCGATTGCCCGAGGGCGCATCTTTCAACTCTTGACAGGCCGATTGAATGCTCAAACGATGCACGTTGGCGTAGGCTAAAGCGTATATGATGTCCTCTCTACTGATCCGTGTATTCTTCAACTCCAATGGCAGGTTCCGACGAACTACCTGTGTGAAAGCGTTCAGGACTTGCTCAGATTGGATTGTTCGGGTAATCTTGACGCTGGGCTTGGACATTGGTCTTGGTCTCCGTGGTAGGAACCAAGTTAACCATGTTCAAGCCCTTTCGTGAAGTAC
>CAVYTW010000027.1:0-10999 GCA_963771375.1 uncultured Chloroflexia bacterium
TGATTATCAACTGGACGAAGGCTTTTTGAATGGGTTGTATTGAATTATCCAGAATATCGGGTTCTAAAAGGCGCATGGATCGAAACACTAAAGGCTAAGCGATTAGAAGATATTCCCAAAGCATTAGACGATGTTTCGTTAGATGAGATATATAAGATTGCTTCTGCACCTGTTGAAGATATTGTTGAACGTAGAATAAGGGCTTCGGCTGTATTTTGGTTCCTATCAGGTATTCGCATTGGGGCTTATGTAACTTTACCGATCAAAGCCGTTGATATAAGAAACAAAACTGTTAAACAGTATCCAAGTTTAGGCGTAAGAACTAAGAATAGTAAATATGCTAAAACAAGTTTATGGGATATTCCTGAGTTGTTGGAAGTCGCCCAAGATTGGGATAACGAGGTAAGGACAATATTACCTGATACTGGCTTTTGGTTCGCTCCCTATCACCTGATACAAGAGAATTAGATTTAACTCGTGATGAAGTTGGCAAACATAGAGAAGCTATAGCCAGAAATAATTTGAGAGATTGGTTAAGTAAAGTTGATTTGCCTTATCACTCTCCCCACAAGTTTAGGCATGGACATATTCATTATGGTTTAGAGCGTGCTAAAACAATAGCTGACTTAAAAGCAGTTAGTCTTAACGTCATGCACGCAAACATAAGAATAACTGATCAAACTTATAGTAGGTTTTCAGAGGATGAAGTTCATGTCAGAGTCGAAAAGCTTAGCAAAGTAGAAATAAATGAACAAGAAGATTCAGAGGCTGATTTCAAATTGTTTGAGAAGTTCCTAGAATGGCGTAAGCACAAGAAATAGAGCAAAGGTTTTAATTTCTGCACTTGATTTCTGCACTTGCCTTTAAGCGCTAAAAACAAGTTTGGCTTCTGCTTCAAGAAACTTTTTGACTTCCGCTTTTGTTGGGCGGTAAGATGTATCTCTATAAACTTTTTCATTAGTTGCATCCATTGCTTGCATTAGTTTCTCATAGTTTATCCAGTAATTTGAATCGCGTTGTCTTGTCTTCTCAATATACTTTTCGCTTGCAATCCAATAAGAATAAGCCCAAAGACTAAATTCGCTCGTTATCATTTCCGGATCGAGCGTACCCTTTCTCAAAAGAAGTCCTACCAACTCAAAGTAATTCAGAATATCATCAACATCACCTAATTTTTTATTTGACAACAAAGAGAGCGCAGCCTTTTTTCTCTTTTGAACCATTGTCTTTTCTCCAAATTTTTCTTCCAGCGCCATTAGAGCATTCATTTCCATTGTGGATCTGGTTATTTCCGTACTGGATTTAGCTAATTGAATTTGTTGGATGGAAACAAGCATTGCCCCTATTGCTAATAAGATCGGAATCCAAATTGTCACGAGGGAAGCCCAATTGAAGTTCATAATATATCTCCTAGCTTGGTTTATTCCCCATCTTACTACTAAAAATAAAACGCACTTTTTCAAAGTGCGTCCTAAAATACTCCAAAAAGCTCCTCGCCGAGGATTTGAACCTCGAACCTAGCGGTTAACAGCCGCCCGCTCTGCCGTTGAGCTAGCGAGGAAGGCGACGGGGATTATACGGTCAAGGTAATGGCGTGTCAAGCCTCATCCCTTCTTAATGTATGCAGTCAAAATGTACCCTTGTGTCGATGGACAATCAGCTTGAAAATAACTCTGACAGGGAATAGGGTCAATCGGTTTGATAAAGATGTCGGGCAATGATATGATCTTGATACTCAGGGGCTAGCTCGCAGAAATAACCGCTCCAGCCCCAGACGCGCACAATCAGATTTTTATGATTCTCCGGATGCGCTTTGGCATCCAATAAAGTGTTTAGACTCAAGCTGTTGAGCTGCAACTGCTGGCAGCCCAACTGAGCGAACATCCGCACCAGCATGGCTGTTTTGCGTACCGATTCTTGATTGCGAAAAACAGAGTCTGAAAGTTCCATCGTGACCGGCCCGCCATTGCAGATGCGGCGATAATTGATCTTGGCAAAGGATTGCAGTGTGCTGATCGGTCCGCGCACGCGCACACCGGGCGAGGGAGCTAGATTGGCGCTGAACGGTTGTCCCTGCAATCGCCCATCGGCTGTCGCACCGACGACCGGCTCGCGCATCCCCTCATGTCCCCTAGCCAGCCAGATATAGTACATGGCGGAACCCGTTCCGGGGCGTAGGATGCCGCCTCGCGGAGTCCGTGGATGCTCTTCACAAGCATCCGCCAGATCATCAAACAACGCTACGAGAAAAGTATCCGCAATCGGATCGTTGTTTCCAATCTTGGGCCCCTGCTCTTCCAGCTGTCGACGCAAGGATTCACGGCCGACAAAATTTGTATCCAACGCGGCGAGAAGTTCCTTCGGTGAAATGCTATGTTCTTCAAAAACAAATTTCTGCACAGCAGCCAGGGCATCCGCCGCGTTGGATGAACCCGCGCCGTGAATACCAAAGTTGTTATATTTCAAGCCCTCGGATAGATCACGGCCTCGCTCAAGACAACCGCGCATAAAGATCGAATAAAAGGGAGCAGGAGGTAACAACAAATGTGAATACGCACCTGCCAGAGAGTTGACTTGTTCGCGGACATGAGCCTTGACGCGCTCAAGGATATGGTCAAAATCATCTTTCGCCGCGAGTCCCTCTCGCAGTGCTTGATCAACCGCCGCCGGAAACGATACAGCCCCAGTGTTGACGACTTCCATGCCGCGGCCCGGAATAATAAATTCCCAACAGGCTGCGACCACATAATCACGAGCATCCTCAACCTCGTAGCCGTGCGCCGCGAGAGCGGGAATGACAACATCATCGTTACTATACTGAGGGAATCCCAGACCGATTCGGGTCAGCTCGGTGGCAAGGCTCAGCAGATCAAGGTCGGTCTGAGCATAGATGCGCAGATTGATCTTTGGGTCAATCATCGCGACTTCCCGCGCGACACGCAAAACCATGTACGTGAGTTCGTTCACAGCAGAGTCCCCGATTGGTGTGACGCCTCCGAGGGTGAGAGTCTGTCCATTATCCCCCTGTTGCACGCCGGGATAAAGATCGCTATCCTTATTAAGTGAAATGAAGAACTCAGCCAGTAAATCTTCGGCTTCTTGATTTGTAAGTCGCCCTGTTGAAAGATCAGCTTTAAGATAAGGCCACATATATTGGTCGAAGCGCCCCAAACCAACGTGATAATTTCCTCCAAGCCATACTACGGCGTGACCAAGCCGCAGCGACTGTAACGCCTCATGAAAGGTGCGAGCCGGATGGGCCGGAACATTTTCCAAGATCTCAGCAAGATCATCCCTTCCCATCGATTGTGCTTGGTTCGCGTATCGAGCAGCCAGCCCAATGACTGCATCAATAGTTTCGATGGCGCAGTCCAGAAACTCAACAGCTGAAGGATCGCCAGCCAGCCGCTCACGGGATTCCAACGCGACTTGTTTGCGGCCCAACAGACCCTGAGAGAGCAGCAAGCTCCAGTCTGCGCAGATATTGCTGACCGGACCCAATTCGTGGAGGGTTCGACCTGCGGTCAAACGGGCCCAATCCTCGGAATTGTAAATGGGAGGCACGGCAGGTAAGGTGCGGGTAAACACGATCTGCTCATCCGGAGCAATCACTATTTGCTCGGCCTCACACTGACGCCGCACAAGACGAGCCACCCGCCTCGGCCAGGATAAATCCTTAGCTTCACACTCGGCTAGAACATCGATAGGCGCGACCTGCCTCGCCGAGTGATGTTCACCAGCCCGTACGCGTTTCTTCATAAAGTCCAGTTGATCATTCATGCAACACACACCTTCACACCGGATTGCTCAAAGAGCATCGTATTGATATTCAATGGACGCGTTTCATCATAATCCGGTTTGAACTCCATGCCCGCATATTGGTATTTCGATCCAGCCGCCTTGTTGTAAGGCAGAAGATCCACACGTACCAAGCCGGGTAATCCGCATACCGTCTGAGCGATGGATGTCAGGTTTTCGTCGGTATCTGTCACACCGGGAACCAATGGCACCCGGATCACAAATGGCTTGCCCGATGCGCTTAGCATTTTCAGATTATTTAAGATCAGCTCATTACTCTGACCGGTATAGTGTTGATGTGCAACGCGGTCAACCAATTTGAGGTCGAAAAAGACCAAGTCGGATCGGTCCACGAGTTTTTGAAAATCCTGCTCACGCCCATAGCCCGAAGTATCCAATAGAATATGCACTCGATCCAGCAGATCAATAACCTCAGCAACAAACTCTGCCTGCAATAGCGGTTCCCCGCCCGAAAAAGCGACTCCTCCTTCATTACTTCGCAGGATGTCCGCTTGCTGATTCAAAAGTGTGGCCAATTGCGCTGCTGTGTATTCCTGGCCTGCCAACCGTTCACTTGCCAAGCCACGAATGATTTGTGGCCGCATAGACTGACCCTCAGGGTTATGACACCACGTACATGACAATGGACAACCTTTCATAAACACAGTCGTGCGAATACCGGGTCCATCGTGAATGGTAAACTCTTTGATGTCAAAAACAATTCCCATGGTCATGATCTATCCAAACACAACGCGTGAGCTATCCAACTCAAGGTATAAGTCTCATTATTTCTTGAGTTCGAGCATCAACTCTTTTGCGCGGGCCGAAGCGGAGGCCGCGTCCGTGGCACACGCATCTGCGCCGATCTGATTTGCGAAACTTTCGGTTACCGGCGCGCCACCGATTAATACTTTCACTTGATCTCGTAATCCATTTTCTTTAATGGCGTCGACGATATCCTTCATGCGAGGCATGGTTGTCGTTAATAATGCTGAGCATGCAACCAGGTCAGGGTGATGTTCTCTCACGGCTTGGACATATTTTTCCGGGGAGATATCTACGCCGAGGTCGATCACTTCGAAACCAGCGCCTTCCAACATCATCGCGACCAGATTCTTGCCGATATCGTGCAGGTCGCCTTGCACGGTTCCGATGATCACTTTGCCAATTGCCTGAACCTTCGCAGTGACCAGGTAAGGTCGCAATATCGACAGACCGCTTTGCATGGCACGCGCCGCGATCAACATTTCAGGAACGAAGTATTCCCCACATTCAAATTTATGTCCGACCTCAGCCATGGCACGGATCAGACCCTCTTTGAGAATTTGTTCGGCGGGCATATCCTTTGCGATTGCCTCTTTCACCAGTTCTTGTGTCTGATCCCTGTTTCCTTCAATCACACTTTGACATAAATCATCCAGCATGGTCATAAGCTTTCTCCTTATTGATTCTTATAGTCTGGCTGGTCAAGAAATAGATCAATAAAAGCCAGCATATTTTCCAATGGAACGTCACCTTCCACATCATCCGCGGGGGCAAAGATGTAACCACCTTGCCTTCCCATTTCCAACAATCGACAAGTCTCTGCACGGACCTGCTCCACCGTTCCATAAGGCAATGTTCGCTGCGTGGATAATCCGCCATGAAATACCAGCCTGCCGCGGTACTTTTGATGAAGGGCTTCCACATCCATCACCTCGGGTTGAAATGGATTGAAGCAGTTCAGTCCAATGCCAATAAGATCGTCAAATAATTCATCCACCTCTCCGCAGGAATGGATGAACACATACTTGTTCTCCGCGTGTACTGCGCTGTACATGCGCTTAAGAACGGGACAGATAAATTCATGCCACAGCTTCGGTCCCATCTGCAGACCATGTTGCTGTCCCCAATCGTCACCAAAATATACCGCGTCAATATCGTACTTCAGAGCTTCATTCAACTGGGCGATGTTGTAGTCTGCAATGGCATTCAAGAGTTCATGAACAAACTCCGGATGATCGTAAAAATCCATCAATAAGTTTTGCATGCCGCGCAAAGTCCACGCCCGCTCATAGAGCGAAAAACCAATTTGAAAAACGCGGAAGCGATCCGGGTACCGGGCGATGCGCTGAGGAATATCAGCAAAAAAACGCCGGTCAAGCGGGTCGGGGAATGTATAGTGTTTCAGCGTTGGATCCGAAAGCACACAACCTTCGGGAGTGCCGATATCCTTGTCGATGCTGCGATCCCAGACTACGCCGAAAACATCCTGCAGATGATTTCCACCCAAATCTGTGAAAAAACCGATGTCGCTCCCCAACTTCAGAAGATGATTCTGTAGTGCATCTTCCCAATCCACTGAACCATAATGGGCTTGCAGCTTCTCTCTGGCCTCCGTCGTGAAGCCGCATGACCACGGCACATACGGCGGTTTCCGCCCTTCCAACACCGCATGGATCACTTCACGCTTCGTCACTTTTATTTGCTCCTGCTCCTTATTTACTTATATCAGTGAACGATAAGAAGTTTGTTGGATCGTATTGATCATTGCCCAGAAATTTTCCAGCGGCGTATCCAATTGCAAGTTATGCGTAGGACCGATGAGCAGGCCGCCGCCGCGCCCGATCGTTCTCAGACGCAAGAGGACCTCATTCTTGACATTGTCCGGCGTGCCGAACGGAAGCGTCTGCTGGATATCCATCGAACCCCAAAAACACAACCGATCGCCGAAATCATTCTTTAATTTATCTGGATCCATTGCCATAGGCTGAATCGGATTCAATATATCAATGCCGATTTCAATCAGTTCTGGGATGATCGGATATACCACGCCATCGGTATGATAGGCAATCTTGATCTGCGGATTAATGGCACGCAATGAGGCAATCAATTCTGCCATACGCGGCTTGAGATATGTACGCCACATCTTGGGCGACATCAACATGGTTTTCTGACCGCCCACATCATCGCCTAGCCAGATCATATCGACGCCCAACTGAACGAGTTTTTGTGTGACAGCCATATGATAATGAAAAGGAAAATCCATAACGCGATTTGCTTTTTCAGGATCGGCAGCCATATCGATCATCAGTTGTTCGTAGCCGCGCAACGCCCAAGCACATTCAAATATCGTTGTCGGAGTTACGCCAACAATCCAGTAATCGCTCTGAAAGTCGCGGATTGTCCGTTCAGCATCCGCGTACAGTTCAGGGCGATTCGGATCGGGAGGCGAATAAGCATCCAAAGCAGAATCATCGGATAAAGGATGGCCAAAGGGTTCGGTGTATTTTCCGGCTCCGAAGCGCGTCTGGTACTCGACCGTTCGCCAGGTAACTCCCCATTCATCCCGATAACTTTCCATATCTTGATAACCATCTTGATAATAGCCGTTTACCCAACCGACGGAGGTTAACAGCATATCTTCATCCAGGGCGCGTTCAAGATCATAAGTGTTGCCGCCGCCATGCGGATTGTGCAAACCCTGACCCTTGAGTTTCATATCCGCCTCGAGGCGGGCCGCGAATTCAGGCGTGAAACTTACCTGCATCGGACAACGATCCGGTTCCTGATGATTCAGCGCGGTCGAGACACGGTCGCGATGATTCATTGTGACTCGACTCGTTCCAGCGACTCGTTCAAGTAAATCATAATTTCGCTCACTTTCCATACTTACCATATTCGAGCGCGGTATCGAATGCGGCGACAATATTTTCCGGCGGAACGAGAGCTTGAATATTATGAACCGCCGCAAACACAAAACCTCCGCCCGGTGCCAGATCGTCAATGCGGCGCTTCACTTCATCAACCACTTCCTGGGGTTTGCCAAATGGCAATATGTGCTGTGTGTCAACACCTCCGCCCCAAAAGACGATGTCCCGCCCGAACTGATCCTTTAACTCTTTCGTATCCATCCCTTTCGCAGAAACCTGAACCGGATTGAGAATATCGAAGCCGATTTCAATCAAATCGGGGATCAAATCACGCGTTGCACCGCAACTATGATAAAACAACTTTGCATTTGTTTTTTTCTTAATCGCTTCTACCAAGCGCTTCTGTTTTGGCTTGATCATCTTCCGATACATTTCCGGCCTGATCAACCAGCCGTTTTGTCCAGCCACATCGTCCCAGTAAGTAAAGACCTGAATGTATGGACCGACATAATCTAAATAGCAATTGCACGAACTCGATGTAAATATCGGTGATCGTTTCCATTAATCGATCGGCAAAAGCCGGTTCAGTAATCAGGGCCATCAGAAAATTTTGCAATCCCATTACCCGTGCCGGTTGTTCAAAAATGCCGCCGCCAATCACGGCACTACCGACCAAGGCATAATCGCTGTTCTCGTATAATTGTTTTGCCAACTGGCCGAGTTGTGCATTGACTTCCTGCGAATCCGGTCGCGGCCAATGGTAAGCATCCAAGGCTTCCATGGTTGCTTCTTTAATCGGGAAATCAACCCAATCAAAATAGAAGCCTCCTACCTTGGGCATATGCAACTTTGAGCCCCAGCGATCGAAGAAAGCATAATAGTCCCCTTCCTCGAAGATCTCCATTCCAGCAGTAGTTGCTGCTGGTAATTGCACCATCCGAAAGTCTACATCGAAGCGCCGCATCAATGCTTCGCTGACATAGGGTAACTGCTGGACATAGTCCAATACTTTGATCTCCTCGACTGGCAAGCCAAGTTGCTTCTCCAGTTCGAGGTAGGTTCGATTAGTAATCGAAGTAACAATGGTGGCGCCTAGATCAATTGGGATGCGATCGGGTTCCTGATGGTTGAGAGCTTGCATGACCCTGTCGCGAGGTTTCATTTACTTATCATTCTCCTAATGAATTCTTTACATGATAGCCATTCTATGGTTATCGGATAATAACACTACTGATAAGCCAAGATCCAGTAGGTTATCCTCTAAAACCAAGATACCACGGTTAACAAAAACGATAATGAATGCCTACACAATTGTGCTGAAGAAGTTGCCCATACTTTCGAAAACCTGTGATTTTGCGCTAGTTCGTTAAGGTATACAATAGCTTCGAATCGAGGCCGCATACAAACTTTTTCCAGAAGAGTGTATTGGTTGAGCGCATTGTTTTTCCTCGTGCTTGGCTGCCAGCCACGGGCGGCTACGTCAATCTCTACTGCGACAACTCCTAGCGCGTATGTGACTGTCCTTGGCCAGCGTGAATATAATGTGCACCAGCAATTGACGCTGGTTAATAAAGGCCCAGGTCAACCAGAGAAGCAGAATATTTGGGTGGCTTTAATTCAAACCTTTTCTCCTTATCAGGAAGTGCAGTCGATGCAGATTTCACCTGGAGGTTATACAACAATCACTGACGAATACGGCAACTATTACGCAGAGTTTGATTTTTCCGGGCAGCCCGCCGGGACAACCAAAACGGTGCAGATAAACTATCTGGTTACTGTCAACGAACTGTCGTACAACCTATCAAACTGCCGAGGGGCGCTTCCGGCTGATTTTACTCAACCGGAACTGCATATCGAATCGGCCAACCCCCAGATTGTGGCTCTGGCAGGCAAGCTTTCGCAAGGGCAGAGCACTGTCTGCCAGCAGGTGCAGGCATTTTATGATTACATAGGCAATAACCTGGTCTACACATACAATGGAGCAAACTGGGGAGCACAAGCGGCGCTGGGGCCAATGGGATCGGACTGTACAGAATACTCCGATCTGCTGGTAGCGCTCAGCCGAGCACGCGGCATTCCGGCTCGTTATTTCGAGGGATTATTGTATCTGGACAACAGTACGGACACTCTGGCTCAAATGGAACATGCCTGGCCAGATGTCTACATGCCGACTGCCGGGTGGGTCGCATTGGATCCCACCCTAGGAAGGTCACTTGTCAACCGAGATAAGTATTTTGCGCATTACACGCCGGATCATATTATCGTAACAATGGGCGTGAATCCATCTGTATTGCGGGGCGGTGACTATTGGACAAACCTCTACTGGCCTGGGAATAGTACCACCATACAGGTATCCGGGGATTGGAAGATCGATCTCGTTAATAGATAGGGTATTAAATATAATCTCCTCTCATTGTCATTCCTGCCTCGATGGGACAGGAATGACAATGAGAGGAGATAGATTTATTGATTACTAAAGAAGACGGTGGACTTATAAAAGCGAGGGTAGATTACTCTCCACGCTTACGCAGATAAGTGTGCATAATCACCGAGAGCACGATGATTAAACCATAGATGAAATTAGTCCAGAATCCCGTCAGACCAACAGCAACGGTTGCCGCTTCGATGGCACCAATGATGAATGCTCCGAGAAAGGTTCCCAGGATCGTACCCACACCGCCCAAGACGGATGTGCCGCCCAGGAAAACGGAAGCCAGGGTTTGGAGCAAAAAACCATCTCCCAGGGTGGGCCAAAAATAAGACACGTAAAAACTAGCAAGTATGCCGGCAAAGGCAGAGACCACGCCGACCAGCATGAAAACCTGGATGCGGACGCGCCCAGTATTGACGCCCATCAGTTCAGCGCTGTTGATATTGTCTCCGATCAGGTAGACGTGAGCGCCAAACCGATGCCGGTTCAGCAGCACCCAGCCCAGGATCGTGACCACAACCAACCAAAACATTTGCATGGGAAAGTATGGGCCGATCTTGCCGACAAACAAGTTATAAAAAAAGGTCTGTTGAATATAACCCAGGGAAAAATTTGCCCCTTGTGTAAGTACCAAGGCCGCACCACTCCATAGGAATTGTGTACCGATGGTGACCACGAGTGAAGGAATGCCGAACTTGACGATCATAAACCCATTCAGCCAGCCGATGATCGCTCCGGTTACCAGGGCCGCCACAATTGCCAGGAATACCTGGATGGTTGCATTATGGATAAAGGTTGTAGCACCATAGGTAAAGTTGAACGACACCATGCCCATTGCCATGACGGAGGGGAAACAGAGATCCATCTCCTTGGCGATCACCACAATGGTCAGGGGAATGGCCATGATGGCAAAGAAGGGGGTGGAAGACATGAAGGCAGAGTAGATTTGTGGAGCTAAAAAGGTCTTTGGGGCAGAAACGACAAATCTGATCCCACCAGGCTACAAAGACACCCAAATTCCAAGCTGGGCACTGTTCGTGCGTATAATCTTCTGAAATTGAAGGGCGGGTTATAGTGCTAAGTCATTTTAGGTGCGTTTGCATTCGTTGGAGAATTCATTGCATCTATCCTTATTGAT
>CAVYTW010000028.1:0-295297 GCA_963771375.1 uncultured Chloroflexia bacterium
CGCAAAAGGTGTCAGGCGGCGAGTGGCAAAAGTGAGCGGGCGGATACCAATGTTTGCCAATTACCGCTCAGCCAGGCAGCACGAGCTTTGGCGGTCAGAATGGCGCCGTCCAGATTCCATTGTGCGCCGGGCAGCTTGAGGCGCTGAGTTACGATCTGTTTGCAACCGCTTTCAATGGTGCCACTGCCGATCACCAAACCTTGTGCACGAAATTGAGCATAGCGCATGCGCTCGATGTTGTTGCTATAGTAAGTGAGGGACTGTTTGGCCAGGAGGGATTTTTTGGCAAGCGACTGGCAGGCTTGGATGACTTGCTCAACTCTGCCTTGCCATAGATCTTCGCTGACTACGTCCAACCAAGCATGACGTTCATCCAAGTTGGGGAAGACCTCTTCGGCAATTCGTTTCAGGCGTTCTGCCGCGTGGTACCAGTCCACAATTTAAATCGCATGGGGAAAATATTGGGTCACTAAATTCCAGATCCACACTGCGCCGTCGCAGACAAAGACCAGCAGTCGGGTGCGGTCGGCGCCGACCGCACAACCCGTGGCCCATAGCAATTTGCCAAACTCGTCGGCAGGCTTAATGTCACAAAAGTATCGTTTGTTTTTGGCGCGCAAGACAGTCCCTCCGCGTTGAGCCTTGTTCTTCTGCCGAACCGAACGCTGGCGGGGGGGCACAATTTCTCCTCGTACCAGCAACCGGCCTTCAAATCCCGCCAATTTTCCCGTCCTTCGGCCGCTTTTTCCTGCTCGGCGCGGGGTTCAATCCGCACCTTGGCAGCATCGAACGAGCCGTACAGGATGTCCGCTGCAGGCACACCCCTTTGTTCCCGCTTCTGCAGACTGGCCTCATTCTGCGTGCCTTGGATCAATTCCAGCTCTGCCTTTCGTTGCAGCTCTCCCATGTCCTCGGTTTCGTGACGCACGGTATTCTCCGATACTTCAAACAACAAATATTCCTTTAGCCATTTCCGGCTATCCTCAAACGCCTTGTTGATCCCACTCAACGCAATCAGATGAGCTAATCCAGCCGTGACCTTGCCCGGTTCAATGCCCAAGCGTTGGTCCACCGGCGCTCGTCCCGCTCCACACTGGCAGCCCGCATAATAGGCTCGCACATAGGTACTTTCCCAAACACCGACCAGATCGTCGCCTTCCGCTCTCGTTGATATTTTCAACTTGCCCCCACAGGCACACCTGATCTCTGCCTCCCTTTCTCCATCTTCATTCTCCAAGTAGCATCTCAGAGCTCCTTGCCCAATTTCCCGCAAGCCTTCCCGCAGCACCATTTCTACCTCCCCAATGCGCTCCGTCCCCGATCCTTCCTCAGCGATCGCTTCTTGCACTACTTCTGCCAATTTCTGCGCTATCAGGTTTATCTTTTCAATGTTATATTTCATCGCGAGCCTCCGGTAGGTTGGTTTTGTCGTAAACACTACTATCCTACCTGAGGCTCCCTTCTACGACAACCTTTGCGTGCACACGTTTTTGTAGATAGGTAATGGCAAATTCATGACGAGGAGTATAATTAACCTATAAATCATGTCTTGCACAGGCGCAGTTGGGGATATCCGCTCGTTTTATTCATAGTTGTGATTTTGATTTTCACCCCATTGACTTTTTCCGAGACGCATTACAAGGCTGGTGTCGTTACCAGTGATTATCCCGCAATTATGAAGTACGCCCAGCATTTCACAAAGGGCATAACAGATGTACCGGGTTATCACTTGGCACATTTTGGTTGGGAGATTCTTGTGATTGCGTTCAACAGCCTGTTGGGCGTATCTTTTCGGACAAGCGCATTCCTTGTTACTTTATTTAGCATTGTTACGGCAGCCTTCGTGATCTATTTCTGGCTAGAACCAACCTTACGGGCTAGAGGCCTCTCCCTCTGGTGGGGCGTGGTCGCGGCAATTGGTCTGAACTTGGTTACTCCTCTGAGTCTGCTTGTATCAGTTGATCGTAAATTCTATCTTGGGTACATTGGCATAACCTCCTATCATAATCCGACCATTATTCTACTGCGGCCTCTGGCGCTTCTGCAATTCATATTTGCGCTTCGCTGCTTTCAAAAGGCAGATTCCATGTGGTGGCAAACGGGGATCGCCGCGACAGTGACTCTGCTGGCAACCTTTGCCAAACCGAGTTTTGCCATTTGCCTGTTGCCTGCCATAGGTCTTGTAGCAGCATATCTCTGGCTGAAGAAAAAGACGGTCGATTGGCCGTTATTTTTCTTTGGCTTCATAATTCCGACCGTCATTATGCTCACGTGGCAATTTCTTGTAGCATATGGCTCGCCAGAACAGAGCGGCATATTTTTCTATCCATTTGGCGTGATGGCAGGGCTCTCCGGTTACCTAGGTATAAAATTTCTCCTCTCCATTCTCTTTCCGCTATTGGTGGCTATATTGTTCCTCCCGGAAGCCGCCCGCGACACTCGCATGGTGCTGGCCTGGTTAAGCTTCTTAGTGGGCGCTTTCTACTCCTACTTTCTAGCTGAAGGTCCGCCGCGCACGCTTGATGGTAACTTCATCTGGAGTGGCAAGATTACCTTGCTGGTGCTGTTTTGCATTTCCACGCTATTTCTTCTTGAAAGAATCAGGGCAGTCCGTTGGAAAACCGTTCTTTTGGGAACGGTCTGGGTTTCGCATGTTGTGTTTGGTGTAGTTTATTATTACCATATCTTCATCACACAGAAATATATTTAGGTTAACTGCAGGAGCAAGTTTTAGACCGACCCCTGTTTTGTTCACCAGGGTAAAATAATCGCATGAACAAATTTCAGACAGAACGAGTTCTGTCAACCGGTCAAGCGATCCAAATCGCACAAGGCGACCTCACAGCCGAAACAACGGATGCCATTGTCAATGCAGCCAATGAACATTTGTCGCACGGAGGCGGCGTAGCTTTGGCAATCGTCCGAGGCGGAGGAGAAATCATCCAGCAAGAATCAGACGAATGGATTCGAATCCACGGAACCGTTTCCCATGCACGTCCCGCCTGGACCTCGGGCGGACGCCTGCCTGCGAAATATGTGATCCACGCTGTCGGCCCCGTGTGGGGCGACGGTGATGAAGATGCCAAATTGGCGGCGGCAGTCAACGGGTCGCTGGAAGTCGCGGACAAATTGAAATGTTCATCGATCTCCTTTCCCGCCATCTCAACCGGTATCTTTGGTTTTCCTAAAGAACGCGCTGCGCATGTGATGTTCTCTGCCATCGAAAATTATTTTTCTCAATATGAATCGGGAATCAAATTAGTTCGGTTGGTTTTATTTGACCAGCCGACGATCAACGCTTTTCGTGAAGTATGGAGAATGGATCATGGCTCATAACCATTATCCATAAACCATTAACCATGATCTCTTCTCCCCAAAACCCAAAAATCAAACTCGCTCGTGCATTGACAGGTCGTCCCAAAGAGCGGCGCGATGCGGAAGCGTTTCTCGCGGAAGGTGTGCGGCTGGTTGAAGAAGCGTTCGCCGCGAATTGGCCGTTTCGATTTGTATTGCATTCGGATGATTTGAGCGAGCGGGGAAAAAAGTTAATTGAGAAGTTGGAAGATAAAAAGATAGATGTCGAAAAAGTAGAGAATGCTTTGCTGCAATCGTTGAGCGAAACCGAAACATCGCAAGGCATCCTTGCCGTCCTCAACGAGTCCCGAATCCCAATTCCCAAATTTCCCAATTTTGTTTTGATACCCGATTCCATTCGCGATCCTGGAAACCTTGGTACGCTTCTCCGCACCGCGGATGCGGCGGGTGTGCAAGCCGTTTTGATTCCGCCCGAAACAACCGATGCTTTCGTACCGAAAGTTATCCGCGCCGGAATGGGTGCGCATTTTCGATTGTCGATGCAAACAATGAGTTGGGAGGAAATTCGCGAACGCACAAAAGGCTTGCAATTATTTCTTGCTGATATGGATGGTCAATCCTGCTGGGAAACGGATTTTCGTCAGCCGCTGGCGTTGATTGTCGGTGGTGAAGCGGAAGGCGCAAGCGAGCAAGCGCGCAAATTGGCAAACACATTTGTGAAAATTCCAATGGCAGGCAAAACAGAATCGTTGAATGCAGCGGTGGCTGGGTCGGTGTTGATGTTTGAAGTGATGAGGCAGAGAAAAAACTAAACACCTAGGCGCTAAGGTCTCGAAGGATTTCCTTTGTGTTCCTTTGAGATCTTAGTGTTTAAGAATAAGGAAAAAAGATCAAAATCCGCTCGATCACCTACTTCTGCAATCCCAAATATCCTTTGGATGAGAGAGTCATCCAAACGGCTGGAGAATTTCTTGCCAAAGCCAAGTCCGCGTATGAAGCCGCGGGATATGAAGTTCAAACTATCCGCTTGGCGACGATTCCATTTCCAAAACTGTTGAGCGAAAAGCAAATCAATGAATTACCAAAGTTGGTGGAGCAATTTGAGCAGCTTATTCAGCAAGTTGGAATAGCTTATGCCTCGCTTGGTCCCGCGTTGCCAGAGTCGCCGCGCAGTTATGAAGTCATTCCTGAAGCGATTGCCGCCTCGCAAAATATTTTCTTCGATGGTCTGATGGCGGATAAAAGCATCGGCATTAGCCTCGCGGCAATCAAAGCTTGTGCGGAGGTAATGGTCAAGTCCGCGCCGATTGACCCGAACGGATTCGCTAATCTGCGCTTCGCGGCGTTGGCAAATGTCAAAGCAGGATCGCCATTTTTCCCAGCGGCATATCATGACAACGATAAACCCGCGTTTGCAATCGCAACCGAAGCGGCGGATTTGGCAGTGGATGCTTTCAGTCAGGCCAAGACTTTAGAGATTGGGCGCCAAACTTTGATCGCTGATATTGAAAAGCATGGAAAACAATTGAGCAAAGTCGCTCAATCACTGGATTGCAAGCTTGGCGGCGTTGATTTTTCGCTCGGACCTTTTCCATCCGAGGCTCAATCGCTGGGTACAGCCTTCGAACGAATGGGCGTGCCGCGTGTTGGATTGCATGGATCGCTTGCCGCCGCGGCAATATTGACCGAAGCTATTGATCGTGCGAATTTTCCACGCACGGGCTTCAGCGGCTTGATGATGCCCGTCCTCGAAGATGCAACGCTTGCCAAACGCGCCGCCGATGGAACATTGAGCGTCAAAGATGTTTTGCTTTATTCAGCGGTATGCGGAACAGGATTGGATACGATTCCTTTGCCCGGCGATACGACTGTAGATCAAATCATTCCGCTACTGCTCGATCTTTCCGCCCTCGCCCTTCGTCTCGATAAACCGCTCACCGCGCGTCTGATGCCTGTCCCCGGCAAAAAAGCCGGCGATCCTACATCTTTTGATTTTGGATTCTTCGCCAACAGCAAAGTGATGGCATTGGATGTAGAACCATTATCATTTCCAATGAATGGCAAGGAAGTGATTGAACTCAGGAAACGACAAAAATCATCCTGATTTTAGAAAGCTATTATGCTTGAAATATTTTTTCTGCTTGGGTTTTCGCTTCATAACCTCGAAGAGGCAATCTGGTTGCCTGCCTGGTCAAAGCACGCTGCAAAGTTTCATCCAGTAGTGAAAAAGAACGAATTTCACTTTGCTGTGATTATTGTAACGGCGATTGGTTATCTGCTTACGCTGATTCATATACTTAGCGATGACAGCAACGTCATCGTTCAAAATATTTATTACGGTTTCATTCTGATGATGTGTCTAAATGTAATATTTCCTCATTTGATTGCGACCATTGTGTTGAAACGATATGCTCCCGGTTTGGTCACTGGCTTACTATTGAACCTTCCGTTTGGATTACTTCTTATTCAACAAGGTTTAACCCAGGGAGCGGCGCCTCTTTATCTTATTGCCACGGCTTTATTGCTTACAATCATCATGCTGGCATTGATTAGCCTGCTTTTCAAAATCGGTGGGAAGCTCGTCGAGCCGTATTAGATTCTCCAATAATCTCAGCCGCCGCCCAATTCGACGCGGCGCAATAGGTCCGATTACTTCAAAATTGCATGTGATGTTTGACGATTTGCTGTGTGCAAGGAATCCAGAATATAAGCAGTGAAATGTGAAAGTTTAAAAACAAAAGGCGGCCAGTAGCCGCCTTTTGTTTTTTTATTGTCGTTTCTTGAAACGGACAAGTACCAAATTTTTGGAGCAATCATTATAGGTGTTGATATAGATATTGTCTGACTGAGGGAAACCTGCCTGATTTAATACTTGCAGGTATAAGGTCCCATTAGAAGCAGCAGGGATTGTAGGCAATTTAAGAATGTTTCCGAGGTTAAACTCAAAGCCAGATCTGCCATATGCAGAAACCACTCCACTGACAGTTACAGTCGAAGGAGGTATGCTTTGGCCGTTAAACGTACCAGCGAGGGCAATAACTTGTTGAGGAATATCTGCGCCACTGGCATCAGTGATTGTTCCTCCTATTCCAAGCCAGTTACAACCCAGATCAGGATAAATGACCGTGCTGGCGATATACTGAACTGTTGCATAGAATGGTGCTTTCGGAGTCGCGGTTGGCGTGGGTGTTTTTGTCGATGGGACGAGCGAGAATGAAGTCCCGGTGGGAATCGAGGTAAAGGTCGGAGGCGGCGTATCCGTCGCGGTCGTCTGCGCAGAAATGGAAATGGTTGCAGTCCATGTTGCCGGAAGTTGAATCGGCGTAATAGTCGCGGTGGGAAACTGGAACGGCGTGGGAGGCGGAGGAAACGGATTCAACGGCATGTTTGGATTGATGAACACCAATACAAAATAACCGACAATGCAAACCGTGATTAATAACACCAGGATGGAGAGCAAATCCCAGGGATTGAGTTTTGGGCCACCAGTTCGCCCGGCAGGTTTTTCGTCGAAATCAAAATTACTCATCGAGGTTTCTCCATTTTACACGTCATCGCGAGGCGGTATGCTTCCACCGAAGCAATGACATGGAATTCTATGGCGCTAGCACAACCGCCGCTTGCGATCTTTGTTGGGTTACCCAGTTCTTCAAGGTTTGTTCCTGCATGGCAAGATAAGCATCCGGCGAAAGCGGATGCTGAGCATCCCGCGCCAAAACTTTGATAATGTCATAACCAACGCTGGTTTGGATCACGCCGCTGGTCTGCCCGACCTGCAGGCTGAACGCCGCTTGTTCGACGTTTGGATCGAGCAAATAGCCTTTGGGAAACCAGCCCAGGTCGCCGTGTGCGTTTGGATCATATTGCGCCGCCAGTTTATTAAAGTCCGTGCCGCCTTGAAGTTGTCCTAAAACACTTTGCGCATCGTTCGCATTATAGAGCAAGATTTGCTGGACATGCACCTGATCCGCGGTATTCGGAACGGCGTTGATAATTTTATCCCGCATCCAAGCCGCATCAATCGAACGTTTCAAGTCGCTGCGTAATGACGCATCAGTGTACCCGTGATCGGATTCCCATTTCGATAGCTTATCTGCGCCGCCGAGCTGAGATGTCAGCGCGTCCATCCGCGACTGCAAAGCGGAATCCGTTATCTCATATCCGGCGGCCTTTGCGCCTTGTTCCAGCAAAATCTGATCGATCAAATCTTCCAAAACCGTTTTGCTGGCATCCGTGTCCGAGACAGTCTTGTTCAATGCCTGTTGTGCGGATTTATAACGCGCGAGTTCGGCGGTGTAATCGGCAACAGTTATCCCTTCACCGTTGACGGTCGCGGCCGTGGCTTGAGATGTTGCAGTAGGAAGCACTGGCGTTGCCGTCGCCCCGACGGGTGTAGGCGCAGGTTTGGTTCCAGACAAAGAACCGCAGGCCGAAAGACCGAAAGCAAAGAGTAGAGTCAATTCAAGCAAGATCCAACGTGGGTGGGAAAGCATTCTTCAAATTATACCAATTAAAAAATAATGGGACACAGCCATATGCTGTGTCCCACATAACGGAGTTGAAAGGTTTAGTAATCCATGCCGCCCATGCCGCCACCCGGGGGCATCGGCATCGGTTTTTCCTTTTCGGGAAGGTCGGTGACCAGCACGTCGGTGGTCAGGATCATGGCCGCAATCGAAGAGGCGTTCTCGAGGGCGCCGCGCACCACCTTGACCGGGTCAATAATGCCAGCGTCGATCATGTTAACATATTCGCTGGTCAAGACGTTGTAGCCAATGTTCTTGTCCTTCTTGTCAACAGCGGTTCGGCGGACAGTATCAATGATGACTGAGCCATCTTGTCCCGCATTGGAAGCGAGTTTGCGGATCGGTGCTTCGAGCGCTTTTTTCACGATGTTGATGCCGACGCGAATCTCTTCATCGTCTTCGTTGGTTTTCAGCATCTTATCCAGCTTGGCAACCGCGTTGATGAGGGAGATTTCACCACCAGGGACGATGCCTTCCTCCACCGCGGCGCGCGCCGCAGAAAGGGCATCTTCCACGCGATGCTTCTTCTCTTTCATTTCAGTTTCGGTCGCCGCGCCCACACGGATGATTGCAACGCCGCCGCTTAGTTTGGCGAGGCGCTCCTGCAATTTCTCCTTGTCGTAATCGCTGGTGCTCTTGTCGATCTCAGCGCGGATTTCCTTGATGCGGCCTTCGATGCCGCTCTTGGTGCCCTTGCCGCCGATGATGGTGGTGTTCTCTTTATCGGAGACTATTTTCTCGGCGCGACCAAGATCCTGAATGGTCGCGGTCTCGAGTTTGCGGCCGGTCTCTTCGGAAATCACAGTGCCGCCGGTCAGAATGGCAATATCCTGCAGCATGGCCTTGCGGCGATCACCGAAACCCGGAGCTTTAACAGCGACGACATTCAACATGCCGCGCAGTTTGTTCAAAACGAGGGTGGCAAGTGCCTCACCGTCTATATCTTCCGCGATGATCAGGAGTTCGCGCTTGCCAAGTTGAACGAGTTTCTCCAATAGCGGAACCACATCCTGTGCAGCAGAAATTTTCTTTTCGTTGATCAGAATATATGGATCAGCAATTACCGCTTCCATTTGCTCCGCACTGGTGATGAAATAAGAGGAAATGTAACCGCGGTCGAATTGCATACCTTCGACGAATTCGGTCTCATCAGCCATGGACTTCAACTCTTCCACAGTAATGACGCCATCTTTGCCAACCTTATCCATCACGTCTGCGATCAAGTTCCCGACTTTCTCGTCTGCCGCAGAGTTAGTCGCGACCGAAGCGATTTCATCTTTCGTGTCAATCTTGACCGACATCTTGCGCAGTTCTTCGACGACTGAATCTGTGGCAAGCTCGATGCCATGCTTGATGAGCATCGGGTTATAACCGGCTTCGAGGGCTTTAAGGCCTTCATTCACGATTGCATGCGCGAGCACTGTGGATGTCGTCGTGCCGTCACCGGCAATATCGTTGGTTTTGGTCGCGGCTTCCTTAAGGAGCTGCGCGCCCATATTCTCAAACGGATCCTCGAGTTCGATTTCCTTCGCAACGGAAACGCCATCGTGCGTGATGGTCGGGGAGCCGAATTTGCGATCGATCGCTACATTGCGGCCCTTCGGGCCGAGCGTCGCGCCGACCGCGTTGGCGACCACGTTCATGCCGTTCTTCAGTTTACGGCGTGCTTCTTCAGAAAAAACAAGTTGCTTTGCAGCCATGGTTCATTACCTCCAGATTAAACTTTCGACGACCGCGAGAATGTCGCTTTCGCGCAGGATGAGCAATTTCTTGCCGTCCATCTTGATCTCGGTGCCGGAATATTTGGCGAACAATATCTTGTCGCCGACCTTCAAATCCATGGGCACACGCTCGCCTTTTTCGTCGCGGTCGCCCGGACCCACCGCCAGAACTTTGCCTTCTTGCGGCTTCTCTTTGGCGGTCTCTGGCAGGATGATCCCGCCCGCAGTGATTTCTTCCTGTTCGATCGGTTCGATAATCACGCGTCCGCCCAGAGGTTTGAGCTTGAGTTTACTTGCCATCTTTGACCTCCTGAAAAATTTTATTTTTCATCATCATGAAATTAGCACTCTCTCTTACTGAGTGCTAATTATATGATACCGAATTCACAAGTTGCCGTCAAGAGGAAGCGGTTCTTTCTAACGAAACTCTGATATGGATTTTCTTAGGGCAATACAATTGTATTTGGATTGGCTGTGGGATAGGGTGTGGATGTTGCAAGCGCTTGAGGCGGGATGGGAGTGGGTGAACTGCTAGTGGAAGTTGTCGTTCCCAACGATTGGCAGATCTCATCGCCCGATTGCACGATTCCGGCAATGGTTGGATCACCCCCGTATTTTGTACTGACTTCTTGTAACACACTGACTGCATCGGGACAATTATTGGCATCAGGCCAACTCAAAGCCGCCACGATGGAACCATAAGTATAATAGTAAGGAAGGCTGCTATCGGATAATGGTAAGCCGGTTACTTGAGTAGGCACATCGCTCGTGCCGCAACCGCCGCGTCCATCGCAGGATTCCTGTGCCGTACAACCTTTGATGGCGCATTTCAAAGCCGGGATGGCACCTTCGTAGTTGCGTGACTTTTGATAAATGATCCCAAGTTGTCCATAAAGATCGGGGTTATCAGGTTGGAACTGGATTGCCACTTGAACGTTGCGCGCCGCAATAAAATACTCACCCTCCTGTGAATAGGTCTTTGCAATCGAGAGATATGGCACAGGGTCTTGAATGTCCAATTGTTTATCGATCGCAACGGCTTTGGCAAAATACTCCAGTGAACTTTCAAATAATTGTTTTTGGACGACATCGTTCGGAACTCGCGAAACCAAGGCGCCGATAGTTGGCACCGGCGCGCAGATATAGAAAGGTTAGATTGGGCGCAATGGCAATGGCTTTATCGTATTCCTGGATGGCTTGATTGTATTCTCCCAATGACTCAAGCACATACGCATAAACCCGGTGTACATCCATCTGAGAAGGATCGCGATCCACCGCCTGCTTGATTTCCTGCTCAGCTTGAGTCCACTTCTGCTCGTCCACCAAAATCTCAGCATAAAAAGCCAGGGCAAGAGTATTGGTGTTGTCCAATTGCAAGGCGTGGACAGCATCTTGATCCGCTTGCAAAAGATCATCTTGCGCCTGCTTATCTCCAATCAGGGAAGGGTTCGCATTCCAATCCAAAACAAAAGCGCGGATAGCATAAACTGTGCTGTCGTCCGGCGCGAGCGTTACGGCTTGATTGGCAGAGGCAAGCGCCTCCTGCAGGCGCGTATTCTGTGCCGCGTCGGTGAGAAGGAATTGCGAGGAATAAGTCTGGATACGGGCCAGCTTGGCTAATAGCTCCGCATTGGAAGGGTCCACTTGTGTGCCTTGCTTGTACGAGTTGATCGCTGAATCAACCTGACCGGCTGTAAATTCTGCATCGCCTTCCAATGCAAAAGATTGAGAGGTACGCGTGGGTGTTGGCGTTGGCTGGAAGGGAGATTGAATTTTTCCGGTCCTCATCTGGATCAGCAGCCAGAACTCCGCCAAGAAGAAGCAGTGCCCAGAAGAACATGCGATAGACGTTCGATTCTGAACGCCGGTTATAAAGCGGGCGGCGTGGAGAAATATTCATGGCGTGGGAGTGGCAAGTGGGATAGGCGTGGACGTGGCTTGAGGAACAGGCGTGGATGTTGCGGCAGAAGAAACAGGTGTGGATTTTCCTTTCGAAGAGCTGGCAGGAGCCGGCGTAGGCGAGGCGAGATTCTTCTGGCAAACCTGAATAGCGGCCGCGGCATTCGTCATGGCGATGTCATCGGACGGAGCGCGGGATTGGATCAACTGCGCAATTTTTAAAGCTTCGGCGCAGCGATTCAGATGAGCAAGAACCAGTGCATACGTAAAGTAGTATTCGGTAACGTGAGTATCTGTCGTAAACTGAATCGGTGTAATCTTCTGACCATCATCCGTGGTGCCGCCATTGATTACCAAAGATAATTCTTTAACTGCATCGGGCCAATCCACATTATGATAATACATGACTCCCAAGTTGCCGATCAAATTGGGATCAGATGGGCCAGCCTTGGCCGCGCTTTCCGCGTATTGCACTGCCTTAGCATACTCACCAACCGTCGCATACGTGCGCGAGATCAGCAGGTCGGCTGTGGGATCTGCCGGGTTCAAGGCATTGGCTTTGGTAAATTCTTCCACAGCTTGATCGTAAGAACCCAGGGCGCGATAGTTGCTTCCCATCTGAAGATGCACATCTTCGATATTGTCATTGATGGTATCTGCCGCCTGATATTCGCGGATGGACTCTTCGTAGTTGCCAGTAGCTTCGAGAATATAGCCGCGGGCGCGATGCGCCTCGATGGAATTGGGCGCCAGCGATAGGGCGGTCTTCGACTCGGTGATCGCAGTATTAAGAACGTCCGTTGATGTTCCACTGCCGGTGAGGTACTCATCGGTAAGGATTTCCGCGTAATAAGCATGCGCATCGGCGTTATTTGGATCTAGATTCAGGGCCTGTTTGACGGCCGCCTCAGCATCCAGATAATTTCCCTGCCAATCGAGTGCTGAGGCCCGCACCGCATTCGCTTCCGAAAGATTCGAGTTCAATAGAAGCGCGTCCTCGGCGTTGGTCTGCGCGTCTTTATAATCGCCTGCTAACACCTGAACTTGTGCCAATTCCACATAGATGGATGGATCATTCGGCTTGAGCGCCAGTGCCTGATCATACGCGTCAATGGCTTGCGACAGCTTGCCTTGATTAAGAAATTCCTGCGCTTGGGTGATGTATTGCTCCGGCGGTGGCGTGGCGGTGGCGGTTGGCACAAACGGTGATTGAACCGTTGGGATAATGAAACGATCCATGTACGTAAAACCGGCGATCAACAACAATAGAAAAGTGATGAGGAACCAGTTCGGCCGCTTTTGCCGCCGACGGTTCATACTCCATTTACTGCCTCGTAAATACATGCAATCATCTTACCATTCGCGGGGAATCAGCGTCAAGCTGGGTTGGCATAAGGTTAGTATTTTCTTAGAATCGATCATTTGATGATTTCTCTAATTATTTTTCATCTCAATTCTTTCAAAATCGCGATCGTTTCTTGCTTGCCGCCATATCCATTTTCGCCGCCCGGACCAACACACGATGGACAGCCGTCCTTGCATTCGCATTCACTAACCAATTCCAATGTGCGTACAATTAACTCAGCGTGGATCTCAAAAAGCTTTTGGCTGAAGCCAATGCCTGCAGGCACTTGGTCATAAATGACAATAGACGGTTGACCGAGGACGGTTCCCGCCGCATCCGTGTGAACGCCGAGATCGCTTGGATCGCACATCAAGAACAATGGTGCTAATTGACTCAGCGCATAGGACAATCCCGCCAAACCTGAACGGATGCGGACATTCTGTTCGGCTTTGCGATGACAGGAGGAGCACAGGGTGATGAGATTATCGATTCGATTTGCTTCGGCGGTGGATGTAAATGCCTTGAACGGAATCTTATGATGCACGTCATGTTCGCGACCGCTTTCAGCTGCACCGCAGACCTGGCAACGGAATCCGTCGCGTGTCCGAACTGCGAGGCGAATACGATTCCAATCAGGACCATAATCATTTGGATCGTTGGTCCATGCTCCGCTGGCGCGCAGGGTTTCGATTGTTGCATCCGAAAGCGAAAGCCAATAGCCAGTCGTCTGCAATTCAGTCGGCGGAAGATCAAGCGGTTCTTCGCCCAGATTCTCGCGCGTCATCCAACGCAGTTTTTTGAAACCAGTCACTTGCGTGGTCACTTGAATTTCGCCCCAACCTTTTATCCCACCTTTGATTTCGGCTCGATCTGACTCGCTGAGAATTTGAATCTCAGTTTCGCTTTGCGGCTCGGTATAGTAATCGAGCGCAACGGCAGTGAGTGTGGCGAGATTCTTTTCAAGATTCGGTTCGTGCACAAAATATTGCTGGCCCTCGTGAATATAAATCGCATGGGGATGAACCATCCAGTATGCGCTGGCAAGGTCCACTTCGCCGATGATTTGCGGTGCGCTATCGGATGTCTCAGTGGTCTGCAAGATAACGTTTTCAGGCGATGCGGTTCGAAGCGAGACGTTCGCGGCGGGATATGAATCGGACATCCAAAAATATTTTTCCTGCGAGAGATGCGCTTCATTGTTCGATGTAAGAACGTCGAGGAATTCTTTAACATTCTCTGCGTCCAGCGAACCGAAGTCTTCACCTTTTTGAAAAGGCAATTCAAACATGGCGCAACGCAGATGATTTAAGAGAATCAATAAATGGTTGGGATTGATCAGCCCTTGCTCCGGAGATTGACCAAAGAAATAATCGGGATGATGCGCGAGGAATTGATCGAGCGGATTCGCAGATGCAACCAGCACGGCTAACGCGGGCGCTTCGCCGCGTCCTGCCCGACCCGATTGCTGGTAGACGCTTGCGATGGAGCCTGGATACCCGACGAGCACTGCCGCACCCAACCCGCCGATATCGATTCCCAATTCCAAAGCATTCGTCGCAACGACGGCTTTGACCGTTCCATCGCGTAAACCCTTTTCGATCTCGCGTCGCTGTGAAGGAAGATAACCTGAACGATAGCCGCGAACCCCATCCTTTCCTCTGCCATTTTCAGAGAAAATGGCAGAGGAGTCACGAAGTGACAGAGGGGGCGATGAAGATTGTTGCAAATAGCTCAACATCATCTCCACGCTTCGGCGCGAGCGCGCGAATACCACTGATTGAATATCATTTGCAAGTAAATCCTGCGTCAGCCGAACGCTTTCCATCATCGAACTTTTTCGCAAGCCGAGGGCTTCGTCAATGACAGGTGGGTTATAAAGAAGAAAATGTCTTTCGCCGCGCGAAGAGCCATCGTGATCAATCAACTCGATGGATGATTCGATCAATCGTTCAGCGAGTTCTTTGGGATTGCCAATGGTCGCAGAGGTGAGAATGAATTGCGGTGCGGCGCCATAAAATTTCGCAACGCGTTTGAGTTTGCGAATCACATTGGCAACGTGTGAACCAAATACGCCGCGATAAGTGTGCATTTCGTCAATCACCACAAAACGCAAATGGCGGAAGAAGTCAGCCCAATTGGTGTGATGAGGTAGGATGCCAGTATGTAACATATCCGGATTACTTAAGATGATGCGCGCATTTTTACGAGTTAAGGCGCGTTGCGCTTGGGGTGTGTCGCCGTCGTAAATTGCAGATTGTATATTTTGGATTGAAGCTTGAAGTTGATGAAGACCTGAGAGTTGGTCTTGGGCTAAGGCTTTTGTCGGAAAAAGATATAACGCACGGGCGTCTGTGTTGGTCAGCAGAGATGAAATGATTGGCAGGTTATAAGCCAGTGTTTTCCCGCTGGCTGTGCCTGTGGCCAAAACAATATTCTTTCCAGCGTAGATATGAGACCATGCTTCATATTGATGGCTGTAAAGAGAATTGATTCCACGTTGGGATAATGCATCTCGAAGCGCGGTAGGCAAATCGTCCGGGAAAGGATGTGGTTGCGCGGGACGAGGAGGAGTCGTCCGCCAGATTGAAAAATTGGGTGCGGTGTCCGGATTTTGTTTCCAACTCCTGAAAAGGGAGCCGAGTGACATTTTTATTGGAATGGGCTTGGAGTATGTGCAAGTTGAACGATCATAGTAGTCACATCAGTCATGTAGAGGAATAATAGAATAATAATTGCACCTTCGACAATTCTCAGGATCCATTTTGCTTGGTTGGGACATTTTGCATAAAGTGTTGCAATCCCTCGCAAGAAGAGAACAACAATACCTAGCACGCTGGGTAAAATAAAAATAGCTTTCATAACAGAATAAGTCCTATAATCGTAAGCATAAAGGACAAGAAAAGCAATATATCCCATAAATACCAATGAAAAAAGACCATAATTGAGATTCTCGAGCTTTTTCCCTTCTTGCTTTATCAGGCCTCTTAATAAGCCGACACTTTCGATAAAGAGGCCCAGAAGCAGGAGCAAAGTTGGTATTAGTGCTAAGATGAAAATGGATCGGCTTAAGGTAAAAATACCTTCGCTGGTATTCACCCATGTTTCTGGCCAACTCTCGAAATGCAGAGAGAAGGCACTACCATACAACTGCGTCCATAGCGACGAAGTTGCTGTTGGCTCACCTTCTGTCATCGGAGTTCTTAATAGGTCAATGAACTTAAAAGTGAAAAAGCCATCTTGTATGGAAACGATCCCAGGTCCGGCGAATGGCGTATTGCCAAACAGTGGTGGATGTGGGGCAATCTCCAAGTTCATTAAGACTGGCGTACCGTAATGCTTATAATTAAATATATACTGGGTAAGTGGGTTGATTATGATTAATGCAGATGTGATGACTGCAAAGATCAAACCTAAGGATAGGATTCTAAAGCGGTTCGTCTTGTTGGAAAATGCTTTTATAAGAAGGGATAGAAAAATTGCGATAACAGTGACCCAGCCGTTTGTTTTTGATGCCACTGCTAAAGAAGCAAATAAAATGGTTAATAAGAATAAAGCTACGGCTTTGGTGTTTTTAATAAACAGATAGAAACAGTAAATTGCCAAGGTCGAAAACAAGATTACGAAGGTGTCATTGCTGGCCTGCGAATTAATACGAATGAGTGAAGGACTTAACGCAACCAGCCCAAAAGTGAGCAATTTGAGCTTTTCATTGCCCACCGGAAAATATTTGATTAACATGAAGGCAACCAACACGATGATAAGGCCTGCGATGAAATTTATTAACTGGCCCATTAACATCAATCCATTTTTATTCCACGGACTAATCCCTTCTAGTTTGGCAAGTCGAGCAACGGTGTAATAGTATAGCTTGGGTTGGAAAGATTCGCCTCCAGCATCTTTTGTCGGCAAACTGTTCGTTAGCATGATATTGCGAACCGGGTACATGTGATTATCGTCAGCTTCTCGATTTACCAAAGCGAGAGAGACCCGAAGACTTAATGATATTAGAAAAATAATAGAATAGGCAAATAAAGAAAATCTCGACAACTTCATAAGCCCATACCTATGAGTATTGGATGACTTGTGCTCATATGAAACGATTCTAGTATACTATTAAGTATGCCTGACTTTAAAGAGTTTATGGCATGAAAATTGAATCAGAAAGTCGAGGGACATTAATACCTGGATTAAATTCGCATGATACAATTTTTGACATGAAGTGGACGCAAAAAAGAAAACTTGCGGTGTTGATGATTTTCCACTTGCTTTTGGGGTTGTTCTTGTGGTTTAGTATATCAAAATATGGACTGGGCATTTCAACAGATTCCGTGCATCTTTTGTTTGCCAGTCTTAATTTATCGCGGGGCAATGGGCTGTTTTCATTCGACGGCAGTTTCGTTTCATTATGGCCGCCGCTCTATCCCATGCTTTTAGCTTTGATCCAACTCGCCACGCGATTCGATCCATTTGTTTCGGCCACCATTCTGCAAGTCATCTCTTTTATCGGTATTTCGCTTTGTCTTTCCATTCTCTTTTTGAGAATCTTTCCCCAAAACTTTTTCCTTGCCCTGGCGGCCAATATTCTTTCGGATATTGGCGTGGTTGTTCTAGCATCTTTTGATGGCGTCGGCTCGGATTATCTGCATTTCTTCTTCCTCGTTCTTTTTATTCTGCTGGCCGGCTATTACATAGAAACCAATTCACCGCGCATCCTTTTAGGAATGACCGCGGTGGGAATGCTGGCGATGCTGGACCGCTATCTTGGCATTGCCGCGATCGCAGCGGGCGTTGCCATGATCTTCTTTTCCAGGTCCGAAGATTGGCGGCAACGAATGATACGCAGCTCATTGATGGCTCTCTCCGCGCTGCCGGCTGGGATTTGGCTTTATGTCTCTTCACCCGGATACCGCGGGCCGGAAAGCTTTACTGAAAACATTTTCTGGTTTTCCACATCAGTTCTGCAATGGTTCTTTCCCATCAGTTCGAAAGAGCCCCATCTTTGGCTTTATATTTCACTACTATGGTTGTCCATTGGGGTGATGATCTTTTTGTTGTTTCACTTCTCGCAACAGTATAAAATTTTTTCGCCCCACGTGATTTCCATTCTTGTTTATGGATTGCTTTATTTGCTTGTCCTGTTTGGTTCGGCTTCGATCGCTTACTTCAATAAATTGACCGGACGCTTCCTGCTTCCAGTTTATATTCCCTTTATTACGCTTCTGGTCTTGTCGGTGGACATCTTAATGCGCCTCATCCAAGAGCGCAGCTCTAAGAAATTACGCCGCGTCATTGCGATCGGATTTGCCGGTGCGTTGATTGTGATTGGGGTCGGCCTTCTGCAAATCACAATTCCCGTTGGGTTACAAACTCATGCAGATGGCACCAACGATTTCAATGGCCGCGCCTGGCATGAGAATAGCGTGATGAATTATTGGCTGGCACATGAGCCTCAGGGAAACTATCTCTTATACAGCAATTACCCGGACGGGGTCGCGTTTTATACCTGGCATTCCGCTTATAACTCGCCCGCTCGATATTCCGGTCCGTATGGCAAACAAGAGTTTCCGGTGACCAGTTATTCATTGGAGTTGTTTTCATCCGGCCTTGCCGTTTATTTGATCTGGATCGAACCCAATATATATTCCTATTATTACAAGGCCGAGGATCTAAGCCCCATTGCGCAGGTCAAGCCGCTCTTCGTAAATCAAGATGGCGGTATCTATCTTCTGACGCCTAAAGCACAGAGCAGTCCATAACCGGAAGCGTTCCGTTTACTTTGTTTCACTCTCGACCTTTGCCGGATTCTGCGCGTTGATCATGCGGAACGCCAATACTCCCACCAGCAACGGCAGCCAGAACGTCACGCTGCGATATGCAAGCGTAACAAGAATCGCCGATCCCCACCCTATTTTTCGCGAATGAAACGCCAAAGCCATCACTCCTTCCACAATGCCAATGCCGGAAGGAGTTGGCGAAACAATGAGGAACAAAAAGCCCATGGAAAATCCGCTGATAATCGTCCCGACACGAAATGGGATATTGAAGGATAGAAATGCACAGGTCAGCACACCCATTAACAATATCTTGCCAGCCAATGAAAACAACAAAGGCGGAATTAAATGGGTTGGTTTTTTGGGAAGCGCTGAAATTCCTTCGGCGATTTCTGATGCGAAGGTGTGAGCGCGCGCCTCGCTTAGATATTCGCGGCGCAGAAAAGGCCGCACAATGAAATTGATCATTCGCGCCAGTCTCGCTAGCACATCCCCCAATGTTTTGGCGGAGCGGTAACCGAGATAAAGGAACAACGCAATCCCGCAGGCTATCGCTAAAAGAGTCAGCGACGCGGCAATATCTCCGTCACTCAGGCGATTGCGACGCGCTAGAATGATCGTGCCGAATGCTAGGACGAATAAGAATGATGCTTCGTCAATCAGCAGATAAAGCACGCCCGCCACGGTCACTTTGCCGGAGGATTTTCCGCGGCGCTGGCCATCGTTGATGAACAACGCCATGCCGCCAACTCCCGCGCTGGTTGTGACCACGTTGACGAAGTTCGCCGCAACTGCTAACAGCATCATGTGACGGCGGCTTTCTTTGAGACCGAGCAAAGTGTAGATAGATTGGTAGGTCAAGCCGACGGCAGCAAACCACATCGCCTGAATAATCAGGGCAATGGCAAGATACCACGGGTTGGCGCGTTGGATGGTGGTAAAAATCTGTTGAAGCTCTGAGAAATAAAGAATAACGAACGTGATCCCAAGGAGCAGAATCACTGCTAATATGAGTTTTCGCATGTGAGGCAGCATTATAACAAAACATCCGCAGAATTTTCTGCGGATGTTTAGACTCCGGTTTGGTCCGGATTGAAGCGAATCTAACTTCGACGCCGCCCGCCCAATCCGCTGACGAGACTCACAAAATAGAGCAATTGCAACAGAGCCGATGCCAGTCCCGCGACGTATGTTAGCGCCGCGGCGTTGAGCACATTGTTGACACCGCGTATCTCATCTGCGCCAGCGATAATGCCAGTTTCCGCTAAAAGACGTTTGGCGCGCGCCGAAGCGTTCAGTTCCACCGGCAAAGTTGCCAGCGCAAATATAGCTCCGCCTGAAAAGACCAACACACCCAGCCAGGCGATCTGGACGCCCATTGTTGATGCGTTCATCATGGTTGCCAAGACGATGCCAGCCATGATCATAATCCATCCGAGCCACGAGCCAATGTTGACGGCAGGTACGAGAGCGGCGCGAAATCGCAACGGGAAATAATCTTCCGCATCCTGCATGGCGTGACCCAGTTCATGCGCGGCCACTGCCACTGCCGCGACCGAGGGAACATTGGCGACAGTTTGGGAAAGATTCAAAATCTTCGTGCGCGGATCGTAGTTATCGGTCAGATCGCCGCGAATGCCTTGAATCTGAACGCCGTATAACCCGCCCGTCGAGATCAGACGTTGAGCGGCTTGCGCACCGGTTAAGCCGCTGCTCACGCGGGCGCGGCTCCACCTGTTATAAGTGGATTTCACATACCATGAGGTCAGCATCATCAAGATGAAAGCTGGCGCCATGAAGCATAGATAGGTTGGATCGATGAAAAACATTTTTACCTCAGCGTCCTTGCCAAGAGCCTGCCCCGAACGAAGTGAGGGGTCTCAAACCTTCGCAAGGAATTTCAATTTATGGGACTGGAGTTGGCGTGGCCGTTGGCATGGAAGTCGGGATCGGAGTTCCGCTAATCATATCGAGCAGGGTTTGAGAAGCCGCATCCAGCTGTGGATCGCGCCCGGCATTGAAGTCTGCCGCCGTCATCGGAACGTACACATCCGGCGTCAGGCCTTTCTTATCGATGAGCGTGCCTTTCGGAGTCAGCCAGTGGGCAATGGTGATTGCCACCGCGCCTTCGTTGTTGGACAGCGGCTCGCGGATCTGCACGGAACCTTTGCCATATGAAACCACGCCGACCAGTTTGGCGCGCCCATCATCCTGCAGCGCACCCGCTGTAATTTCCGAAGCCGAGGCGCTGTTGCTGTTGATCAGCACGACCATCGGAATCCTGGTGGCCAGTCCGCCGGAGATGGCATCATATTCCTTTTTCTTTCCATCGCTGGTTTGCTCATAAACCACTGGGCCATGATCTACAAATTGCGAAACTACTTCCACTGCAGTTTGAAGATAACCACCGGGGTTATCGCGCAAGTCAAGGACGAGTCCTTTCGGATTTTGAGCCATCAAAGTTGTCAATTGAGTTTTCAACTCATCGGTCGTGGTCTCACCGAAGTCGGAGATTTGAACGTAGGCGATGCCATTATCCAACATCTTACTACTGACGCTTGGGACATTGATTTGGGCGCGCACAATATCGAATTGAAGCGCCGCAGATTGACCGGGCCGGTGGACAGTCAAATGAACCGTCGTTCCCGCCGGACCGATCACCTTTAACCGCACATCTTCCGGCTTGACGCCGGTCATATCCACACCATTTACCGCGATGATTTGATCGCCTGCCATCAAACCGGCTTTTTCGGCCGGAGAGCCAGAGATGGGCTTGGTGATGGTGAGGTAGGCTCCGCTGGTATCCACGTATGCTCCGATGCCTTCAAATGAACCATTCAGTTCATTCGTCGCATCCTTGAAGACTTGCGGGTTCATGTACTCACTGTGCGGATCGCCGAGCGATTGCACCATTCCAGTAATCGCGCCTTCCATCAGCTTGGTGTTATCCACCGGCTGATCCACATACTCGGTATGGATGATCTGCCATGCATCCCAAAACGGTTTGAATAACGTCTGCAGATCCTGCGGCGTTGACGACTGCGTCTCAGGCGAGACGGTGGGAATGCCGGGTAAAACGGCGGGCAGGCCTTGTTGGAAGCTATTCAATGGGAACATATGTCCCACTACAAATCCGCCTGAAAAGCCGCCCAGCAAAAGCGCGGCACCGATCAAGACGAACAAAACAACCTTTAAGATTTTTGCCACAAACTCCTCCATTTCTTTTTATCTTGAATGAACCATATCATGCCGGGATTAAAAGATGATGAAACCCGTATTGAGAAATTGTATAAAGACTATAAACGGTTTGTAAAAACCAATCCATTTTCTTTGACTTTTCCTGCACGCGCCGGTGGAATTCATGAAGGACTCCCATTTAAGAGCATAGGTAATTGACTCCAATCGTTGAACGCCGCGTCCATATCCAGACCGAGGGCGGCCACGCCGAAGCGGTTCGGTAGCTCAGAACCATAAAGGACCGCGTACAAACCAAAATCTTTCGCGGCGCGCGTCGTGTGCGGCAAATCGTCAATCATCACGCATTTCGACGGGTCACTTTCGCCTGCGGCATTCAGCGCGATCTGAAGCGCTTCGCGGCTCGGCTTGCAGTATGGATTCACGCGATTGACATCCACAATGTCCGCGAAATATTCTTCGATTTGCAGTTGGCGGAGCACGCGTTGGGCATGAGGCACATCCGCGTTGGTGAAGATCAAATTGCGGGTCGGGAGCGAAGCGAGCACCTTTTGCTGAGTTGGATCGGGATGCAGATAATCCTGCAAGGGCAGGTCATGCACATAGGCCAGGAAATCCTGAACATTTACATTATGTTTCGCCTGCAAGCCGCGCAATGTTGTGCCATACTCGCGAAAATATTTTTCGCGCAAGCGCGGAATTTCATCACGCGGAATGCCCATGCGTTCGTCCATGTAGGAATTCATGCGTCCCTTGATGGCCGGCCATAGCCCACTGGATGATGGATAGAGCGTGTCATCGAGATCAAAGAAAATCGTTGTAAAACGCATTCGGCAATTATAATTGTGATATGCCTATTCGACTGCTCGCTCCCGAAGTTGCTTCGCAAATCGCCGCCGGTGAGGTCATCGAACGGCCGGCCTCGGTGGTCAAAGAGTTGATGGAGAACGCGCTCGACGCTGGCGCGAAAAGTATTTCGATCTCGATTGAAGAAGCTGGACGCAAACTAATCGAAGTCGCGGACGATGGAGGCGGAATCGCTTCCGATGAATTAGCTCTCGCCGTTTCGCGTCACGCGACCTCGAAGCTGGCGCGCGCCGATGATCTTTTTCACATCTCAACACTTGGATTCCGCGGCGAGGCGCTGGCTTCAATTGGCTCGGTCTCACGCATGACGATCACGTCGAAGGTGGTGAATTCGAATGCGGGTGCGCGCATCAAAGTCGAGGGCGGACGCGAGGGCAAAGTCGAATTGGTCGGCGCGCCGACGGGAACGGTGGTGCGCGTCGAGGATTTATTTCATAACGTCCCAGCGCGCTTGAAGTTCTTGAAGACCGATGTCACCGAACGCCGCGCGATTGACGCGTTGATCACGCGTTATGCGTTGGCATATCCGAATGTGCGCTTCAAATTATCCGAAGGAAGCAATGTCACTTTACAAACATCCGGCGATGGCGACCGCCGTGCGATCCTGGCCGCGTTGTATGGCGTGGAGGTTGCAAAGCAATTATTGGAAATTAATTCCGAGGAAGAAGGCATTCGATTAAGTGGATTTACCAGCCCCACTGCACTGACGCGTTCGAATCGCAAGGATATAACTTTCTTTGTCAATGGGCGCTGGGTGCAGGACACGCCGCTAACGGCCGCGCTGGTTCAGGCGTATCACACGTTGCTGATGGTCGGACGTTATCCGCTTGCGGCTGTCTTCGTCGAGATCGCACCCGAAGAAGTGGATGTGAATGTTCATCCCGCCAAAGCCGAAGTGCGATTTAGAAATCAGGATAAAGTGTTCGGCTTTGTTCAACGCGCCGTGCGACGCGGCTTGCTGGCTTATTCACCCGTTCCACAAGTTGCGCCAAGCTTGTGGGGGACGCGCAGCGAGTCTTCGCAACAAGTTGGATTGGATTGGACGATTGCTCATGATGACTCGTTGGCAGTTGACAATGGACAGTTGACAGTGGAAAGCGAACCGCAACCAGCCCTAAACCCTCAACTGCCAACCACCAGCCAAATTCCTTTGCTCAGACTTATCGGTCAAATCGGCGCGACGTATCTTGTTGCCGAAGGACCCGATGGGCTTTATTTGATTGACCAACATGCCGCGCATGAACGTGTGTTGTTTGAAAAGCTCATGGCTCAACATGATCAGAAAAAGATTCCTTCTCAATCCCTGCTGACACCCGCGGTCGTTACGCTGCCGCCGCAATCTGCGAAAGCATTGGAAGCTCAATTATTGGTTCTCGGTCAATTCGGTTTTGAAGTTGAGGAATTCGGAACAAACACGTTTCAAGTGCGTGCCATGCCAAGTTTATTCGCGGGCAGTGAATCGTCTGCGGCGCTACACGCCATAGTCGAAGATTTCGAAGAAGATGAGTTGCCGCTGCAAAACGAGATCGAAAAGAAGTTGGCGGCGCGCGTCTGCAAACGGATGGCGGTCAAAGGTGGGCAAACGCTTTCGCCCGAAGAACAGCGCGCCTTGCTTTCGGATTTGGAACGTTGCGACTCACCACGCACTTGTCCGCATGGCAGGCCGACAATGATTCATCTATCAGTGGAAATGCTCGAACGGCAATTTGGTCGCAAAGGGGCACGCTAATGCCGGTTGATTACCAGCAGGTCCATGCTCGCATCAAAGAAATCGGCGCAGGCGCGCGTGAACGAAGAAAGACGTTGGATGAACGTCGAAAGAAAGCGCGCGACCTGCTGTTAGCGAATTCTGATAAATTGGATTTCCTGCGCGCCAAAGTGGATTCCGCCAAAGCGGTGGATGTGAACATTCGATGCGCGTTGCCGGTTAACGAGTCGCTCGCCTCGCACTTCCCGATAACAGATCCTGCTAACGATGCGAACTCTTATCGCCGCCGACGGCTCGCAGATCAATCCAGATCGTCACGCGGCAGTCCAGTTTTGTTTGATCAATGTCGGCGCAATTGTGATGAAGTTGAACTCCGGTCAATCGCCCGAAATTTTTACCAACACTGAACTTTTCTATGGTGGTGAACTGACAGAGTATAAACTTACAAACGAAGGTGCCATTTCATTGCGCAGAGATTTAAATGAGCGCGTCGCAATTGATGATATTTCAAAAGACTTGAAAGGTTCAATTATCAACTTTATAGATGGGACGATAGAAATCTGGGGTGCAAAGGATATTGAAGATGCGAAAGCATATGAACGCTCAGTTCAATCGTATCTAACTATTCTCTCGAGATTGCAATCACGCAGTATTGCAACTGCTGGTTATGTGGACAAACCATCCGCGAATCTGGTCGTTCGTTTGCTAGAAATGGTAATGGCGCTGCCCAAAGAATTGGAAAATCTACGAGACTATCATCCTTTGGATGGTACGACAGACCTTTGGTTGTTCGGTGATCAAAATGACGACTTTCAGTTATTAAAACCCGGCGAGCGCTCAGCAGTCTTTGGACTTCAATCTGGTTCTGAAAAATACTACAAAGGTGCTTTGTCTCTGCATTTTTTTTATTTGAATGTCAGTCGTAGCGAAAGGCATCCGCAAATTGCCCGCGTCGAAATCCCCAAATGGGTTGTAGAAGATAAAGAGAAATTGGATTTAGTGCAGGCTGTACTTCTTGAACAATGCGGCATGATGGGTAGCAGGCCGTATCCATATTTGCTTAATCGTGCACATGAAATTGCTGTGGTCAAGCAGGATGAAAAACAACAAATTGAACAAATGCTTGCAATAGAACTCCGCAGGAACCGAGAGCCAGTAGGCAATGCTTCTAACAAGCAGGGCGGAAAAGATTCTCTTGCCAGCGGTAGAAAGAGGTATGGAAAATGACAACTATCGAAATCGGACGATTACTGCGCGCAGGCACGACAGGCTTTATCGCGGGATGTCGTGTAAATCAATTAGATGCGCCTGCCTTCGGAGCATTAGTACGCGCACCACTGAGTGATAACTATCAAGTTTATGGCTTGATCTATGATATTCACATTGACGATGACGGGCTGGTGCGACAACTGGTCACGGCAGATAACGTCAGCGAGGAAGTGATGCGCGACAACCGCGAGCGCCGCATCGTGCCGGTTGAGATGTCGGTGTTGTCGGTGGGGTATGAAGCGGAAGGAAAAATTGTCCATCTGCTTCCGCCGCGTCCGCCGCTGAGTTTGGATGTGATCTATTTATGCGATGAGAAAGATGTCGTCCGATTTACAAGCGTTGGAAGGTTTGGATATTTCCGTCACGTTTTGCAGAACCAGGATATTCCTGTCAGTGAAGTGCTGGCCGCGCATATCCAACAAGCGGATAAGGCGCATGGACAAGGCGGCGAGAAGTGGAAAGAGCAGGCAACGCAGGAATTGATTACGTTGTTGCGCGATGATTATCCTGCGTTGATGTCTGTGTTGGGTGCGTTGAGCGAGATTGCATAAAGAAAATATGTCTGAAAAGAATCGGTTTTGGAGTTCGCTTCCGATCGTCGCATTTGCAGCAATGGCATTGGCAGGTCTCGCCTATCTGGGCGGTTATACACGCTTCATGGCGGATGATTATTGCTCTGCCTACATTGCAGTTCGGTTTGGCCTGCTCCGCTCGATTTGGTATTGGTATATTAACTGGAGCGGACGATATGCCGCCTTCGCCTTCGACTGGCTGACATTGACCAAAACCCTCGGGCCCTATGGCGCTCATTTGATTCCTCCATTTGTGATAGCAATCTGGTTGATTGCGACGAGCGCCGCGGTTTACATCAGTTTAAAAGCGATTGCCCCGCGTTTTGCAACCGTGAACGCCGCGATTGCAATCAGCGCCAGTTTGGTGCTGGCCGTGATTGTACTGAGTCCAGATATCGCACAATCGTATTTCTGGTTGAACGGGATGCGTTCATATTCATTGCCTTTAATAGTGATGAGTATCTATGCCTTCCTGTTCGTATGGCTTGTACCGCGCTTAAAAACTGACAACGCCATTTGGTTGACTTGCGTCCTTGCCTTTGGCTTGACCTTTGCCAACGGCGGCTTTAGCGAAACAATGGCAGCGCTTCAGCCTGTGATGCTGATTTTTATAACTGGCATTCATTGGCTGTCAAACGACAGAAAGATGGATACCACTTTCAAAGTTCTAGCTGCTGCAACCCTTGGAGCGCTAATCTCCGTAATCATGGTTGCGTTAGCGCCAGGTAATGCTCTTCGAAAACAGCAGTTACCTGCATCTCCGGGCTTCATAAAATGGATGGAAATTTCCATCGGAGCTTATCTTTCTTATCTTCAAGACATTCTCTTCTCTCCCCAAAAGATCACTGCCCTGCTCGGTGCGATATTGGTTAGTGTATGGGCTGGGACAGGTTATAAAAATCAGATCATATTGCGGTGGTGGACGATCCCGGCACAAATCATTGGCGGATTAATTCTGTCTTTTGTCTGCATTCCGCCTGCGGTCTATGGCTACGCCGCGCCGCCGCCGCCGCGCACGCTGAGCATTGCGGCTTTTGCGCTTGTGACTTTTTGGATGGTTGCCAGTTTTCTGATCGGCAGTTGGCTGGCACGTACCTCGCGTTCTTCTATCCGACTGGAAGTTGGATTAATTGTTATGGCGACCTTGTTGATCGGTGTTTCATCTGCACTGACCATGGTTTATGTCAATCAAAACTTGAGCACCTATATTGCCTATGCCCAAAAATGGGACGCGATGGATGCGCAAATTCTACAAGCACGTGCAAACCATCAGCCATTTGTAAATATCCCGGCAATGCTCAATTGGGCGGAGCTTGAACGTCCGAATAACCATCCGAAGTTTTGGGCGACGGCTTGTTATTCGGAATACTACGGCATTCAAGTCTATGGCCCGCCGTACTAGAAATAACCATGTCATTGCGAGAAGCGGCAGAGCCGCGACTTGGCAATCTCCAGTAATATACAAATACGAGATTGCCACGCTCCCCTTCGCCTTCGCTCAGGGTCGCTCGCAATGACACTATGAAACGGAGTTTTTATGCCTGAAAATAAAAAACCAATCGGTTATTTGATCGGCGGGGGATTGAAGGAATCGTTCAATGCACGTTTGACGGTTCCGGCGCAGGAAGTGCAGGAAGGCGCATTCGTCGTGATTGAGAATTCCAACTGGCGATATTATGGCCTGGTCACCGACATTCAACTCGGTGCGACTGACCCGCGCTTTGCGGATGAACAAACCGAAGCGCGCTTGCCAGCCTCGATTGCGAAAGCACTGCATGGTCAAACGCTTTATACGAACCTTGAAATCCTACCCGCGTTGATGCAGGATATCGGTCCTGACCCAATTTCGGCAGAGTATAAAAAATGGCGGCAGGAAAACCCTGAAGACCCGAAGCCGCTTCCGGTCAAGACCGTGCCGCCGCATCATTCATCGGTTCAGATGGCGCGCCCCGAACACATTGCCGGCATCTTCGGCGAGCCGAGCGATAAGAATTTCATCATCGGAACGACGCGTGAGCAGGGGCATCCCGTTTGCATCGACCTGGAGAAATTTGTCCAGCGTTCATCGGGAGTGTTCGGCGCGACCGGAACGGGTAAATCGTTTTTGACGCGGCTGATACTGGCAGGGTTGATGCACTACAACAAAGCCTCGGTGCTGGTGTTCGACATGCACAACGAATATGGATTCGACGATACGTCATCCGATACCGGACTGCGCGTGGTTGGGTTGAAGAATAAATTTGCATCAAAGGTGCGCGTGGTGGGGCTCGGAGGTGGAGCAAAAATCCGGAGCAGCGCTCCCGATTTCAATCTGGAGATTTTCGAAAGCGACGTGTCCACATCCGACATTGAATTGCTGAGCCGCGAATTGGATTTGAAAGAGACGACAGCGACCACACTTGAGGCGTTATGGAATTCCTTCAAACGGGATTGGTTCAGCGAGTTCAAGGCGATGACTCAAGAAGTTATTACTACTGACGATGGCAAGAAAGTTCCGGCGAATGGAAGCGTGGCGGCTTGGGCAAACGCCAACGGAGTCAATGTGATGGCAGCGGAGGCACTTCAAAACAAACTGCGCCGACTGTTCAACAAGGAATACATCGTCTCCAAGCCCGCTGCTGACTCGATTCATGAAATTATCAGTGCGCTCGAAGGCGGACAGCATGTAGTGTTGTCGTTCGGCGAGTTCGAGACGGATTTGGATTATCTGTTTGTGTCCAACTTGTTGACACGCCGCATCCGTGAGGCATGGGAAAAGAAAACCAATGCGTATCGTTCGACTGGCAAGGATGAGCCGAAGCAGTTGGTCATTGTCATCGAAGAAGCGCACAAGTTGTTGAACCGCGAGATGGCAGCGCAGACCACGTTCGCCACCATTGCACGTGAACTGCGGAAGTATTACGTCACCTTACTGGTGATCGACCAGCGCCCATCGCAGATTTACGATGAGGTCATGTCACAGTTGGGGACGCGCATCAGCGGCTGGCTAGGTGACGAGGACGATATCCATGCCGTGCTCTCGGGACTTTCAGGGCGCGAAGCCTTGCGGGGTATGTTGGCGCGGCTGCAACCCAAAGAGGAAGTGCTGCTGTTGGGCTGGGGCGTGCCAATGCCACTGCCGGTGAAATCAAGAAGATACGATGACGAGTTCTGGAAGGAATTGTTCAGCTCAAGCGGAAAGAAATCCAAAGACCAGAATTTGAAAGAGTTGGGATTTTAGGCAATTTTTTAGCCACAGATGCTTCGACAAGCTCAGCACAAGTTTCACAGATTACACCGATAAGGAATTAAACAATCTGTGTAAATCGGTGTAATCCGTGACGAGGAACGAGCAGGAAAAACGAAAGATTTTTAAGAAGCAGGAGATATGGGGAGGATGTGGGAGCATATAGGAGGATATAGGATGGACGAAGGATGACCATGGGATATTCCGCTGGGGACACGGCGGGCGGCGATATCGTAATTCACAAGCGGCTGTCTTTTTGAGAGAGTGGATAAAATAGTGGGCTAACTAATTTCTCACCACACTTGTACCTGCACCAAGTGCAAGCAGAGATCACACGTGTGCCGCAGGCACACGTGCAGGCAGAGTTCCCGGAGAAAAACAAAAGAAAAAAACTCCATGTTCTCAGTGTGCTCCGTGGTGAATGATTTGGAAGCCCATGAAAATAGCCACTTCCTTTTTTGAATAGTTTGCCCATTTTTGACGGTGTATAAGCTATACTAGGCCTGCTAAAAAGAAATTATGAGTGGGCTCTGCGCCTCTTGCGTGAAGATGGAGTCCGCAGCCATTTTATGAAATACACACTACATACCATGAGGTCCTCATGAAACTCTTTGTCCCCGGGCGCATCTGCCTGCTTGGCGAACATTCCGATTGGGCCGGCGGTTATCGCCGCATCAATGCCGATATCGAAAAAGGGTACAGCCTGATCACCGGAACCGACCAGGGCATTTATGCCGAGGTTTCGCCACACCCCACTTCCCTGATCCTGACTTCGGTCACGCCTGACGGTCAACGCCAGGGGCCGTACGAAATCCCGATGGAACCCAAGGCCTTGATGGAAGAGGCGCAAAAGGGCGGCTTCTGGAGCTATGTGGCCGGTGTGGCCTATCAGGCACTCATCAATTACCACGTGCGCGGCCTGGTGATTGACAATTTCAAGACCGATCTGCCCATCAAGAAGGGTTTGTCCTCGTCGGCAGCGATTTGCGTGCTGGCCGCACGCGCCTTCAATCGCGTGTACGATCTGAAGCTGACCGTGCGCGGCGAGATGGAAATGGCCTATCAGGGCGAGATCACCACACCCTCGCGCTGTGGACGTCTCGACCAGGGCTGCGCCTTCGGCAACCGTCCCGTGCTGATGACCTTCGATGGCGAACGCCTGGAGACCGAAGAATTGCGGGTCAACGAGCCGCTGTATTTCGTGCTCGTGGATTTGCAGGCCAAGAAAGATACGATGGAAATCCTGAACCGTCTGAACCACTGCTATCCCTTCGCCGAAAACGAAGTGGAGCGCGGCGTACAGGAACTGCTTGGTCCCATTAACAAGCGCATCGTAGAGCAGGCCATGGATGCCCTGCAAAAGGTGGACGCACAACGCTTGGGGGCCTTGATGACCGAAGCGCAGGCCTTCTTCGACCGATACGCCATGCCGGCCTGCCCCGAAGAGCTGACTTCGCCTGTGCTGCATAAAATTCTCGAATACGAAGCGCTTAAGCCGCATGTGTGGGGCGGCAAGGGCGTGGGCTCACAAGGGGATGGCACAGCCCAGTTCATTTGTCGTTCGGAAAGCGACCAGGAAGCCACGGTCGAAATTCTGCAACGCGACCTGGGTATGCCCAGTTACAAACTGACGATCACCCCGCAACAGCAGGTGCGCAAGGCCGTGATCCCGGCGGCCGGGTTCGGTACACGCTTATTCCCGGCCAGCAAGGCCACCAAAAAGGAACTCTTTCCGATTATCGACCGCGACGGTGTTGCCAAGCCGGCCATCCTGCTGATCGTCGAAGAAGCGCTGGAAGCCGGCATCGAAGAGGTAATCCTGGTGGTGCAGGAAAACGATCTCGATGAGTTCAAGTCGTTCTTCAACGAGCAAGTCACCATCGAAAACTACAACAAACTGCCGCGCCATTTTCAGGAGTATTCGCGTCATATCCTCGACATCGGCCGCCGCATCAAATTCATCGTCCAGGCGGCACAGGAGGGGTTCGGTCACGCGGTCTATGCGGCGCAAGAATTGGTCGGGAATGAACCGTTTCTGCTGATGTTGGGCGATCATCTATATCGTTCCACCGGTGATATCTCCTGTGCCCGCCAATTGATAGAGGCCTACCAACGGCATGGCACCAGCATTCTCGGCCTGCGCCTGACCCCGGAGGCACAGATCGGCAACTTTGGCACCGTCACGGGTGTGTGGGTCAAGAACGAAACCACCCTCAACATCACCGAGTTTGCAGAGAAGCCCAACCTCGATTATGCCCGAACCAATCTGCGCGTGCCGGGCCTATCCCAAGGCGACTACCTGACGGTATTTGGCCAGTACATCATCAAGCCCAAGCTGTTCGATTACCTGCGCGAGCATATCGAAAACAACGTGCGTGAAAACGGTGAATTTCAGCTGACCTCCGCCCTCGACCGTCTGCGCCAGGAAGACGGCTTTCTCGGCCTGATGATCCAAGGTAAGCGTTATGATATCGGTCTGCCGCAATATTATTTGGAGACGTTGCAAACGTTCAGCCAACCGTGATATCCGTGGCTAAGGTAATAGACGAAAGACGAGTTAAACGACTCGTCTTTTTGTTTATTTACTTTGAATTACTTTGATCATCAGCCAGTTCTGACCGGTTATTTGGTCGACCCGGACTTATTATTTATTGAGAAAGGCGGGGTGAACCGACCAAGATAGGAACTGCTGGCATCGGAGGCATTTGTTGTTTGCAGTTGAATACCCGGTGCTTGCGCGGCCTATTTTACTGCATCACCAGAAGGTGAAACCACGTACCAATTATTGGTGACACCCTGTCCTGTTACATCGCCGGGTTGTTTGTCCTTGGCGTAATAATAAAGCGGCCATTTGTTATAGGTTACCTGCGTCGTGCCATCGGTGCGGGTGGTAGTTCCGAACTTGCTGGCATCCAAACCGCTGCCGCCGACCGCGTTGCCATTGGTGAGAAGAGCAGGCCAGTAAGTGGCGCACTTGTCATAGCAGGTGGAAGTGTTGGGCGTATCATTTGTAAAAAGATACAGGGTCATTCCTTTACCGTCGACCAGGATCGAGCCCAAGGTTGCGCTCATTCCGACATTGACCATGGCCGGCCCGGAAGGTGTCGCCATAACCGGTGCTTGCGTGGCCGCTCCGGTAGGTGTCTCCATAGCCGGTGTTTGCGTGGCCGATTCGGAAGTTGTCGTAACAGCCGGTGCTTGCGTGGCCGGGGCCATTTGGGTTGCCGGTGCGGTTGTGGGGGGCAGAGCTTGAGTAGGTGTGGCTTGTGGGGCACAAGCGCCAACCATGATGGTTAGTGCGACGAACAAACTGACAATTAGATATTTGGATTTCATATTTCTCTCCTTTGGGTTAATGGAAAAAGCTTTCCCGGACTTTCGTCTGCGCCCGGGACAATTGCCGACAATACGACAAAGTATGTTTTTGAGTTGGTCCGCGCTTTACAAATTCTTCACCGGTATAATCCGTAGATGATGTACCTAGGCTATCATCAACACCCCTTGAACGCATTGACCAAGTGGGTGTTCCACGTCTCCACCGGTTGGGGGAGGGAGAATTGGAATACGGGAATTGTGAAATTTGGCGAATTGAAATCATATGATCCGGGATGAAAGAAAATGGTCTCGTGACTTTGAAGGTTACATGGATATTCATGGATATTAATGAGCAATACGTGCTGATGACAAATATTGGATTGTCGAAAGATTAGGCAGGGGTTAGAAGATCGATCTTGAAACCCCCAGCTGTCTGTTGATCACTGTATAAGCCCTCCAAAAGAAACGGACGGTCATTACAAGTCCATGCGGCACAGCAGATAGGCACGTTGTGCTTCGAGGATGCTACTCGGAAGAACACCGAGTACGTGTACGCGAACGCCGCCCTGGCTAGGGACGGATAAACTCACGTTATAGGATGGATATAGGATGAGTGAAGGATATTCTTACTTCGGAGCCTCTCGGCCCCGAAGCAGCCGCCCCTTGCGGGACGCTTCGCGGTGGCGGCTGGTCCCCTACGCTCCGCTTCGAGGATGCTACTCGGAAGAACACCGAGTACGCGTACGCGAACGCCGCCTTGGCTAGGGATGACCCGGCCCAAAACAGGGCGAACTTCATGTCATCAAGTCGCCCATCTTTAGTATACTTGGCGGGAAGCAGAAAGGAATTTATCGGTATGACAAACCATTATCGTTTCCTGTCCTCCATATTCGTATTGGCTTTAGCCTCGCTGATGTGCGCCACCCCTCCCGCGACCATTGCCTCACAGACGGCAACACCGGCCGCGACCATCAGCCCACAGACCGCAACGCCGGCCGCGACCCTCACCCCGCAGATCGCAACAGCCGTCGCGACCATCACTTATTATCCCATCATTGAAACCCCGTGGAAAAAAATCCCGACGGTTGTGATCGCTTCGGCGAAGGATGACCCGCGCATCCCACTGGCGGAGAAGGCGGTTGACTTTTGGAATCAGCAAATGACGGCACTCGACTCGCCTTTCCACTTTGGACCGGTGGTTCAGACGGAAACGCAAATTCCGGAAGCAGATTTGATCTCCATCAGCACGGGTGGGAAATTGAGCGCCGCGGCGGTGGCTCTGATGCAGAAGATGCCCGGCGACCTGGTGATTGACTTATCCGGCGCCACGTTCGTCTCGGTGACGCATGGGGTGGGGGATAAGAAGTTGATCGGGATTCAGGCGCACCCAGGTGGTCAGGATTCGGATGTCATTACCATGAACGCCATCACTCATGAAATCGGACATTCCATTGGTTTGGGACACAACAGTGACCCCGCCCTGCTCATGTGCGGACGCCCCGCGACCTGCCGGCCGGGAGTCGATCAATTCGTGGGTATACAGGGTTTTGCTCCTTTGACGGACCAGGAGAAAGCGTACCTGCTAAAGCTCTACCCTGCGGGTTGGACGCCTGCGCAGTGAGAAAATCAACCGTGGAGATTTGACTCCACCTAATCAAAACAAAAAGACGAGTCGAGCGACTCGTCTTTTTGTTTATTCGATGTTACTCAAAGGGAGGAATCTTTTGGCAGCGCATAAGTTTGGCGCTTGAAATTCATATGAAATAGTGGCATGATAGATTATCTTGACTGGCTTCTTGGGTTCGATGCCAGGCAAGAGAAGCAAGGAGCAGAAATTGGAAGAGTTAGGATTTTGATATGAAGTGAGCGCAAGACCATTATCTCCTTTTGACACTAGCCGCACTATTCTTGGTAGAGTAGGCAAGTGTATATATTGTAAAAGGTCTAATGTTGCTTTATCTGATGAACACATTATTCCGTATGGCTTGAATGGCAATCAAGTATTGTTGGATGCTAGCTGTAGCGACTGTAGCAAAATTACATCAGCCTTTGAGCGTGATATTCTTCGTCATACCTTCTTGTTACCGAGGAAGGCGTTCAAGATGCGTTCATATAATAAACACGAAGATGAAATACCAGCTAAACTTGAGATCGGTGAATCAGTAAAATATATAAATATACCCAGAGATGATGCTCCAATAATGTTTACATTACCAATTTTCTTGGCCCCTTCTATTCTTGATATTAGGCCATTTCAGCCGGGCATTCAAGGAACTGGTGATTTTCAAATACATGAAATCAGAGGGATAGCGAAAGAAAAACTGAGGAAAAAACATGGCGGGCCTGGCAAAGTATCTTTCGATATTGCATACAACCCAAATAATTTTGCTCGCCTGCTTGCCAAAATCGCTTATGGCTTTGCGGTAGCACAATTTGGATTGGATGATGTAGAGGATCTAGGCATTGTATCGACCATAAAGGGTGAAACGGATGATGTTGGAAAATGGGTAGGTTGTGTTAGTGGAGAAAAATTTGCGCCCAATACTGTATTACATTCTTGGCAATCTCAAATTCAAGGTTCCTATCAAATAGATGATCTAAAAGGAACTATGGAAGCAAGATTGTCATATAGAATCAGTTTATTTTCTCTGTTTAGCACTCCTGAATACACTGTAGTTGTTGGAAACGTTAAAAACCTAAGTGACAAGATGACATTGCCTTTTGGCTCACAAAAGGATGAAAAATAAAACTTGCATAAAAATACGAACAAATTCGAAAGGGCGCCATCGGGCGTCCTTTCAATTTGCATGCGAGGAAAAACTAAATCAGGAGGCAGGGGAACGAACTTCCCCCATTGGGGAACGAAGTCAGAAGACAGGGGGCACTTAATTCCCCCACAGGAAAACTAAATCAATCCATAAAAAAAGACGCCGACACCGATGTCTTTTCCTATTACATCTTACTTCTTCTGCACATATATGGTAGCGAATCCACAATTTACGCACATATATGGGAGTGAATTAGAGAAACTTTAGAATTCCCGAAAAGGGGTTGAAATCAGGATTTATTCGTTTTATAGTTATAGCGTTTCTTCCGGCGGTCATTCCCCTAACATTCAGCGAACCATAATAATCATGCAACACAACCCGTTTGACTGCGGCCGCAGTCGTTTACCGTCGGATAGCAAACAGAAAAGGAGATTTAACATGACCAAGATTTTGCGTGAATTAGAGATCAAAGCTCCGGTCCAGAAAGTGTTCGATATGATCTGCGACCCGAAGAAACTGCCTGAGATCTGGCCCAACGTGATCGAGATCAAGAACGTGAAAGAGTCGAACCTCGGCGGCTACAATTACAGTTGGGCGTATACCATGCTGGGCTTGCAACTCGAGGGCAAGACGCAGGTCATGGGGTTCCTCGCCAATCGGCGCCTGGTCACGAAGAGCACCAAGGGTATTGAGAGCATAGTCACTTGGAGCTTCCAGGAGGACGGCGAGGAAGAATCGCACCTGACCTTTGAGATGGAGTACGAGATTCCTGCCTCCCTGCTCAACCGTCACCCCGAGCAGCTCATCCTTGAAAACAACGGACATGAAGTGGATGCGATGCTCAGGAACCTTAAGACTACAGCCGAATTGGAACTGGTCCACGCCTGAGTGAAGGCGCACGGCTAAAAATCAATGGCGGAGCAATTTGCTCCGCCATTGATTTTATGCTTCAGGATTATTATGTTCGGCTACAGATCGTATTATTTTTTCACCTGATTCCAGCCTTTGGTCTTGGGGATGTCCTGGATATCTTTCATATCTTTAACGTACATGGCCGTGAATCCGCAATTCATGCAAATGTAGGGGGTAAAGGCGGTCGCCACATCCACGTCTCCACCCTCGATCGCCAGATGAACCCTCGTGTTCGAAGCCCAAAACCTTTCCGTGGGGTTGGCATACACTTCATCCGAATTGCACATTGGACAATGTCCGTCTTTCATATGTTTTCTCCTTTATATTTTGTGGTCGTTCTGTTCAGCCAGCGCAATGCGGTCACTTGACCACGGGGCGAAGGGCGCCATTACCAACTTACACAATGCAATCAAGGCGCGGTCATAGTTCACGCGCCAGCCGGCATAGTCCTTCCAAGCCTGTTCCCGATCCGCCTTGATGGGCAATCCGGCGGCAGCGAGTTGCGTCAGCGCCTCATCGAATTCTGCCCGGCTGATGCTGATGGGGTCGTCTGGAAAGTGCGGGCTGTGTGGAAGTGGGATGTCAAATGAATGAGTAATTTCATGCAGGGCCAAATAACCAGCCCGGATGCACAACGCGGCGGATGGTTCATAGGGCACATCCACCGCGGATAGGGTCAACGAGGCGGCGTCCAACACCGTCCCAGCCGCAGTAACCCACGAGGCCTCCGAACGCGGGGAACGGAAGTAGACCAACGCCGCAAGCGTCGAGTGGCTTTCCTCGATATCCGCAAACCAGCCTTCCCAGGTGCGCCAGTAGTCGGCGAGCTGCTCCAGTCCCTGAATGCGATTGAAGCGCAACAACATCTGCAGCGCCGAGGGCGGGGAGCCGGCACGCACCTCCAGCATATTGACCGCCTGCTCCCGCCGAGAGAATGCGGCATACATGGTGGGCAGGTAGGCGATCAATAGCGCCACCATGATCAATCCGAGCATGGCTTCTGAAAGAGCAAGCGCAGACATCCAAGCCCCGTGCGGCGGGGCAAACCCAAGCGTGAATAGCGATGAACCGCTCAGTTGCAATGCGCCGATAAAAGTGCCGACGCCCAAGGCCCAATACATGGCGGCATAGCCCAGTGCGATCAGCAGATACCAGACGGGCAGAAGCAACATGAGACCGATGGGCGCATAATATGCCATGATCGCGTCACGGCGGCGATAGGTTTTGACGAAGCGAAAGATGAAATCAAACGCTTTGCGTAACAGACGCAAGACCAAATAGTTCAGAAAACTACGGGTGCTGCGCGGCAAGACAAAAGTGGAGATGGCCGAGGACACGGTCAGGACCACGACGACAAGTCCCACTATGAAGACGAGGATGTATATGAAGGATGCCATCGGCAAATTATAAATCGAAGAAGCAGGCAATGGGGGATTAAAAACATTTCTCCCTGTTCAGGGAGAAATGTTTTATTCGACGTTCAAAACCCAGGCTTATGACTTCTTCATCGGCAGGTTGGAACTGCAATATCCGCACGAAGCCGATTGATTGCCCGTCCATTTGACTTCGCCTGCACGAATAGGCGCTCCGCAATGCGGACAGGTGCCGGGCAGCAAGTCCGTGCGATGGATGGGTTCTACGGGTGCGGCGGGCGGCGACATCGGCATTGGCATGGAGTCAACGGGCGGGGGCGGAGGGTTCTGCGGCCACTGCGAGGCTGTTCCCCTGAAGAGCCCTTCGAAAATGATGCTCAAGCCGATCAGGATGAGAATGCCGGGCCACCAATGTCCCCAGAAAAAAAGGATAGCCAGTCCGATCAACCAGAAGGCACCACGGAACGATCTCCACGGACGGTAAGGTCTTGGGCCATATCCATATCTTCTATATCTGCGCATAATGCCATCCTTGTATAAATAAACCTTGTGAGTCATCTTTATTATACGTTCATTTTGGGCTGGGAGTTGCAAGGTCACAGAGCGCTGTAAAACTCATGCAAAAAACTCGAGGACTGCTCTGTCAGCAAATACAGCGCAAGGATGCGAAATTCATGTAAAATACAGGCATGGCCGCTTACCCATTCAATGTCGCCCGTCTGATTGATATTTGCCGTCAAAACGACGTTTCGATGGTTGGTGTTTTTGGCTCGATGGCGCGCGGGGAAGCAAAGAAGAAAAGTGATATTGATTTGCTCGTCCGATTTTCCAAGCGCAAGAGTCTGCTTGCGGTGGTGCGGTTGGAGCGAGAACTATCTGAAGCGTTGGGCCGCAAAGTGGATTTACTGACCGAAGCAGCAATCAGCCCTTACCTGCGAGAACGGATTTTGAAAGAGACGCGGGTGGTATATGAAAAAGGATGACACTGTTTATCTTCAACATATTCTTGATGCCATCAAAACCGTTGAAGGTTATTTACGCAGTGTCAGCGAAACAAAATTCAAAGCCACTAGTTTGTTGCAAGATGGGGCTATCCGTCAAATTGAAATCATTGGTGAGGCCGTGAGGCACATTTCAAACGATTTGCGAAAAACCTACCCCGAAGTTCCTTGGGAAGACATTGCTGGGGCGCGATAAACTCATTCATGATTACTTTGGCGTTGATCTTGAAAAGGTCTGGGTTACCGCAAAAGAAGATTTGCCTCTGCTCAAGAAACAAGTTGGACAAATCCTGAAAGATTACGGACAGGAATAAATTACATAAGGGTTTTCCTTTGCGGTCGCCTGCCCTCCATAGGGGTTATGCTTCTATCTCTTGTTTATAAGCGATAGCTGAATAAAATTCCCTCAAGAAACTCGAGGGACGCTTTGCCAATAAGCGCGGTTCACTGAAACCAGCGCGTCGCACTAGCGTACGGAACGATTCAAACGACAGCGGGTGCGGCACCCAGAGATTGCCCGAGTCCACGTTATATTCGACCAGCAATAAAATGCCATTCGGCTTGAGAAGATTCCGCACCTGACGCAAAATCTTTTCCTTGTCTTTGAAGAAATGCAGGCTGTTCGCCATCAAGATGCCGTCGAACAAAGGTAAATCGAGCGGGCGAGAAAAGTTAGCGGCGACGATGTGCAAATTTTTTGTTTTACCGAAGCGCGCACGATAGGCTTCTGCCAACTCACTCAGCCGTGCCCGGTCTTTGTCCATGGCATAGATATTTGCTTCGGCTCCAACCAGTTCACGCAGTGCCAGCGTGAAGGCGCCAGAACCTGCGCCGAGGTCCGCCCACGTGCCGCCGAGATTCAGATTGGCGGGTTGGAGCAGGTGAACATGGTCTTGATGAATCATGCATGAATGGTATCATAGCCCTTCTATTTCATCACAAGGACAAAAATGAGTTCTGAACCAAATCAAACGCCGGTCGCTTCACACGACGCCTACGCTGCCTTGCGCTATCGCGATTTCCGTCTGTTGGAAGCGGGACGCTTCATTACCACCTTTGGCAGTGAAATGTTGACCTTTGCCATCGGCTGGGAACTTTGGATTCGCACGAACAGCGCGCTGGCCTTGGGCATGGTCGGCTTGGTGCAGGTGGTGCCCATCCTATTGTTGTCCTTGCCAGCAGGTCACGTTGCCGACCAATACAATCGACGGCGCATCGTCGTCATCACAGAGATCGGCCTGGCGTTCTGTTCATTAGGGCTTGCCGCTCTTTCGTATTATCAAGGCCCGTTGTGGCTGGTTTACCTTTGCCTGCTCGGCATTGGGCTTGCGCGCGCTTTCAACGATCCAGCCTCCTCCACCCTTTTGCCTGAAACTATTCCACCAGAACTGTTCTCGCGAGCCGCCACTTGGAACAGCAGTGTGTGGCAGTTCGGATCGATCACCGGCCCCGCCATTGGCGGCGTAATTGTCGCAATCTGGAATCGCGTCGATGTGATCTATGTATTCGATGCCATTGCCGCTCTGACCTTTGCCGTTCTGGTCAGCCAGATTAAGGGGCGTGTCCTGCCGCTGGCGCGCAAATCCGCCACGCTGGATTCACTCAAGGAAGGCATTCGCTTCATGCGCGAGACGAAGGTGATTTTGGCCGCGATCACCCTGGATATGTTTGCGGTGCTATTCGGCGGCGCGGTGGCGCTTCTCCCGATCTACGCCACAGACATCCTGCATGTCGGCGCGCAGGGCTTGGGGATTATGCGGGCGGCGCCTTCCATCGGAGCCATCATCATGGCGTTCGCGCTGGCGCATCTGCCACCGATGAAAAATGCCGGTCGGACTCTGCTGTTAGCGGTCACCGGTTTTGGAATTGCCACCATCGCCTTTGGGCTTTCGACCACGTTCTGGCTTTCGGTGTCTATGTTGGTTTTGCTGGGCGGCTTGGATAACATCAGCGTGGTAATCCGTGCCACGTTGATGCTGACCTATGCCCCGAATGAGATGCGCGGCAGAGTCTCTTCGGTCAATAATATTTTCATTGCTACTTCAAACGAGATGGGCGCTTTTGAATCCGGTCTGACTGCGGCGTTGTTTGGCCCGGTGTTGTCGGTTGTGGGGGGCGGCATTGGAACCATTCTGGTGGTGCTATCTATCGCCCGCATTTGGCCGGAGATGAGCCGTCTGAAAACTCTGGACGCACCGGAATCAATTCCTGATGCCAGCCTCGTTGACATTCCATCACCCGAAAAATAGAATTGCTGCGCTTCACATGATTTCCAGTAACACGCGAGGAAGGAAATAGATCGACTAAATGACGACCGGAATACTACATCCTCACCGCCGCGAAGCCCAAGCCGTTCGGGCCAACGTGCGTGCCGATGACAGTGGTCACATTGACCATCAAAATCTCGCGCGGAAGAGATTGACTCATTTCATTCATTAGTTGATTCAAGAATTCACGGGCGCGCCCTTCTGCGCCGGTATGCAAAATGGCGAGCCGTTCCAGGCTTCCCCCTGTTTGCATAAAAGACATCATGCGCGCATTGGCCTGTTTGGTCGTCCGCACCGCGCGGATGGCTTTGACTTCACCCTCGGCCAATTCAACAATCGGCTTGATGCTCAACAGGCTTCCCAAAAACGCGATAGTGTCAGTCACGCGTCCACTGCGGCGGACATATTCTATCGTGTCTAATGCAGCAAAGACGCGCAGGCGTTTACGAGTTGATTTAATTGCAGCAAGCGCAGCATCGAATCCGTTTTCAGCGGATTCAGCCGCGGCCAACACCTGAAAACCCAATCCAAGTGAAAGCGATAAACTATCAATGACCGTAACATGATTGGGGAATTCCTTTGCGGCTTGCTGGGCGATATTGACCATCGAAGTCAGTGTCCCCGCGGCGTGAATTGAAATGACCTGATCGCAACCAGCATCCAATAGCTTCTGATAATGTGATGCAAACTCACCGATGGACGGTGCGGCGGTCGTCGGATGCGTTTTGAAATCGGGCAAGCGTTTATAGAACTCCTGGCGCGAAATGCCGTTTCCATCCAGATACTCCTGCCCTTCGAGAATCAAAATAGACGGCACAACTTCAAGTTGATGTTGCTCGACGAGGAATTGGGGAAGATCACAAGTGGAATCCGTGACGATGCCGAGGTTCATAAAGGTTATGTCATTGCGAGCGAAGCGAGGCGGCAATCTGCTCGTAAAACAGGAGATTGCTTTCGGAAGAACGCCTTCGCAACGACATCATTCCACAGAAATAATAAACTGATAATGCGGTTGCCCGCCATCCTGCAATTCGATTTCCTGACTTGGATATGCCTTGCGGACAACATCCACAATCCGATTGGCATCGCTTTGGCTAAAGTCTTCACCGTAATAAAGCGTGATGAGTTCATGCTGCTCGGCTTCTGCTTTCTTGAGAAAAGTCATCACGCCCTCTTCGACCGATTTCGACGAAGCTACTAACTTGCCATCTAATAACGCGATGACTTCACCTTCTTTAACAATCACGCCGTCCACTTCCACCGAACGCGTGGCCACCGTGATCTCGCCGGTTTTGACCTCGGTCAGGGCTTTGGTCATCTTCTCGGAAACGGAAGCCAGTTCACCGTCCGGGTTATGAGCGAGCATCGCCGCCAATCCCTGCGGCACGGTCTTGCTCGGCACCACCTCCACTTTTTTCACGGTGACTTCCCTGGCTTGATTGGCAGCCAGGATCACATTCTTATTGTTTGGAAGGACGATGATTTTTTCCGTCGGCAGATTTTCGAACGCCGCCAAAATTTCCTGCGTGGAAGGATTCATGGTCTGCCCACCGCTGACGATGGCGGCCACACCCAAACTGGCAAAGATGCGGCTCAAGCCGGCTCCGGGCGAAACCACCACGACCGCGATTTGATTCGGTTCTACATTCGCCAACTCGAGTTTGGTATTCTTCGTCTTGGCATCCATCTCATCCATTTGCGCCGTGAGATTTTCCATGGCGATCTTGGTGATCGTACCGATGCCCATGATGTAATCGATTGGCTCGTAACGCTTGTCGAGCGGCACATGGATATGCATCCGATACATCCCGTCGCCCTCGCCCACCTGAATGGATGTGCCCATCTCTTCAAGCTTGCCATAAAATTTTTGCAGTTCGAATTGTCCGCCGGGGAAAAAATCCACGACGATTTCGTAATCCTGTCCATCTTCGACTTCCTGCATGGCTTCCTTGAAGTTTAATGATGATAGCGGTTGAACCGTTGTCAGCGGCGTATCGAGCCGCTCGCCATAAATGTAACGCAACATTCCCTCCAATATAAAGAATAAACCCTTGCCGCCCGAATCGACGACGCCGGCTTGCTTGAGAATCGGAAGCAGTTCCGGCGTCTGATTCACAGATGCATCGGCGGCAGGAACACATCGTGCCAGAATATCAATCGGATCTTGTACTTCAGCTAAAGCGGCCTCTGCCGCGCTGGCCGTATCCTTCGCGACCGTTAGAATGGTTCCTTCCACTGGCTTGACCACGCCCTTGTAAGCGGTATCACGCGCCTCCATCAATCCGCGCACCAACACAGCTGCATCGATGATTGCCGAATCCTGCGTTGCACGCGCAAAGCCGCGCCATAATTGGGAAAGGATCACGCCTGAATTACCGCGTGCACCCATCAGCGCGCCTTTGGCGACCATCGCGATCATTTTGCCCGCGTGCTTCTCGCCTGAGTCTTTGATCTCGTTCCACGCCGAGGTCATGGTAAGCATCATGTTCGTACCAGTGTCGCCGTCCGGCACGGGAAACACATTCAACGAATTGACAATTTGCTGGTTGGTCTTGAGCCATAACAATCCGGCTTCGACGAGGCGTTTGACTGCCTGGCCGTCTAGTGGTTTGCCGCGCAGTTTTTCGAGACGAGCAATATCAATACCCATTAAGTTTTTATTTCCCTAATCGTCATTGCTCACACGCAGTCCAGCCACGTGAATGTTGATTTCATGAATGGGCATCCCTAATGTCTTCTCAACATAAAATTTAACCGTATCCGCAACGCTATCCGCCACGGAGGTAATGCGCGTTCCATATTCAACAATGACGTAGATATCAATGTCTATGTTCTCGCCGTCATATCGCACCGACACGCCGCGCGCCGGTTCGTGAGTGATGGTCTGCGCCAGGCCCTCCACCAGATTTTTGGGGGCCAGTCCCACCACGCCGTAGGATTGAAGCGTGGCGTGATAAACAATCGCTGCAACAGCGTTGGGAGAGATGTGGATACCGCCGAGAGATGTAGTTTCTTCGCCCATAAATTCCTCTTGCTCTATTTTACTGCTTCTTATAACACCCAAAACGAATTAACGAATTGCATTTCTGCAAGCAAAACTCCGTTGAAAGCGTTTGTATTTTTGTGATACAATGCCGTGCCTGTTGAAGATGCAGATGTTCTTTCTGCTCGAAGATGCAGGCATTCTTCCTGGCGAAAGCAGGGAATGAAACTGGAATCATTGCAAGAAAGGATTATGTACGATGGCTAAATGTGCAAACTGCGGCAAGACAACGACCTTTGGTCACAACCGCTCATTCTCTCAACGCGCCACCAACCGGGATTTCAAACCTAACCTGCAAAAGGTGACACTCCTGGAGAATGGCCGCAAGATCAAAAAAGTGCTGTGCGCCAAATGCATTAAGGCGCTGGGCAAATCAGCGGCATAAATTTATCTTATCTTTCCCCTCTCAAAGATCACGGCGGATTTTGAGCCGTGGTTTTTGTTTAAGCATTTACAGCAATGCACGTAAGGCTTTGACTCCTGCTTCTATGCCATTTGGATATTTGAATATCGCAGTGGCTGAGACAAAAGCATTTGCGCCTGCGTCTTTCATGCTGGGCAAAGTTTCTACTGAGATGCCGCCGTCCACTTCGAGATAAGCGGATGAATGAATCTCATCCAGCTTTTTGCGAATCTGTGCGACCTTTGAAATGGTCTCCGGCATAAAGGTTTGTCCCGAAAATCCGGGGTTGACGCTTAGCACAAGTACCAGATCGGCTAAAGGCAAAACTGATTCAATTGCTGAAACCGGCGTGGCAGGATTCAGCGTCACGCCAGCCACGCAGCCCAGTGACTTGATCTGCTTAAGCGTTTCCGGCAAATGCGGGCACGTTTCAACATGCACTGTTAAATGCGAAGCGCCTGCATCGGCAAATGCTTCTAGAAAACGTTCCGGTTGTGCGATCATCAAATGAACATCCAGAGGAAGTTTGGTGGCGCGCTTGAACGTCGCAACCATGAACGGACCCATGGTGATATTGGGGACAAAATTCCCATCCATCACATCCACGTAAATCCAGTCCGCGCCCGCGGCTTCGCAAGTCGCAATCGCCTCTTTCAACCGAAGAAAATCAGCCGAGACAATGGAAGGAGCAATGAGATAACGATTTGCCATGGTTTGCTATTTGATCGTCACGTTAAAGTTAAAATAAACCCACATCCAAAACGGGATCAGCCCGCCGACCGCGATCAGCGCCAGCAAGCTTAAACCAACGACGACCCAGTCAACGTCAATGTTCAAGGGCAACCAATCCGCTTCTGGCCTGGCAGGTGGAGGCGTGTATTCTTCACTCCAAGCTTGAGCCGGGGTGGCCTCGGATACCGGCGTTGAGATGGGAATCGAAATTGGTTCATCGCGGTCTGTTCCAAATTTGGCCAACACGAGACCGAGTTGGTCAGCGGTGCGGTAGCGCGCGGACGGCTCCTTCGATAAGACTTTCAAGATGATCTCTTCGAGAGCTTCCGGCAGATCAGGAATATATTCACTGGGCGGGACCGGTTTGGCATTCATGTGCAACCGGGCCAGCTCTTCGACAGTGGATGCTGTAAATGGAAGCGTGCCCGTGAGCGTTTCATAAAGCACGACACCCAGTGAATATACATCGGAGGCGGGAGTGGGCAACTCACCCGCGGCTTGTTCGGGCGAGAAATATTGTGGGGAACCCCAAATCACATTCGTGTGTTCTCCAATGCTGATACCAGCCATGGCACGCGCAATTCCAAAATCAGTTACCTTGAGACGATTATCCGGCGTAACCAGCATGTTATGCGGTTTGACATCGCAATGGACGAGTCCGGTGCGATGAGCATAACCGATTCCGGCGCAGGCCTGGACCATCAACGGAATGCACTCGTCGACCGTGAAGCGGCCGCGCCGACGAAGCATGGTTTTTAAATCGGTGCCGGGGACCAGTTCCATGACGATGAAGAGCTGGCCGTTATCATTTCCAAAATCGTACACCGTCACGATATTAGGATGCGAGAGGTTGCCGGCAGCCCGCGCTTCGTTCCGAAATTGATCTTCAAATTCAGGGTTCTTGGAATAATCATCGCGCAAAATTTTGATCGCAACGTGACGATCCAGCATCAGATCAAGGCCGCGATAAATCTCAGCCGTGCCGCCGGAACCAATTTGTTCCAACAGCTGATAACGATTGAGAAGCAGATGATTTTCACCGTTTTCGGGCATCGAAGAAATTATACCCCTCCCTACCCTCCTCATTTTCGCTTTTTGAAAATGGGGAGGGTGTCACGACACTTGCACCATACTGCGTTGGATGCAGTGCATGTGAGTGACAGGTGGGGCGGTAAGGTTATAATCACTCGATGCGCAAAGGCTTGCTTCTTTACAATCCCGCTGCAGGACGAGTGCCGGTTCGTCCATTCGTGCGCGGCATTGTCCGCCCGCTCACTTCATCCGGATGGCAGATTGAAGTCGCGGAAACATTGAGCGGACGTCACGCTGCACAAGTGGCGCGCCAGGCTTCAGTCGAGAAATATGATGCGGTGTTCGCAATCGGCGGAGATGGAACGGTAGGCCAAGTCGCCAGCGGATTGATGAATACGGAAACTGCATTGGCAGTTTTGCCAGCCGGCACGATGAATGTTTGGGCAGCCGAAGTGGGTATCCCGGTTTTCGATTGGCTTCACAACCGGGCACTGCAACAAAATGCCAAGTTGCTTGCCGATGCCAAAACCTATCGCGTCGATGTCGGAAGTTGCAACGAGCAGGTGTTTTTATTATGGGCGGGCATCGGCCTCGACGCCATCATCATTCATCAATTGGAGCCGCGTCCGCGCTTCGCCAAATATGTTTCAGTGCCGCAATATGCCGCGGCAACGGTTTGGAATGCGGCGATTTGGCACGGCATGGACTTGCGAGTGTGGGCAGATGATCAAAGAGTGGATGGGCATTATCTTTTAGCGGTCGCGACCAATGTCCGACGATATTTTGGAGGCATTGCCGTGCTTTCCCCAAATGCCTATATCGATGATGGTGAAATGGATATGTGGTTGTTCAGCGGCGACAATATCGCCGTTGCCTTTCGCCACTTTATCGACCTGTTTGCGGGCCGCCTTTTAACCAGCGACCAGGCGCGCTGCTTGCCGTTTCATTCTGCGCGCGTGGAATCGGATATAGCCTTCTCGATGCATATGGATGGCGAACCCCTGCTTGGCGGAACTAAATCAGAGATAAAGATACAAAAGCAAGCTTTGAGCGTTATTGTCCCATCAAAAGCGTTAAAATTGTTGAAGGAACAACGAGGATGAGACGCATCGTCGGATTTATTGCAGGCAATCCGTGGAGCTTTTTGCTCGCGGCTCTTCCAGTGACTCTCACCGCGCAGATTTTCCATTGGCCGCCGGTCGCGATCTTTATCTGCGCCGCGCTGGGAATCATTCCACTGGCGGCATATATCGGGAATGCGACGGAGGACCTGGCTTCTTACACCAACCCGCGCCTCGGCGCATTGTTGAATGCCACCTTCGGCAACGCGGCAGAATTGATCATCACCATCGCCGCGGTCAAAGCGGGATTAATTGAATTGGTCAAAGCCTCCATTGCAGGTTCGATCATCGGCAACCTTTTATTGGTTTTAGGATTTTCCATGTTAACCGGCGGACTTCGTCACGGCACACAGATATTCGACAAACGCAACGCAGGCCGCAATTCCATATTGCTTGTGCTGGCCGTCGTTGCGCTGACAATTCCGTCAGTGTGGAGTTAAGCCATCGGAGCGGAAAACAATCCAAAAGTCGAAGCGTTGAGCGTGGGCGTGGCAATCATTATGATTGTGTTGTACGTTCTCGGCTTGATTGAAACATCGAATGTTAAAGAAAGTCCGTGGTCACAACAACTATCAAAAGATGATTTGCCTGGTTGGACATTGGGTCAATCAATATTGATTTTATCGCTTTCCACTTTCGGTGTGCTTTGGTTGAGCGAGACGCTTGTCGGTGCGACCCAAGCCGTGATCGCAAGCTCAGGCATTTCGCAATTTTTCCTCGGTATCATTCTTGTGCCCATCATCGGCAATGTGGCCGAGCATCTTGTATCGGTGCAGTTGGCATTGAAGAACAAAATGGAATTGAGCGTTGAGGTGGCTACAACGTCCAGCCTGCAAATTGCTTTGTTCGTCGCGCCGCTCCTGGTATTCATCAGTTTGCTGCTTGGTCACCCGCTGCAACTCATCTTCAATCGCTTCGAGTTGCTGGCAGTACTTACAGCGGTGGTCATATCGGCGCTTGTTTCCTCCGATGGCGAGTCCACGTGGCTTGAAGGCGCGGGCTTATTGTCAGTTTACTTAATTCTGGGATTGGGATTTTTTCTTTTGCCATGAATCAAAAAAAACTTTTAACGTTTGGACGATCCTCGGATCATTTGCCTTTGCAGGATTCCTCTTGATCGCCACGTGGATTGGAATTCAATGGGCGCATCCGCATCCAACCTCGACGGCGGGCTTTGTCGCCGCTGATTTGACCGTCATTCCCCTGCCCAGTCCAACTGTTGAAATTCCCACGCCGACGATTAACGCAAGTCTGGCCGCGTCGCTGACGGCGCAGCCGATTCAAATCGCGCTCAACACATATGTCCAAATCAACGGCACCGGCACAGACGGTTTGCGTATCCGTTCCGCGCCGGGACTCAACAGTGATACCGTTTTTCGTGGGGACGAATCAGAAACGTTCATGGTTAAAGACGGACCAAAACAAGCCGACGGATATACCTGGTGGTATGTGGTTGCACCTTATGACAGCACGCGTGCAGGCTGGGCCGCCGCGAACTATCTGGCAGCAGTGCCGCCGCCTACGCCTTCGCCATAACTCGAGGAACAAAAATGAACAACGAAAAACCAATGAACATCACCGCCAATAAGAAGACAAGCGAGTTCACCATCAACTGGGATGATGGGCATGTCAGCATTTATCCGTTTGGGTTATTGCGCGCGGCTTGTCCCTGCGCCTCTTGTCGCGGCGGACACGAGAATATGAAGTCCGAGCCGGACGCGGAAGTGTTCGATGTTCAATTGGACGATTCGCCGATGACGCGCATCATCAATGTCAAAGCCGTTGGCTCGTATGCGTTGACCATTGTCTGGGAAGACGGCCACGATTATGGAATTTACAACTGGCATTATTTGCGGGCATTATGTCCGTGCGAGGAAGACCGGAAGAAGTATGGAAGAAAAAATTGATGGCTACCTAGAAGGGGCCGTCAATTTTATCTATTATGGCGTTTCGGTTGGTGCGGGAGTTTGAGTCAAAGCGGGCGTCAATATCATTGTTGAGGCTGGTGTGTCCGTCGCGCCGGATTCGGTAGGCGTGACCGTTTCGGTGCCAGCCGTTGGCGTCGGTGTTGCAGTTGCCAGCGCGACCAGATGCTGAGTCGCATCATTGCGCATTTGCGAGGTCATTGCATCCGGCGACATCGCGAGCAAAGCCTGCCACGCGGTAATTGCGTCGTTAGGATCGTTGCGCTTCTCTTGAATTAATCCTGTCCAATAAAACACCAACGCATTTTGTTGATCCGTCTGGGCCAGTCCGCTCGTGGATGAAACGTGCAGGAAAGCATCGCCATAATGTCCCTCCAGATAGGAGATGCGTATCAACGCAAGATTCGCATCGAACGATTTGGGAAAGAATTCCATGGCCTTGCGGATGTCGTTATCTGCCCCCTCCACATTATTCAATTCAAGATACGAAAGGCCCCGATAGAGGTAGGCTCGCACCTGTGTGGGATCGAGTGAAAGGGCCTTGGTCGATTCAGTGACAGCGTCCTGATAATTGCCTGTCTGCTCATAAGATTGACCCAGTAAAGCATAGGCGCTTGCGTCCGTTGTGTCATAAGTAATATAAGTCTCAAGCGGCTTGACTGCATCTGAATACTGAGCATTCGCAACATATGCCTGACCCAGGACAAGATAATCCGGCAAAAGTGTCAGATCAATTTGATTGGCCTGTTGAGCATAGGTAAGTCCTTTAGCGACATTTCCCTCTGCCAAATATGCGCGGGCGTAACCCAATTGGACCAGCGCCGAATTGGGCATCAGTTTGCTGGCCGCGTCCAAATCGCTGAGAGCCAGGTCCGGCTGCTTATGATTTAAATAATAATTGGCGCGCTCGAGATATGCCTCGCCATAATTGGGATCATCCTTGATTGCGATACCCAACAACGACGTTGAATTGAAGTCGGGATCCCGGAGCAGGTTGGCGCGCGCTGTTCCCAGATAGGCGGGAGCAAAATTCGGATCCATGCGAAGCGATACGGTATACGCGTCCAACGCGTCTTTATAATCGCCCTGGAAGCGGTAAGCTTCTCCAATGTCATAGGGAATATCGGGAGCGTTTGGTTCGAGCGACTCGATCTGTTGCATATTCGTTATATAAGAGGCCCAATCACCTTTCTGGTAAGCCTCTTGCGCAACGGTATATTGATCCAGCGACTGCGGCGAGCGCGGTGTATTGACGTAAAGCGGTGTCGCGGTATACGAGACGCCAAGTGCTGAAGCCAGTGAATTGGGTCCGGGAGTGGGTGTGACAGCCTGTGCTGTTTCATTAACAAAAGTTGGAGTGAGGGTAAAAGTGGGCGAAGCCCCAGGTGTATTGGTGTTGAATACGCGGAAGAATGGATTGGTATTACGACCCGGCAACATCAATCCGCCAACCACCAAGCCCACCACCACAACTCCGACGCCAATGATAATCGTCAGCCGCACCACAGGGTTGGAAAAACCCTTCGGCTGAGGCTGTTCATGCGCCAGTAAGAGTTTTTCTTCCCAGGCGCGCGGACGATTGAGCGCAAATGGCTCAATGGTCTCATCGGGCGGGATGGCACCGAGCAAGATGAGGCCGCGTTTGGCGGAGGCGTTTTCGGGGTCGAACTTGAGCGCATTCTGCAGACAATAGATGCGCTCCCTGTTCGTTTCCACGGTGGCGCTCATCCAGACCCAGTAGGTTGGGTTATTTTGATCCGTTTTCAACAGGCGCGTCAGAACATCCCGGGCGCGGGCTTTATTGCCCTCGCGCAAGGCGTTGACTGCATCCTGAAGCATGGTGTCTTGTACTGGTTCTTCTGCCATCGTCTAAAAACTACCTTGCTTGATTTTACTGCGTATTGCAATATTTTTATTACCTGATTGAATTATTCGTGGAACTCCTCCACCTGATAAATCAACACCTCCAGATGTTTATGGCGCCATGTGTTTGGACCGGCACCCATCTTGTAACACAATTCAGCGAGGAACTCGGCTTTATCGGGAATCTTCTCCCAAACCTGCGGCAGGAATGTCGCACGATGCCAGCCGTCACGCAGGATGACGCCGTCCATATTTGGATTTAATTTTGCAAGCAGGTCATCCGCGTCTTTATACTCGAGTTGGCGCGGGGACGTAAGGCGGGAGACTTCGACCTCAATTTGATTCAACTCTTTCGGCTGGACCGGCGGAAAGCGCGGGTCTTCCAACGCCGCGGCAATGGCGTGTTCCCGCACATCCATTGCAAGCGGTTGGTAGGGTTCCAGGGCGCCGATACAGCCGCGCAAGTCGCCGCGCACGGTCAGGGTCACGAACGAAGCCCCTGATTTCGCGCAAGCAAGGAGTCAATGTCGCTTCATCCAGCGTCGGAAGTTTTTCGCCGCGCACGGCAAGTTCAAGCGACTGACGCGCAATGCCAAGCAATGTTTGCTTCTCTTCCGGAGTCAATTGATTGTTCATAATTCCTCCAGTATTTCATACAAGAAACATCAGGAGATGCGCTGATACTGGCGATTGTAATAAACAAGCGGCTGGCCTTCAAACTGCCTCGCCGCGATCACTTCTCCAATATAGATGATGCTGGTTCCTGCGTCCACGGTTTCGCAGAGGCGGCAATCGAAATACGCCAACCCGCCTTTAATAAGCGGCGCACCAGTGCTGAGCGTTTCTGTTTCAACGCCTTCCAGGCGATTGTTAGAATCGTCGCCTCGTCCCGCAAAGCGTTCGGAAATTTCCTTTTGGTTTGCGGAAAGTATGGTCACGCCAAAAGCCTGGGCACGGGAAACAATTGCAGAGGTGCGAGTTGTTTTTTGTAATGCCACCATGAGCAGGGGCGGGTCGAGCGAAATGGAAGCAAAAGAACTGACGGTCATTCCATGTTGCTCGTTTTTGTGCGCCGCAGAAACAATCGTTACGCCGGAAGTCCAGGCGCGCATGGCATGGCGTACTTGTTCAGGTTCAAAGTGTGTCATCATAGTTTTTTTTCATCATACTTTCGAGACGAAGCAAAGTCAAGACGAAATTGGCAAACCCATAAAAATCCCCTTGCCTTTTGTCCTACAATTGGTTACCATCATACGATAAACATGCAGAATCCTTCACAGCGGCGCGTTCCACGCAATGCGCTGCGTCGACGCAAAGTTCTCAACGCCATCATACCCACGCTCGGGATCGCGATCCTGCTGGCCACGCTATTTACATCCCTCTCGCCGAATAGTCTTTCCACCATATCGCTTTCGGACAAACTGGCTTTGTTGCTGACTCCTCAGGTGGTGAACAACAACCCGTCAATGCCGGTACAGCAAGCTTTGCGGATCGGAATCGTATCCGGGCACCGCGGGAATGACTCTGGCGCGGTCTGCACCGATGCCAATGGAAATGTCACGTTGACCGAGGCTGATGTTAACTTTAAGATTGCCACCCTCGTCGTGCAAAAGCTGACTCAACGAGGCTTTCAAGTGGATCTGCTCAACGAGTTCGATACGCGCCTGAACGGATATCGAGCCGTAGCTCTCCTTTCCATTCACAATGACTCCTGCCAATATATCAATCCCGAGGCGACCGGTTTCAAAGTCGCGGCAGCCCTGGATACGCGTGACGCCAACCGCGCCAGCCGCCTGTTAACGTGTATGATAGACCGCTATCATACTGCCACCGGCTTACCTTTCCATGTCAACAGCATCACGCCCGATATGACCAGCTATCACGCCTTCAGTGAGATTGATCCCAATACGGTAGCCGCGATCATTGAAGCGGGCTTTCTAAATTTAGATCAGGAAATCCTGACCCAGCACACTGACCAGGTCGCGGATGGGATCGTTAATGGTCTCCTTTGCTTTGTTAATAACGAAAATATCGAACCGACACCTGCACCAACTCTTACCCCATGAATACTCGATTTAATGATGCCCGTTTAGCGGTTGAAAAGGCACGCGAGGCTCTTCGTAACGGCAATCGAACGGAGGCGCGTCAATGGGCGGAACATGCCGCGTCGCTCGCTCCTCAAATGGAAGATCCGTGGCTGATTCTCTCGGCAGTCGCCAGTCCGCGCGCCAGCGTTGACTACATTCGGACGGCACTCAAGATCAATCCGAACAGCCCGCGCGCTCGCAAGGCAATGGAATGGGCCATGCAAAGACTGCGGACATCATCGCCGCAGGAAGAAAGCCCACAGCCAGAATCAATTGCAGATACAGGCGCGCCCGCTAAAAGTCCGCAGGGACGCGAAAGCAAACCGGCAACAAAACGCAATCTGCTGATTCCCATTCTGCTATTTGGACTGGGTTGCCTCATCATATGCGCTGCGGCGGTATGGTCGGCCCGTTCATTGCCTGTACTGGCTTTCCTCACGAACAATTCCGCACCTACAGAATCACATCCGCAAGTTTGGGCACAAGTCGAGATTCCAAAGCCAACGTATACGCCTCCATCATTTGTAGAATCTCAAGCCACACCAACGCCACAGTTGCTCTTACAGCCTACGATTGGGCCGACTGAAACGTCAGCGGCATTGCCTACTGAAACTCCCGTGCCGCCGCAGAACACGGAGGTACCCACCCAAACACCTGTGTTGCCATTGCTGAATACGGAACTGCCTACCGGTTCATCCGTGCCATCCCAGCAAAATACCGAATCAGCGCCTCTACCCACACCGACTTCTTCCGGTTCGATATCAATGTCCATTGTGCCTGATACGCCGACAGCTGGAGGATCAACGAATGTGCCGCTTCCGACGGCTGAATCAACACCAGAAACAGAAATCCCGCCACAAGTGGCGAGCAATGGCGAACGCTGGATTGATGTAAATCTCACGCAACAAATGGTGTACGCATATCAAGGAAATTCCCTTGCAAAATCCTTCCTTGTTTCGACCGGTACATGGCAATACCCAACAGTGACCGGCCAATATCACATCTACGTGAAACTGCGTTACACTGATATGACCGGACCGGGTTATTATCTGCCGAACGTGCCGTTCACCATGTATTTCTATCAGGGCTATGGATTGCACGGAACATACTGGCATCACAACTTCGGCACGCCCATGAGCCACGGATGCGTCAATCTGAGTATTCCGGACTCGGAATGGCTCTATAATTGGGCATCCGTTGGCACGCTGGTCAATGTTCATTACTAACTTTGTTTGTTGGAGATCAGGATGGTCAAAGCGCTTTTCCCCGGCACGTTCGATCCAATCCATTACGGGCATATCGACATCGCAGAACGCGCGGCTCGCCTCTTCGATGAGGTCATCATGGCGGTTTACGACAAGCCGCTCAAGTCATTGATGTTTTTGCCGGATGAACGCATGGATTTAGTAAAGGAAGCATTCAAGCGAAATCCAAAAATCAAAGTGACCGGTTATAGCGGCCTGACCGTGGATTTTTGCCGCAAGGCGGGCGCGCAAGTAATCGTGCGTGGCTTGCGCGTCTTCTCGGACTTTGAATTTGAGTTCAGGATGGCATTGGCGAATCAGCGCCTCGCCACGGACATTGAAACAGTCGCGCTGATTACAGCGGAACAGCACACCTTTCTTTCATCCAGCACCGTGCGCGAGATCGCCTCGCTGGGAGGAGACGTTTCCAGCATGGTGCCGCCGTACGTCAACGCTGCACTGAAGCGCAAGATCATGAGTTTGGGCGAACAACATTCCCCTCCCAACGCCTTGCGAGATTGATATATAATAGAGCATCACCGCCACGTGAGGTGGAGGAATCTATGGACATTCTGCAACTGATTGACCGTTTGGAAGAACTGTTCAACGACGCCAAGGCCGTTCCTTTTACTCATAACGTCGTCATTGATGAAGACCGCATGTTGGAGATCATTGACCAGATGCGGATCGTGATCCCGGATGAGGTAAAGAAGGCGCAGCAGATCATGGGTCAGCGCGACCGCTTTTTAGCGCAGGCTCAGGAAGAGGCAGATCGCACCATTGCGCTTGCCCGCGAAAAAGCCGAACAAATGGCGATGAAGGATAGCGTAGTGCTCGAAGCTCAGCGCCGCGCCGAACAAATTCTTAACCAGGCACGCTCCGACGCCGACGCCACCCGCCGTGATGCGGATGACTATATTGTTGAAACGCTCAGGAACTTGCAAGACCAGGTGGAAAAGACGCTCAACCAAATTCAGAACGGAATCCATGCGGTGCAGGATGAGCAGATGCGAAAATCAATCTCCACTTCACCGCCCATCTCGGAAAAAATTGCAAAATGAACGGCTAATAAAAAATCTCCCTACACGGGAGGTTTTTTATTAGCCGAATATCATTGCGAGGTTGCCACGCCCGCGAAGAAGCGGGCTCGCAATGACAACCTTGCGGGGCTAATTTCCAAATTCATACGTTGGCATTCCTTTAACATTCGTCTTCATGCGAAATATGCCGCCCGATTGCGGATACTTTCTCAACGAAGCCGCATCCATGCCGACGCGCGCCGAGGTGATGAACAACTCGTCCATATCCGCTCCGCCAAAAACACAGGATGTGACTTGCAAAGCGGGAACCGCAAATTGTTCGAGCAATGTGCCGTTGGGCTTCCATTGCGTGACGCGCGCACCACCCCACATCGCGATCCAAAGATCGCCATTCAAATCTGAAGTCATGCCATCCGGCCAGCCGAAGGTATCCGCGAAATGAATGATGACGCGCGGGTCTGCAATCTGGCCGGTCTCGATATCGTAATCAAAAGCTTTCACATCTCTTGTGGGTGTATCAATAAAATACAGGGTCTTGAAATCAGGCGACCAGGCGATGCCATTCGAGATGCGAACATCCTTCAGCAAGCGTTTGACGCGTCCATCCACAGAGAGCGAATATAACGAACCGCTGGCTTCCTGCTCATTGTGATCCATTGTCCCGGCAACGAAACGTCCACGCGGATCGCACTTGCCATCGTTGAAACGGTTGTTTGACGGCTCGCCTTTTGGGGACGCCAGCGTGATCAATTTATTGGTATCCGGCTCAAAGTTCCAGAAGCCGAAACGCTGGGCAATGACCAGGCCTCCATCCTTGCGCAGGGCGAGACATCCGACGTAATCATCCAGTTGAATAAAAAGTTTCGATCCGGCATAGACGCGTTTTTCAAGGACATCCACCCAATACAAAGTTTGAGTCTTGGCATCCCACGCCGGAGCTTCGCCAAGCGTGGCTTTGGCATTATAGAAAAGTTCAGGAAGCATCATGATTTAAAGATTATTTCGCCACAAGCTTTCGATCAAAAAAATACGCCATTCCCGAATTACAACCATCTCCAGCTTGTGCCGTCTTTGCTGTCTTCAATCGTCACGCCAAGGGATTTCAGTTTGTCGCGGATTTGATCGGACAGCGCCCACAGCTTTTGCTTGCGGACCTCACTGCGGATTTCAACCAGCAAATCAATGAACTTGTCCGCATCGCCGGATCCCTGCTTCTCTTTCAATTGCAGACCCAGCACACCGGTAAGTTCTCGCAACATTGCTTGCCCGGGCTTGAGTTCGTCATCGTTGGCTCCATTGTCGCGCATGGAGTTGATGATTTTCGTAAGCTCGAACAGCGCGGCCAGCGCCAGGGGAGTGTTGAAATCGTCGTCCATGGCGTTGGTGAATGACAGTTTGATCTCCTCGGCGAATCCGTTGCTTCCACCGGACAAACCTTTCGCGTTGGGCAGAGCCGGTCGAAGTCCGGACTTGAGGCGGTCGAGACTTTTGTCCGCCGCATCGAGCGTCTCATCGTTGAATATCAATGGCGCCCGGTACGATCCGTTCAAGACCAACATGCGCATCACGTCCGCATCACGCTTCGATAAAAATTCCTTGATGCTGACGATGTTGCCGAGCGATTTTGACATCTTCTCGCCGCCGAGCTGCAACATGCCGTTGTGAATCCAATAACGCGCGAATTGCTTGCCGGTGAAAGATTCACTTTGTGCAATTTCGTTTTCGTGGTGGGGAAAAATAAGATCATTGCCGCCGCCGTGAATGTCAATCTGTTCGCCAAGCTCGGCAAGATTCATGGCCGAGCATTCGATGTGCCACCCGGGCCGACCTTTGCCCCACGGCGAATCCCACGATGGCTCGCCGGGCTTGGCAGCCTTCCACAACGCGAAGTCCATCGGATGCTCTTTGGCTTCCTCGATCTCGATGCGTGCACCGGCCTGCATGTCATCGAGTTTACGTCCCGACAGCTTGCCATAATCCTTATCCTTGGTGACGCGGAAATAAACGTCGCCGTTCGACGCGGCGTAGGCGAATCCTTTTTCGATCAAGCCTTTGACCATGGACTGGATTCCGTCCATCGTCTGCGTAGCGCGCGGGTTGACGGTGGCGGGCAGGATGTTCAGGTCCCTCAGGTTCTGAGCGTAATCATCAATATATCTCTGTGCGAGTTTAAACGGATCTTCCTTCAGTTGGTTGGCGCGGTTGATGATCTTGTCATCCACGTCGGTGTAGTTCATCACGTGTTTGACTTTGTAGCCGCGATATTCCAGATAACGGCGGATGATGTCAAACACCAGAGCCGACATGGCATGACCGATATGCGCGTCGTTGTAGACCGTCACGCCGCACACATACATCCGGACGGCATTCGGCTCGATGGTCTGGAAATCTTCTTTCTTGCGGGTGAGAGTACTATAGATACGAATCATGATTTCTTTTCCCGCCACGAAGGACACTAAAGAACACGAAGAAAAATCTTTTCCCTTTGTGCCTCTTTATGTCCTTGGTGGTTAATTTTATTCCTGGCTTAACTTCCTGCGCTTGCCGTTCTCTTCTTCCACGCGTGCGAAGATCATGCGGCCCGCAGCGGTTTGCAACACTTTCGTGACCTGCACATCCATATATTCGCCGATGTAACCCTTGCCATTCTCAATGACAACCATCGTGCCATCGTCCATGTAGCCGACGCCTTGGCCCATTTCCTTGCCTTCCTGGAAGATATTGATCTTCAAAATTTCACCGGGCAAAACAACTGACTTCACCGCGTTGGCCAATTCATTGATGTTCAGCACAGTGACGCCCTGTAGTTCGGCGATGCGATTCAAATTGTAATCATTGGTCAGTACCGGACTTTTGAGTTGCTTGCCGAGCACGATCAGTTTATCATCCACCTCGCGTACGCCTTCCACGTCAATATCGCTGACGCGCACCAGGATATTGGGAAGCTTTTGCAGTTCGGACAGCACTTCCATGCCGCGTCGTCCGCGCTGGCGGCGCAGCCCATCGGACGAATCGGCAATGTATTGCAGTTCATTCAACACAAAACGCGGAACCAGCAAGGTGCCAGGCAAAAATCCGACGCGAGCGATATCAGCCACGCGCCCATCAATAATAACGCTGGTATCGAGTAAGATCGTGCGGTTGAGATTCGTCCAAGAGGAGCCAGAGCCACCCTCGCCACTCCGTCCGCTTAACGAGCCGAACAGGCTCATGATGTCGCCCTGACGCATGACAAACAACACCACACCAAAGTAGCCGAAAAGCAAGAACTCCAATAAATGGCAGGATGCGTCCGAGCGGCTCAGGCAGAAGCGACAATGGAAATGACAGCAGGGCTGCAGTAAGTAGTCCGACCACGAGCCCCATCAGTCCAGAAAAGAGGGTCTCAGCCGCCACTCGTCCAAGCAGAGAACGCAAAGCCCGCGCGGGACGCGTCGTCACATAAGGTGTGAGGACAATTCCCGCCAATGCGCCCGTCAATGCCGAAAGCATCACCGTGCGAATAGCGTCCATCATCGGGTTGTATTGCGAAAGTTCCGCCCCCAAGTATCCTCCGGCGATTCCCAGTACAATCATGCCAATAACGCGAAAAATGAATTCAATGCTCATAATAACTCCTTTCCTCTACATTGATAAAGTGCAAATAATTGATAGGATAATAGCATGGCTGACCGCTCTCGTCAATTGGCGATTTAGTACGGGTGCACGAAAAGGTTGTAAGTGGATTTTCAAAAATGAGCCTCTAAGGTAAGCTTTGGGCTTCTCACAGACCAAAGGATGCTCAGGAGGCTCGAGATGAAGTTTAGCATAGCAGTGGTAAGAAAGATAGCGGAAATCATGACCGAGGCGGTGCAGGAGAAACTCGAGGAAGGTGCGCAAGTGGCAGAGATCGAACAAGCGCTGCGCGAGGTAGCGAAAGAAGCCTGTGGGCTTGGATTGCAGGAAATGATTGAAGCGAATGAAGCGAAATATGCAAGTCGTGTCCGCTGTGGATGCGGGGCGGAAGCGGAGCCGCTGGGCAAACGGGAAGCTGTGGTGTGGAGTGTGTTCGGCAAAGTGAATTATCAGCGTCGATATTATCTGTGTGCGGATTGTCATCGTGGGCAGTCGCCCTTGGATGAGCGCTTGGGATTGAAGCCGGGACAGAGCACAGCGGGATTGGCGAGCTTGCTCGGGATCTTGGGAGTGGAAACATCGTTTGAAGAAGCCCGTCAATTGGCGGAGCGTTTTCCATTGTTTGGAGTGAGCGATCATACCGTACTCAAACATACCGAAGGCTATGGACAGGCACAAGCCCAACTCGAAGAAGAATGGAAACGAGCGGCAGAAGACGTGAAAGGATTAGAAGAACAGGAACAGAGCCTGCCAAGGCAAGCTGGGCGCATCTATGCCTCGGTCGATGGAGCGCATGTGCCATTGCACGGGGAGTGGCGAGAGTTGAAAACGTTGTGTGGGTATGAAGTGGAGCAGATTCACCCTTCTCATCCCCAAAATCACCATGGTTCTGCGGTACCGAACCAGCACGGATCCCGCGTGGGAGAACAAAGTCATCTGCAAGCCAAGAACATGAAATACCACTGCGACATCCAGGAAGCCGAACAATTTGGACGATTGTTATGGGCGACGGGGATCCAACATCAGGTCGACGGCTACGAAGAAATCGTCTTCGTCTCAGACGGTGCCGTGTGGATTTGGAACCTGGTGCAAAAATATTATCCGAACGCCGTACAAATCGTGGATTGGTACCACGCCAGCGAATATCTCACGCCCATTGCCGAAGCCGCCTTCGGAGCCAACACCCCGCAAGCTCATGAATGGCTGACCCAAGCCCGCACAGAACTTTGGGATGGCTGCATCCAAGACGTGATTCAATCCTGCCGAAGTTTGCTTATGCACGCGGCCGCACGTCCCTTCATCGAAAAGGCAATCCATTATTATGATCACAACGAGAAGCGGATGGACTACGCACGCTTTCGGCAGCTCGGGTATCTCATTGGCAGCGGAACCATCGAAAGCGCTTGCAAGCAGATAGCCGCTGTCCGGTTGAAACGTTCTGGCGCACGTTGGACCTTGCCTGGCGTGATCGCCACCGCCAAAGCCAGAGCCGCTTGGCTCAGTAAGTCTTGGGATTCTCTGAAGCCGTCCTATGCTGGTTTACCCTTGGCCGACTAACAAACTTTGCGTACTCCCTTTAGTACTTATTATAATGTGGTTATAATCTGACACTTATGCCAACTGACCGTTTTGTCTGCGACATTCAGTACCTGCGTATCCGTCCTACCGACCACTACATGCCAAAAGATCGTACCTTTCATTCAAATCTGGGATTGAGTGCGATGATGAAATCAAGTTTTAAATTCATGATGATGCGGAGTGATTTTTGATGATCCTGACCGACGCTCTCAACCGTCCCTTGCGCGACTTGCGGATTTCCGTTACTGACCGATGCAACTTTCGCTGCGTTTATTGTATGCCCAAGGAAGTCTTTGGATCGGATTACCAATTCTTACCCCGCGCTCAAATTCTGACGTTTGAAGAGCTCGCGCGGCTGGTTCGCATTTTCGTCGCGCACGGCGTCCGCAAGATTCGGTTGACTGGTGGCGAGCCGCTGGTGCGCCGCGACCTGCACTTGCTGGTCGCTATGATATCTGATATCCCCGATCTCGATCTGACTCTGACAACCAACGGCGCACTTCTCGCCAGACAAGCACCACTCCTGAAAGATGCCGGTTTAAAGCGTGTAACCGTCAGCCTCGACTCGCTCGATAACAAAATATTCAAAGCGATGAACGATGTGGGTTTTCCGGTGGAAAAAGTTCTGGATGGAATGGATGCGGCCGCCAAGGTTGGCCTGGGTCCAATCAAGGTGAATATGGTGGTCAAGCGCGGAATAAACGAGTTCGAGCATCTTGCCGATGGCGCGTTTCTTCCGTGAAAAGGGCTACATCCTGCGATTCATCGAATATATGGATGTGGGGCATACCAACGGTTGGCGGATGAATGATGTAGTTTCGGCGAATGAAATTATCAAAACGATCCATGCGGAGATGCCGCTGGAACCGCAGGACCCCAACTATCCGGGCGAGGTCGCCGGTCGCTGGAAATATAAAGATGGGAGCGGTGAGATCGGTGTAGTTGCATCAGTGACCCAGCCATTTTGCCGGGATTGCAACCGCGCCCGGCTCTCCGCGGAAGGCGATTTATATACTTGTCTCTTTGCTGTCAAAGGATTCAACCTTCGCGATCTGCTTCGCGGCGGCGCAACCGATGACGAAATTTCGCAAGCCATTGTGAGTTTGTGGAATAAACGCAGCGACCGCTATTCGGAACTCCGATCTGAAAACACGATCTCGTTACCCAAAGTTGAAATGTCGCACATCGGTGGATGAGAACACATTCCATCGCAAATTTCTACTTTCATCTTCTTTAGGAGATTCCTTTGCTTTCACCTAACGGTATCCAGGCCGTTTTCTTTGACTTTGACGGAACGCTTCGTCACAACCTTCCCGCGGGCGGGGATGTCTTTGCGGATTACGCATTCCAGTTGGGTCTACCTATCAACTATGAGGATCGTCTGCGCGCCATGCGCTGGGAACATTATTATTGGGCCGAATCCAAAGACTTGAAAGCCGACAGGGAAACGTATCCAAAAGAGAATCGCGAATTCTGGCAAAACTATTGCCGCCGCCAATTGGTCGCGCTCGGCGCATCGGACGGACAAGTGCAAGAGTTCGCTCTCAAAATTTCCCAGTATATGGATGATTCATATCACCCGAAAAGCATCGTGCCGGAAGATGTGCTTCAGCTTTTGCCCCAACTTCAACAAGCCGGATATTCCATGGCCGTCATTTCCAATCGCGAAAAACCATATCAACAGGAAATCGAATCGCTTGGCATTGCATCATACTTTGTCTTCTCCATGACGAGCAGCGAGGTTAACGCGTGGAAGCCCAAACCTGAAATCTTCATCCACGCTTGCAAACGCATGGACATCAATCCTTCGCAGGCCATATACGTAGGCGATAATTATTTTGCGGATGTGATCGGCTCGCGTCGCGCGGGACTTCAACCGGTTCTCTACGACCCGCGCGGCATCTTCCCTGACGCGGGATGCCCCGTGCTTTCCTCGTTTGAGCAACTGCCTTCTGTGCTGGAAAATTTATAAACGAGCTCTTATTGTTCCGAGTCCGCTTTGGGTTGTGGAATCATTCTTGTAATCAGGAACAGGATTCGGGTCCGAAGCGATGCGAAAAATTTCCGAATGAAGGGCAGTCGCAAAATCAACAACAACGCAATGACCACACCATAATTTACTGGTGCGCTGATATCCCCAGACAAATGGAAGAGATCACCTTTCACCGCCATCGCATAATGCAATGCCGCGATGGGCGCGGTGAAGTACACAACCCAATGCAAACGCTTCCAGTTTTTTCCGAGGCGGACCTTCCAGATGTCGAAGGAAGTTATCGCCAGGGGAATCAGCAAAAGAAAAGTTGCCATGCCATAAAGAATATAGGACTTTTGAATCACAGTTTGGATTAGCAAGTTCCAGGCAATCCCATTATCCAGATCCATAAAGATAATGACATGCAGGACTGCGTACATAATTGCATACAAACCAAGCGCGCGGCGGCGCTTGAGCAAGTCGCGCCAACCGAGCAGGGTGGTCAGCGGCGTACATGCCAATGAAAGCACAAGCAATGCGATGGCATGACGACCTGTATCTATCTCCATCGCCTGAATCGGATTGGCGGTCAGATGATGCGTCAATACGCCATAGATGATGATCACTAATTCCGACCATGCATAAATATGCACGGCTATCTGTGCCGGAGTATATGGAAATCGTTTGACCCAGTTGATGAAAGACATTTTAAATATTATATACCCTGATAGACGATGCGGAACCTGTTCGTGAAGAAACGGGTTCCGCATCTTTTGCGAAGTTGTTTCCGAAGCCTTTAGTAATTAGCTTTCAAATCCATGCCTTGGTAAAGAGAAGCGACCTTATCTCCGTAGCCGTTGAACATCAATGTTGGGCGCATGGATAATTCGCCGATGCGCCGTTCCTCCGCCTGCGACCAGCGCGGGTGCGGCACGTTGGGATTCACATTGGCATAAAAACCATATTCATCCGCGGCGATATCCTGCCAAAAGGTATTCGGTTGTTCGGCAATCAGTTCGATCTTTACAATTGCCTTGATACCTTTGAAGCCGTATTTCCATGGCACCACCAAGCGAATGGGCGCACCATCCTGATTCGGCAAAGGAGCGCCGTATAAACCGGTTACTAGCAATGTGAGGTCATTCATTGCCTCGTCGAGGCGCAGACCTTCGTGATAGGGCCAAGGATAAGTACTCGTATCCGCCTCAGCCGGGAGTTGATTGGTGTCCATCAAAGTTAGGAAGTGAACATATTTTGCAGCAGAGGTCGGCTGGACTACTTTCAATAAACTCGCAAGCGGGAATCCCTGCCACGGGATAACCATGCTCCACGCTTCCACGCAGCGCAGGCGATAGATGCGATCTTCCTGCGGGAACATCTTGAGCAGGTCTTCGATCGCAAATGTTTTTGGATTGCTGACGAGACCCGAGACCTCCACCGACCAGGGATGAGATTTAAAGTTCTTTGAAAGCGGAGCCACCGCATCCTTGGCTGTGCTGAATTCATAATAGTTATTGTAGTTGGTAATGTCGTCATATGAATTAAGCGGATCGCCCAATTCATCCTTCTTGCCTGCATACGCGGCAATGCTGGCAGGATCAGCAGAGGATGATGTACTGCCTCCTGTAGGAGCACAGGCGGCAAGCACCGCGCCTCCTGTCATGACGCCCGCGGCCCTGAGAAAGCCGCGCCGATTAAAATATAAAGACTTGGGCGTGATTTCAGATGGAAGCACAGGAACAGATTTGTAAATATCGCTCATAGCAACCTCTCTTTCTAAGGATAGGACTCAGCCAACAAGGCCTTGATGTTGGTTTCGATTTCATCGTAGGCGCCTTCGCCGATATGAACATAACGGATTTGGCCGCGTTTGTCAATCAAATAGAGCGTAGGCCAATACATGGTATGGTAGGCATTCCATGTTGCGCCATCGTTATCCTGCGCTACCGGATACTCAATTCCATCATTGGCGACTGCGGTTTTTAAATTATTGAAATCCGCCTCGTAACTGAATTCAGGGTAATGATTGCCAATGATCACCAGGCCTTGATCTTTGTATTTTCCATACCAGCTCTTCAAATAGGGCATGACATGCTGGCAATTAATACAATCGAACGTCCACATAGCCAGCCCGACCACCTTGCCGCGCAAGTCGGTGAGGCGTAGTGGCGAATTGGTGTTCAGCCAGACCGCGTTGGTTAATTCGGGAGCGGAGCCAAGCGTAGGAAGAGACGATGCGGAGCTACCACTCTTAACAACCGTTGTACCGCAACTAGTTAGCCCGAAAAGAACCAGTGCGGAAATCCAAAAATATTTCATCTTACCGATAGTGATGGAATGAACCGATATAATCTTTCTTAGAAAGGTATGAGAGTCTGTTGCAGAAATTACAAACTAAACTGTTCGCCTCGTGCATAGACTTGGATCTGTTCGCCGCGATAGAGCGTCACTACGCCCGCGCCGTATACTGTCCAAGTGCCATCGGAAGCATCGTTAATCGTCCCGGTTCGTTCGTCAATACCAAGCAGAGTGGTTTGCGGAATCAAGGGTCGTAATTTTGATGTCCAGCTTTTTCCAAAACGATCATAATGCGGAAGGATGCAAGTATTCTTCAAAAGGTCAAGGCCTTTTAAAAGTTTTCCTTCATGAGGATCATAACAATGTTCGCATAAGACCATTGCTCCGGCACTGCTCCCAGCCATCACCGCACCGCTTCGATGCGCTTCGAGCGCCGCCAGCCAAACTCGACTATCGCGTAAGGTTTCGCAGAGGTAACGTGGAAATCCACCCAATAGATAAATCAAACGCGCGTTCGCGACGCGTGACGCAAATTCGGGGTTGTCCGCGCTCAGTTTATCGGAAACCGGCACAACGTCGACGCGTGAGGCACCCAAAGACTCGAACCACCGCTGACCGTTTCTTCCGGCTCTTAAATCATTATGATCCGGCGCGGCTGCGGTGGGAAGAATCGCGATCGAGGCTTGCAATCCGCCTGCTAATTTTATAGCGCTCAAATCCGGCTCGGACATATGCCCGCCGAATTCCGCACCGCCTTCCAGGAGAAAATATGCCATTTTGTCCTTTGATTTACAGCTTAGTTAGGTAGGCCAAATTAATCGATAAAGGTGGTAATATGTTGGAAGGATAGTTCATTCGATTATTATGAAAGGAGATTACTATGTTGTTCGCACCTAACGAAAAAGGACAGGGGATGGTTGAACAGGCATTGCTTCTTGTTTTGGTCGCTATTGTTGTTATTGCAGTTTTGATGATCATGGGACCGACCATCGGTAATGTCTTCAGTTCAATTAATAAGAGCCTCTCCAGCATTTAGCAGAATCTCGGAGATAAACTAGCCATGTAAAAAATAAGGCTCTGTCTGCTACAGGGCTTTGATTGCCTAAAAAATTTCCTTTCCGGCTGCACCTGACAAAACTGTCGGTGTTGCTTCTGAATATTTTACCAGAATATAATATAATCTTTCTGGTCTCAGATTTTTTTGGAAATCCACAAGGAAAGGAGAAAATGGCTATGTTGTTCGTTCCTAATGAACAGGGACAAGGGATGGTTGAACAGGCTTTGCTTCTTGTTATGGTCGCTATAATTGTCATTGCAGTTTTGATGGTCATGGGACCGACCATCGGCAATACCTTCAGTTCAATCAGCCGAAGCCTCTCCAGCGTCTAGTGATCCCATATCCATTTGTCTCGTGAAAGGCTCTGTCAATTGACAGAGCCTTTCACGTTTTCATGGTTGTTTAGATTTGCAGTTCTTTTCCTTGCCCATACTTAACAATAATGTCGGCAGGGCGTAAGTAATTTTTTATCAGGATGTAATATAATTGGCACATCTCAGTTGTTTGAGAAATCAAAAAGAAAGGAGAAAATTACCATGTTGTTCGCTCCCAAAGAAAGAGGCCAAGGACTTGTCGAGTACGCACTGATTCTTGTGCTAGTTGCCATTGTTGTAATTGCTGTTTTGATGGTTCTCGGCCCTGTAGTTGGCAACGTATTCAGTTCAATTAACAAAAGCCTCTCCAGCGTGTAACGCTTCCAGTTTGAAAATAGAACTATCCATCTCAACAAAGGCTCTGTCAAGCGACAGAGCCTTTCATTTCACTTTTGTGTGGCCGTCCACATTTTTCCGCTGTCTGTTGTGACCTCGATCCAGCCGTTGCGATCTGTTCGAAGCAGGGAGTAACCGTTTAATGTATCAAGCGTAGTTGGATCCGGCAGACCGTTTTTATCTCCGGCGGCGACGCTGATCACGACCAGTTGCGGATTCAGATTCTGAATCCATTTCGGCGATGTTAACGGAGTATAACCGCTTTGGGATAACAACAAAACGGTTACGGGTCCCAAGGTCTTTCTATTTTGCAGATTATCCAATGTATCGAAATTTTCTCCGATGGGAAGCAAAGCGCGGAAGCCATTCCATTCGATCAAAAGCGTTGAGCCAAGCGGCGAAACATCCAGCACTTTCAGAGTTACACCGCTGCCAAGATCAAGCGTTTGCCCGATTTTCGCTGGCGTAACGGGTATGGATTGTCCGTCCAGCCATCCAGCCAACTGACGCGATGAAAATGATGCTTCCTGATTGCCGCTCCATAAAACGTTCGCGGGCTGATAACGTAGGAGGACGCGTGGCAGAGAAGAAACTTCATTGTCATTTGTGGATGCAATGATCAACCAATCCAGATTGCGATTCAACAACGAAATTCTTTCCCCCAGCGCATCCGAGAGGGACGAGGCAGTCGGGCCGCCGTTAATGAGAATATGTCTTCCGCTGGGAGTTTGAATCAGAACCGCATCCGCCGAGCCGACATCGAGAAACGTAATATGCAGCTTTCCATCCGATGTGTTGGCAACGAGCCTCCAAGACAGAATCGCAGCAATCAATAGGACAATCAAAATAGTGATGGGAGATAAGTTCGTAAATCTCCGATAAAAAGACGTGATAAATTCTTTGATGCGCGATCCGGCAAAGGTCAAAGTGAGAAGCACTGCATAGTATCAGTACTTCACGAAAGGGCTTGAACATGGTTAACTTGGTTCCAACCACGGAGGCCAAGAACCATGTGCAAGCCCAGCCCCAAGATTACCCGAACAATCCGTTCCGAGCAAGTCCTAAATGCCTTTGTAGGAGTAGTTCGCAAGAACCTGCCGCTCGATTTGAAAAACACTCGCATCACAGCCGATGACATTATTTATGCACTGGCCTATGCCAACCTCCATCGGCTGAGCATTGAATCCGCGTGTCAGGAACTCCAAAGCGCTCCATCTGGCAATCGCTTGCGTGAGGTACTGGTGGAGGCCTTGCCAGATCGAATTGGAATGCAGAGAATGTTGAACCGGATGTTTCGTCAACAGCTGCATCCAAGTATCTGGAAATGCAAGCGAGACTTGAACATTGCGATTGACCTAACGTTGATCCCGTATCATGGTCAGCCGTATGAAGATAAAAAAGAAATTGTGCGCGGGATGCCAAAATCCGGGACGACCCATTTTCACGGGTACGCTACAGTTTCGATCGTGAGGGACAATCGGCGCTATGTGGTTGCACTGCACTTCATCGAATATGGGGAGGAGATGGCGGACATTGTGCGCTGGCTGATTAAACGCTTGAAAACACTCAAAATTCGCATCCGACGAGTGTTTTTGGATAAAGGTTTTTGTTCCAAGTCGGTTTTCAAGGTTCTGGACCAGCATCAGTTGAGTTATGTCATGCCCATTCCGGTACGCGGTAAATCGGGCGGAGTGCGATCTTTGTTTCAGGGCAAGTCCCGCAAAACGAGTTACACGTTCCATAGTCCAAAGCAGGGTCGATACACGGTTCAGGCAGTGGTCGTCAAGCGTTATTCAAAAGGAAAATATGCTCGACATAAAAGCAAGTGGTTTGCCTACGCAGTCATTGGATTACCTCTCGGGATTTTGCCTGCTCAAGTCTTTGAACTCTATCGCAAGCGCTTCGGGATCGAGTCCAGTTACAGACAAATGAACCAGGTGCGCGCTCGAACCTCCACTCGTAATCCTGTGGTCCGTTTATTGTTGGTGGGTCTCGCTTTTGTCTTGTTCAATCTTTACATTTCTTTGCGCCAACATTTGTCGTCCGCGCTCAAACAACCGCTACTATTGCCAAAACGTTTTTGGCTCTCCTTGCGCCGTTTGGCGCTCTTGCTCAGTCATGCGATTGAACACCTATGGGGCTCGACAGATGTCATTCAATTTCAACCTTGTGTTACACTTTCGTGAAGTACTGAGAATAGAATAACAAACGCCAGCGAGAGATTTCCAAGCGGAATCGTTCCATGAGGCACCCGCTCGAATAATTCCACCATGCGAATCGTATAAGCGGTCAGGGGCCAGGCAATCCATGCAATGAATTGTCCAAGAGAAATCCAGATGAGGCTTAGCACGACAGCCAATCCGCCAAGGATCATTACTGCCGGTTGAGCAGGAGTGATGGATGGACTGGCGACCAACGCGATGAGCGGGATTTGTTTGAATTGATATGCCATAATGGGAATTGTAGTCAACTGGACTGCAAGAGTGAGGAGAAAATAATAGAGGACATATTTTATAGCCTGTTGAGCATTCCACTCCGGGAAATAGTGCGTGAGCAGATTCTCCGTAGTTCGCTGAAGCGGTTCCATGTAAAGGATGAGGCCGAGTGTGGCAAAGAATGAAATTTGAAAACCGGCATCCCACAACACGAGCGGATTCCACAATGCCATCAGCGCGGCGACAAACGCTAATGTATTAAGTCCCTGCGTTCGACGGCCAATTTGTTCTGCGAAGAGAGCGAGCGTCACCATCAATGCGGCGCGCACTGCCGCGTCGTTCGCACCGACGAGAAACGTATAAAGGGCAATGCCGAGCACAGCAAAAATCCAGCCGCGCCGCGCTCCAAAGATTCGGCTAAAGAGAGTCACAAAGACTCCGGCAAGAATAGAGATTTTAAAACCGGACACAGCAATAACATAGGCCGTGCCCGTATCTCGAAACGCCTGTTGGATTGGAGCGGACAAGCCGCCATTCACGCCGAGCAACATGCTCGCCAGGACAGAAGCCTCGGGGTCGGGAAAGAGGCGATAAATATGATCAACGGCTTTATCTTTGAAAGCATAGATCGCACGGCTGATCGGATTTCCATCGTTGCCCGGCAACAGAGTCGCCTCGCTGGTTGGCATATAACTGAGGATGCCCTGACGGGCAAGATAATCTTGATAAGAGAAATCCTCGTCTTGAGGAGGCGTCTGCAATTGACCACGTAAACGAATCTCATCTCTGTATTCATAGATCTGGTTGATGGGAGCGTGCGCAAGCAACAAACCGCTTACATTGAATAATTTATTGCCATTATCAATTTGCTTAACATTGAGCCGGAGATTAGTGTAGGCATCGCGATAATCGGCTGGGTCAGTAAGCGAGCCAGTGACCAGCACATCATATTTGCGGTCGTTATACCAGGAAACATCGGCAGGCGTGATTTTGCGGATGGTCTGCTGATAACGCATCGCGCCCAGCAAAACTGCAACGCACACGGCGGCGATCAGCCAAACATTGAGCGATGCCAACCGTGCGATTCTTCTGCGAAGAATCAACGCCGCGATGATTGGGATCAACGCAATAATCAGCCAGAGAGCCAGCGGGGTGCGCAAAAAGCGATTCAGCACAATACCGCTGAGGAATGCCAGCGAAACCCAAAGCAATGGCAAGGTCATAATAGGATTGTATAATAAAAAAAGATTTCTGCGACGAATAAGCTGGGGACGTTATAATCAAACCGATGACAAACAATAAACTCATTCTGCTGACCGGTGCGACCGGTTACGTGGGCGGACGACTTGCACCACGACTTCTGGATGCGGGTTACCGCGTCCGCTGTTTGGTGCGTGACGCCAGCCGGCTAGGCGGGCATCCGTGGTCCAATCGAGTCGAAATCGTCGAAGGCGATGCGTTGATTCCCGAAACGCTGGATGCGGCGTTGAGAGATGTCTCGGTTGCGTATTATTTGATCCACGGAATGCAGGGGAATAGAGCCAGTGCCGAGCGCGATATGAGTGCGGCGCGTAATTTTTCCGAAGCCGCGGAACGGGCGAACATCGAACAAATCATTTATCTCGGTGAGTTGGTTGATCCCACTGCGAACCTTTCGCCGTATCTTCGTTCACGCCATGAGACCGGTTCCATTCTGCGTCATGGCCGCGTGCCGGTTACGGAATTTCGCGCGGGCATGATCGTTGGCTCGGGCAGCGTGCTGTTCGAGATGATCCGTTATCTTACAGAACGCGAGCCGATGCTGGTTTGCCCTGCCTGGTTCTTTTCGACCGCACAACCGATTGCGATCCGCGATGTTTTATCTTATCTCATCGCCGCGCTCGAAACGGATGATAGCAGTAGGAAAGTTGATCGAGATCGGCGGCTCTACGCGTCTCACCTATGCCGAGATGCTTCTTCAATATGCAAAGGAACGCGGCCTGAAGCGGGTGCTCATCCGCACGCCGTTCAACCTGCCGCGCCTTTCGGCGTATTGGGTTCACATGGTCACACCGATTTATTGGCGCTTGGTTCTGCCATTGATTGAGGGATTGCGCGCCCAACTCGATCGTCCATGATGATGTGGCGAAGAAAATTTTCCCGAACATCAAGCCGATTGATTTTCAAACCGCGGTGCATCTTGCGCTCGGGCGGATTAATCGTGATAACGTGGAAACTTCATGGTCCGACGCGCTGGTCACGGCGATGGGAGATGTTAAACCCTATACATTCAAGGTTGAAGAGGGCATGATGCTGGAACGCCGCACGCTTCTACTCGACCTGCCAGCGGATTCCGTTTTTCGAGCTTATACAGGCATCGGTGGGGTGCGCGGCTGGTTGTATATGGATTGGGCATGGGCCATCCGCGGTTGGATGGATAAAGCCATCGGCGGTGTTGGGCATTCGCCGCGGCCGCCGTCATCCCGATGAAATTCGCGCGGGCGAATCGTTGGACTTCTGGCGTGTCGAAGCAGTGGAAGAGAATTGGCTTTTGAGATTAAGAGCTGAAATGATCGTGCCGGGCCAAGCCTGGCTTCAATTCGAGTTGATCCCGCAGGAGGACGGAAAAACGCTTTTAACAGAAACAGCGTATTACGAACCGCGCGGCTTTTTGGGGTTTCGTGTATTGGTATGCCATGTGGCCGTTCCATGCGTTTCTATTCAATGGTTTGATTCGCCGTCTCGCTTCGCGGGCGCGGATACTAGCAAGTAATTCTGCTCATCACAATTCCTCGTCGAATGTCTAAACTGATCCTTGTGACTGGTGCAACGGGATATATTGCAAGCCGATTGATTCCGCGCCTACTAGCACAAGGATATTGTGTGCGTGCCATGGCACGTCAACCCGAACAGCTTGCGGCGCGTACGTGGGCAAATCGCGTGGAGCTTGTGCGTGGTGATATCACGGTTCCAAGCACGCTCGAGGATGCTTTGAATGGAGTCCATACTGCCTACTACCTCGTCCATAACATGACGATTGGACGTGGTTATACACAAATCGAGATCAACGGCGCACACAACTTCGCGTTGGCCGCAGAACATGCAGGCATCGAACAGATCATTTACCTCGGCGGGCTTGCCGATCCAAATGATGAACATCTTGCATCGCATCTTCGTTCACGCATGGAGACCGGTGAAATGTTACGGCGAGGCAAAGTTCCCGTCACGGAATTCCGCGCCGGAGTCATTGCCGGTTCCGGCAGCATCTCATTTGAGATGATCCGTTTTATGACCGAAGCACTTCCTCTGATCGTCGGACCAACCTGGCTGAAAAATCAAGCCCAACCGATTGCCACGGAAAATGTCATTGACTATCTGACGGTCGCGTTGGAGAATTTTGATAAGCAGAGTCGCATCCTTGAAATCGGCGGCAACGAAACAGACACCTATGGAAATTTGATGTTGCGTTATGCTCGTGTCCGCGGCTTGAAGCGTAATCTGATCATGTTGCCCGGCATCCCGCTTTGGTTCATGGCAATGGGCGTGGGGCTGACCACGCCGGTTCCGTATCCGATAGCCTATGCCCTTACTGGCGGACTCTCGAGCAACAGCATTGTTCAACACGATGAAGCACGGCGAATCTTTCCGAACATCAAACTGATCAATTTCGAAGAAGCAACAACGAATGCCTTGCAACATCTTTCTCCATCTGCGATTGAACGCGTGTGGGAAGGTTTAGATCGCGATGCAGTGCGCGTCAAGCATGAGGGCTTCTTTGTAGATTATCGCCGCGTTGAAATTAATGCATCGCCCGAATCAGTTTATCAAGTTTTAACATCCCTCGGTGGGGGACATGGGTGGCTTTATGCAAACTGGCTGTGGCAATTACGCGGTTGGATGGATCAACGACTGGGCGGGCCAGGTTTGCGCGGTCGAAGCGATTCTTTATTAAAAGAAAATAGTCTGGTTGATTATTACCGCGTTGAAACAATTGAATCGAATCGCCTTCTGTGTCTCTATTCCGAACTTTGCGCTCCCGGTGACGGCTGGATGGAATGGCGCATCGACGCATTTACAAACGGATCGTTATTGACTCAAACTGCATTCTTTGCGCCGCGCGGTCTGCGAGGTTTTCTTTACTGGCATGTGCTCAATCCATTGCATTGGCTTGTGTTTCGCGGTCTAATCCGTGCCATCAAACTTCGAAGCGAGACACAATGAAGCGTCCTCTGAAGATCGTTCTATCCGTACTTATTATTGTTTTGTTGCCAGTAGCAATGCTGGCCATCGCGCTCTATATCCCAAATTCGCTTCATACAAATTCTGACTTTCTGGCAATCTACGATGCCGACTTGCGATTGCTTCAGCATATCAAACCTTACGATTATCAAAGTCAAATCCATTTGATCGCCGAACAAACGGGAATGCTCCCCGAGAATGTCTATGTGCCGCAATTCCCTTATCCGCCGTGGTTTGCGCTAAGCACATTTTATTTGGGACTCTTGCCCATCCAATCTGCTGCCATGCTGTGGTTCGAGATCAATTTGGTGATGTTGTTTTTGACGGTTTGGTTCCTCAGCGCCGACTGGCATCCGCGGCTCCGATTGTTTTCTTTCCTAGCACCATTCTTATTCATACCGATCATCGGAACTCTCGGCGTCGGCCAATATGATTTCCCTGTTTTGCTGGGAAGCGCGATATTGATCTACGCCGTCCGGCATCAACACCTCGCGCTGATCTCAATCGGTGCGGCGCTATTGACTTTTAAACCACACGTTGGCATTCCCATTTTCCTTGCCGTACTGATATATTTCTTCCTCTTACGAGGTTCATTCGGCCGCCGCGCTCTCGTTTGGATTTTCAGCGGCGTGGCATTTCTCTGCGTTATCGGCTTGATTGCCGATCCTTTATGGATGATTGATTACCCGCTTTCGTTTTTGGCGTATCAAGCCGGAGCCGATATCGCGTCTTGTGCAGCATGCGACAGCTTACCTTCATGGCTGGCAGGAAATCTCATCTCCAACCCGACCCTCTCACAAATGACTCTAATCGGCGCGGCATTATTTGTTGTTCTTATTCTTTTATTTGGCTTAATTCGTTCGCGTCTACTGAAATCGCCGGATTATTTATTAAACGTTTCCATATTAATCGTTCTTCTGGCAAATCCCCATCTTTATAATTATGATTTTGTTCTCATGCTTATTCCTTTTGCCTTGTTGGCGGAAGTATCAACTTCATGGTTTGAACGAATCGGTTTGATCATTCTTTACCTCTTTCCTTTCTTTGCCATCGCGAACTTTGGCCGCAGTATTGGAGATCCATCTTTGCTCTTTGTAACCTTGTTGCTGGCTGTGCTCATTTTCATTCATGCGCGCAAACTCCCACTGCTTGACGTTTCCCCACACGCGGCATAAAATCAATCCCACAACTTAGAACGGTCAGTCAGCGGCGAAGTCGGTGTGAATCCGGCACTGTCCCGCAACTGTGAGTTAGCTTCGCTAACAAGTCAGGTCGCCCGCGCTGGCCAGTTCACCACTCTCTCGTGGAAAGGAGGTGGAGGACGGCAGAATCGGATTGCCTCTCCAGCCTCCCCAGTCAATGACTGGGGAATTTGATTCTATTCAGGAGAAAATATGTACCGCAAGATTTTTGCTTTAACTTTACTAACCGTTTTATTATTTGGCTGCGCACCTGCGGTCACGCCTCAGGTTGCACCGACGATTGGGCCCACACAACCGCCTCAAGTCCAGACCGAAGCGCCGACCGCAATTGCAACAACAACATCTCCAGCTATCACGATGACGGATGATCTTGGCCGCACCGTCACACTGAATCATCCCGCACAACGAATCGTTTCGATGGCTCCATCGAATACTGAAATCCTTTTTGCAATTGGCGCAGGATCACAGGTTGTTGGCCGTGACGATTTCTCTGATTATCCGAATGCGGTTCAGTCTCTGCCAAAGGTTGGAGGAACCGAAAAATATAATAACGAACAGATCGTGGCGCTTCAACCCGATCTTGTACTTGCGGCGGAAATTAATACGGCGGATCAAGTAAAGGCTCTTGAGAGTTTGGGATTGACCGTTTACTACTTGAAGAACCCCACCACACTTGAAGAAATGTATAGCAACCTCGAAACGGTGGCAAAGTTAACGGGTCACGAAGCGGATTCGGCTGCTCTCATCGCATCGCTCAAAGCGCGTGTTGCTGCGGTAGATGGCAAGATTGCAACCGTGACTTCACGTCCTTCCGTCTTTTATGAAATTGATGCGACTGATCCGGCCAAACCTTATACTGCCGGTCCTGGCACATTCATTGATTTGTTGATTCAACGTGCGGGCGGGACAAATATCGCAGGAACTTCAAAAGATCAGTATCCGCAGTTGAGCCTCGAACAAGTTGTTGCGTTGAATCCATCCTTCATCCTCTTGGGCGATGCACTTTATGGCGTCACGCCGGATGTGGTGAAAGCGCGGCCGGGTTGGGGATCGTTGAGCGCGGTGAAGAACAGCAATGTAATTGCCGTGGACGATAATCTTTTCAGCCGCCCTGACCCTCGCTTGGTAGATGGGCTGGAATTGCTGGCAAAAATCCTGCACCCGGAACTGTTCCAATAACCGTGTAGGGCAAGGTTACTCTGTCCCTGCAATCAACATGAAAATTCGTCCGTATCTTTTTTCGCTGCTTGCCCTCGGCCTTGCGCTGATCTTGAGTCTCGCCATTGGCTCAGTATTCCTTTCACCGGCGCAGCTCTGGGCCGCGCTGACCGGACATGGCACTCAAACCTCGGAGACCATTTTGTGGGCAATCCGTTTTCCGCGCACGGCTTTGATTGCGTTAACGGGCATGGCTCTGGGCGGAAGCGGCGCGACATATCAAGGATTGTTTCGCAATCCGCTCGCTGATCCGTTTCTGATCGGCGTGGCATCCGGCGCGGGTTTGGGCGCTGTCTTGGCAATGTCCATCCATTGGCCTTATACGGCTCTGGGATTGGCAGCCGTTCCAGCCGCGGCTTTTATCACCGGCTTGCTGACGGTATTCTTAGTCTACACTTTTGCCCGCGTCGGTGGAAGCGTGCCGGTCACTAATTTGATTTTGGCAGGGGTTGCGGTTTCAGCCTTTGCCACATCAGTGACTTCGTATCTTATGCTGCGGTCAACAGGCGAACTGCGCCAGGCGATCAGCTGGCTGCTCGGCGGCGTGAGCCTCAGCAGTTGGAATGTCATATTTGCACTTACTCCGTACCTTGCTATTGGGTTGACCATCCTAGCATTCAGCGGTCATGCCTTGAACCTTCTGCAATTCGGTGACGATCAAGCGGTTCAAATGGGCCTGAATGTGAAGCGCGCCAAGATCGTTATCATCGTAGCGGCCTCGTTTGTCACAGCGGCAGCCGTTTCCTTTGCAGGCATCATCGGCTTTGTGGGGCTGATCATTCCGCATGTAATGCGCATGTGGTGGGGCGCGGATTATCGCCGCATTATTCCGTTAAGCATTTTGGGCGGCGCCAGCGCGCTCTTGCTTGCAGACATTCTCTCACGTGTGGTGATCGCTCCGCAAGAGTTGCCTTTGGGAATCATCACGGCATTGGCTGGAGCGCCGTTTTTTCTTTGGGTGCTTCAGCGTGCCAAGAATCAGGGCTTTTGGTGATACGTCAGGAGTTTAAATGAAAAAAGGACTGCTCATCGTCAATACGGGTGAAGGCAAAGGCAAGACCACCGCTGCATTAGGCATGGTTCTGCGCGCCTGGGGACGCGGCTTTCGCATTTGTGTCATCCAATTCGTTAAAGCTGAAACAGGAGGATGGGGCGAGATCAAAGCCGCGAAGAAACTTGGCATCGAATGGCACGCCACGGGCGACGGCTTCACGTGGCTATCCAAGGATATGGATGAAACCATGGCTCGTGCTCTCCGTGGTTGGGAGATCGCCAAGGAAAAGATCGCTAGTAATCAATATGATTTAATCGTGCTGGATGAATTTACGTACGCTTTGCATTTTGACTGGCTCGATACCACCGAAGTATTGGACTGGCTTCGCCTCAACCGGCCGCCGAGCCTGCATCTTGTGATCACTGGCCGCTCTGCCCCTGAGGATTTGATTGAGCAAGCTGACCTCGTTACCGAGATGCGACTTATCAAACATCCTTACGACGAGGGAATTCAAGCCCAGCCTGGAATTGAGTTCTAGAAATAAACCATATGAATGGAGATGAAGCATGAAACTTGAAGAGGTGATTGAAGGCATCCAGCCATTGGATCAGGCTGCCATGCAAGAAGCTCGTGAGCGGCAGGATACGCTTACCAAGCCGCAAGGCAGCTTAGGACGACTCGAAGAACTTTCGATTCAACTCGCAGGCATAATGGGAAAACCGATTCCTGCCATCAAGGATAAAGTCATCATCACTATGGCGGGCGATCATGGTGTGGTGGCCGAGGGAGTCAGTGCATACCCGCAGGAGGTGACTCCAGAAATGGTGTTGAACTTTCTTGCAGGCGGCGCGGCGATCAATGTGTTGGCGCGGCATGTCAATGCGCGCGTGGTGGTGGTGGACATGGGAGTCGCATCAGACATCCCAGCAAACGAAAAACTCATCGTTAAAAAGATCGCTTATGGAACCGCGAACATGGCTAAGGGTCCCGCGATGAGGCGTGAACAGGCAACGGAATCCATTTTGAGCGGAGTCGAAATCGTCGAAGCAGAAATCATGCGCGGCTTGGACATAGTCGGCACAGGCGATATGGGAATCGGCAACACGACTCCTTCTGCAGCAATCGCGTGCGCACTGATGAAACAACCTCCTAAAGAAATTGCCGGCCGCGGCACAGGCGTGGACGATGAAGGACTCAAACGAAAGATCGGTGTGATCCAACGCGCGCTGGATATCAATAAGCCAAATCCAAACGATGGACTCGATGTGCTGGCAAAAGTAGGCGGGTTTGAAATCGGCGGGCTGGCGGGCGTGATGCTGGGTGCGGCCGCACATCGCAGGCCCGTGATGGTGGATGGATTTATTTCAACCGCCGGGGCAATGATCGCGGTTTCGATTGCGCCGCAATGCCGCGATTATTTGATCTCGGCTCACCGCTCCAAAGAACACGGTCACGGCCTGATGCTCGATTGGCTTAACCTGAAGCCTTTGTTCGATCTCGATTTAAGACTCGGCGAGGGCACGGGCGCGGCGCTTGGAATTTCGATGGCTGAAGCCGCTTGCAAGATCCTGGCAGAGATGGCAACCTTCGGCGAAGCAGGTGTGAGCGAAAAACAATAATGATGAAATATCTTTTGACCGCGTTTGATCTTCTAACCACTTTACCTTTGCCTGTCTCGAAGAACTGGCAGGCTGGTGATAGCGGACGCTCTGCGGTTTGGTATTCCTTGGTGGGATTGTGTATCGGCGCGTTGGTTGCTGGAGCGTTTGCTTTTCTGCAAATATATTTTTCCCACATCCTCAGCGCCGCGCTTGCGCTTGCCTTCTGGGTTTTGTTGACCGGCGGACTGCATCTGGATGGGCTCGCAGATTGTTTCGACGGCATGTTTCATGCCAGCAATCCCGAACGCCGCTTGCAGATTATGAAAGATCCGCACATGGGCGCATTCGGCGTGATTGGATTGATGCTGGTTTTGTTGATCAAATTCTCGGCGTTGACTTCACTATCGTCAACGGACGCCGTCGGCGCTATTTTATTGAGCGCAAGTTTTGCGCGCTGGTGCGTTTTGTTGACATGGAAACAGCCGCTCGCGCGTCCCGATGGTTTTGGCGCCGATTTCTCTTCGGGACTGCGCACACATGCCATCATTCTTGGCGGCTTGATTCCCCTCGGGCTTGCAATCTGGTTGAAAGGACCGGGTTTTCTTGCGATTGGATTGGGATTACTGGTCACGCTATTTATTTTGTTCGTCGCAAAAAAGAATTTAGGCGGCATCACAGGCGACGTGCTTGGCATGATCATTGAAGTCGTCGAAACAATATCATTGCTGGTGTTTGCAGTGAGACTCTAAAGATTTCGTCGATAAATATCCACTTTGAATGGTTACGATATATATGAACATTCCGAATGAAGACATCTTCATATCTGAAGCGCCTGAAGTCATCCATATTCAAAGCGCGTTCCCATTAATGACGCTTTCTTCCGATGAACTTTTTTATTGCAAATGATCAAGGATATGCTTTCACGGTGAAACTTTTTCTTGTTCGTCACGGACAAACCGACTGGAACATCAATCGCCGCTTTCAAGGTCAGAGTGACGTTCCGCTTAATGAGGCAGGGCGTCAACAAGCGACTGCTTTGGCAAATCGTTTGTCGCGCGAACACATCGACGTACTATTCGCCAGCGACTTGCAACGCGCTTATGAGACTGCGCGAATGATCGCCGCACAGCATGCCTGTGAGATTCGCCTTGATACGCGTCTGCGCGAAATCAATTTCGGCGCGTGGGAAGGTTTGACCTATGATGAAATCAAACACAACGATCCAGCTGTGCTCGCGGCGCGGGAAGCTGATATTTTCACAACTGCCGCGCCGGACGGTGAAACGCTAAACCAGTTAACTTCGCGCGTGGAATCTGTTTTGAATGACCTGCACACACAATATGCTGATCAAACCATCCTGATTGTTGCGCATGGAGGCCCGTTGCAAATTCTATTGTGCCTCGCGCTCAACTTGTCTCCGTCCAAGTACTGGCAATTCCACCTTGCCAGCGCCTCGCTTTCCAAAATTACCTATTATCCCGCAGGTGCGATCATCAATTTAATGAACGATACCTGTCATCTATCATCTCTCCCAATGGGAGAGAAGTAGCGTGATGCGATTCCTGTGACCGCTCGCGTTCTGATGGTTCAAGGCAGTAGTTCATCGGCAGGCAAGAGCCTGCTGGTTGCCGCGTTGTGTCGCATCTATGTGCGGCGCGGCATAAGGGTGGCACCTTTCAAAGCACAGAACATGTCCAACAACGCCGCAGTCTGCGCGGATGGAAGCGAGATTGGCCGTGCTCAGGCCTTGCAAGCCGCCGCTGCCGGACTCGCTCCAAGCGTGGACATGAATCCAGTTCTGATCAAACCCGAAGCCGATTTCGCGCTCACAAATTATTCTCATGGGTCGTCCCTGGCAAACGCTCGAAGCCAGAACCTACTATGAGAAGAAAAATATTCTGTGGGAGCATGTTGCACAATCCCTTGATCGTTTGCGTGCCGTGCATGACCTTGTCATCATCGAGGGCGCAGGCAGTCCTGCCGAACTTAATTTACGTGCGGGCGACATTGTCAACATGGCAGTGGCACGCTATGCTCAATCGCCTGTCTTGGTTATCGGCGATATTGACCGCGGCGGTATCTTCGCTCAACTGCTCGGCACGCTCTGGCTGCTCGAACCCGAGGAACGCGCACTCGTGCGCGGCTTTGTGATCAACAAGTTTCGCGGTGACCTTTCCCTCTTTGATGATGGAATCCGTATCCTTGAGAAAAAAGGGGAAATTCCTGTGCTGGGTGTGATCCCCTACTTGCGTGGACTTTCCCTACCCGATGAAGATGCCGTCTCTGTGGAAGTCGCTTCGCTCTCGTCCAAGCCTGCCTCCGTTGGTCAAACCGACATCGCCGTTTTGGCCTTACCGCGCATCGCCAACTTCGACGATTTCGACTCGCTGCGCGCTGAACCTGATGTGCATATCCGCCATGTGGATTTAGCGAGCCAACTTGGCAAACCCCACGCGGTCATTATCCCCGGCACAAAAAGTACGATGGCTGATCTTGATTGGTTGTGTAAAACAGGACTTGCAGATTCAATCCTTGACTATGCAAGAAATGGCGGCGTGGTGATCGGCATTTGCGGCGGCTATCAAATGCTGGGCGAATTCATTTATGATTCGCATCATGTTGAATTGATGGAGGATCGTGTTCCGGGTCTTGGACTTTTGCCCATCGTCACCCAGTTCTTGAAAAACAAGGCTACATTCCAAGCGCAGGCGCAAATCCATTTTAAGAACGGCTGGATGAGTCTTCTTGATGATTCTGTTGTCAACGGCTACGAGATTCATATGGGCGATACGCAGACTCAATCATCATGGTTGGAGATCACTCATCGAAACGGCGGACCGGTCAAAGTCCCGGATGGAAGCGTTTCATCCGATGGGAAAATCTGGGGCTGTTATCTGCACGGCATTTTTGCAAACGACTCATTTCGTCATGCCTGGCTGGAAAGTTTGGGCTGGCAGGGCGAGGTCGCTTCGCAATCAGCGCGTTTTGAAGAGTCACTTGAAAAGTTAGTGGATGCAGTGGAAAATGCCTTGGACATGGATTTGCTGGAGAAAATCATATGGGACAATTGACATTGATCCTCGGCGGCGCGCGTAGCGGCAAGACCAGTTATGCCCAGGAACAGGCGCGTCAAATCGGTGAGAACGTGCTTTATGTTGCGACTGCTGCGGCGGGAGACGAAGAGATGCAGATTCGGATCGAAGCGCATCGCGCCGCGCGGCCTGCCAAATGGCAAACGCTCGAAGCCACTCTTCAAGTCGGCGAGACCTTGATATCGAATCGGGTTCAAGCCCAAGTCGTTATTGTTGATTGCGTTACTTTGCTCGTCAGCAATGTGCTGTTATCGTTTTCGGAGGATGCAGCTTTTGACGAGGTCAGGCAAAAAGTCCGGGCGGAGATTGATGCGCTTTTGAAAGCGCACTCCGAAATCGGCGGTCAATGGTTCATTGTTTCCAATGAGGTTGGTCTTGGGCTGGTCCCGCCTTACCCGTTGGGAAGAATGTATCGTGACCTTTTGGGCTGGGCGAACCAAACGTTGGCTCGCTCCGCCGACCGTGTGATTTTTATGGTGGCGGGAATTCCGACCATCATCAAGTAGGTGAAATGCTCAAAATCCAAAACCTCTCCGTTTATTATGGTCAGCGCAAAATATTGCATAACGTTAATCTGGACGTGGAATCCGGTGAAGTCCTGGCGTTGATCGGACCGAACGGCGCGGGGAAATCCACTTTAATCCGTGCCGTCAGCGGCGTGATTCCCATTGCACGCGGAAACGTTCGTACTAATGGCGATGATTTCCATTCGCTGACCCCGATGAAGCGCGCAAAATATCTGGCGGTCGTGCCGCAAGCGGTTTTGCTTCCGCCCGCGTTCACGACCTGGGAAACGGTTCTGATGGGGCGCACGCCGTATCTTGGATTTCTCGGCCAGACTTCAACATCGGATGAAGAGATTGCGCGTGATGCACTGAAGCGCGTCGACGCGCTTGGTCTTGCGGAGCGACGCGTGGGCGAGTTATCTGGAGGCGAAGGACAACGCGTGTTGTTGGCGCGCGCCTTGTGTCAGTCCACGCCGATTCTTTTGCTCGATGAACCCACCACGCATTTGGATTTGCAATATCAAGTCAGTTTGCTGGGCCTTGTTAGTGATTTGGCGCATCACGATCATTTGGCTGTGTTGATCGCGCTCCATGATTTGAATCTTGCCGCGCGTTACGCCGACCGTGTGGCATTAATGGTGGCAGGAGAAATTAAAGCTATCGGCACAACGCGTGAAGTGCTGACGTCTGAATTGATCTCACAAGCTTATTGTTTGCCTGTGCAGGTAGTGAAGCATCCGTTCATGGATGTGCCGCTGGTTTTGCCAGAGTCGGGAAAATAAAAAGTCTCAGAATCTCCATCGTCTGTTGCAAGCTTTATTGGCTGGCATTTATAACCCATACTTTAAAGTCAAATTCTCTGTTAGCCAAGGCAACACATCTTTTTCTCTCAAGTGTTGGATGATGCGTTGCCAACTGTATTTACGTAGCATGGTTGGCTCATGCAATGCTTTTCGAGTCTCAGTGTAAGCAATCAACCCGTCCCCGCCATTTTGAAAAGCTGGATTTCGCTCATCATAAATTAGTACGGCATGTCCATTATTAACAGATACAGTTCCATCAGGCTTCACACCTGCCGCCAAAACATTTCTTACCAATTGATAGTTTTTATTCAGCGGGCATGGATTTAAGTCGCTATCATTTTTAAACTTGAACAGACTTGGAACATAATGCCAATATAAAACTCCAATTTCGGTCAATGGGTGTCGCCGCAGTTAAGCGTGGTTAGATTGCCCATTGTTGGACCCATTGAAGCATAGCGGCAGAAGGCCTGCCGCGTTGAAGCGGTGGCTTCCAACGCGGCGGAGGCACTTTGAATGCAAACAACTCGACCGGTGTCCATGGGTGATCGGTGAGGCCGGCTGCAATCGCTGGGGTTCTTTGAACCCAATGGTGGCGGAAGGACCCGACGGATAATTTCAAGCGTAAGCTATAGTGATCATCACAGAAGTTATAGAACCTGAGTTTCTCACATGGTCTAAATTTCTGGTAATTTACGAGTAAAAATAGAATTTTCGGGACACTAACGGGAGTAGGGATAGGCTAAAATTGAATCCATGGCATTCATCCGGAAAGTCAAAACCGCCAGTGGGGCCACTGCCGTTCAAATCGCACACAAAGTAAAAGGCCAGATCGTCAAGATCATCCACATTGGAAGTGCCCATAACGAAGAAGAATTACAGGTCCTGCTTGGGTTAGCGCGTCAAAGGTTACAGGCCAACCAACTGGAATTATTACCTGAAGCCGGATCTTCACTACGCGTTGGGATCAAACGATCCTTTTCTGGATTGTTGTGGAATACTCTGCGGGAACAATACCTCCAATTGGGCTTCAACGAGTTGGAGGATGAAGTATTTGAGGCGCTGTGCATTGCCAGGATCGTGGAACCCGTCTCGAATTTGGACAGCCTGCGGGTTTTAGCAGAATTGGGTGTGGCCCGCTTCGACCGGAACAAGCTTTATCGGAGTTTGGTAAAAGCGGGGGAGCAAGATTACCGGACAGCCATTAGCCAGGCCTGTTTTGAACACGTTCATAGTCAGGGACTTAGGGCTTGTAAAGAAATAACTCCGCGGACTAATTGTTAGGGGTTCATCCTGATGTAAAATGGCTGAAGGATTGTGATCAGCCGAAGGATGAACCGATGAGTTTACCAGTACATGAATGTCAGTGTCCAAATTGTCAGGCTTCGAAAGAGCATCCCGAATGGAAAATACATCACCAGATGAACGTGTTGCTCAGCCGATTGAACGAACAACAACGGCGCTGGTACGTGGCCCTCGAGTCTGAGAAGGTGGGGTACGGTGGTGATCACCTGCTATCCCAGATCACGGGTCTGGATGTTGAAACCATTCGGCGAGGCAGACGAGAATTGGATGAAGAATTAGCGGCCCGTCCGGTGGAAGGAGTGCGCCAGGCCGGTGGTGGACGATTGCCGGTCGAAAAAAAGACCCACCGATCGAGGCGGCACTTGAGAAGTTAGTGAAAGACGAAACAGCCGGTGACCCGATGAGCGAACAAAAATGGCAGCGGAGCAGTCTGCGGCATTTGAGCGATGAACTGAGGAAGACCGGGCATGCGGTGAGTCACATGACGGTTGGGCGGCTACTGGTGAAGAGGAACTACTCCTTGAAAGTTAATCTCAAACGTTTCTGTGGAACTTCTCACCCTGATCGCACCCAGCAGTTCGAGTATCTGGAAGCGCAAAAGCAGGCGTTTCTTGCAGCGGGCTGGCCGGTAATCAGCGTGGATACCAAGAAGAAAGAATTAATCGGCAACTTCAAGAACAATGGACGGAGTTGGTGCCAGCAGGCTATCGAAGTCAATGACCATGATTTCGACCAGGATGCTTTGGGCAAAGCGGTTCCTTACGGCATCTACGATGTGAATCATAATTTGGGCTTCGTCTATGTCGGTCGTTCTGCGGACACACCCCAGTTTGCAGTGGACGTGATCGCCGAGTGGTGGCAGATCGAAGGTCGGGTTCTTTTTCCCAATCAGCACAAAATCCTCATTCTGGCAGATGCCGGTGGGAGCAACGGTTGCCGACCGCGTCTGTGGAAACAGCAACTCCAAGAACAATTAGCGGACCGCTTGGGTTTGGAAGTTCTCGTCTGTCACTATCCAACTGGCACTTCGAAGTGGAACCCAGTCGAGCATCGTTTGTTTGGGCCAATCAGCATCAATTGGGCAGGCAAACCTTTACTCACCTTCGAAACGGTTTTGGCCTACCTTCGTGGAACCGTTACCGAAACGGGTCTGCAGGTAAAAGCATTTCTCATCGATAAAGAATATGTCAAAGGTCTCAAAGTTCCCAAGCCAGTCTTTCAAACCTTGAACATCCAATTCGCTGAAGTCTGTCCCCGTTGGAATTACATCATCCGGCCGCACCTGTCATGTACCTAAATCTAAATGTTAAAGTACGGAGTTATTCTTTTACAAGCCCTTAGTCTGGTGCTGTACGATGTCACGACCCTGTACTTTGAAGTGCAAGAAGAGGATGCCTACCGTAAACCAGGAATGAGCAAGGAACGCCGATTAGAACCGCAGATCATCCTGGGCTTGCTGGTAGATCGAAATGGCTTCCCGTTGGGGCTGCACAGCTTTGAAGGCAATACAGCTGAAACCAAGACCATCTTACCCGTGCTCGAAGCCTTTCAAGCCCAACACGGTCTGACCCGCACCACGATCGTAGCTGATGCGGCTATGCTCAGTGCGGCCAACCTCGCAGCTCTGACCGAAGCGGGTTACACCTACATCGTTGGCTCCCGATTGCACAAAGTACCCTACGACATTGCCGATTACCAGAAAACCGGGAAACTCAGCGACCAGCAAATTATCGTCAGTCCCCAGCAAGGGTACCGGGTGATCTACCAGTATCGAGCCAAACGGGCGGCCCTCGATCTCCGCAATATTGAAAAGCAGGTGGCCAAAGCCAACAAGGTCATCAGTGGGAAGGTTCCAGCTTTCAAAACAAAATTCTTGAGCATGAAAGCCAATAATAAACAGCTCAATCAGAAGCTGATTGACAAGGCTTATGCTCTGGCGGGGGTCAAGGGATACGTGACCAACTTGGATATCCCCGATGAAGAGGTGATCGCTTACTACCACCAACTTTTCCAGGTAGAAGCTACCTTTCGGATGGCGAAATCGGATTTGAAGGCCAGGCCGATCTACCATCGCAAGCGTGATGCCATTGAAGCTCACTTGACCATCGTATTGGCTGCTTTAGCAATCAGCAGAAATATTGAGTTGCAGACTGAGCTCAGCATCAAGCAATTTGTGAAACTGCTGCGTCCCATCCGATCCGGCATTGTGACCATCAACGGAAATGAGGTCCTCGCGGAGCCCGAGGTACCTTCATCGGTACAAGCCATGCTTGGAAAGCTAAATTCGGGACACTAATTTGAGAAACTCAGGTAATACACTCTGCGCTAATGCTTGCGAACTATTCATGCTTCGATACCATTTATGAAATTTGCCTTCGGGAATAAGGTCAAACAATCTTTTCTTTTCCTGCTCGCTCGCGGCAGGATTGGTGATGATGTTCTTCTGTGCTTTGCTTCGGATAAAAACAGGCGGACTCGCAGGTTTAATATAACCATCATCAAAGAGCGTTTGTTCGTTTGCAAACTGAGTCTCTTGATATTTCCAATATCGCTGGAGTAAATCTGCTTTGTAATCTGTCATTGTTTTTTTTCTCTTTTCTATTTATTACGATTATTACGACTTACTTTCATGTCGCCGAAGTAAAAAATACTTGTAATAACTCGACTTTTGCACCTTAAGAATTGAATAACCAAACGACTGCGCAGGACAGATTCGAATGCCAGTGATCTGAGCCCGGGCAACACAAACCTATCTCACTTGGGATTTGCCAAGCGAGATTGCAACTGCCGGTCAGCGGATGCTGAACTGCTTCAAGCCCTGCACATGCTCTGGATGAACGGAGCCATGATTTTGTGCAAGGACTGGCCTTGTGCCAGACCGGCTTGAATGAACAAGCCCAGACACCACAAGCTTTGAGCTTGGGCCGCTCGACGTCCGGAAGCTGGGTTGCCTTCAAGATTCACCTTGAGTATTCGTTGAAGCCGCGTGCGAAGGTCATGGTCGTGTTGGGCTGCACGCAGTAGGGAATACACCACGGCGACTAGGGCAACGTGTCGTTGGATCGCGCCAAAGTCCCGGAGTTGATACTGGTCGAGTCCTTCTGCCTTACCTTCCTCGTGATACACCTCAACAGGCCAGCGATGACGTCGAATATGGGTAATACCGGCGGCATGCCAGATCAAGCGGTTGCTGATAAAAAAGGTTGGATTGTCCGATAAGTCCGGCTCGCGATGGTTAATCACCAAGCGATGTCGTCTGAAGCCATGAATTTGGTGGGTGGCACAGTAGCGGTAATAGATTTCATGCTCTCGCTTGAAGGGGATCGTAATGCGATGAAAGACAGGTTTCCCGCCGCGGGCGACGGCCTCCAAATGTTCCTGCTTGAGGTGGAGTGCGAACTTTTCCAATGGGGTTTCACCGGTCTTCAAGTTCACCCGATCGGCGCCAGTCAGGGTACCGACGTAAGCCAGGTGCAGTTGCTTGTCCAAGAATCGGCAGAAGTCCGGCTGGGTAAACCAACTATCGAAGGTCACTGGCAGGTGTGCGTCAGGATGTTCGCTCACCCATTGGGTCAGCATCTTCTCCACCATAATGAGCTTGCTATCGTAGAGTTCACGCAACTCTTCATGCTTCTTTTGCCGTCTCTGCCACACTCCCAATAGATAGCTCCGCCACTTGTTCGGGTTTGTCTCTTTGAGATTCTCTTTGCTGGCCTTGAGCGGAATCCCAGATGCTCGCAAACCTGCTTCGAGTTTTTCCAACGCTACCGGTTCCCAGAGTTGGAACATGACCGGGTAGTCTGTCTCCTCATCGCTATAATGAACTGTGACCAAGTCATGTGCCCAGACATAGGTTTGAGTAACGTGATCGAACAACTTGGCGATCTTCTCGAAGTCCTGACCGTAATGCTGAAGCAACGTGTCATCCACTCCCAGCACTCCCTTGGGCTTGATCTGTGTCCCCGGCACACTGGCCAGCATCGACAGGCGAGCTCGGTTCAACTCTTCCAGAGAAAATGGACTCTGCGTCAGCAAGCAATTCAACGAACTTTGGTTCCGGCTCTCCATCACGAACAGACGGTTGATCCCATCCACCGTCTTATTCTCGGAAACGATCAGACCACTGATATAGCGCTCAAACTCAATAAAGGCTTCCGGAGAGAAAACCTCTTCGAAGAACGGAGCGTAGTGTTGCACCAACTCAGGAAATTCCACCAGTGGATACATGCCGCACCTCCAAAGCGATTATCGCACTTATCGATTGTACCGCTCGCTGATGGCTTGGTTATTCAGTTATTAAAAGTGCTGCAAAAGTCGAGTAATTATTATAGCTTTCTCTCTTGCATTTCTACAAGCCAAAATGTATAATCACCAAAATAATTCTTCAGGAGTAGTAAGCGATTGATCCCCTGATAGAGAAGGATGTGAACGGTGAAAGCATCCGCAGGAAAACAACGCTGAAGTCGCCCGGAGTAACTGCCGAAGAAATCCTTGTGAAAGTAGAACGGCACGGGAATGCCCGTTACAGCATAAGCTGATGATGGTCAGCTAAAAAGTGCAACCGAAAGGTTGAATTGAGGTGGTACCGCGACACGCCGTCGTCCTCATCATGGACGAGGCGTTTTTATCTTAAGCCAAGGATGCTCCGCTCCCTCCTGGAATCGGAGTAGGCGACCCTGAAAGGGCGCAGGGCGTTGGCGGCATGAAGCCGCCTCGCCCAATGGACGAAGTGTCCTTATTTTAAGGATGTCATTGCGAGCGCCCAAAGGGCGCGTGGCAATCTGCTGTTTGATGTTTACTTGAGATTGCCACGTCGCCTGCCATGCAGGCTCCTCGCAATGACAGATCATAGGAGTATCAATGACCAAACACGAACTACCCAAAGCTTATGATTTCAAATCCACCGAGCCGCGCGTGTATGCGCTGTGGGAAACGGGCGGCTACTTCAAGCCGTGGAACGACCCGAACAAAAAAGGCTTCGATCCGAACGTCAAGCCGTTCGTCATCTCCATCCCGCCGCCCAACGTCACCGGCGAACTGCATCTCGGTCACGCCATGTTCGTCAGCGTGGAAGATTTGATGACGCGCTATCACCGCATGAAGGGTATCCCGACTCTGTGGGTGCCCGGCTCCGACCACGCCGGCATTGCCACGCAGCTCATGGTGGAGCGTAATCTATTGAAAACCGAGGAAGTGACGCGCGAAGAACTCGGACGCGAAGAATTCATCAAGCGCACCTGGGATTGGAAAAAGAAATACGGGAGCATGATCACGAATCAAATTCGTCGGCTCGGTGCATCTTGCGATTGGGATCGCGAACGCTTCACTCTCGACGATGGGCTGAGTCGAGCAGTCCGGGAAGCTTTTGTACGCCTTTACGAAAAAGGACTTATCTATCGCGGACCCGTTTAATTAACTGGTCGCCGGGCTTGAAGACCGCAGTCTCCGACCTCGAAGTGGAATACAGCGAAGAAGAAGCCACACTATATTATTTCAAATATACGCTGAAGGATTCAAACGAATATATTCCTGTCGCAACGATTCGCCCCGAAACAATTCTGGGCGACACTGCGGTAGCAGTGCATCCCGATGATGAACGTTATAAAAAATATATCGGCAAGACTGCCATCGTGCCGATGCTCGGGCGCGAGATTCCCGTCATCGCGGATGAATATGTCAGCATGGAATTTGGCACGGGCGCGTTGAAGATCACGCCGGGACACGACCCGAACGATTATGCCATCGCGCAGCGACACAACCTTCCAATCATATCGGTATTGGACGAGGCCGCGAAGATCAATGAAAACGGCGGGCCCTACAAGGGTCAGGATCGATTCGATGCGCGAAAAAATCTTTGGTCGGATATGAAGAAAGCCGGGCTGGTCGTCAAGGAAGAAAAATACCTGACGACCATCCCACGCTCGCAACGCGGCGGCGAAATCGTCGAGCCGATGATCAGCACGCAATGGTTTGTCAAGATTGAACCATTAGCAAAGGCCGCGCTTAAATCGGTGAAAGACGGACGAATCAAAATCGTGCCTGAGCGTTTTGAAAAAGTCTATTACAACTGGCTGGAGAACATCAAGGATTGGTGCATCAGCCGCCAGCTTTGGTGGGGGCATCGCATCCCCGTGTGGTATTGCGAGAATAACCACATGACCGTGACGCGTGAAGACCCAACCGAATGCGCTACGTGCCATTCAAAAAACATCCATCAGGATGAAGATGTATTGGATACCTGGTTCTCTTCGGGCTTGTGGCCGTTCTCCACGTTGGGCTGGCCCGATGAAACGCCGGACTACAAATATTTTTATCCAACATCCTATATGGAAACGGGTTACGATATTTTATTTTTCTGGGTAGCGCGCATGATCATGTCCGGCTTGGAATATACAGGACAAGTGCCGTTCCATACCGTGTACTTGCATGGATTGATTCGTGATGAGCATGGGCAGAAGATGTCCAAGACTAAGGGCAACGTGATTGATCCGCTCACGGTCATGGATGATTTCGGCACGGACGCGTTGCGTTTTACATTATTGGTCGGTGCAACGCCCGGCAACGATATGAATCTGTCCGTAAAGAAGGTGGAGGCAAATCGTAACTTCGCCAACAAGATTTGGAACGCGGGACGATTCGTTATTAATGCGATTGATAGCTTGGATTCTGAATTCGAAGCACAAGACGCAAAGCATGGTCGCTGCAACTCTTGCCGACCAATGGATTTGGGCAAAGTCCCAGCAACTCATCCGCGATGTGGAACGACTCTTCCAAACTTTCCAATACGGTGAAGCGGGAAGACAAATCTACGAATTCTTCTGGTCCGACTTTGCAGACTGGTATGTGGAAATTGCCAAAGAGCAAATGAAAAACGATAAGCTCAAGGAGCAAACCGTCATTGTGCTGGTGCGCATCTTGGATATGTCACTGCGTTTGCTTCATCCATTCACGCCATTTGTGACAGAGGAGTTATGGGGATATCTCCGAAAAGCGATCCTCGATTCATCCATAGCGAATCTCGCATCGGATTGGCCCGACGCATTGATCATGGCGCGCTGGCCCGAAGCGCTTCAAGCTGAGCACGAAGAATTGATATTAACTGACTTTGCATTGATACAAGATATTGTTCGTGCGATACGCAACCTGCGCGCGGAGAAATCGGTCGCGCCGTCTAAACGCATTGCGGCAATCTTCGCCACCGGAGAAAAGACCGCGCTGTTGCAATCGCAGAAACTGATCATTGCTTCGCTTTCAGGTTTGGACGAATCGCAACTGACAATTCAAGAATCACTTTCCAACAAGCCAAGCGAAAGTATTGCTTTGGTCGTTGGTGCGGTTGAGATTTACATTCCGCTGGCTGGCATGGTTGATCTTGCGAATGAGAAGTCGCGGCTCGAGAAAGAATTGAAAGATACAGAATCACAAATCGAGCGACTTGAAAAACTCTTGTCGAGCGATTTCGCGAACAAAGCGCCCGCATCTGTTGTCGGTAAGGAACGCGAGAAACTTGCAGGCTATAAAGAGACCGCAGAGAAGATCAAAGCACAATTGAAATAATGCAATAGAAACAGGCTACGCATGAAGCGTGGCCTGTCTTTTTGCCCGTACCCAGGTAGGATTTACGAAATTCATCGTTCCCATAAAATATGGAAAGGAACAACAATATCTTACTTGGAGAAACGAATGTAAACACAACTTCAAACTGCGCCTTGTCCGAAATGTGGAAGCACCGACGCCAAAAAAGTTCCTTCACATGGTGGGGTGGGGCTCTTGGCCCAAGGTTATTCAACCTTGTAAAATGCAATTCCTGCGGCACGGAGTATAACGGTAAGACCGGCAAGCCGAACCAGCAAAGCATGATCATTTACATGATTGTTTCCCTCCTGATCGTATTTTGTCTTTGCGGGGGCCTGTCTTTCCTGGGAACAATGCTCAATCAACATTAAACATACCTTTACTTTGGTTGCTGTGCAAAACAGGATGTATTACCTACATCCTGTTTTATTAATGACAAAATCATCCAAATAACGGACATTCGTCATTTGACGACATTCACGAGATGAATTAACTTATATATATCAAACTTCACTTGGAGAAAATCTTATGTCAATGAAAATCAATGAAGAATGCATCGCCTGCGGTGCATGCATCCCCGAATGCCCGACCGAATCGATCAGCGAAGGCGATGGCGTACTGTATGTGATCGATCAGGCCACCTGCGTTGAATGCGAAGGCCACTTCGATTCGCCGCAATGTGTTTCGGTCTGCCCGGTGGACTGCATCGTCAAAGCCGCATAACGACTAAGTACACAAAGCTCATGATGTTTTAATGAGCGCGACCCGATTTTTGAATTGACATTCTTCGGCGCGCTCATTATAATCTTTGCCACCAACCAAATAATAACCTTCGGGGCTGGGTGACGCTGTACGAATATAGTGCAGTGAATTCCCGATCGGCGGTAAAGCCCGCGAGTGCTTCAGCTTTGCTTGGCACATGACTCGGTGGAATTCCGAGGCCGACAGTATAGTCTGGATAGAAGAAGGTTTTTTTGTCAGGCCCATGCAGGTCTGATTCCGATTCGATGTCCCGAAAACGTTTTTTTGTTTTCGGGATTTCTTTCGCATCAGACTCCGACGTTGCCTGCTCCCGCGCCCCGCACTTTGATACCTGCGAGGCGCTTTTGTTTTCAAGAAAGTGAGAACCATGGATCTAAATTTTATTCGTAATCTTCCTCAAAATGCGAAACGCGGTTATCGCTGGCTTGGATTAATTTCTCTGGCGGCAGGATTAATCGCGTGGTGGGCCATCGCGCGCTTCAGCGGATTGCCTGCATTTGTATTGCCAACTCCAATCGAAGTATGGCAGCGTTTTCTATTATCGCTTTCGGATGGAGAGTTGGCACAGAATACCGCCGTAACACTGGTTGAAATCCTGCTTGGGCTATTATGGGGCGCGGTCTTTGCCATTGTATTGGGTTACCTGCTTGCCAAGTCGCGCACACTGGAGCGTTTGCTCTCTCCCTATCTGGTTGCGAGTCAGGCCGTGCCGCTGGTCGCGATTGCGCCGCTTTTGGTCATCTGGTTTGGACCCGGCATGTTTTCCAAAGTGTTGATCTGTGCATTGATCGTTTTCTTTCCGGTTTTAGTGAATACCATCGTTGGTCTGCGTGCCGTGCCGACCGCTTTGTATGAGCTGATGCATTCTCTGCGCGCCTCACAACGACAGATTCTATTGCATCTTGAAATTCCTGCCGCGTTGCCCATCTTCCTCGGCGGACTTCGCATCGGCGCGACCTTATCGGTGATCGGCGCGGTGGTTGGTGAACTCGTTGGTGCGGATCATGGATTGGGTGTGCTCATCAACGTGGGACGCGGGACATACGATACGCCGATGGTTTTTGTCGCAGTCTTCACGTTGATCGCGCTGGCATTGACGCTTTATGGAATCGTCGCTTTGATCGAGCGAAAACTTTTAGCGTGGCAACAAACCGCGGAACTTTAGGAGAAGATATGTTTAAACGGATGATCGTTTTGATTTTGTTCGGGGCGTTGATCACAGCTTGTGGACCGGTAGCCGCTTCAACGTCCGAGAATGCTGCGCTGGTTCACATCAAATTGCCGGTGGGTTATGTCGCCAACATCCAATTCGCGCCGTTATATGTTGCGATTGATAAAGGTTATTATCGCGACGCGGGTATCGAGATTGAATTCGATTATTCGTTGGAGACTGATGCGGTCTCATTGGTCGGCGCGAACAATTTGCAGTTCGCGGTGGTCTCGGGCGAACAGGTTTTGCTGGCGCGCGCGCAGGGCTTGCCGATTGTCTACGTGGCGGCGTGGTATCAGAAATATCCGGTATCGGTGGCATCGAAGGCCTCGCAAAATATCCAGGCGCCCGCGGATTTGAAAGGCAAGAAGATTGGACTGCCCGGTCGTTACGGCGCAAATTACATCGGGCTGGATGCGCTGCTTTATTCGGCGGGCTTGAGCGAGAACGACGTCACGCTCGATTCGATTGGATTCAATCAAGTCGCGGCATTGGGCGCGGATCGTGAACAGGCGGTCTCGGTTTATACAAACAACGAACCCATCCAATTGCGCTCGGAAGGTTATCAGATCAACGAACTGCGCGTGGGCGATTATGTGCAGCTAGCTTCAAACGGATTGATCACGAACGAAAAGACTCTGGCAAGCAATCCGGATTTGGTGAAGCGCATGGTCAGCGCTACGCTCAAAGGTCTGGCGGATACGATTGCGAATCCCGACGAGGCGTATACCATCAGCGAAAAATATGTTCCGAATCTCACGCCAGCCAATGCGGCAACTCAAAAACAAGTTTTATCCAGCTCGATTGATTTGTGGAAAACGAATCGACTCGGTTATTCCGACCCGCAAGCGTGGACGAATATGCAGAATACTCTGCTAAAGATGGGTTTGCTGAAACAACCGTTGGATTTGACCAAAGCGTTTACTAACGAATTTATACCGTAATGAATTCACCACGGAGAACACAGAGCCCACAGAGAATCTTTACAGTATCTTTGACTCCATGTTCTATGCGAACTCTGCCTGCACTGAGCCGCAGGCACACGTGTGGTAAAGAAAATGCCCGCCTCTTCATCTGACCCGATCCTGATTGTCCGCGATTTGAGCGTGACCTTCCCCGATAACAACGGCGGACTGCACGCGCTCAGCGATGTATCGTTCGAAGTTTGTCCGCGCGAATTCATCGCTGTGTTGGGACCTTCGGGAAGCGGCAAATCCACGTTGTTAAGAATCTTAGCAGGATTATTGAAGCCCACGCACGGCTCGATTCATTTTGCCGAAGGCGATTTCCCACGCATCGGCATGGTTTTTCAACAAGCTAATCTCATGCCATGGCGCACCGTGATTGAAAACATCAAACTTCCGCTTGAATTGGATGGAGCGAATAGCGAGACCGCGCGCTCGAAAGCACAGGAACTGATCGAGTTGGTTGGTTTGCAAGGCTTTGAAAATAACTGGCCGCGCGATCTTTCCGGCGGCATGGCGCAACGCGTGGCCATCGCCCGCGCACTGATTCATGACCCAGATATTCTTTTGCTGGACGAACCATTTGGCTCATTAGATGCTTTGACGCGCGAACGCATGTGGACCGAACTCTCGCGCATCTGGCAGATGCGGCAGAAAACCGTCATTATGGTCACTCATTCGATCAACGAATCACTGTTTCTTTCAGATCGAGTGCTGGTGCTGACTCAACGTCCCGGCACAATCAAGCTGGATTTTAAAGTGGATTTGCCTCGTCCGCGCGATGATGAAATGCGTTACACCGCGCACTTTGGAAAACTAGCGAGGAAACTGAAAGAGGCAATTGGATAACGATTAGAGTTACTGGCAGGTGGGCGGACGGGAACTCTGTATTGGGCGTGAGATGTACATCACGTGGGAAAAGAGAACGGCGCCAAGTCATATGTGACCCTACGTTGTTCCGCGCTGTTCTTCTGATGCAATCCCATCACTATGAACGAGCAACGGTTCGGGTGAAAGAGCGCGCAGGAACGCTCGTGCGTCGAACAGCTCGCCTATAGCGCGTACACCGGCGATTTGCGGTCTCTCTGCGATCAGTCGTTCCGCAGCCTCGGCCACGATAGGCGCGGTAATCGCATATATATCGCGCCCGCTGGCGCTGACGCGCCGCTCCCCCCCGTTGCGGCGAACTGCCGCCTCGACGATGAAGATCTGACTCGAGCGGCCGCTGTCATCGGCTGGCGTAGGTTCGGGCGTGTCGGGGTCTTGTAGGTCGGCTAATGGCCGCGTGTTGAGATAAAACCGCACCTCGCGTGTCTGCAAATGGTGTGGGATCAGGATAGCTTCGGACAGTGCAAGGCTCGCGACGTCTTGGCGCCCGAAAGGCGCAGGAAACTCCCATGACCGCGATGGGAACGAGTCGCGCCGCTCGAGTTTGCCGTTGGTGAAGTGGTAGCGCTGCCCGGGATTTCGCTCGCCAGTCAGTCGAGTACCTTTGGTGGGGCGCCAACTGTCTAGGGCCGCTACGATCGATATTTCGTCAGCCACCGACCAATCCCCCATTGCAACAGTGGCGAGGATGTCTCCCAGCCCGCCATAGAAGCCGTTGGCTGGCGCAACGACGACGCCAGCTGAACGCGCCGCAATATCGAAGGTCTCGAATGCGTGATGCACAGCGGCCTGCTCAGCGGCGATATCAAGGTAATGCGCGCGCCCTCGAAGCGCCGCTTCAATGATCGCTGGAGCTGTATCGATGAACGGTCCGGCACAGTTGATCACGATCTCGGCGTCGGAGAATGCACGATCCAGCGCCGCTGGGTCAGTGGTTCGAGCTAGCCGTTTCTCCAGATCCGGAAAGGCGGCTCCAACCTGGTCGAGTTTTGCGGGATCGCGGCCCGCAAGGACCGGTGAGAATCCGCGACGCTTCAGCTCGGCGGCAACGAAACGTCCGGTGTGACCGGCCGCTCCATAGACAACAATGGGGTTGTTGTGTTGCATTTTGTCCTTTTGGAAATTGAATTGTTCTGAGGATGAAGTTGGTGTTGCAAGATTTTCATTGTCATCCATTTAATTTCCTTATTTCTCAAAATTACGCAGCATATTTCTTGAACTGGCATGATTCTTTTTTCTTTGGTAAAAGACGCTGCCAATATTAGCGCCCAACGACTTAAGGATTGATGCGGCGGAAGGGACGTGAGCGAAAAGAAAGGGACTGTGAGCCGCCGCATCGGTCCTAGTTGGACTAAGCCGCACGCCCAAGAATTCAGAACAGCTACTTGGGGATTAAAGATAAAACAATAGCTGGATCAATTGGAATTCACCAAGCTTCATCCAGTCTTGAGATAATTGTACATGAAAAAATAAACTTTGAGCAAACAAAATCGAAGGCGAAAATCTCATGGAGGGAATACGAAGACTGCGGCAACGGAGATCGAGACCGATGTCGTGAGAAAATCGTTTGCATCAAAGAACGAATAAAGCGTTTCATGGAGAACGGCAGGGATTGGGAGCCAGAGTACGCTGAAAACGCATGGGCTGTCCACATTTAGGACACAACCTGGCTGCCTGAGAAACGTTGGAAGTTGTCGATCCTGAGGCGGTATCCGGTTGAGAGCTGGTCGAACTCGATGAGCAACTCCTGCTCAAGTTGCTTTCGCAGGGAAAGCAAGCGCGGTCGCAGGGTGGCGCCAAAGAAACCGAAGTAACGGATCTTCACAAAGCCACGGGGGAGCACATGTTGCAGGAAACGGTGAATGAACTTTTCAGCAGAGAGCGTGCAGTGTTTGAGCTGGCGAGTCTTGGAAGCTCGATACTGGAAAGTGACCAGGGAAGATTCCATGTGTCCGGTGTCCACCATCTTGGTGAGACGGCGATTGCTAATGGCCACGCGGTAGACATAAGGAGCCAGATACTTGAGAGCGGCCTGTCCATTGCCAACTGTTTTGCGAAGTGACAGCTCCTTCGTCGCAATGCACCACCCAGTCTTTGTACCAGACCCGGGATGGGATCTTGGCAAAGATGGGTGTTTCACGCAGGAGGTGTTGGAAACGAGCGCGAAACAGCTTGGATAGCGCTGGAACCGGCATGAAGTACTTCTTGCGCGCCTTGCGCCAAGTATGCAAATCAGGATCCACGCCGCCACCCGGAACCAGATAGTGAATATGGGGATGGTAGACGAGATTACGCGTCCAGGTATGCAATACGCCCACCAAACCAATCTGGCCGCCTATGAAACGTGGATCGCGAGCCAGGATCTGAGTGGCCTCGGCAGAAGCTCGGAAGAGCGTGTTGTAGAAGAGCTTCTGGTTACGGCTGGCAAAGATGCGTAGCTCAGCGGGGATGGTGAAGGTCAGGAAAAAGTATGGCACGTCCAGCAAGAGTTCCTGCTGAAATTGAAGCCATTCCTGAGCTCGTTCATGCTGGCATTTGGGACAGTGGCGATTGCGGCAAGAATGATAACTGTATTGAACTTCACCGCAAGCAGAGCAAGTGTAGACCTGACCGCCCAACGCTTCCGTGCGGCAGCGCTCGATATCGCGCAGAGCACGGCGATGAGAAGGCAGTAATTGGGCGGAATATTTTTGGCGGTAGGCGGTGCCGTACTGGCGAAAGATATCCGCCAGTTCTAATGCCACAGGCTGGCCACGATTTCGTTGATCGTGTCGTTGGTGCGTGCTTCCGTAATAGAAGTCAGGTGCGTGTAAATGGCGGTGGTGCTGGGGGACGCAAAGTGGTTTCGTTGTTTGAACCATGTCCGAGATAACTTTGGATGATGCGCAAGTTGACACCGGCTTCTAACAAATGCGTTGCATAGGAATGGCGCAAAGTATGTACCGTTGCCTGCTTATTCACGCCGCTCTTTCGCAAGGCAGCCTGAAAGGCACGTTGAACTCCATTTTCACACATAGGTCCTGTTGGCTGATTGCTTTGTATGGCGGGAAACATCCAAACCCGATTGCGGTGAGTTTGCCAGTGCTGTCGCAGCATTGTCAGGGTGGCATCCGGCAGCGGGACATACCGATCCTTGCCTCCTTTACCAAGACGGACATGCAGCATCTTGCGCTCGCCATCGATATCCTTGATCTGCAAACACACGCCTTCCAACAGGCGCAGTCCACAAGAATAGATCAAGGTCAGGCAGACTTGATAACGCTGGCGCTCTACGCAAGACAGGATGCGCTGCACTTCCTGTACACTCAGGACGACCGGCAGCTTATTTTCGTGCGGTGGGCGAACCAGCTCGAAGGTGTGCCAGTTTTTTTTTCAGAGTGTGCTCATAGAAGAACTTGAGGCCGCATAGCGCGAGCGTGCAGGTGCTGCGCGAAACATGTCGGATGTTCTTCAAATAGAGGAAGTACTGGCGAAATTCTTCCTGACCAACTTGTTCGGCTGGCTTATGGCAATACTCCAGAAATTGGCGTACGGCTCGCACATACGAGTTCTTGCGTTCGTTCCGACAGACCCCGCAATTGCATATCTTCCATCATCTTTTGTCTTAAAGCAGACATGGCTATACCTCCTGTATAGGGATACAGGAAATATAGTCCGCTTTCAAACCCCTTATTCAATTCGCAAATACTTATGGGATCGAGATCAACTGCGCGAAGCGCTTAGTTCAACTATGGTTATGCGGACAGTATAACGCCTTTGGAAGTGCCATCTAATGTCCTAAAGCCATTTCAGACGTTAGGTGGCATAAGATTAATCTCGACTAACCATAGCATTTCGTGTGTTCCGCTAGATTATTAAATTCTCCAGCATCTTCTGCGTCGCCGCCGCGATCTCTTGCACTGCGGCCTCAAAGGCTTCTTGATTGACACGCGAAGGTTTGCGATATCCGCTCACTTTACGGACGAACTGCAAGGCGGCTTCTTGAATCTCCTGCTCGGTGGCGGGGCGATCCGGCAAACGTAAAGGTTTGATGCTTCGGCACATGTTGGCTCCTCAATGGCTTTATTTGCCAATTATAATCTTAAGCCGATGCCAAGCAACCATCCAACAACATCAAGGAACCGTTGAGTGACGTCAAGGAATCGTCCAGTGGCATCAAGGAACCACGGAATGAGGGCAAGGAAGCGTTGGGTGACATCAAGGAACCGTCAAGTAACGGCAAGGAAGCGCTGGGCGAGGCAAGGAACCGCCCAGCAACGATAAGGAATCGTCAAGCAAGTGGCAGGAAGCGTTCAGCGAGGTCAAGGAACTATCAAGCGACATCAAGGAAGCATCCGGCCGCGGAAAAGAAAGATGCGGCACCTTTTGAGAGTGTGCCGCATCTTTTGCGTTCTTACTTTCTGCTGGGATTGGAACTTGGTTCCGATTCTGTCTTGATCAACACCGCACCCACAACTACGCGGTATTTATATGTATTGGCACTGGCGTTGTAGTCCTTGCAGGTAACCAGTGTTAGCCACGGTTGATCTTCATGCTTGAAGGCCGATCTATCAGTCGGTGAGACGATATTATTCTCCTGTACTTCATAGATGTATTGCTGACCCGCAAAATGGACGATGATCTGGTCGCCCCATTTCAGGGTGGACAGATTGATGAATGGGCCCGGCAAGCCATTGGATTCATAGACATGGCCTGTGAGAACGCTGTTGCCGGACCAGGTGGGATAGGCGGTACCGTTCAAATAGCCAACCTGATCGCCTAGCCAACTGATATCCCACGTGTCGCCAGATTGAGGCACGCCAACAATCGCTGTCTTAATGCCGAGGGATGGGATTTCAATGGTGAGATCGGAGCTCGCGTCGTATATATTTGCCGGCTCCGGCGCAAGGGAAGTGGTCACGCCGGGCGCGAAACCGGTTGACGGGAGTTGGGCGGCAGGGTTGACTCCGTTTTTATTTCCATTTCCGCCTCCACCTCCGTTTCCATTTCGCGACCAACTGGCAATGTTCGAATCCGAGACAGATGTTGTTGTGGCTAAAAAGGTGCCATTGCCAGTGGTATCAGTGATCGAGCTGGCTTGATTATTTACGTTATTTACGCCATTGAGCACTGTAACACTGAAGGTGATGACCACCGAGTTTTTGGCGATCTTCGGATCCGTCACGCCAAGATCCGACGCAATACTACCCTGCCATAAGATTCCTTTAACAGGATCGTAGGTGCAGGCAGTCGTTGTCGAAAGACCATTCGCCACACAACTGACACTGCCGTTGGGAAGCGGCGTTGCTACATAAGTGGTGCCTGCCGGAATCGGGTCAGTAATCTGTACGTTGATGGCGGCGACATTCGCGTTGTTGATCCATGTCATTTGCCATTCAAGTTCAGGCAGGCCCGTAGCACTAAGCACTTTTATACCAATGGGAGGATCAAAGAGATTAGCCGCGGGCTGCCACAGCCCTGCATCGATCGTGTTGTCCGTTTGACCCGCTGTGAGCGTGATTGTATCCGTTATGCCGGTACTTACATTTGCATTGCTGTCATTGCTCATGGTGCTGCCCGGTGCATATTGCGGACTAAACGAATAGCCTGCGGGTTTTATAAACTGAACCCGATAAGTTCCAGGCACCAGGTTGGTAAAGTGATAGGAACCATTCGCATCCGTCGTGGTCGTCTTCAGCACCGTTGTTCCCGTCGGACCAAGTAGCAAGTTGACCGTCACACCCGCTATGCCCTTCTCGCTGCTGTCCTGGATGCCGTTTACATTCGCATCGTCCCAGACATAATCCCCCAGTGATGCCAACGAGGCGGATAGGGACAATCCGGCATCGATGGTGTTGTCGGTCTGACCTGCGGTGAGCGTGACCACATCGCTCATGTTGGTGCCGGTGGTGACATTGGTTGTTACATTGGCATTGCTGTCCTTGCTGGTGTCACTGCCTGCATACTGGGGACTGAAGATATACCCGCTCGGGGTACTGAAGCCCACATAATATGTGCCGGCTGCCAGACCCGTGAAGTGATAGGAACCATCCGCGGCCGTGGTGGTGGTGCCGAGCACCGTCGTCCCATTCGATCCATACAGCGTGACCGTTACCCCGGAGATGCCAGTCTCCCCTGCATCCTGGATGCCGTTGTGATTGGTATCGTTCCAGACGAAGTCTCCCAATGCGGCCGGTTGATACAGACCGGCATCGATGGTGTTGTCGGTCTGACCTGCGGTGAGCGTGACCACATCGCTCATGTTGGTGCCGGTGGTGACATTGGTTGTTACATTGGCATTGCTGTCCTTGCTGGTGTCACTGCCTGCATACTGGGGACTGAAGACATATCCGCTCGGGGTACTGAAGCCCACATAATATGTGCCGGCTGCCAGACCCGTGAAGTGATAGGAACCATCCGCGGCCGTGGTGGTGGTGCCGAGCACCGTCGTCCCATTCGATCCATACAGCGTGACCGTGACACCGGAGATGCCAGTCTCCCCTGCATCCTGGATGCCGTTGTGATTGGTATCATTCCAAACGAAGTCTCCCAATGCGGCCGGTTGATACAGACCGGCATCGATGGTGTTGTCGGTCTGACCTGCGGTGAGCGTGACCACATCGCTCATGTTGGTGCCGGTGGTGACATTGGTTGTTACATTGGCATTGCTGTCCTTGCTGGTGTCACTGCCTGCATACTGGGGACTGAAGATATACCCGCTCGGGGTACTGAAGCCCACATAATATGTGCCGGCTGCCAGACCCGTGAAGTGATAGGAACCATCCGCGGCCGTGGTGGTGCTGCCGAGCACCGTCGTCCCATTCGATCCATACAGCGTGACCGTGACACCGGAGATGCCAGTCTCCCCTGCATCCTGGATGCCGTTGTGATTGGTATCATTCCAAACGAAGTCTCCCAATGCGGCCGGTTGATACAGACCGGCATCGATGGTGTTGTCGGTCTGACCTGCGGTGAGCGTGACCACATCGCTCATGTTGGTGCCGGTGGTGACATTGGTTGTTACATTGGCATTGCTGTCCTTGCTGGTGTCACTGCCTGCATACTGGGGACTGAAGATATACCCGCTCGGGGTACTGAAGCCCACATAATATGTGCCGGCTGCCAGACCCGTGAAGTGATAGGAACCATCCGCGGCCGTGGTGGTGGTGCCGAGCACCGTCGTCCCATTCGATCCATACAGCGTGACCGTTACCCCGGAGATGCCAGTCTCCCCTGCATCCTGGATGCCGTTGTGATTGGTATCGTTCCAGACGAAGTCTCCCAATGCGGCCGGTTGATATAGACCGGCATCGATGGTGTTGTCGGTCTGACCTGCGGTGAGCGTGACCACATCGCTCATGTTGGTGCCGGTGGTGACATTGGTTGTTACATTGGCATTGCTGTCCTTGCTGGTGTCACTGCCTGCATACTGGGGACTGAAGATATACCCGCTCGGGGTACTGAAGCCCACATAGTATGTGCCGGCTGCCAGACCCGTGAAGTGATAGGAACCATCCGCGGCCGTGGTGGTGGTGCCGAGCACCGTCGTCCCATTCGATCCATACAGCGTGACCGTGACACCGGAGATGCCAGTCTCCCCTGCATCCTGGATGCCGTTGTGATTGGTATCATTCCAAACGAAGTCTCCCAATGCGGCCGGTTGATACAGACCGGCATCGATGGTGTTGTCGGTCTGACCTGCGGTGAGCGTGACCACATCGCTCATGTTGGTGCCGGTGGTGACATTGGTTGTTACATTGGCATTGCTGTCCTTGCTGGTGTCACTGCCTGCATACTGGGGACTGAAGATATACCCGCTCGGGGTACTGAAGCCCACATAATATGTGCCGGCTGCCAGACCCGTGAAGTGATAGGAACCATCCGCGGCCGTGGTGGTGGTGCCGAGCACCGTCGTCCCATTCGATCCATACAGCGTGACCGTTACCCCGGAGATGCCAGTCTCCCCTGCATCCTGGATGCCGTTGTGATTGGTATCGTTCCAGACGAAGTCTCCCAATGCGGCCGGTTGATATAGACCGGCATCGATGGTGTTGTCGGTCTGACCTGCGGTGAGCGTGACCACATCGCTCATGTTGGTGCCGGTGGTGACATTGGTTGTTACATTGGCATTGCTGTCCTTGCTGGTGTCACTGCCTGCATACTGGGGACTGAAGACATATCCGCTCGGGGTACTGAAGCCCACATAATATGTGCCGGCTGCCAGACCCGTGAAGTGATAGGAACCATCCGCGGCCGTGGTGGTGGTGCCGAGCACCGTCGTCCCATTCGATCCATACAGCGTGACCGTGACACCGGCGATGCCGGGTTCACCTGCATCCTGGATGCCGTTGTGGTTGGCATCGTTCCAGACGAAGTCGCCCAATGCTGCCGGTTGATACAAGCCCGCATCGATGGTGTTGTCCGTCTCGCCCGCTGTCAGCGTCACCGCATCACTCATGTTCGTGCCGGTGGTGACATTGGTGGTGGTGTTCGCATTGCTGTCATTCGCCGTCGTGCTGCCCGGCGCATATTGCGTCGTGAAGGTATACCCGCTTGGCGTACTGAACCCAACATAATATGTGCCTGCTGCCAGACCCGTGAAGTGATAGGAACCATCCGCCGCCGTGGTCGTCGTGCCCAGCACCGTCGTCCCATTCGATCCATACAGCGTGACCGTGACACCGGCGATGCCGGGTTCGCCTGCATCCTGGATGCCGTTGTGGTTGGTATCGTCCCAGACAAAGTCACCCAGTGCCGAAGAATTGGTCACGGTCAAAGTATCGCACGCCTTTTCTGTATTTGAGGTGCTTTGATCATTGGTAAGAGCGCCTACAGGAATGCAATTCTGATAACTTCCTGCAATCGTGCTGGTAACGCCAACCGTGATCGTGCAAGTTGAAGTTCCCGCAAGCGAACCGTTCGCCAATTGAATCTGTTGGGTTCCCGCCGTAGCGGTCAACGTAGGTGTAGACGTTGCGTTACAAGTTGTCGCGGGCGCGGGCGATGAGGCAATTATCAACCCGGAAGGAAGCGTTCCGGGAAGATTATCAATTAATCCCATTCCCGTTAGAGGTGTGTTTCCAGTGTTTTGGATGGTAATGGTGAGAGTGGATGAGCTTCCAGCAGCAATCGAATTCGGTGTGAAGAATTTACTGATGCTGGCACCGGGTAAATTCGTCAAGGAGGCCGATGCGTTCTGCGTAGTTGTGGCGCCGTTTGTAGTTGATACATCGGCCCCATAAATGGTATTGGTAAGGTTGCCGTTGACGTTCATGGTCGCGCTGAGCGTCATCGTGCAGGTTGCATTGCCGGCTAAAATTCCACCGCTAAACGAAAATGACCCGGATCCAGCTGTTCCCGTCGGTGCTACATTACAGGTCCCTGCGGACAAGTTGGGGGGATTAGCAATCGTCATACCAGCAGGCATATTGTCAATAAAAGAAATCCCGTCGAGTTCGCCGCTATTGGGATTCGTCAACTGAACACTCAATGTGGAGGATGAACCACCGAAGACAGTTAATGGATTAAAACCCTTGACCACTTCAATCGATAAATTGGCAATTGTAAGAGTGCCCGTTGCGTTTTGCGTTGAATTAATAGTGGTATTATCCGGCGTTTTGGCGCTGACGTTGGCGGTGGAAATCGTGTTGGTATACGATGCAGGTATGCCTTTTCCTTGAACGTTAACCTGGATGGTACAAATCCAAGGTACGCCTGCTGTGCCGGCATTCATCGATCCGCCGGTCATGGAAATGGATTGCGCTCCGGCAACGGCGGTGATGACGGGAGTACTGGATACATTGCAATTTGTGGAAGCAGCAGGTGGAGATGCGATGATGAACCCGTTGGCTGCAGTTCCCCAGCCGGTGTTATCCGTTAACGATACAGTGGTTAATGGGCTGAGAGAATCGTTGGACAAGGTGATCGTCAGAGTCGAAATGCTGTTCGGCACTACTGTAGTCGGATAGAAGGCTTTGCTTACCGAGAGACTGGTTGTGGTCAAATTCGCTGTAGCATTAGCGGCGATGGGACGGTTGGGTGTGCTTGAAATATCCCCGGGATGAATGATATTGGTAACTGTTCCCGCCGTGCTGCTGGTCACATAGACTGTGATTTGACAGCTTGCACTCGCAGCGATCGTGCCGCCAGTCCAACTAATCGCACTGGAGTTCGTTGCGGCGGTGAGCGTGCCGTTCTGGCACGCCGCATTCTTTGCGGCAGGTGTTGAGGTGCCCGCGGTATTGATATTCGTTACGGTCATACCAGCTGGAAGGTTATCGGTAATGCTGAAACTTGTCAGGGCTGTATCGGAAGGCGCAACGATAGTGATTCTCAAACGGGTATCTCCCGTTCCGTTTGCGATTGTAGTTGTATTCCCTAACGCGATCGTGGTCGGGGCAAATGCTTTTGTGACCGTGGGCGGTGACGATGCGTTGACGGTGATGGGCACGTTTCCGGTGCTGGTTGACTTCACGTTTTGAGTCGTAGTCAAGGCGTTCGCAGCAATATTATTTTGGTAGGTTGCTGTTGCTCCGAGTCCTGTGACATCTACCGTAATCGTGCAGGAACTGCTGGCAGGGATTGACCCGCCGGTCAATTTGACTGATTGTGCGGAAGGGAGAGTCACCGTTTGCGTTCCGCTTGTACAGGTGGTCGCAAGGTTGGCATCATTTACAGCCGTCAAATTAGCACTGGGCAAAGTGTCCGTGATGGTTGCATTCGTCAGGGCGGTGGAAGAATTGTTCAGCAGAGTGATGGTGAGCAGGCTTTTCGTCGCACCATCATTGGGAATAGTATTCGGTGTAAATGTTTTGGAAACAGTAACACCAGAATTTACTGTTACCCCCACACTGACTGTATTCGTATTGGAGGCTCCCTGCGTGGTGGTCAAATTTCCGGCGGGGATGGTGTTGGTATATGTACCGGTGGCGGTTATGGGCGCGTTGACATCCACTTGGAGCGTGCAGAATGAATTGGCAGGGATGGTGCCGCCAGTCAACGTGACTGTTTGCGGCGCAGTGATGGTAGGTGTACCACCACAGGTGGTACCAAGATTGGCATCATTGACATAGGTCAACGGGCTTGGCAATCCTGAATCTGTTAGGGTATTAACAGTATAAGGAGAAGAAGTTGGGTTGGTTAAAGTAATGGTCAGGAGGCTGGTGCCGCCAGCGGTGATGGTCGGGGGCGCAAAAACTTTGGAAACGCTGACCGATGTCACTGCAATAGGAGCGGTCGCTGAAGAAGCATTTGTAGCACCTTGCGTTGTGGTCAGGGCGCTGGCCGGGATGGTATTCGTATATGACGCTGAGGAGGCGCTTAGCGGCGCGGTGACATTGACTTTGATATTACAATTTCCACCGGCTGGGATAGTGCCTCCGCTCAAACTGACATGAGTTCGCATCGGGAGTAGAAGCCGCTCCACCAGTACAAGTAGTAGCTGCTGTGCCGTTCACAACCGTTATCGGACCGGGCATCGTATCTGTCAATCCTGGGCTGGCAACCGTGAAAGCCGTCGCGGTTGGGTTGGTTAATGTAATGGTCAACACAGTTGCCGTGTTGCCATCCGGAAAACTTGTGGGCGCAAAAACCTTGCTAATACTGACAGAATTAACGATGAGATTGGCATTCGCCGCAACGGTATTCGAAATTCCCTGCGTGGTGGTTAATCCACCGATCGGAATGGTATTGGTGTAGGTCGTTGCAGGTGTAGTGATCGGCGCAATCACCGGGACAGTGATCGTACAAGTTCCATTTGTAACGCCAGGATTGCCGCTGGCCGGGATGCTGCCCCCGCTCAAAACCACTTAACTCGTGGTCGGAGTTGAAAGCGCTCCACCGGCACAAGTGGTGGTTGGCGAACCGTTGAGGAGCAGAGGACTGGGCAGCGTATCCGTCAGGCCTGAACTGGCAACGGTATAGGCGGAACCGGTTGGATTTTGCAATGTAATGGTCAGGGTGCTGGTGCCGCCCACGTTAATAGTGGAAGGTGCAAACGACTTGATGACGCTTACCGTTTGCTGAACATTCAATGGAGCGGATGCTAGTGAAGCATTCGTCACGCCCTGCTGGGTTTGGATCGAACCGGCGCCAACCGGACCCGCCGGGATGGTGTTGGTGTACGTGCCTTGTGTAAGCGATATTACGTTGACATGAATAGTACAAGTGGAGCTTTTGGCGACCGTTCCATTATTGAGCTTTACCGAAGTGCTGGTTCCTCCGACCAAAGCGCCTCCGCCAGAATCCGTTAAGGTCCCCGCTCCACAGCCGGTCAGGGACGTTGTCAGAGGGCTGGCTACGATAACACCGGCGGGAAGAGAATCCGTAAGTGTGGTATTGGTGAGGGCTGTTGCCGTATCATTGTTGGTAATGACAATTGCCAGTTGGCTGGTTTGCCCGGCAGTGACTGTATTTGGAGTAAAACTTTTGCTCAATGAAGGAGGTTGCACCGAACCGACCTGCAAGGTCGCGCTGGCCGGTGTTGTATTATAAAGAGTGATACTGTCCACAGCATCATATCCGCTTAATCCATTAGTCGGGATGGTATTAATCAGGTTTCCAGCGGTAACTGAACTGACATTAAGCGTTACGGTGCATTGCCCGAACGTGGAACCGGATACGGGAGGCACTGTGCCGCCGCTAAAGGAGATACTGGTACCCCCTGCAACCGCGGTGACGGTGGGACTGCCGCAATGAGTGTCGGGTGAGTTATTATCATCAATGGTCACGTTCGGTGGGTTTGCTATGAACAGGCCGGATTGCACCCCGATCAGATTATCACTCCAAGCTGTGTTGTCCAATTCAAAAGCATTTGGGTTGTACACTGTTATGCTAAGGATGGATGTTTGCCCAGCTGTTATTGAAATGGGTGTGAAACTCTTATTGATCTGCGGCGGTATCGTTATTCCACCCGCGTGCGCAGGGCTTATTGGAATAATCAAGTTGTTGATAATCAGCGCGGCAATCACTGCCACGCTGATACGATGAAAGATGACGCTCTTCATAGATGGAAAGTCCTCCGCCAATCGGATCAAGATTAAAGCAAAATAATGGGGGGATTATATGCCGATTAGTTTGGGAAAACAAGGACAAACGGAAAGCTTATGCCCTACAAAATCGTTATCAGCGCGCCAGACAAGTGATCGCAATAACAACGCTAATGATAATGACAATCCCATTCAAGATCGACGCTTGGACGTGCCCCGCCAATTTTTACCCCAATTGCCGCTGATATCTATGCAGGAGCCATCCCAATCGCAATCTGATGGGAGATATTCTCGCGCCTAACCTCAGTTCATTCTAAGCTCATCATAAGTACTTGATAAGCACATGATAAGTAACTTCAGGCCGCGTATAAACTCCGCCTCTTTCAAGCCCAGTGGAAACATTATCTGCAGTTCTTTGGCTCTGTGTACGTTGACTAACCTCGCACCAGATAAATGATAGCCACAATCACGCCAATCGTGACGACCATCCAACGCAACGTTGCAGGACTGACACGGCCTGCCAATCTTCCGCCCAAGTTTCCGCCGATCAACGCGCCGACCGCCATCACGAGTGCGACCGGCCAAATTACTTTCCTCGAAAACAAAAAAAATATCGCCGCCGCAAAATTAACGCTGAAAGAAACCGCTTGTTTCAAGGCATTCAGCCGTGTCAGTGTATCGTCCATCGTCAAGCCCAATACAGAGAGCACGATCACGCTCAAGCCTGCGCCGAAATATCCGCCGTAGATCGCGGCCAGCCCAATCGGAAGGCTTACCATCCATGGTTGGATCGGCGCTGATTTTTTTTAACTCGCGCGGCGGATAAGCCAGGCACGTACCGGGTCTTGAACGGCCAGCAAAGCCGATGCCAGCAAGATTAGAAACGGCACAAGGGATTGAAAAAGTTTTTCGCTGGTGTGCAGAAGTAAATAACCGCCGATCAATCCGCCAATGATGCCGGCGGGTGCGACCAGCCACAATCGCTTCATCTGATCGCGTAGATCATTCCATTGCCCCAGCATCCCTCCGATGTAACCGGGACAAAGCGCCACCGTATTCGTGATGTTGGCAACGACCGCGGAAACACCTAAAGCAGTCAGCGTGGGAAACGTAATCAGTGTTCCGCCGCCTGCCAGTGCGTTCACCAATCCGGCCGCGACGGCCGCCAACCCAGCCAGCAGGAAATCCACCCAGTTCATGTGAAATTACATGACCTTTAAATTTGCAAGACTGGCTGCGAGTTTTTTGATGCCGACGCTTTCAAACACCACATCCACGATCTCATCATCATCCTGCATTTTGCTATCGAGCACGATGCCATCGCCCCACATCGGATGCTTGACACGCGTCCCGGCGCGGAATTTGCTATCTATAACGGGAGCCGCCTTGAGCGTCCGGGATGAAGCGGCCCACAATGTCTCAGAGGTGCGAGTTTTGAGTCCGCGCCCTGAACGAGATTTGCCCACGATCAAATCTTCAGGCAGATCTTCCAAGAAGCGTGAAGGATACGTTTCTTCGGCATAACCGCGTCCGCCGCGTTGAACAGATCGGATCAGATAGAGCCGATCCTTGGCGCGCGTGATGCCGACATAAAACAAGCGGCGCTCCTCTTCCATCTCTTCCGGTTCGTCGAACGAACGGCTGTGCGGCAGGATACCGTCGTCGAGGCCGACGATGAATACCGCGCCGAATTCGAGTCCTTTGGCCGCGTGAAGTGTGAGCAGCGTCGGCGCGTTGATGTCGTCTTTGATGGTATCTTGATCTGCAACCAGCGCCACGTTTTCGAGAAATTCATCGATGGTCTGCGTATCAAATTCAACGGCGACGCGGCGCAGCTCTTGCACGTTCTCCCAACGCTCTTCGCCTTCCTCTGATTCGTCGTCAATATATGTTTTGTAATTGAGGTCGCTGACAATGCGGTTGAAGAGTTCGGAAACAGTGAGGGCAGGTGAAGCCGCTTTCCAGTTCGCGAGCGAGGCGCCAAAATCTGCCAGCGCAATCACACTGCGACCCGTGAATTGATTCCAATATGGAGAGTCGGAGCCGCGCGCCAAATCCATCAAGACGAGACCAGATGAGGTGTTGTTTTGACTCGCCACGCCATGAAGCGTAATCAAAGTTTTATCACCGATGCCACGCGGCGGAACATTGATGACGCGATCCAGGCTGGCTTCATCGGAGGGGTTGTAAACGAGGCGCATGAAAGCGATGATGTCTTTGACTTCACGCCGTCCATAGAATCGCTGCGCGCCGACGAGGCGATATGGGAGCCGCGCTTGCAGGAACGCCTCTTCCAGTAAACGGGATTGGGCATTGGTACGATACATCACCGCGCATTCGCCCGGCTCGAAGTCGCGGCTGGCGACCAGCTGTGCGATGCTATCCACCACAAACGAAGCTTCGCTATAATCATCCGGCGCTTCATAATAATAGAGCTTCTCGCCCGCGCCGCGTTCGGTGAATAGATTCTTCTTGCGGCGGTGCGGTGCGCGGTTGATGACCGACATGGCCGCATCGAGGATGTTCTGGCGCGAGCGATAATTTTGTTCCAGCAAAATGACCTGTGCTTCGGGATAATCCTGCTCAAAGCGCTGCACATTGCGCCAGTCTGCGCCACGCCAGCGATAGATCGAATTATGGACTACGATGCCACCCGCGATGTAGTTATGTAGGTTTTCGATTTCCAGATCGTAAACGTTTCCCTTATATGGAATTCGCTTCACCTCAATAATTTCATCCTCAATAATCCGGCCATTTTTTTCAATTGCTACGATCATGGTAGGATGCAGATGGCTGGCAGGCATCAAGCTAAAGCGTTGCGCCAGAGGAAGGTCCCCTTTATCAACCAAGAAAGCGCCTGTAATGATTTCCGCGTTCCCCGCCGCCTCGCTTAATTGATCTGCCGCGCTATGAATATCATCGTAGTTTAGACGATTGATTCCAATTCGCCAATTATTCCTGCTATTGATACGCGGGTGATACCCTTTCGCTTTTAATTGACCAGCGAGTCTTAAATCACTGCTCCACAAGTCCACACGATGAGCATGCCAGGGAGATTTTGATGTTTGGCGGCCATCTCCGAAATATCTTATGTTCACAACGTTCCTGAAAGTCCCTTGTGGAACGTAATGCGGATATTCCGAGTCCATCCCTAAATCGGCAAGCAATCGTTCAGCGTTGGAAGATGTGTCAATTTCCTGATACAGTTTGTCAATGTAATCTTGTGACATTCTCATGCGCCGTCCGCGCACGTGAAAGACCGTGGTAGGCAATCCATAAGTAAATGAATAATATGCTTCCCAGTAATGCGCTTCGTTTCTGTTGTTGCATACCTTCAATACCCAAACTCGATCCGCGTTTTCTTGATGGCTTCGCACCTGCAATCCAATTTTTCGTTCCGTTGTCCCATTGCTTCGCGTGTGAGATGCGATCCCGATGCGGTAGCCTTTGTCTTTTCTGTACATCAAATAAACGTAATGCAGATTCGGCGCTGTTCCCAGCCGGGCAAAAACAATATGATTCGGAGTTGCCTTAAAAGAATATCCACCTCGCGTGATTGCTTCGATCAGTTCGTCTTCGAAATGACGTTTCCCAATGTGAATCACATGGGATGCGAGCGTAGAACCTCGCCCACTGGCTGAAAGCACTACATCGCCGATCTCTAGTTTATCGATGGGCTTATTACCTTTCGGCGTGCGAATAGAAGTTCCTTTTGGAAAACATTGATCAGGATCGCCGACTACAAAGATATTATGATGCGCCGAAGCAAGATGCTTCAACAACGTGTATTGTGCCAAGTTGGTATCCTGAAATTCGTCCACCAGCACATGCTCAAAGCGCCGCGCATATTTTTCGCGGACACTCGGGTTGTCTTCCAACAAGCGAGCGGTGTACATCAGGATATCATCGAAATCTACAGCGTTGCTGGCGACGAGTTTCTTTTGATATTCCATGTAAACACGCTTGACCACTTCATCCCGATAATTGGTGATCGGATAATCGTCCGCCGCGATCAGTTCATTCTTGGCGTTCGAGATTGAACCATGAACGCTCACGGCTCGATACATCTTATCGTTGAGACCGAACTCTTTGATAATCCCCTTGACGATACGTTCCTGATCGTCGGCATCGAAGATCACAAAGTTCGACTGAATGGGCAAAAAGTCCGCCTCGCGCCGCAGCAAGCGCGCACAGATCGAATGGAATGTTCCAAGCATCATTCCCTGAGTCGCCTCGGCGCCCAGCAATTTCTCGACGCGCGTCTGCATCTCATGCGCGGCTTTGTTGGTAAATGTCACAGCCAGAATGCGATAAGGCCGGATACCTTCGTTCGCGATCAGATATGCGACGCGTTGAGTCAGCACCCGCGTCTTTCCGGAGCCGGGACCGGCCAGCACCAATACAGGTCCGTTCCCCACCGTGACGGCTTTTCTTTGTTGCGGATTGAGCTTATCGAGGAAATCCATTGCAGTCATTATACGCGCTCTGGCGGGGTCATTGACCCCGCCAGAGTCTATTTACGAAAAAACTATTATCACAATTCCGATGTGCAGTTCGGACAACGCGTGGCTTTGATCGGAATCATGGTGAAGCAGCGCGGACATTCCTTGGAACTCGCTGCAGCGGCGGGAGCCGGTTTTTGCAAACTGGTGATGGCCTTTACCATCAAGAAAATCACCGAGGCGATAATTAGAAAGTCCACCACATTTTGAATGAAATTGCCGTATGTCACCTTTGCGCTTCCAACCGTGAATGCCAGGCCGGTAAAGTTAATTCCGCCGATGATGAGCCCGATCAAGGGCATGATCATGTCATCCACCAGTGAAGTAACGATCTTGCCGAAGGCCCCACCGATAATGACGGCCACTGCCAGGTCCATCACATTGCCGCGCATGACAAAAGTTTTGAACTCTTTCAACATTTCGTCCTCTCTGTTTACTGGAATTAGTGTGAAGATGGCTATTCTACTTTTGAGGAGATGGAATGTCAACGAAATGGCGGGCAAAATGGATGAACGCGGAAAACAAAAAGCTTCGGTGTAAATCCGCGTAATCCATGTCCCATTTTCTCGCACATGATAAAATACTCCCATGCAATCATCATTGGAGAAACTCCGTAAATTCTTCCGTCTCGAACACGAGAACGGATACAGTAACACGGCCATTATCGGCGGGCTGGCAAAGATGCTTGACTTCTGGGCAGCCGAAGCGCGCGCCGATGGCATCAACGAAGAAGTGATTCAAGCCGTCGAGCAGAGACTCCGCTCGTATGACGGACTCAGCCCGCAGTCCCGCACGGACGCGCTGAAGGGCTTGTGGAAACGAATCGGCGACACATATCCCGAAACTCAGCAGAGATCACAACAACGACCTCAGCAATCGCAAGCTAAACCGCGTCCCGCGCAGCAACCATCCCAAACAACGGGAGAACAACCCAAACCGCGCGGTGAGCCTCAAGCAGCTGAATCGCGTTCTCAACAACCCAGACCACATCCTGTTGCGCCGCCGCGCGCGGAATCAATTCCCGGTGCAAAACATAGTCAAACTCCCGCCGCCCTGAATGCGCCTTTGACCGTTCTTCAAGGTGTTGGACCGCGTCACGCCCAAGCGCTCGCTGAACTTGGAATGCAAACGCTCGGCGATATGCTTTATTATTTTCCGCGCCGTTACGAAGATTATTCGCAACTCAAGCCCATTAAAAGTTTGTGGTATGGCGAGCAGATAACAGTGATCGGCACGATCCAATCGGTGCATACGCGGCCAATTCGTGGCGGCTCAGCTTCAATCATTGAGGCTATTCTCAGCGATGGCACGGGCGCACTGCGACTCTCTTGGTTCAACCAGCCGTGGATGGCAAATCGACTTAAAGAAGAGATGCAGATTTCTGTTTCGGGAACTGTCGAACAATATCTTGGCCGCCTCGTCATGAACCAGCCCGATTGGGAACCGGTGGAAATCGAGCATCTGCACACCAATCGCATCGTTCCCATTTATCCGCTCACGGCTAGGATCACGCAGAAATGGCTTCGCAATCTGATGAATCAAGTTGTCACGTATTGGGCGCCCGCGGTGGTCGAACTCATTGCCCGAGTCCACCCGCAAAGATGCGCGGCTCATGCCGTTAGGACAGGCTTTACTGCAAGCGCATTTTCCCGATACACAAGATTCTTTGAAGACCGCGCGTGAACGCTTGGCCTTTGATGAAATTTTCTTTTTGCAGATGGGCGTCCTGCGTCAGAAGCGCGATTGGAGACAGGTTGAGGCGCGCCGCTTCTCCATCTCGGACGATTGGCTGGCTTCGCGTTTAACAAATCTTCCTTTCACGCTGACAAATGCTCAGGGACGCGCCATCATCGATATTCGGGCGGACTTTGATTCAGGCAAACCGATGAATCAACTCTTGCAAGGCGATGTCGGTTCGGGCAAAACGGTAGTCGCCGCATTAGCCGCCGCGATGATTACATCGAACGGTTCACAAGCCGCCATCATGGCTCCGACCGGCATTCTCGCCGAACAACATTATCGCAGTTTCATCAATCTACTCGCAGGCGAAAATGGAATCATACAACCTGACGAGATTCGCTTGCTAGTCGGCGACACGGCTGAGTCAGAGAAAGAAGCGATCCGCAATGGACTCGCCGATGGCTCGATCAAAATTGTCGTTGGCACTCATGCGGTTATTGAAGGACCGGTTCAATTCAAAGATTTGCAATTTGCGGTCATTGATGAACAACATCGCTTCGGCGTTGAACAGCGCGCCGAACTTCGCTCCAAGGGGACCAATCCGCATTTGCTGGTGATGACCGCCACGCCGATCCCGCGCTCACTAGCCTTAACCGTTTACGGCGATCTCGATTTATCGGTGATGGCTGAAATGCCGGTGGGACGCCAACCCATCAACACGCACGTGCTTCGGCCGCAGGAACGAGAGCGCGCTTACACGTTAATTCGCGGACAAATCAAGGAGGGACGGCAGACCTTTATCATTTATCCGTTGATCGAGGAGAGCGAAAAGATGGAAGACCTGCGCGCCGCCGTGGATGATTACGAAGTGCTATCGAAGGAAATTTTCCCCGATCTCAAGCTTGGGCTTTTACATGGACGCATGAAGCCCGATGAAAAAGACGAGACGATGATGAAGTTCCGTGATAAGCAATATGATATTCTCGTTTCGACCACTGTGGTCGAAGTCGGCGTGGATGTGCCGAATGCAACAGTGATGCTGATTGAAGGCGCGGACCGATTCGGATTGGCACAATTGCATCAATTGCGCGGTCGCGTCGGACGCGGCTCCGAACAATCGTATTGTTTATTGGTCCCCACGCATGAAGATGCGACCGAGAACGAACGGCTGCAGGCGATGGCTCAGTCGAACGATGGTTTTGTGTTGGCGGAACTCGATCTGAAACAACGCGGCCCGGGAGAATTCTTGGGAACGCGTCAATCAGGTTATGCCACCGGCTTGCGCATGGCAAGCATTACCGATGTGGCGTTGATCGAGAAGGCACGGACGCAAGCGCAAAAACTATTTAATGAAGACGAAGATCTCCAGAAGCCTGAACATGCCTTGCTGGCGGAATCTTTGCAAAGATTCTGGGGCGTAAGCAAAGGAGATGTTTCGTAATCTTTGCAGGGGTACAACGATGAGGTCCCCCTGCGTCATTAATGGTAATGAACAAATCCTGCATTAGAGATGATGGAATTAAATGAACGCCGTTGCAAACGCGGCAACTTCGTTGCCTCGCAACGGCATAATAAACCTATGACACCTCTTATTGATTTATCCCGCCGTGATTTTCTCAAACTTTTAGGCGCCGGTTTGCTTGGATTATTTTTATCCGAACTGCATTTGGAGAAAGCTTACGCTTCACCGGTTAGGCAAGTGCGCGCCGCGTTTGGCGGAATCCAATTATTCGATGAGCCGTCTTTCAAAGCCAATCAACAATACGTCTTCGCCCTCGATGAGGTGGTGAATGTGACCGGCCAGGAAAATGGCGACTTTGGATTCGGCAATCCATTTGATAAGACCTGGTTCAAGATCAACGGCGGCTATGCCTACTCCGGCTATTTTCAACCGGTGGAGACCAACTACCAACAACCTGTTTATCAAATCCCCGCTGTTGGACAATTAGGCGAGATCACCGTGCCGTTCAGCGATCCTCGAGTCGATTCTGCATATTGGTCAGATAAAGCCTATCGCCTCTATTATCGGACGACGCATTGGGTCACGGATGTGGTGGTCAATCCATACGAGAAAACAATTTGGTACAAAATCTACGATAAACATTTGGATGTATATTTTTTTGTTTCCGTACAGGATATGCGTCTCGTCCCGGATGATGAGTTGACTCTGCTTTCTCCTGATGTTCCCGACGAAGACAAACATATCTACGTGGATACTGATACTCAAATGGTCACGGCCTTTGAGGACGATAAGACCGTTTTGATTGCGCGCTGTTCGAGCGGAGGCAAGGGCACGCGCACTCCAACGGGAGATTATCAAACCTTTCATAAAGGCCCAACAATTCATATGACCAACGACGGTGCAGCGGGAGCGGGTCGTGGTTATGATCTGCCGGGTGTGCCGTGGGTTTCATTCTTCACGGGCACGGGCGATTCTTTTCATGGCACCTACTGGCACAATGATTATGGCAGGCCGCGCAGTCACGGTTGCGTGAACTTGACTCCGGATGACGCAAAATTCATTTATCGCTGGACCAGCCCGGTCGTCCCGCCCGAGACGGCGTATCTATATGATCCGGGATCAGGGACGAAGGTCAATATTGTTTCGGCGAATTCATAAGGAATTAGTATGACCAAACAAGCTTTGTTCGCCGGTCTCGTGATAGACGAGAATGATCGCGCGGTGGAAACCACTACGGTCGGCGATGAACCGTTTTATGTCGTGGACGACGCGGGCTTCCGCCGTCACATTCCAGCCGGGGATGTGGATCGTCAGGTGCTGACCCACTTGCAGGAGATGATGAAGGGCAGCGAAGGATTCATCTCGGAGAAAGCAGCGCAGATGCTGGGACAGGAAGACATCTTCACCAAGGCGTTGATCGAGAATCAACTCAAGAACATGGATCAGCAATTCGATGCGTTGATGCAGCAAGGCATCCCGGAAGAAGGCCGCGCTTATTTGGGAATGTTAGGATTCAAAGTGATCATCAATATGCACGGCGAAGTGGTGAAGATCGAACAGCCGTCCGCAGCGGCTGATGGCGGCGGCGGAGAATAAGCTTGTAATTCAGAAGTGAGAAGGATTTCTAGCCACCTGACAGTTTAGCGAAAGAAGAGTTGATCGGCAAGGAAAATCGGGTAAAGTTGTTTTGCGACCAACATTTTGCCCGGAGGTTCGAATGCCGATCAACATGACCTATCGTACTTGGATTCAGCGAATTTGTGAACTGCGTCCAAAACAACAAATCACCCAAGTTCAGAATTTTGTATGGTTGCTGGTAGGAATTTATCATAGTCACTCTGTGCACCTGAGTAAAATTGCTGGAAACGTGATCAGCAATGCAAAGAACGAAAGTACGGTACGACGCTTGAGCCGATTTCTGGCGAACCCTGCGATCGATGTGCGTCGTTGGTATAAACCGATTGCCAAGGGCTGGTTGCAATCACAGTTTGAACGGGTGGGCGAAATCCGTCTCATGGTCGATGGCACCAAAATTGGTTTCGGCCACCAGTTGCTCATGGTCTCTCTAGCCTTTCGTCACCGAGCCATTCCGATGGCCTGGACTTGGATCCCATACGTTCGCGGTCACAGCACCGGCCAACGGCAGGTGAAGTTGTTGAAATATGTGCGCAGCCTGCTTCCTCCAAAAGCACCCGTTTTTGTGGTGGGAGACAGCGAATTTGGCTCAATTTTCGTGCTCCGGCAGCTCGATGTATGGCATTGGTTCTATGTCTTGCGCCAAAAAGGTAACACGGGGTTGTGGCTCAACGAGCAGACGGGCTGGAAAGATTTGGCTAGCTTTGTTCAAAAAGCCGGACAATCCGCTTGGTGTCCAAAAGCATATTTGACCCAGCAAGAAATGTATCCGGTGTCCGTTTTGATTTACTGGCAGGTTGGCGAAAAGGAACCTTGGTGTCTCGCCACCAATCTGCCCGATGCAACTTTGACCGTGCGATATTATCGCAGAAGGATGTGGATTGAAGAGATGTTTGGAGACTTCGACTGGAAGGAGCAGTCACTTCGCAAAAAACATGGCTTTGATTTGGAAGGTACAATGCTTCATCATGCTGCTCGTCTGTCTCGTCTCACTTTAGCCGTTGCCTTCCTTTACGACTGGCTTCTTGCCGTGGGCAGCCAGACCATTCGCGCAGGCTTGCGTCATCTCGTTGATCGCAAAGATCGTCGCGATCTCAGTCTTTTTCAAATCGGTCTGCGCTTCATGGATCGAAAACTGTTACACTCGCTTTCATTTGCTGTGCCACTTTATGCTCGTTCCTAAAACTGTCCGGTGACTAGAAGGATTTTATCCTTCTCACTTCTTTTACTTGAGTTTAGAGTTCGTGGAACCTTAACAAAAATGGAACTTGCTGATAAAGTTTTTGTGTGAAGAAAAACAAAATCAGCGAGTTCCGAAAAGCAGTATACCAAAGTCTGAAGAAACGATCAACATGACCTATCGTACTTGGATTTAGCGAATTTGTGAACTGCGTCCAAAACAACGAATTACCCAAGTTCAGAATTTTGTATGGTTGCTGGTAGGAATTTATCATAGTCACTCTGTGCACCTGAGTAAAATTGCTGGAAACGTGATCAGCAATGCAAAGAACGAAAGTACGGTACGACGCTTGAGCCGATTTCTGGCGAACCCTGCGATCGATGTGCGTCGTTGGTATAAACCGATTGCCAAGGGCTGGTTGCAATCACAGTTTGAACGGGTGGGCGAAATCCGTCTCATGGTCGATGGCACCAAAATTGGTTTCGGCCACCAGTTGCTCATGGTCTCTCTAGCCTTTCGTCACCGAGCGGTTCCGATGGCCTGGACTTGGATCCCATACGTTCGCGGTCACAGCACCGGCCAACGGCAGGTGAAGTTGTTGAAATATGTGCGCAGCCTGCTTCCTCCAAAAGCACCCGTTTTTGTGGTGGGAGACAGCGAATTTGGCTCAATTTTCGTGCTCCGGCAGCTCGATGTATGGCATTGGTTCTATGTCTTGCGCCAAAAAGGTAACACGGGGTTGTGGCTCAACGAGCAGACGGGCTGGAAAGATTTGGCTAGCTTTGTTCAAAAAGCCGGACAATCCGCTTGGTGTCCAAAAGCATATTTGACCCAGCAAGAAATGTATCCGGTGTCCGTTTTGATTTACTGGCAGGTTGGCGAAAAGGAACCTTGGTGTCTCGCCACCAATCTGCCCGATGCAACTTTGACCGTGCGATATTATCGCAGAAGGATGTGGATCGAAGAGATGTTTGGAGACTTCGACTGGAAGGAGCAGTCACTTCGCAAAAAACATGGCTTTGATTTGGAAGGTACAATGCTTCATCATGCTGCTCGTCTGTCTCGTCTCACTTTAGCCGTTGCCTTCCTTTACGACTGGCTTCTTGCCGTGGGCAGCCAGACCATTCGCGCAGGCTTGCGTCATCTCGTTGATCGCAAAGATCGTCGCGATCTCAGTCTTTTTCAAATCGGTCTGCGCTTCATGGATCGAAAACTGTTACACTCGCTTTCATTTGCTGTGCCACTTTATGCTCGTTCCTAAAACTGTCCGGTGACTAGAAGGATTTTATCCTTCTCACTTCTTTTATTAACTTTCCCAAAAGGACAACATGGAAAACGTAGAAAATAAATCATCGCTTCAACGCTTGCCGCGCAATATTTGGGCGGTAACAATCGCATCCTTCTTCACCGATGTTTCCTCGGAGATGATCTTCAACCTCGTCCCGCTTTATCTTGCCAATGTGCTCGGCGTCGGCACGGCTATCATCGGCTTGATTGACGGTATTGCTGAAACCACTGCCAGCTTGATGAAAGTTTATACCGGTTTGCTTTCCGATAAACTCGGTCAGCGCAAATGGCTGGCGGTTGCGGGATATGCGCTTTCCACCATTTCCAAACCTTTTCTTTTTATCGCCACTACTTGGGAAGCAGTGCTTGGCGTTCGTTTTTCAGATCGGCTCGGAAAAGGAATCCGCACGGCGCCGCGCGATGCGCTCGTTGCAGATAGCATCGATGAAAAACAACGCGGACTCGCCTTCGGTGTTCACCGCGCGGGTGATACCGCCGGTGCTTTTCTCGGAATTGGATTTGCCGCGCTGATCGTTTGGTTGACCGAAGCGAATGGCATTAACCTCACGCGGCATACATTTCAAATCGCGGTGCTGGCTAGTTTCATTCCGGCTGTGCTCGGCGTATTGGTGCTGATGGGCATGGCAAGCGAAGTCCCCATGAAGACCAAGCGCGCTTCGGCTCTTCCATCGTTGGAAGGACTTGATACGCGCTTCAAACTTTTCCTGTTCGTTGTTTTGCTATTTACACTGGGCAACTCGTCAGATTCGTTCATCATCCTTCTCGGTCAGAACCGCGGACTTGATATTTTCCAAATCATGTTGATGTTGATGACATTCAATTTCATCTACGCTTCTTTATCGGGCCCGCTTGGGTCGTGGTCCGATAAAATTGGTCGCCGCAAACTCATCATCGGCGGATGGATCGCTTATGGCTTGGTCTATCTCGGATTGGCTTTATCGAACGCGGGCTGGCACGTCTGGGTTCTCTATGCGTTGTATGGAATCTATTATGCTGCAACCGATGGTGTGGGTCGGGCGCTGGTTGCCGATTTTGTTCCAGTCGAACGGCGCGGCGCCGCCTACGGACTCTACAACGCCGCAATCGGGATCACGGTGTTGCCTGCTTCCGTGATCGCAGGCGTATTATGGCAAGGCTTCGGCTCGTGGACCGGCTTTGGCGCAAGCGCACCGTTCTATTTTGGTGCGGTATTAGCGTTATTAGCTGGGGTATTATTTTGGCGGTTGGTGCCATCAAAGTAATATTCTATCGGTAAAAGGAGAGAGTTATGAAAATCGCTTTGAACATAATCGGAGTTTTGTTGATCCTGCCCGGCATCGTCTGGTTCCTGCAAGGCATCGGTGTTCTGCCGGGTAGCATGATGAGCGGTCAGATTCAATGGGCCATCAACGGCGGCATTCTCATTGTCGTTGGCGCGGGCCTGCTCTGGTTTGCAAATCGTCGGCGTTGACCAGTTTATGTTCACCGGATTACATAAGGAGGATTGAAGATGAAATCCGACAATCCGATGCGCAACTTCGATCCGCGTAAGCTGGCGCATTATGAAAAAGAAAATTACGTTGCCTATTATCAGAAAGATTGGCTGAAACTTTTGCGCGTTTCGATAGGCTTGGTGAAAGAGTTTTTCGGGCTTTCATCGTGGCAGGCGATAAATGCCGCGTATCTCGTGGCTCGCGCCGAGATTGCTTTTGCGCCGTTCCCGGAAAATGATATTCCCAAAGCCGAAGCCTATATGCGCTGGTTTTATCAGTTCATCAAGAACATCCATCGTGAAGACTTCGACGTAACGCGCGCCGCCGCGCTTGAAGTCAATTGGTGGAGCGTCCATCGTAAATTGTTTGGCAACTCTGAGAATCAGGAACTGGTTGATACGCTAACGGGTTTATATGCCGAAGCGTATGGTGTTGCGCCGAAGCAAGTTCGAGATGCGGCGCGTCAGTGCGCGCAAGGGATGTTATATTCTGATTTGTGGGTAAACGCAGGCAAGCCAAAAGATAGTCTGCTGCTCGCACAAGAGGAAGAAGCGCTATATCAATCGTATGTGGCTTTGAAGAAAGCGATATGAGCAATCTCACCAAAGACATTCACGAGCAGTTGTGCGAACTTCTCGATACGAATGGTGTTGTTTATCGTGTCGTTGAACATGAGCCGGAGGGCCGCACGGAATTCATCGCGAAGATTCGCGGCAACAAGCCAGAGCAGGCGATTAAATCCATCGTGGTGCAGGTCCGCTTCGGGAAGAAAGAGAGCCGCTATTATTTGGCCAACGTGCCCGGCCATTGCCGCGTGGATTTAGCGGGCATTCAATCCATCTTCAATGGCACCGACGCCTCTGTTGCGCCGCGCGAAAAAGCCGAAGCGCTGACCGGATGCGTCATCGGCGCCATCCCGCCATTTACATTCAACGATCAATTTATTCTTTTGGCTGATCCGATGATTCAAGAAAATGAAGAGGTGGTTTTCAACGCGGGACGGCTCGACCGATCCATCTTTATGAAGTCAGTTGATTATTTTCGCATTGCCCAACCGCAGTTGAGGAACATTGCATTGCGTGCATAATCCAGTTCTTGGATGTTCTCCTTATTAAGATTCCAGATAAAATATCCACATGAAATTGCGACTCCTCTCGTTGCTTGCCGTGTTGCTCTTCACCGCAGGAGTCCTAACTCAATTAATGTTTTCAAGTAGTGTGGTTTGGGCGGAGATGGAAGCCAGCGTCTTTGGGACGCAGATCAGCGCGGGCGGTCTAAACCTGAGTTGTCCGCTTATGCTTTCATCATCCGAGTCTAGTACCGTGATTGCAACAGTTACGAATACACTGGATGAGCAAGTTTCGCCCTTGGTAACAACGGAGATTAGCAAAAGCGTGGGGTATCAAAGCCTGAATGAAGCCTTGATGCTGGCTCCATATCAGACACGAACGGTTGCCTGGTCGATCAATGATACCGCTGTAATTTTCGGCAGGTTAATTTTGGTACATGTTATTCAGGGAGGCTATGGCGATCTCGCCCTGCGGCATGGGTACTGCGGAATCCTCATTTTCAATCTTTTGAATCTTTCAGGCAATCAATCATTGATTGTTATTGTTTTTGCTGGTCTGATCCTTATCTTGGTGGGCGGTGTACTTTGGCGGCGTATCCATGAACTGCTCGACGACGCGGCGGACCAAACGATCAAAGCCTGCGGAGGGCTGGCCGGAGTCACAACGCTGGCATTGTTTACTGCCTTGCCGCGTTGGTGGGGACTGACATTATTCCTGGATGCTTTTGCGTTGATCATGATCAGCGTGATCTTCACCGACTTCCTGCTTTTCCCCCGGCACAATAGGAGTTGATTAATCCATATCCACGATTCATCAAGTGGTATTTGAATTACTGTACATTTGCGCTAAGATTGGGAAAAATTTGGAGAGATGATGGACCTCACCTTGATCGCTCGACCACCGTTCAATTTTTTGTCTGTCGTTCAATCACATGGATGGATACAATTGGCTCCATTTCGTTTTGACGAAAGCAGCAAAACGCTTTTTTACGCTGACCGCCTGACCAATGGCCGCGTCGTTGAGTATCGAATATCGGGATTATCGGACGGCGTAAAGATCCAAACGCAATCTCTCAACAAGGTTGAACAAAACGAAGTCAAACAAAAAGTTACATGGATGTTCGGCCTCGATCAGGATTTTTCATCATTCTATAAAGCGGTGAGCAAAGAGCCGAAACTTCGCACCGCGAAGAAGCTGGCGCGTGGACGCGTGCTTCGTTCGCCGACATTTTTTGAAGATGTGGTCAAGACAATTCTCACAACGAACACATTATGGGCCGCGACCAAACGGATGAATCTCAACCTCATCGCTGCATTCGGCGACCCATTAGCGGATTTTGATTCCAAAGCGTTTCCCACGCCGGATAAAATCGCCGCGTCCAGTGATAAGGTCCTGAGAGAAATGGTGCGAGTCGGCTATCGCGCAAAAGCATTATATGAATTAGCAGCCCACGTCGTGTCGAAGCAATTGGATATTGAGTCGTTCAAAACATCTTCTTTATCCACGCTCGATCTTCGCAAAGAGTTGATGAAGATCAATGGCGTTGGTCCGTATGCCGCCGCGAATTTGTTAATGATTTTGGGAAGACATGATTTCATTCCGATTGATTCGTGGGCTTTGAAAGTCGTCTCCAACGAATGGTATCGAGGCAAGCCGGTGACGCCGAAACAAGTCGAAAAGCGATTTGAAAAATGGGGCGAGTATAAAGGCCTGGCGTATTGGTTTTGGGATTGGGATTTGAAATATAACGGAGGCTGAATGTACGAGCATCGCAAACAACCACTGGCAAGCCGACAAGTTTTTGTTCAGCGCGTGCTGACCAATGCACTCATCGGCGCGGCGATGATCTTGATCGCGCTGGGCATTGGTATCCTTGGTTACCATTTCTTTGAAGGACTATCATGGATCGACTCGTTATTGAATGCGTCCATGATTTTGGGCGGCATGGGACCGGTCAATGCATTGCAAACGACGGCGGGAAAATTATTCGCTTCGTTCTATGCGTTGTTCTCCGGCGTGGTCTTCATCGCGGCGATGGGCGTATTGGCCGCGCCGATCTTCCATCGCTTCCTGCATCATTTTCATCTCGCGGATGAGAAATGACAGACGCAACATTTCTACACTTCCTCGATCAACCCATCGAAGTAAACTTTGATAAACCGCCTGTACATGAAAAGACGCCGCATTGCCCGGATGGATTTATTTGGGACAGACAAACCTATCGCGTCGTTGAAAGACTTTCCGAGTGGAGCGACTTTACCCGCCGCGGACGTTCAGCAAGGAACATGCAACCAGCTCACGCGGAAGTCGCATCCAGCCGAGGCTCCTTGAATGTGGGACGTTTCTTCTTTCGCGTCCAGAGTCGATTCGGGACAAGTCTTTGATTTATATTATGACCGCGCCATGAAGAATATTGATGAACGCAAAGGTCAATGGTTTGTGTATCGGGAATTAGCTGTGGGCTGATATACTACGCAAACCTAAATCGGGTAAAATCGAAAGATGCAAGCCACAAAATGGATTTTGTTGGGTATTGTCGCTGCAATTATCGCTGGGCTTATCGGCGGGATTTTTGGAGCCATGAATGGTTTTATGGTTCAGATCAGTTTGTGCAAATCCATGGATTCGGCTTGCCTTCTAATACATTATGGATATATTGCTTTGGGACTTATCGTAATTGGAGTCGGGGTTGATGCTGTCTCGCATTTTATAAAACGCCCAACTATAATGAAGTTGATAAAAATGCGACAAGCAGGTGTTGAGTTGAGAAATAAAGGAATGAGACTATCAAGTGAAAATGAGGTTCCTGAATGGATAAGCTCTTATGAAAAATGGGATACGGAAATGTTGATGGCATTGGGTAGATTAGACAAAGAAAAAGCAGAATGGCTAAGAACGCTTGGTACTTTACCTCCTTCTTTGATGAGCTATCCATATACTTTTGGCGATAAACACCTCTTATATTTGCGCGTTTTTACAGAAAAGCTCGATAGGTTAGATACTATCTTGAGAAAATATCTTGATCTACCACAACAAAAAAGCCCAGCCTAACCGCTGGGTTTCTGATTCTTATGTTTCTTTGATTTCTTTTCTTTAGGTAGTGGCTTGACCTTCAACAACGCGGCTACTATAATTTAATAATTAAAGTTTACTATTTTTGGGGCTGTTGCTTTTTTGTGCGGCTCATTTGATCCAATACTGGAATTGACTTTCCTATTCCTTCGTAATCAACCGCACCTGGTTATCGTAAAAGAAATAATCCCACGCCCAATTGATCAACACCACCAAGCGGTTGCGAAAACCGATCAGGCGATAGATGTGAAGCACCACCCAGATCGCCCATGCAATAAATCCGTGAAACGACAAGCCTCCGATGCGCGCCACCGCCGCGTTGCGTCCAATCGTTGCCAGCAAGCCGGGGTCGTGGTAATGAAATGCTTCCGGCGATTCGCCCTTTAACATTCTCTGGATATTTTTCGCTGCGGCTTTGGCTTCCTGTTGCGCCACCGTTGCAAGCATCGGCAAAGCCTGGCTTTGAACGTTGACCAGATATGCCGCGTCTCCGATCACGAAAACCTCGGGATGATCTGGCAATTGCAGAGTCGCTTCGGTCACGATCCGACTGGAAGCGGCCTGCTTCACTCCGAGTTGATCTGCCAACTCGGAGGCGCGCACACCAGCCGTCCAGATCAAGGTCCGGGTTGGAATTCGATCTCCATTGCCCAACGTGATTTTTTCTCCGTCATAATCCGTCAGCTTGGCGTTCAACAGGATTTCCACATGCTTGCTTCGCAACAGGTCGAACGTCGCCTTGCGCAATAGATTGGGATAGGCGGGCATGACGACGCCACCGGCTTCGATCAACAGCACGCGCATTTCCTTCAAATCCAACTGCGGATAATCTTTTGCCATCACATGCGTGATCAACTCCGCCAGCGCACCGGCAGTTTCCACGCCGGTCGGTCCGGCGCCGACGATAGAAAAGGTCAACAGAGCGCGGCGTTTGGACTCGTCCACTTCGCGGCTGGCACGCTCGAACATCTTGAACAAATGATTGCGTGTGTCAACGGCGCTTTCGATATCCTTGAGTTGAAATCCATTCTGCTCGATGGATCCCATTCCAAAGAAGTTGGTTTGTCCGCCCATTGCAAGGATCAAGTAATCATACGCGACAACTGAGCCATCCATTTTGACGTAACGCTTATCGAAATCAATGGCGGTTACTTCGCCCATTTGAAACGTCAGATTCTTCTGATGCCGGAAGATGGTCCTCAGCGGATATGCAATCTGCGCGGGGACAAGTCCAGCGATCGCAATCTGATAGAGCAATGGCTGAAACAAATGATAGTTGTGTCTATCGATCAGCGTCATGCGGACGGCAGTCTTTGCCAATTTTTGCGCGGCTTCCATCCCACCAAAGCCCGCGCCGACGATGACGATGTGAGGAAGTTTTTGTTCTTGCATAAACTCATTTGATCCAAAACTGGAATTGACTTTGTCCCAAAGCTGCCAATTGCAGCGGAACGCCCATCAAGCTAGCGGCGCCGCCTGCGATGCCCCAGAACAACGCGCCGAAGATGGGCACATACCACATCAGGAAAAACAAAATCCAAACGCCGAACCCGGCGAACTGATTCACTTGTTGACGAAAGTCATTCGGCAAAAAAGGGGCAATGATTCCATATCCATCCAGCGGGGGAATCGGGATCAAATTCAACACGACCGCGATGACTTGCAAGAGGCCGAGAAAAGCCAGGGCTGGCCAGAGTCCGCTTGAGGTCACGGGCCCGAAGCGCAACACCGATCCAATAATGATGGCGAGAATCAGATTCGCAGTCGGACCCGCGAGCGAAACCGCGCTCATCCAGTTGCGACTCCGCAAGCGCCACGTCTCGATATAGACCGCACCGCCGGGCAAACCGATGCCGCCCAGCACCAAAAACAACAGCGGCAAAAGCAATGAATAAACCGGATGTGTATATTTGAGCGGATTGAATGTGAGATAGCCTTTGTCCTTCACAGTCGTGTCGCCGCCGAGATAAGCGACCAGCGCGTGCGAGAACTCATGCAGGCACAACGAAAAAATCCAGCCAATCAAAACAAGGACGAAGGTCAGGACGTTCACTTTCTCTCCTCGAACTCTGCGATTTCTTTTTCAATCACATTCACTGGAAAATCCATGCCGTGCGCGGGATAAACTCTTTTGACACCCATCTTCAAAATTTTCTTCCAGCTCTGGATCAACAAATCCATATCATCGGCCAGGATCGGCAGGCCGGGCGTCAGGCGCAGAAACCAGGAGTTCATTGCCATATCGCCAACGAAAGCCTCGCCCGAATCAAGCACGATGCAACTATGCCCCATCGAATGTCCGGGAGCGTAAACAACTTTTCCGGGAATGCCGTACTGGCTTAAGGATAAACCATCCTCACCGAGAATCATATCCACTTTGATTTTCGGCAGATGAGGATGAATGAGTCCCTTCGCCAGCCATGACATGGCATTGCCGTAACCGTTCGTGCCTGCCGGAAATGGCGGCTCTCCGGTCTCGACCATGAACTGGTCGCCGCGATGGATGGCAACTTTTGCGCCGGTCATTTCGCGCACGCCGCTCAATGAGGCGATGTGATCCCAATGCCCGTGCGTGAGGATGATCAATTCGATCTGCTTCGGATCAACATTAAGCTTCTTCATGCGCCTGACAAAAGAATTCAAACCGCCCGGCGCGCCGCCATCAATCAAGATGGGGCGTTTGCCACGCAGAAGAAAGCAATTGTCAATGCCAACCGGAATGCGATGAAATGAAAAACTCATTCTTCATATCCTTTCGGATGCGACTTATGCCATTCCCAGGCGCTGGCGATGATGTCTTGCAGATTGTCGCGTTTCGGTTTCCATCCCAGCTCGTGGCGAATCTTTTCCGAGGAAGCCACTAGTCTCGCCGAATCACCGGCACGTCGCGCAAACTCGATGACAGGGATTCGTTTACCGGTCACCTTGTGCGCGGTCTCGATCACTTCGCGCACCGAATAACCGTTGCCGCTGCCGAGGTTGTAAATCAATTGTTCTTTTTTGTCTAGCGCTTGCAATGCCAGTAAATGTGCCGAAACCAAATCTGCAATATGAATGTAATCGCGGATGCACGTGCCATCGGGTGTTGGATAATCGGTGCCAAAGATGGTTGCGGATTCGCGCTGACCAAGTGCGACGCGCAACACCAACGGAATCAAATGCGATTCAGGTTGATGCGCTTCGCCGCGTCCGGGCAACGCGCCGCACGCATTGAAGTAACGCAGCGCCGCGAAATGCAGTCCATGGATTTGGCGATACCATTCCAAAGCTTGTTCCGTCATCAATTTGGTTTGACCATAAACGTTGGTCGGACCGAGCGGCGAATCTTCGGTGAGAGGCTGGTCGCTCGAAACGTAGACCGCTGCCGTGGACGAAAAGACAAACTTCTTGATTCCGGCGCGCGTCGCTGATTCGATCAGGCTCAATGAATTGACAAAGTTATTCTGAAAGAAACGTCCCGGATCTTTCATCGACTCGCCCGCTTCGATAAATGCCGCGAAGTGCATCACGGCATCAAACTCTCCGGCGATCAATGCATCTGCCAACGCGTGAGTATCATCCAAAGAGGCGTGGATGAAATGCGCTTTTTCCGGCACCGCGGCACGATGACCAGTAACCAGAGAATCATAAACCGTGACGGAATGCCCGGCATCGAGCAAAGCCTGCGCGGTGGCCGATCCGATGTATCCCGCGCCGCCTGTGACAAAGATGTTCATGAGATTTTCCTTTTTGATATTATTGTTGCAATATGACGGTGCTACGATAATAATATAGTCACAAAATAAGACATTTTCTCTCTATTTTCTAAATGACTTTCTTTTTTCTCTAAGGCGGTTCAACAGCCATTGACCGTTTGATTGATGAATCCACTCTGCCACATATTGCAGTTTCGCTTCACTGCTCTGACCCGTTGTGTCGGTTGTCTTTTCATCATACGTTCCGAGCACAACGCCCACGCCTCCATTGATGGTAATGGTGTCAATCGTTGCATCCAGTGAATCAACATGCGCAGTGCTGAAGGTTTGATTCATGTAACTGCGAATCGCAGCTGGGCTTCCCGCTCGGATGATGCCGGTATCAAAAATCTGTCCTTGTGGGGCGAACAAAGAGGCAATGCAATCGGCGTTCATTTGCGAGAGGCATTGATTATATTTTTCCATGTCGGCGCGTACATTGGACGATTCTGTCTGGGGTCGGTGTGACAGCGACTTTGCTGGCAGTACTGCAAGCGGTCAGCGCGGCCATTGTGCCAAAGATCAAAAAAAGAAAAAGAAACTCGGATTTCATAAAATTCATTCTACTCCGCTGGCACGATTGTAATGGATTATTTATTTCCAGACAGTAATGGGTGTTGCCGAGGATATGTTTTTGCGTCGGAGAAAACTTCTTAAAGCTTTGCGTTGAACCATCCATTCTTATCTCTGCTCATATCTCAAGATCAAAAATGAAATTCCTTGAACGACCAGCGTGGTCGCGATCGCAGAAAGAAACCCGATGGTGATGCCTGCGTTTACGATCAACAGGGACAGCGCGAGAAAGATCCCGCGAAGCCGAATAATCCGAACAACAAGCCGCGTAGAACGCTGGCCGCGCCTGCCGGTCCGTTGAGGCGATGTGAATAAATAGCAAGGATGGCCGTATAAAGCGGAATGGTTGCCAACAATCCGGTCAAACGCGGGCCAAGCAATGGCGCCATCTCGGTGAGCAGAATGATAAAAGCTGTTCCAATCAAAATGCGCGATGGAATGTCCCATCGTCCCAGCTGAACATCGTTGAATTGCATCGTCCCGTTCTTTGGCATCAGAAGGATACCAAGTGCAATCGTCAATGTCACGGCGATGATCAACGGCACGAACGGGATGATAATATTTTGCATCAGCAGCACGATCCCAAAATAAGCCAGCATGCTCACGGTGAGCGATATGCGCCAATCGAATCAAATCGCCAGCCAGGCGTAGACCAGGCAAAATGCAACCAGCGAGAAGCCTCCACTCAATGTTCCGGAAATGGCAGATGCCGCGAAGGACGCGCCGTTGTTTAGTGCGAGAAAAAATATTATTGGTCCCGATGTAAGCGGCAATCCCACCAGCCAGCCGCTGACCGCAGGTCCCCAACGTCTTCCCGCCAGGCTTGCGCCGCCAATGATGACCGGGGCTAGAACGAGTTTCAAAACAAATATATTCATGGATTGATCGTTGTGATGATCGTGTTCTTCGCGCCGGCCTCTTTCAATAATCTCGAAACGGCCTCCGCTATTTCAGGCTTGACCAATGCGATCATGTTGCCGCCGCGCCCGCCGCCGGACATCTTTGCGCCCAATGCGCCCGCTTTGCGCGCCGCATTGATAAGTCGATCCAATTCCGGCGACGACACCGTCATCTCCTGCAGCAATGCGTGGTTTTGATTCATTAACTCACCAAGTTCTTCCGATTCACCATGCTCTATTTTTCCTTTTGCTTTTTTTACAATCTCACCAATCTTATCAAACACCTTTTCCCAGCGCGCTTTGTCTGCATCCCACAAAACGCGGACATCCCCGACTGCTTCTTTAGTCGGCGCAGAAATTCCCGTGTCACCAATCACGATGGTAAATGGTTTGCCAACTTTGAATGTCTCGGCCCCCCTCCGTCTCCCCCCAAATTCAAAGAATTTGGGGGGAGAGAAAGAGGGGGCTTGACGAAGTAAACAGGCTTGGCATAAGTGATGACTGTATTATCAATCCCTGACGGCCTGCCATGATGAATCTTTTCGATTTCATAAGCCAGCGCATTGATTTGTTCGTCCGTCATTGGGCGACTCAGATGAGACGATAAGGCACGGATCAATGCAACGGACACCGCTGCGCCGGAACCGAGTCCGGATGCGACGGGAATGGTGGAAGAAATTTTGATTTCGATTCCCTCACCTTTTTTTCCTCTCCTTAGGTGAGAGGAGTTGGGGTGAGGAAAAAATTTATTTATAACGGTAGCCAGCGGATGGTCGGGGGGAAGCGAATTCAGTTTAGCATGAAGATTAATATCTGGCGCATTGATCCAGATTCCATCTTTGGATGAATCCAAAACTTCAACATCCGCATGAACTTGGGTAACTGGAACGGCCAATGCAGGTCGTCCGTAAACCACAGCATGTTCACCAAAGAGGATGATTTTTCCGGACGCGGACGCGGAGGTCATGCTGGAAAAAGATAGAAGACGGCCAACACAGATAATACCCATAAAAGGATCGCGATCTGTAATGGGCGATCTAGCAGCAAAATTTCCTCGGGGGCACCGCCCGCATGTTTGATTTGAATCAAATACATGTAACGGAAGATGGCATAGAGCACGAAGGGAATCGTCAGCATCATACTGTGATTGACTGGAACGTTGGGTGCGGTAAATGTATAAAGCGAATACGCGATGATGGTCGTGCTTGAAACGATCAGGATATATTGATCGAGCAAAGGAATGGTATAGCCCTCAAACACTTTGCGGTGTGAACCTGCGTCTTGCGCCAGCAAAGCCAGTTCGGCGCGCCGCTTGCCGAAGCCGAGATACAGTGCGAGTAAAGTCATCACGATATAGATCCACGGTGAGAAGCGTTCCACGTGAATCAACGTCACGCCGCCTTCCACGCGCAGAACAAAACAGGCAGCCAGCACCAAGACATCAATAATCGGAATATGCTTGAGCCAGCGCGAGTAAACGAGATTGAGCACAAAGTACGTTAGAAGGACAATAGCAAATCCTACATCTATAAAATAACTGATCGCCAGCGTAATCACGGTTAGCAGAATCCCGGCAATCCATGCCGCGCTTAAAGGCAATTGACCTGACGGGATAGGACGCTTCTTTTTTTCAGGATGTTGCCGATCGGCCTCGATGTCCACAATGTCATTGAAAATATAAACACTGCTTGAGATCAGACAGAATAGGAAAAATCCAGCCAGAGTTTCGAGAAAAGCGGTGCGATGAAATAACTGCTTGTCGAAGACCAACGCGGCAAACACAAAGATGTTCTTCGACCATTGACGAGGACGCATGGTTTTTATCAGGGCTTTGAACATAAGGATATTTTACTGTTAAAATACATCCGTGACCAAAGTTCGCCTGGATGTTTTACTCTTCGAACGCGGAACTCGCTGAAAGCCGCGCCAAGGCGCAGGCCTTGATTATGGCGGGACAAGTTCGCGTCAACGGTCAGACCGCACTCAAAGCGGCCACCACAATTGAACCCGATTCAACGCTGACGATTGACTCCGGTCCGCGCTTCGTCTCACGCGGCGGTGAAAAATTGGATGCCGCTCTTGAAGCATTCGGGGTTGATGTGAAAGGCTTGACCTGCGCCGATGTCGGCGCTTCGACCGGCGGCTTTACCGATTGTCTGCTTCAACGCGGCGCGGCAAAAGTTTATGCGATTGATGTCGGCAAAGGAATCTTGCATTGGAAATTGCGTAACGACCCGCGCATTGTTGTCATGGAAGAAACCAACGCGCGCTTTGTAGAATCACTGCTAGAGGCGATATCGCTTGTGACGATTGATGCATCTTTTATTTCGCTAAAGATTTTATTGCCGGTGGTAAAGAAATGGTTAGTCCCCTCACTCCCATCGGGAGAGGGGCGCAGGGGCGAGGTCATCGCTCTCATCAAGCCTCAATTCGAAGCCGGAAAGAAAGATGTGGCACGCGGCGATGGCGTGATCCGGGATGCGGCAATCCATCGTCAGGTTTTACTTGATGTGTTGACATTTACACAGGCTGAAGGATTCAGCATACGCGGGTTGATCCGTTCTCCGCTGTTGGGTCCCAAAGGGAATACCGAATTCCTGGCGTGGCTCGGAGTTGATAAAGGAGAAAATATTCAACAACTGATCGAACTTTGTTTTAAAGTTGAAGGTTGAGGGTTCAAGATTCAAACTTGCATTACTGCCTTTCACTCTCCTGCCTCAGTTTGATTCATTCGCCAGACGTAACTTGAAAGACCGCTTTTGGATATCCAAGCGTTGAAAAGAATCCAGCAAGATAGATCTGCGCATTCTTTTCTGCTTGATCCAAAATGCCATCATCAATAGCAGCCTGCAAGATCTTGTCTTTTGCTCCTTGTAAACACTCAGGGACTTCATTTAGATCAGGGCTAGTGAAAAGGCCGTTCTGCGGATCAATGATTTGTGTTTTGCCTTCATCCAGTGAAACGTCGAAGACCTCAGACGGCGGGAGCTTGACATATAACACTCCGTTTTGTATGGTCAGATCACCGGGTTGGAGTTTTGACATATCAATTCCAGCGATGGCGAGGCCATGTACTTGGCAGAATAATTTGTTGCCGAAGAGGAAGCTAAGCGCACCCTGATTTTCCTCAACTTCTACAACTTGTTCGGCGCTGTATCTGATTGTCTCCAGCCGCGCCAAAGCCTGGATTTGGTTGATGTATGTGATCGGGTCCGGGATGACCGTTGGCGTGGGATGCATCAGGTCGGAGACTTGAGTCTGCATCGCGTTGTTGGCTTGTTGCCAGGGCGCAACAGCTTGTTGGGCAGCATCGTGTACCGTTTGTATAATGTAATAGATGCCAAACCCGACTACAACCAATATCAAAAGCTGAACTAAAATAGAGCCACGGTTTTCTTTCATGATACTCTCCTCATGGTTATGTCCATTATAGCAAGGCTTTTATGATTACCACGATAGAAAGTTATTAGAAAACGGATGAAAAGACTGCTTTTGTTGCTTCTGGTTGGAATATATGGTTGTGGATTGAAAAACAGTCCGCATGCGACCGCTTCGCCCGCGCCGATTGTTGCAACCGTCACACCGACGGCTACGCCGCTCGCGCCCGTCCTGACCGCCGCGCTGGGTGACGTTAAAAATCCTTTGATCCTCGCTTTGGCTCCCGCGCCTCGCCTCGACCCGAACGCGCTCAATGCCAGCAAAGTCCTTATCGCTCATCTGGAAAAATCCACCGGCTATCAATTCAACACGATCGCGCTGACATCCGGAACCGATCTGATTAATCGCTTCAAGAATGGCGACGCGCATATCGGCGTGCTTTCTCCGTTTGGATATTTGCTAGCCAGCGAAAACGGAAGCGTGGACGCCGCTTTTGCGCGTCAGCAGAGTGGAAACGCATTTTACGGCGCCCAGTTCATCGTCCGGAGTGATGCGGGCTTTCTTCCATATTTTGATTCGGTGAAGAATGAAAATACCGCTGATGTTTTCACAGCTTTAGCACAATTCCAAAATAAAAAACCGTGTTGGGCAGATCAATTGTCTCCTTCTGGTTATGTTGTACCATTGGGTTTTCTGAATGAAGCGGGTGTTCAAACGGATGATCCTGCGTTCGTCGCGGGCCAGCCGACGGTGGTGCGCGCAGTGTATGCCCAGGGCGTTTGCGATTTCGGTGCGACGTATATAGATGCGCGCACCTATCCCGGTTTGCAGGATGCGTTTCCCGATGTGTTGGCGAAAGTGGTTGTAATGTGGCGCACTCCAAATGTTATTCCTTATGACACGCTGGTATTTGCCAGCAACATGGATAACGACATGCGCCGCATTTTGATACGCGCCTTCGTGGATGCGATGGATACGCCGGATGGCAGCTCCGCAATGCAAACGTTGTATGGCGTGGACGTAATGCAAGTCGCACAGGACGGACAGTATCAGGATTTCCGTAAAGCGGTTAAGGCTTCGGGATTGGATTTGAAAAACCTGGTGAAGTGAATCATCAAGTCTTTACTATTTTTTAACAAATCATTGCTTGCCGAAAGGTATTTTTCGGGTTATCATGACCTTGTATGCAACGGCATACCCAGTCCATCTTTCCAAATTTTAACGAGGAGAAAAGATTATGAATAAACGCCTTACGTTTTCTTTGCTGGCGCTGATCGTCGTCTTTGCGATGACGCTCTCCGCCTGCGGCTCCGCTGCGACGCCCGCGCCGACTGCTATGCCTGCCCCAACGCAGGCTCCTGCAGAAACTGACACTCAGGCTCCGACCGCAGTACCCGCAACCGCCACGATCGCAGCGACTGCCGTCCCAACAGCAGTTCCACCTGTATGCGACAAACTGCCGGATGCTCCCTCCGCGCCGGCCTCGGGCCAACTTGGCGCATCGGATACGCCCATTACCATTGCATTCGTGCCCTCCGGTGAAAGCGGTGTAATTGCTACTGCCAGCAGTGCCATTGCAGATTGCCTGAACCAAATGACCGGACTGACTTATACCATCCAGACCGGAACCAGCTACGCCGCCGCTATCGAAGCGATGGGCGGAGGCAAGGCTCAGGTTGGATTCCTCAACACTTTCTCCATTCTTGCGGCGCAGGCCAAGTATGGCATCATTCCGGCACTGATCAATTTACGCAACTACTCAACAAATGACCTTGATCCTGATAAAGCATTGGGCAATCAGTTGGAACCGTTCTACCGCGGCCAATTCATCGCCAATCAGGCTTCGGGGATCAAGACCTTCGCAGATTTGAAGGGCAAGAATTTCTGCTTTGTGGATCCGCTGTCCACATCGGGTTACATTGTCCCGCGCATTCAAATGCTGGCTAATGGCATCAATCCGGATACCGACATAAAATCAACAGTTTCCGGTTCACATCCCAATGTAGCCATTGCAGTCTACAAAGGCGATTGTGATGCAGGCGTAACCTACATCAATGTGCTGACGGATGCCGCCACCAATCTGGTTGGTACCTATCCCGACATCGCGCAGAAGGTAACCGTCTTCGCCGATACGATCCGCATCCCGAACGATGGTGTCCAATATATCAAGACGTTCGATCCCAAACTTCAGGCGATCACCACAGAAGGTCTTCTGGCGATGTCCAAGGATCCGGGCGGTAAAGCTGTGTTAGCGAAGTTATACGCCGTCAACGCGTTCCAGCAAATCAACTCAACCTTCACCATGTATTCTGATTTCGCCGCAGTTCTTAAGAAGGCTGGCGTTGATCCCGCTTCTTTAGTTAAATAATTTTTCACCTTAGCCTGGCAAGTCGATATCGACTTGCCAGGCTTTTCTTTTATTTTCTATTTGCCATGTTAAGAGTCGAAAATCTCACGAAGGTTTATCCCAACGGGACGCGGGCGTTGAAAAACGTCAGCTTTGAAGTTAAGGATGGCGAGTTCCTCGCCGTAATCGGGTTGAGCGGTTCGGGCAAGTCAACCTTGTTGCGCTGCATCAATCGCCTCATCGAGCCGACCTCCGGAAAAATATATTGGAACGATCAGGATGTAACAGCAGCCTCTGCTGGTGAAATGCGCAAGATCCGCCGTCAGATCGGCATGGTCTTCCAGCAATTCAACCTGGTAAAACGCTCTTCTGTTTTATCCAATGTGCTCTCCGGCAGATTGGGATACGTAAATACGTTTTCAAGTTCTCTGCACTTGTTCTCTTCCGAAGATTGGAAGCGGGCAGCGGCCAGCCTCGAACAGGTTGGTCTTGGGGATAAGGCTCATGTGCGCGCCGATTCGCTTTCCGGCGGACAACAGCAACGCGTCGGGATTGCACGCGCATTGATGCAGGAACCCAAATTAATTCTGGCCGATGAACCGGTCGCTTCGCTCGACCCCGTGCTGGCTCATTCCATTTTGAAATATCTTGAGCAACTGAATAAAGAGCGCGGCATTACCGTGCTTTGCAGTCTGCACTTCCTTGACTTGGTGCATCGTTACGCCACTAGCGCTATTGCGTTGAAAGATGGCGAATTGGTTTTTCAGGGATTGCCGAAGCAAATTGATGACGCGCAATTCAAAGCCATCTATGGACAGGAAGCGGAGCGCGTTTCAATTATTTAGCATCCGCGTGTCTTGATAACTTTCCCATTATTTCTTTCATGAACAAATCAGGGAATACCCCAACGCCTTCCACCAATTCTGCCCTTATAACATTTTCTTCTTTGATTCTTCCGGGGCTTGGACAATTCCTGCTTAAGAAGCGTCAGCGCGGTTTTGTGATATTTTTTGCGGCGCTGATTTCAGCGTATCTCGTCAATTGGTCGTTCGTCCATCAGAATATCGGGAAAATAACCCTCGGCGAATTCACAACCAGCTGGCTATGGCTTCCATTGCTCCTGTTTTGGATTTGGAACATTATGGATGCCCGCGCTTTGTTGGAAGCAAGAACATTCAATATTTTTCTCGGACTTGTTTGTATCCCTGTGATTCTTTATGTGATCGCCTGGAATGTCACGGACGTTAAGTTGAATCAACTCGTGGAGAGATTCAACAACGCGCGCACTGTTTCAACCAATCTGCTTAATCCCGACGTGATTACAATCTCCATTAACGGTAACGATCAAATCTGTGCGTGGAAATGTATGTTCACTTATGTGAACGATAAATTAGCCGGAAAGCCAGTGCAGGGTCCGATTCGGTGGAGCGATAATTTTTTGGCCATTGTTGGGACTATCAAGGAAATTCCTGCGCCATCTTGGGAAGTGAAACTGGGCTTGGCTCGACAAGGAAGCAATGTCAAGACGTTTTTATCCGGAACGATGCTTCAAACCATTGCCATGGGATTAATGGCGACGATTTTCTCTACCATCCTTGCCATACCGATCAGTTTTTTGGCGGCGCACAATATTATGTCACGGGTGCGCGGTGGAACCATTATTTATTATATAACTCGCGGCATTCTTAACATCGTACGCGCAGTGGATACCATTGTGTGGGGATTGATCGTTATCGTCTGGGTGGGGCTTGGAAGTTTCGCGGGTGTGATCGCTCTGACAATTCATTCCGTGGCCGCATTGGGCAAATTATTCTCAGAAGAGATTGAGCACATCGATCCCGGTCCAGTCGAAGCAGTCACCGCGACCGGTGCTAATTTGATTCAAATTATTCGCTATGCAATCATCCCGCAGGTCACACCATCCTTTCTGGCTTACTCGCTTCTGCGCTGGGATATCAACATGCGTTCCGCGACTGTGATCGGGTTTGTAGCCGGCGGCGGAATCGGATTCTTCGTGGTCGAGACCGTACGCATGGGAGGCTATCAGCAATACTCCACCGCATTATGGGCAGTGGTGATCGTCATCGTTCTCGTGGATTATATTAGTTCAAAGTGGCGCGAAAGTATCTTGAAGGATCAACCGCAAAAGGTTCAGACTGCGAAGTGGCCTTTCCTTAACAATTTGCGTCTCGCCTTTTATGTGATGCTGGGCGCGCTGGTTTTCATCTATTGTTGGAATTTGAGCGGGATCAGCATCAAGGATATGCTTAGCCCCGGTTCGAACTTCGGTCAATTGATTCATGACTTCGTGACAATTGATCTCTCGCCGGATGTTTTGCAACCCGTCATCCAGCAAATGATTGTCACGATCTTTCAGGCATTCCTTGCAACCACGCTGGGCGCGCTGGCGGCATTGCCTTTCAGTTTTCTCGCCGCCAAGAATCTGACCGGACGCAGTCGGCTCTCGGCCTGGATTTATTATGCAACGCGGGCGGTGCTCAACCTCTTGCGCTCGATTGAGGCGTTGCTTTATGTGGTCATCTTCATCTTTTGGGTTGGCATCGGTCCGTTCGCGGGGATGTTGGCATTGGCCGTGACTTCATTTGCATTGATCGGCAAATTGTTTTCGGAAGCCATCGAAAATATAGATGCAGGTCCCATCGAAGCAATCAACGCCACAGGCGCGAACCGTTTGCAAATGATCATGTATGCGGTTCTCCCGCAGATTGTCCCGCCGTTCGTATCGTACCTGATCTATCAATGGGACATCAACATCCGCATGGCGACGATCATTGGTTTCGCAGGCGGAGGCGGCATCGGCTTGACCCTCACAACATTCTTTGGTTCTCTTGAATATCACAAAGCGGGAACGGTTGTTGCCTTCATTGTGATCGTTGTAGCAGTGATGGATTTTGCCAGCGCCAGATTGAGGCAGGCATTGATCTAGAAAACAAGATCGTCTTCACATAGGGTGGATTATGGTCGATAATTTTCAACTGCACGAAACATTCAGATTGGCGTATGATTAACTGCGATGAGTAACATATCAACGGGCATTTTACATCCTGACATTCTGGCGGCCATTCAACGGGCATTGTTGGAAGATATCGGCAGTGGCGATATCACCACGAACAGCATTGTTCCAGCTGATGCTTCCATGCAAGGACATATCATCGCGAAGCAAAACGGAATTATTGCCGGGCTTGATGTAGTAAAAGCCGTTTACGAAATCGTTGACCCCAAGATTGAGTTCAATGCTGCAGTATCCGAAGGCGCGCCCGTGGATGATCGGCAAACTATTGCTACTGTTTCCGGATCGGCTCGTTCTCTCTTGACTGGAGAACGGACCGCGTTAAATTTTCTGGGACGCATCTCAGGCATTGCCACGTTAACTCGTCAATTCGTGGATGCCGTTGCTGGAACGAAAGCCGTCCTCCTTGACACGCGCAAGACGGCTCCTGGTCTGCGCATGTTAGACAAACTAGCCGTATTACGTGGGGGTGGTAAGAATCATCGGGTAGGACTCTACGATATGATGCTGGTCAAAGATAATCATATTGATTTTGCCGGAAGCATCGAAGAAGCTGTCCGACGCGCACGCGCTTCCCATAACGATGTTGAGCTTGAAGTCGAGGCACGAACGTTGGACGATGTGCGCCAGGCGCTTGAATTGAAAGTCAATCGCATTCTATTGGACAATATGACAGTTGAGATGATGGCGGAGGCTGTTAGCATCACGAAGGGACGCGCCAAGCTCGAAGCGTCAGGGAATGTAACTCTGGAAAATGTCCGGCGCATTGCAGAGACAGGCGTTGACTTTATTTCGATTGGTACGCTGACGCACTCTGCAAAAACGTTCGATGTTTCATTTGATTATGTTCGAAAAAATATTGGTGAAGGAGAACGATGAATCCCGAAGCACAAAAGTTGTATGAAGAAATGAAATTGCATCTGGCGAATGTGGTGCCAGATTTTGAATTGGCATATAAAGCGGAGATTGCCGTTGAGATCAACGAGTTAAAGAAACAACGCAATGCAGTAATTTTGGGACACAATTACATGGAGCCGGTGCTGTTTTATTCCGTGCCGGATTTCAAAGGCGATTCGCTTGACTTGAGTCGCAAGGCCGCGCGGACGGACAAGGACGTGATTGTATTTTGCGGTGTGAGATTTATGGCCGAGACCGCCAAGATTTTGAATCCAAATAAGACGGTTTTGCTACCTGCAACAAAAGCGGGTTGTTCCCTCGCGGCCAGCATCACAGCCGAAGATGTGCGCAACCTTAAGAAAAAATTCACGGGTGTGCCAGTCGTGACGTATGTCAACACATACGCAGATGTAAAAGCAGAAAGTGACATATGTTGTACTTCAAGCAATGCCGTTGCAGTGGTTAAATCGCTAAAAAGTGATACCGTTATCTTTTTGCCCGATCAATATTTAGCCAGCAACGTGGCGAAAGAAAGCGGCAAACATATTATCTTTCCATCTCTCACTCCATCCGGTTTTTCACAAGCAGAAACCAGCTTGCTCGATGTTCAAATGATCGGCTGGCATGGACGGTGTGAAGTCCACGAGAAATTTACAGTCAAGGATATCGAGACGGTGCGCGCACAATTTCCGGATGTCGTCATTCTCTCGCATCCGGAATGCAGTCCCGAAGTTGTCGAAGCGTCCGATTTTTCGGGAAGCACAAACGCGATGATAGATTACGTCCGCGAATCGAAGGCGCCGCATTATCTATTGCTAACCGAATGTTCGATGGGCGACAATATCGCGTCAGCTAATCCTGAAAAAGATATGTTGCGGCTGTGCATGGTGCGCTGTCCGCACATGAACACGATCACGATGGAAGATACGCGCGACGCACTGAAATATAATCGCTATGTGATCGAGATTCCGGAAGAGATCCGCGCAAGAGCTTTTCAGGCAGTGGATCGAATGATCAAAATTGGATAACGCATGAAAACCACTGATGTTTTGGTTATCGGTTCGGGAATTGCGGGAATTGCCGCGGCAATTCAACTTGCAAAAAATCCGAATCGAAAAATCATTTTACTCAATCGGTCCGCCGACATCCATAAGTCAAATACATTTTGGGCGCAAGGCGGAATCATCCATCGCAGTCCGGGTGATAGCGCGGAACTTTTAGTTAAAGATATTCTCGAAGCCGGCGCGGGTGCGTCGTTGCCGGCGTCGGCGCATATTCTCGCCGAGGAAGGTCCTCGTTTAATAGATGAAATCCTCATCGGGCAGGCGCAGATTCCGTTTGACCGAGAATCGGATGGAACTTTATCTTATGGTCAGGAGGCCGCTCATTCTTGTCGAAGGATCATCCATGTTGCCGATGGAACCGGCGCGGCCATCAGCAATGGCCTGGTCGCTTTGTTAAAGAATTATCCAAACATCGAGGTGCTGTCCAGTGCAACCGCTGTAGATTTGATCACGTATCCTCACCACTCGCGCGATCCTTTGGATAATTATCGTCCGATCCAATGCCACGGTGCATATGTGTATGACTATACCGGAAAAGCCATTCATCGAACGCTGGCGGCGGTCACGGTTCTGGCAACAGGCGGCTTGGGGCGCATTTATCGGAATACCACCAATCCTTCAGGCGCGCGCGGCGACGGCCTTGCGATGGCCTCGCGCGCGGCGCGCGCATCATCAATGCGGAATATATTCAATTTCATCCAACGGCGCTGGCGGTTCCTGGAGCGGAAGGATTCTTAATCAGCGAAGCCGTGCGCGGCGAAGGCGGCGTTTTGCTTGATCCGAATGGGCATCCGTTTATGCAAAAATATTCCCCGGAATGGAAAGACCTCGCGCCGCGTGATGTCACGGCAAGGGCCATCCATGCAGAGATGGAAGCGAACGGTTATTCGTTCGTTCTTTTGGATATTGCGTCTCATATGTCTGCCTCCGCCATAAAAACCCGTTTCCCCAATATCTATGCCGAATGTATGCGCGTTGGTCTCGATATTACCAAAGAATCTATTCCGGTGGTTCCCGCCGCACATTATTCGTGCGGCGGAGTCGCTGTGGATGAATACGGACAGACCAGCATCGCGAATCTTTACGCGGTGGGCGAGGTATCCTGCACGGGCTTGCATGGAGCGAATCGTTTAGCCTCGACTTCTTTATTGGAGGGACTTGTCTGGGGTCATCGTGCCGGACAAAAAATTGAAGAAACGTTAAACGCCAAATCGTTTCCGATTCCAACCCGCGAGGATGTACCACCTTGGGATGAAAGTGGATTGATCAATGATTCTGATCCGGCGCTGATCCAAGGTGACATGCAGACGATTCAAAATATCATGTGGCATTATGTCGGCTTGATTCGTTCCGGCGACCGCTTGTCGCGTGCTATTCGCGAGTTGCGTCATTTGCAGAATGAGATCGAAACCTTTTATCAGAAAACAAAATTGAGTGACGGCTTGATCGGCTTGCGCAATGAAGTCGAAGTAGCGCTAATCGTGGCGCGTGCCGCGTATCATAATCGTCAGAGCCGAGGCTGCCATTATCGGGTGGATGCTGTCGAGGCCGGAGACAGATTGCTGTAGTATTTTTATTGGTAGAATCAAAAGAATGTCAAAACAAAATTGGAAGTTTATCCGGAATATTTTCATCGCGCTTGCGGCTGCCGGATTGGTCATTGTGATCTTGCCGCGCATCATCACAGCGATTTACAGTTGGCCGCGCATTTATACAGCTGATGCGGTACCGACCGGGCGCGTCGCCATCGTCTTCGGCGTGGGGCTGACCCGTGACGGCCAGCCAACCCTGATTCTGCGGGACCGCGTCAAGACCGCAGTGCAACTTTATTTGAGCGGCAAAGTTGAAAAACTTTTGATGAGCGGAGATAATCAAGGCCTAGGCCACGATGAACCAGGTGCGATGCGAGACTATGCTGTCAGTCTCGGCGTTCCTGCCAATGCCATTGTGCTTGATAATTCAGGCGACCGCACCTACGATACTTGTTATCGCGCCAAGGCCATCTTCGGTCTTGATTCGGCGCTGTTGGTCACACAACAATTTCATTTGCCGCGCGCTTTGTTTTTGTGTAATATGCTTGGCCTTCAAGCCGTTGGCGTGGACGCGAACAATTATCGTTATTGGCCGCCACTGATGTTGATTTGGAACATCCGCGAACAACTCGCCACGGTCGGCGCGTTCGTTGACGTATATATTATCAAGCCGGTTCCTGAGCTTGGCAAACCTGAACCCATTTTTACGGAGAACTAAATGAATCGCGATGAAGGTCTTGCTCTGGTACGTGAGTATGTAAAGAACGAAGGTCTGGTACGCCACATGTTGTCGGTGGAAGCCTGTATGCGTTTCTACGCCGAGAAATTCAGCGAAGATATGGAAGCGTGGGGATTGCTCGGCCTCATCCATGATTTCGATTGGGAGATTCATCCCACGTTGAACGAGCACCCTACGAAAGGCGCGCCGATTCTGCGAGAACGCGGTGTCAGCGAAGATATCATTCAGGATATTTTGAGTCACGGCGAAGGGACGGGTGTGCCGCGTGATACATTGAGACGCAAAGCGCTGTATGCATGCGATGAAATCACCGGCCTGGTGACTGCGGTCGCGCTGGTGCGTCCATCCCGTTCTCTCTTTGACCTTGAGCCGTCTTCCGTGAAAAAGAAATGGAAGGACAAAGCCTTCGCCGCCGGCACCGACCGCGCAGAGATGGCGAAAGCCGCCGAGGATTTCGGCGTGGAGTTGTGGGAACACACGGGTAACGTGATCACGGCCATGCGCCGCATCGCGCCTGAATTGGGATTGGTTGGGAACATTCAATCGTAAAGCATTATGGATCGGACACAAAAACGGATTCTCTGGTTATTGATCGCCATCGGGGCGATCTATTTCATCGCGTTTATTTTTCCTAACTCCACCGGCGCGAAAACGTATTCGATGATCTCGTTGTTTTCACCGGATGAACATATCCAATATCCGACTACGCTCTTCATGCTAAGCGGGAACGGCCTGAAGGATGTCCTTCACCGCTTCATTCTATATGGCGATTACTCGTACGGCTTTCCGTTTTATGGGGGCAGTGCGCTCGTCTTATTGCCGCTCAAATTGACCAACGCACTCAACAACCAAAACGTTCAATTGGCAATGCTGCTCCTGCGCCAATTTATCAGCGTTTTGCCCATGATGTTGGCAATTCTGCTGATGGTTTACACACAAACCAAGTTTCGTTCGTATCTCACGTCCATTGTCACATTGATATTCCTGCTGTCCATTTTTGCGGTCGTCCAGAATGATCTTTGGTGGCATGCCGACAGCCTTGCGGTTTTATTCGTCGTCCTCGTGTTTTTCTTTTTGGATCGAGATGAACTGAAATTCGGAATCAATTTTCGGCTGGCGGCAGTTGCCTGCGGACTGGCAGTCGCCACAAAGGTGTTGGGGTTATTCTTTTTTGCAACGATCCCCGTTTATATCTTGATTGGCATTCAACGAAAATCGATCTCATGGAAGCAGGCAGTGCCGGCCGCGGTGATATTCGTCGCTTTGATGGCACTTGTGGTCGTTGCCAGCGACCCATTCCTCTTGATCCAAAGCCAGCGTGAGCAAATGTTGATGCTCGTCAATCACATGACGAATACCATGACGCAAGGCTACACCTTATATTACGTCAAAACCCCGTTCACATGGCTTTGGGTTTTAGCCGGACTTGCCTGGCCACCATTTCTGATCTTCATTGTACTGGTGCTGTTGCTGGGAATCTGGAAATCGTCCAAACCGGTTCTTCATATCCTGATCCTTTGCTGGATCGTTCCATTTTCCTTTTATGTTCTTTATGTTGTTTCCGCCCAGCTTCCCCACTATTTTTTGCCAATTCTGATTCCTTTGTTTAGTTGTAGTGCGACAATTTTTGAACTCAAACCAGTTTCCTGGCTTTCTAAAAAATACAGCGGTTCATTCTTGAAGACGTGGGGAAATAAGTTGTGGCTGGCAATTGCTGTTCTTATTGTTGGCTATCAGGCAGTAAGTTATCTGTCAGCGGATATAAGTCTTTATCGCAATGATCTCACCCGTGAACAAACCAGCCCGGCGATTCAGTTTTATAACGCATTGGATGAAAAATATGTTCACTCGCTTCCATCCGACCGGACGTATGTGATTTTCCGCGATGTCCGCATGTATTTCCCTGATTCCGCTTCCGACCGCGTGCTTTCCTTTTACGTGACCACGAACTATGCCACCATTCAAAAATACAAGCCGGATATTATTTTGCTCTGGCAGCAGCGCATTTCTGATTATACTCAGCAGGGCGCTAGCGCCAACGCCATCAACAAAAATGCATTCCAGGCTGTATATCAATTTTTTTCAGATGCTTCTCAAAACCAGTTAAACGGGTATCATTTGATTTATCGCAATGATACCGGATTGGCATTTGTGAGCAATTCGCTGTACGAGAAATATTTCAAGTCGCCATAACGAATTGATGCGGATGAAATCAATTCCTGCTGTTTGAGGGAAAGGATTAAGTCGTGGTCGATACCACACCTTCAGTTTATCGAATCACCGATTTGCACGAAACTGAACGTCCGCGTGAAAGGTTATCTTCGCTTGGACCACAGGCGCTGAGCAATGCTGAGTTGATTGCCATCTTATTGCGTGTGGGTGTGCACGGCGAGAATGCGGTTCAAGTTGGGCAGCGCTTGTTACAACAATTCGGCGGATTGGGTGGCTTGCATCGTGCGCCGTTTGATGAGCTGGTTAATCAGCATGGGATCGGCGAAGCCAAAGCGGCGCAGATTAAAGCCGCGATTGAATTGGGCAGAAGGCTTACGCTCGAATCAACCGAGGAGCGTCCGACCATCAACAGTCCTGCGGACGCGGCCGCGCTGGTGCAATATGAAATGTCGGCGTTGGAGCAGGAACATTTACGCGTGCTCTTGCTTGACACGCGCAATCATGTGCTGGATATTGTTGAGGTGTATCATGGCTCGGTCAACACATCGCAGGTTCGGGTTGGGGAAATATTCAAGGCGGCGATCCGGCGCAATGCGGCCGCGCTGATCGTTGTGCATAATCATCCCAGTGGCGATCCGACTCCGAGCCCGGATGATGTGGCGGTGACGCGTGCCATCGTCCAAGCTGGAAAATTATTGGATGTGGAAGTGCTGGATCATCTGATTATCGGTCAGGGAAGGTTCGTTTCGATGAAAGAAAGAGGATTGGGATTTGTATGAAAAATGCGAAATCTTGACTTTATAGCCTTTTGGCTTCTAATACCAGTTGCTGGGCTTTGGGCTCAATCGAATGTTGAAAAACTACTGTAAGTTTTTAAAACTACTCTCTGGCATTGAAGTTGAATTCCGAGTAGAAATACAATAACTTATATTCAACCCTATTTTACTGACTGCCTGGTGGAAGCGCAAAGTAAAGACTGCTCGTAGAATTATTCGTTCCGCTAAGCACATTGGGGTCGAAAACCAATAAGGGTTTTTGATCGCCAATATATTCAAGTGAGGGTATCCACCCCGTTACCGTCCCACCAGGTGATAGGTAAACATATAGTTCATCCATTAGAACTTCGTTCAAGCAGCAAATATCATAGTCATTAACTGTTGTCATTTTGCCGTTTGATATAATCGCAAAGTCATTAATATCAGTAACTGCAAGTTTTTCACTCTGCGCAACATTACTTATTGTTACTTGAACAAGAATAGGCTCCATTGTCGCTGGCGGTTTTGGGTTTAATCGAGTTTGCCTTTAAGATCAAACTTAAAGCGGCAGAACCCTGAATGGTTTTATTGATGAAGAGTTTGAAGTTGTATGTGTTTTGGTTCAAAGTTTCGTTAATTAAAGCAGGTTTATTGTAAGGGAATGGATTTTCTAAGGTACCGTACTGTACAACTCGGCTTAGTGTTGGTCTGTTAGTTGGGAAAGGTATATGAACAGCAACTTGTGACGGAGTACATCCATAATTTAGCAGGGCGAATAGGGCAAAATAAATTAACTTTTTCATATTTATCCTTCTCGTCTTCTTATTTTGTGGATAAAAGAACATGACGGTCACCTTCGATGTGACCGTCACCTTATATTATTCGTCCAGCCTTTCAAATGAAACATCAACAATAAAATCCGTTTGTGTAAATTGATCACGCGGCGATTCCAATTATGTGTTCATTGCAGACTAAATTTTGTGAATGAGTCAATCACATACTTCTCTTGACACCAAACTCTTTAAATTCCCCGGTTGCATTTTCCCATTCAACTTTGGATTCATTGACGCGGCTGGCGCGCGGCCCGGCCTTCATGGCTTCGACAAAACGATCCACTTTTTCGCGTTCGCCTTCCGCAACGGCTTCGACGGTATCGTATCCGACATTCCGCACCCAGCCAGCGACGCCAAGCTGGCGCGCACAATATTCAACGTATGCGCGGAACCCGACATTTTGCACCAGCCCCTGGACCCACACATGGACGCGAACTATTTCATCCGACATTTTTTCTCCGTGCCACAATGATGCCGATTGCTCCCCATACTGGAACGATCAAAGTTAATACAAGGATGATGAGATAGGGTAATAGATTTTGCACCGCGACCCCAGCGACATTTTGTCCGAGAACAGTTTCGCGCCAGCGCATCTCCAGTTGGTCGAGCGGCACGCCCACTGCGCGCGTCGCACCGAGATCGCAATCGAGGCCATCGGCATAAGCTTGGGTGAGTGCTACGATACCGGTATCACCATAAGTGTCGCGCAGAAAACGGACGAAGGATTGGGACTCCGCAAAAGCCAAATAGGCGCGTCCGCTATCGGCGGGAAAGGAAGTGCATAAGTCGCTAAAAGATAACAGTGAATTATTTTTGCTGGCCGCATCCAGCGCACTTGCATAATCCGGGTTGGGATAAAGCTCCTCCATCGAGGCGATGCCTTCCTCGAGCCAGGTGGGTAGACTATTGAACCCATCTCCCAAAAAGCGATAGAGCATGATGTGAGTAAGTTCGTGCGGTACCAATTGTTGCAGATCAATGGATTGCGTATCGCTTGGGGCAACGGCGAGCATTCCAATTCCGAGGGAAGGATCGGCATGACCGGCTTCCCATTGCCTGCCGCCCAGGGTTAGTGAGCTGACCAAATCATCATAAGTGGCATAGATGTAAACATCAACAGGCGAATTTAGTGAAACCGGAAAAGTTTGGCTGATGTTTTGCAGACCTGCGCGCCCCGCATCGAGTGCGGCCTGACCAAACACGTTGTCGCCGTTGTACCAATGCATCGTGACCGATCCATCGCTGAGTTGTTTCCACGCGAAGCGATTGTCCTCGTACCGGAAATAAAACGGTCCGGTCGTCACGCTTTGATTGTTCGCCAGCGTTGCCTGATATGAAAACTCAATCGTGGCAAAAGGCGATATCAAATGCTGGCTGGCGTCGTATTGATAAGTAGTTGAACCGTCCGCAGTGAGCGATAAAGGCACAACGCGCGTATTTTGATCGGTCGCTTCGCGGAAAGAAAGGAAAGCTTGTTTAATGGGAACGCTGGATGTGAGCTGCGCGAGAAACGTGATCTGCTGGCCGAAGTTATAGGATATGTTAACGTTGGCTGCATTGAATCCGGATTGAGCTTGCGGTATGTTCGTAAATCCCACGGAGATCAAAGCCAAAAGAAAAAAGAAAACGAATTTCAGAAGTCGTTTCACGATTACATCCTCAGGAAGAATAATGAAGAAGTTTACGCAGCAAAAATCCTGCCCCGCTAATAAGCAGAATGGGCAGGAGATTGTTGGCGAAGCTTGAGAAGAGATTGCTGAAAGGCATGATGTCGTATTGTAACCCGGTGTGCCTTTTTATGCAGTTGGCTTATTCTTCTTTGTCTATTAAATCGTCTTCCAGATCCAGATTGAGCAAATCGAACTTCGCGAGGTCCTCGGTGAAAGCCAGATTATCCAAAGCTTCTTCGAGGAATTCCACCTGGTCATCTTCCTCGGTTTCGTCGATCAGACTTTCAATATAGATGCGTGCGTCTTCGCCGCCGATTTGTGAGAGCGACCAGACTGCCGCGTTCACAACCAACTCATCGTTCTCATCCTCTTCGAGCATTTTGAGTAATATCTCGCGGGCCGGTGTCAGCCCCAACTCGCCCGCGGCTTCAATGGCCGCCAATTGTACGCGTGGGTTTTCGTCCAGCAATTTCGAGAGCACATCCCCTTCCCAGCGCTCATCGGATGAACGTCCCATTGCGAATAGTGCACTCGCCTGCCAATCCGGGTCTTCACGATGAAACGCCAATTCGATCAACGTGATGACTTCACGGCGGGATGAATAACCAATGGATTCCAGCGCCTGACGACGGACGCTTGCATCATCTTCGCTATTGATTTTTTCAAGCAACGCATCTTCAACTCGACCTTGAGTTTTTTCGGGATCTCTTCCAGCTCTCCCAATTGGACAAATTTTCCCAGCGCCGAGGCGGCCTCAGCGCGCGCCGAGGAGTCTTCATCACTGGATAATATTTTTAAATAGACTGGAATAAGTTTTGTATCATTGCATTCGCCAAGCAGACGAATGGCTCCAGCCTGCACCTGCGCATCTAAGTCATTGAGCAGCGCGCGTGCCAGGTCGTCAAAGCTGACGAGGGTGTCGTTATCGGATAAGGTTTGAAGTTCTTCGAGCAGGAGCCGCTTGCGGTCCGGCGCGATGCGAGGCCAGGCCTCGAGCAATAGATTCAGCGAGACGGAATCGATATCTGAAAAGCTTCGCAGGGAAGAACGAGATAAGCTCTTCTTGCCAGCGAGCAATTCGTCAATCGTCTTTTGAAAAGGAAGTTTCGACTCATTCATTTCGGCAGATTGATAATGGCAGGATGGATAAAGTCCATGGCGTTGACGTAGATCATGAAGAGGATCAGGATGGCAAAACCAACCGCGTGGACATAGTTTTCAAATTCGGGTTTGACGCGGCGGCGCAGGATTAATTCCAGAAGAACAAAGAAGATGCGTCCGCCATCCAGCGCAGGGAAGGGCAGTAAATTGATGAAGCCAACGCTGACGGTGAGGATGGCGATCAATTGAAGAGTGAAGTAGGTTGGCTCTTCTGGATTAACGGGTGCGGATGAACTTGATGAAGAGGATGCTGAAGGCGGAGCCGCTTGTGTTGTTTGGCGGCTTTGAATGTCGCGGCTGACGGCTTGCCCGAAGAGATCGTAGATGCCTTTGAGTCCTACAAAGCGCCCCTGGTCTGGGGTGATTTGTCCACCAATCATTTCTGCCGGGAGCGAGACCAACGCGCTGATTTGGTCATAAACTGCCAGAGCGCCATAACCTGTCGATTCGATGATCGAACCGGAACGCACCATTGCATATCCCATCGAGATTCCCAGCGCACCCTCACTTTGCGGGCGTGAACTCAATGGCGTGGCGATGACGGTTACATCTTTATTGCCGCGTTGAAGCGTAAGCGTTACCGGCTTATCCAAATTGGCATAGATCACATCATGCAATATATTTGGATCTGAAATGGTTTGCCCGTTCACTTTCAACACAATATCGTTGGCTTGAATGCCAGCCTGTGCGGCAGGCGAATTGGGAATGACATCGCCAATTTGAACTTTGTTGTAATTGGGAACACCTATTTGGTAAAACAAATAAGCAAAGACGATCACCGCCGTTAAAAGATTCACCGTGGGACCGGCGAAGAGAACCGCCAAGCGCGTCCACGGACTCGATGCAGCGAGTCCGCCCGGAATATTCGGATCGTTCTCGCCTTTCGGGCGGACGAACCCGCCCAACGGCAACCAGTTGAGCGTGAACTCCGTGCCCTTCCAATGGAATAACGTTGTGATGCGCGGCGGAAATCCGATGCCAAACTCCTCGACTTCAACCTTCAAGAGGCGCGCCACAATAAAATGGCCGAATTCATGCGTAATAATTACGCCTGCGAAAACGGCTACAAAAATCATAGCAGATAAAATGGAAATATTCATTCGTTACCTCGGCTTGTAAAAAGCCAGTTCATTATATCCTGTTTGGATTAGGAGAAGATAAAGCATGGATGAACGAACGACTACGACTCTTACCCCTTGGTTTTATTCTTCAACAATTCTTGCGGGACCTCCGACATGTGCGGTCAATACATCATTGACGCCAGAAATTTTGCGAAGGCGCATCGTGAGTTCATCCGCTTCTTTTTCCGGACAAAGGACATGGACGTTCGCCCCGGCATCCACCGTATAACAAGCGGACGCGCCTGACTCGCGCCACTCGCGCACGGATTGCATCACTGTCAGCGAAGCCGAAAGCCAATAATGCAGCGCAGGGTGGGATGTCATCATCACGGCGTGCATCATATCCGAATCGAGTTCGACGATGGATGCGAACGAATCGAAATCGCGTTCCAGAATCGCGCGGCGGCAGATTTCAATTCGACGCGGCGAATTGGCCACGCGCGCAGACTGCAAGGGGCTGGTGCCCGCCAGCGCATGTCCCTCCGTGGAACCGGTCTTTTTGTGCGACGCACTAATGATGGCAATGCAATCGGCCAACGCCCAATGCTCGCGCGGCGCAATGGAATATGCAAACGAATCTTCATCGCTTGTTCCCATTCGCCATTCGACGAATCCATTTGGAATGGAACGCGCCGCCGATCCGGAGCCGCGCCGCGCAAGACGCGATAATTCGCGTTCGCTTAAGTTCAATCCCGCCGCTTTGCTTGAAGCCAAAGCCAGCGCGGCAAATGCCGAGGCCGATGAGGCAATCCCTGCACCGGATGGAAAATTATTTTCGCTGATGATCTCTGCGCGTTCTTTGATCCCAGCCATGTCTCGGACCAGGTCGAGGATCAGGGAAACGCGCTCGAGCGCCGATCCGGCCACTTCGCGTCCGTTGATGATTAACTCATCGAACGGCAGAGATGACTGAAAACTGATGGCCGTACGCGTAAATAGCCCATCCAGATTGATTGAGATCGAGCCGTTAACAGGCAACCGCAAAGCATCGTCGCGATTGCCCCAATATTTGATGGCGGCGATATTCGGGTGGGCAAGAGCCGTAACGGAATAAATCGTCATATCGAATTTGCTTCTCTACAACGAGTGTATCATGAACGTGAAGCATCCAACGTCTAACTCACTTTAAAACGGTATCCAACTCCCGGTTCGGTAACGATATAAACCGGGCGAAACGGATCCGGCTCGATCTTATGGCGCAAGTTGCTGATGTTCACTTGAAGAATATGCGTTTCACTTTCGTAGGCGTTTCCCCACACTGTGCGAAGAAGCTGATGGTGAGTGATCACTTTGCCTGCATGTTTTACCAGCGTTCGCAATAGATCGTATTCGGTCGGAGTCAGCGTCACGGGCTGATCGTTGATCTTCACTTCTCGATGCACAAAGTCCATCATCAGCCCATCAGATGCAAAAACCGGTTCACTTGTGTCCTGCGTCGTCCTGCGCAATGCGACGCGCATGCGCGCCATTAATTCGCCAATTCCGAAAGGCTTGGTTAAAATAGTCGTCGGCGCCGGCATCCAGCGCGGCGATTTTATCGTTCTCATGTTCGCGCACGGATAAGATGATGATTGGAATGGTGGTCCATTCCCGCAATCTACGGGTGACTTCCACGCCGTCCACATCCGGCAGTCCCAGATCGAGAATCACAATATCCTGATGGCTGGTGGCAACAGCTCTCACTGCATCTTCGCCGGAGGCTGCTTCTGTGATGGAGTATCCATGCGCACCAAGCGAGGCGCGCAAAAAGCGCCGAATGGCGGGTTCATCATCCACAACCAGGATATTCAAATCGGTATCGCTCATCATTATTTCATTGGCAGGGCAATCGTAATAATGGTTCCGCCGCCGGGCCGATTTTCTGCAGCGATGAATCCGCCGTGAGCCTCCACGATTCCCTTACCGATCGAAAGTCCTAAGCCGGTGCCGGTGATATTATCCGGTCTCTGCACTCGATAGAACTTATCGAAGATGCGCGCTGAAATCCTCTTTGGGAATCCCAATGCCTCGATCCGACACTTCGATTTCGACATAGCCGCTGGCAGGATGCGCCTCGATTTCAATTGGTGAGCCGGACGGCGAATATTTGAGAGCGTTGTCAATCACATTTACAAGGACACGCGAGATCAAAACGAAGTCCATGGGTACGAATGGTAATTCGGGTGAAATGTTTACATTGATGGGATGATCCTCTTTGCGCGCTTCCAATTGTTCCAGCGCTGAACCGATTACATCCTGGACATCGCATGGCTCAGCCTGAACTCGCACGGCTCCAGCTTCCAGCCGAATCATATCCAGCAGATTGCCGACCAAGCGATTGAGACGGTCCGCTTCGCCGCGCGCCGTTTCGATCAGACTGCGCCGCGTGGCATCGTTGAGGTTAATGGAATCTTCTGCCAAACTGCTTAATGCACCTGTGATCGAAACGAGCGGAGTACGCAAATCGTGCGATATTGAATTCAACAACGCCGATTGCAATTTATCGGTAATTTCCAATATTTCGGATTGGCGCGCTTGATCCACCAGGCGCGCTCGTTCGATGGCAATGGCGGCTTGATTGGCAAATGCGTCCAATGTTCTGCGCTGATCGGGAGTCAGGTAGTGCGGGGAATTGGTTGGCTTGATGCCCAAAACGCCAACGATACCGCTAGCCGTTTGAAGTGGTTGATAGCGCATGGACGCATCCGGCAAGGTGTCGCTTCCGCGTCCAGCAATTTGTCCGCGCTTGAAAGCCCAATCTGCCACGGCAAGTTCATTATCTGCAATCGCGAGGGCCGGACTCGAAGCATGTACTTTTAGTGAGCCATTTTCTTCCGGCAGGAAAATGACAGCGTCGCGGTTGAATGTCTGGCTGATATGCGTAATGATGGTTTGGGCAATGGCATCCAACCCGACGATGGCAGTCAAGTCGCGGCCAAGTTCATATAAGGACATGGATTGAACATCGCGGGCTTGAGCCGATTGGGCTTGTTCCCGAACCTGCACCGTTAAATAACTGATTACCGTACCCACCAGAAGCAATCCCGTGAAAGTCAGCAGGTATTCCGTATCGGACACAGAAAAGGTGTAACGGGGCGGCACGAAAAAAAAGTCAAACGCCAAGACGCTCGTGATGGATGCCAGGATGGATGCCCCGCGTCCAAGATAAACTGCTGAAACTACCACAGCCAGAAGATAAACCATTACCAGGTTGGTTGGTGAAATATTATGGCCGATTAAATAACCGACTGCCGTTGCCGCAACGACCAAGAACAGACTCATCAGATAAGCTGATACGCGGCTATGGGGGCGAAGCGGATTTTCTTCAGGAGGCACGTGTGCTGGTTCCATAGTGGGAACAACATATATGTCAATGTCGCCGCTCCGATGGATTAGCTCATCCACAAAAGAACCGCGGACAAACTCCATCCAACGCGGGCGCATGGGCTTGCCTGCCACAATTTTGGTAACATTATTCTTGTGGGCGAAACTGATAACCGTATTTGCCAGAGCAATTGCTGAACTTTGGGATGGAAGCACCACCGTGCGCGCCCCGAGTTCCTCCGCAAGGCGTAACGAGCTTGTGGCAAAGTCGCGCTTTTGTTGTGGCAGAGTAATATCGTGAGGCGTCTGAACATAAACTGCCATCCACTCAGCGTTCAGTTCATCCGCGAGGCGGCGCGCAGATCGAACCAGTCGCTCTCCCAGGGGATTGGGACTGATACAAACAAGCAAACGCTCAGCGGCTGCCCACGGGCCAGCAATCGCTTGCGTCTGCATATAGGAACGCATCTGATCATTGACGCGCTCGGCGGCGCGACGCATGGTCATCTCGCGCAGTGCAGTGAGATTCCCTTTGCGAAAGAAATCCTGGATGGCACGCGCGGCTTGATCGGGAACATAAACTTTCCCCTCCCGTAAACGCGTAAGCAGCTCTTCGGGAGGCAGGTCAACCAATTCAAGTTCATTCGCCTCGTCAATGACGCGATCCGGGATGGTTTCCTGAACCAACACACCGGTAATTTGTGCAACCACATCGTTCAAGCTCTCAAGGTGCTGAACGTTCAGTGTGCTGTACACATCGATTCCCGCTTCCAGCAATTCCTCCACATCCAGATAACGTTTGGGGTGACGCAAGCCGGGCGCATTGGTATGTGCCAGTTCGTCCACCAGGGCCAGTTTGGGATGACGAGCAAGAATGGCGTCCGCATCCATTTCTGTGAGCGTGACGCCATGATATGCGATGGACTTGCGCGGGATGGTTTCCAGCCCCTGCGCAATTCGTTCGGTCTCGACCCGCTTGTGGGTCTCGAGATATCCGATTACAACATCTAGCCCCTCTAATTTTCTTTGACGGGCGGCTTCAAGCATCGCATAGGTCTTACCGACTCCCGCGGCGTAACCTAGGAAAATCTTTAGCCGCCCGCGTTTTGCGGACTTCTCTTCCGCTTGTAACTGCTCAAGCAACTTATCAGGATCGGGGCGATTCGATTCAGGGCTCATCCACTTTATTGTAATCCATCCAACCCCAGATTCAACTTGAGTACATTGACGCGCGGTTCACCGAGAAAACCAAACTGGCGGCCCTCGGTATATTGATCTACCAAGGCCTTGACTTGTGTATCCGTCAAGCCGCGAGCTTTCGCAACGCGCGCGACCTGATAGTATGCCGCCGCTACACTGATATCCGGATCGAGACCACTGCCCGATGAAGTGACAAGGTCAACGGGAATCGGCGCGGTGTTGATTGGATCAGCTGCCTTCAACGCGTCAATCCGTGCCTGAACTTCTTGTATCAAAGCCGGGTTCAACGGCCCATAGTTTGAACCGGACGATGCGGTCAATGTCTGGGCGTAATAAGCATTGTATGGAAATGGACCGGTTGCGGAAAGCCGTCCCCAGAAATATTTTGGATCGTCGAAAGATTGCCCGATCAATTCCGAGCCGACAGCCTTGCCATTCTTGATCATCAAACTGCCATTCGCTTGTGAGGGAAAAGCGAGTTGAGCAATACCGGTCACAACCAGAGGATAAATCACGCCGGTGATCAACGTAAATAGCGCGAGCAAGATAAGAGCGGGTTTAAAGTTGTTGGAACATATCATATCCTTTATTTATTTTTTATCTGTGACAACATCATTTGCCAGGTTGGGCGCGTTCGAGAGCCAATGCAACTTGTGTGGCAAAGTTGCGGAACAATCGGCCATCTTCAGGTGGAAGCCATCCATGGCCTTGCCAAATATGGATCTCACCGATCAATCCCGGCGCAGAAATTCCCATGATGGGCAACATCAGATCAGGTTTAGTACTGGTTGAAGCATCGGTTGGTGCGCTGGCGCTAACAAATTGCAATTGACCGGATGGCTGGAGAGAAACCTCGACGAGTTCAGCGCCAAACATTCTTTGAAGATGTTTCGCCAGAGTATTGACAATATCATCGCGTATACGCAGACCGGCCAAGACTGCGCTCAGTTCATACATGAAGATGGCATCCCGTTCGCTCGCCTCCGCCTTGGATAAGCCGGACTGGATGCGGCCAATGATCAAGATGGCTACTGCCAAATAGATGGCCAACACCAACCAACCTTCCAGTTCGCCGATCGCAAAGGTATAGAACGGAGGAATGAAAAAAAAGTCAAAGCACAAGGCGGAGACGATTGCCGAAATAATCCCCGGCCACTGCCCCCAGCCGGCAGTGACCCAGCCAACAACTAGGATATAAAGCAAGGCGATGACTGTTTCGCCTAGCGCATCCCGACCAATGAGAAATAGGATCAGAGTTGCAACTGCAGTCACTAGCACGCTAGCGACAGATTGAAGGATTATTTCAGATGAAAGCGACGAGCTGTTCTTCTTCATAAAATACCTCTTTGTCTTTTATTCCTAGACGAAATGTAATGCCGCTAGCAACATGTCAATGAGTTTGATCCCAATGAAAGGAGCGATTACACCGCCCACGCCGTAGATCAGAATATTGTCGCGCAACAAGCGCGCTGCACCCAACGGACGGTATGGCACGCCGCGCAAGGCAAGTGGGATGAGGGCAATGATGATCAATGCATTGAAGATTACTGCCGAGAGAATTGCGGTCTGAGGATTCAGCTGCATAATGTTGAGCACGCCCAGTACTGGATAAGTAGCGGCAAAGGCCACGGGGATGATCGCAAAATATTTCGACACATCGTTCGCGATGCTAAATGTAGTCAATGCACCGCGCGTCATCAGCAGTTGCTTGCCGATCTCAACTACTTCAATGAGTTTGGTAGGATTGCTGTCCAAGTCCACCATATTGGCGGCTTCACGCGCGGGTTGTGTGCCGGTGTTCATCGCGACGGCAACATCGGCTTGGGCCAGCGCGGGCGCATCGTTGGTGCCATCGCCCGTCATCGCAACCAATCGCCCGCCGGTTTGATATTCGCGAATTAATTTAAGTTTTGTTTCGGGTGTGGCTTGCGCTAAGAAATCATCCACTCCGGCTTCGGCGGCGATGGCCGCAGCAGTCAATGGATTATCACCGGTAATCATCACGGTCTTGATGCCCATCTTCCGCAGATGTGCGAAGCGTTCCTTGATTCCGCCTTTGACGATATCCTTCAAATGAATCACACCCAGTGCATGATTGTTTCGCGTCACCACCAACGGAGTACCGCCCGCCCGCGCAATCTTGTCCACAGTAGTTTGCAGATCAGAAGAGACTACATTTCCGTTCGATTGAATCAAAGCGGTCATCGTATCCGGCGCGCCTTTGCGGATCGACGTGTCATCGAAATCCACACCGGACATACGGGTCTGCGCAGTGAATGGAATGAAATGCATTCCCTCCGGCGCTTCATTGCTCGACCCCATGGTGCGGCCGCGCAAACCATATTTTTCTTTCGCAAGGACAACGATCGAACGCCCCTCCGGTGTTTCGTCCGCTAACGAAGCTAGCTGCGCGGCTTCGGCCAATTCCTGTGCCGAGGTACCAGGAACAGGGATCAATTCCACAGCTTGACGATTGCCAAGCGTGATCGTGCCGGTTTTATCCAGCAAGAGGACGTCCACATCACCCGCGGCCTCGACCGCGCGTCCCGACATGGCAATTACATTTCGTTGGATCATGCGGTCCATCCCGGCAATGCCAATCGCGGAAAGCAACCCGCCAATGGTGGTCGGAATTAAACAGACCAGCAATGCAATTAACACAGTAATTGTGATCGGCGTGCCTTTTCCTGCAACCTGCACGCTATAAAGCGAGTAAGGCAATAACGTTGCACACACGATCAGGAAAATAATCGTGAAGCCGGCCAGCAAAATATTCAACGCGATTTCGTTGGGAGTTTTCTGCCGCTTCGCGCCTTCAACGAGGCTGATCATACGGTCGAGGAATCCTTCGCCGGGATCGGCGGTGACGCGAATGATCAACCAGTCGGATAAAAGCCGCGTTCCACCGGTGACCGCGGAACGGTCGCCGCCGGCTTCGCGAATCACCGGTGCGCTTTCACCGGTAACCGCGCTTTCATCCACGGAGGCAATCCCTTGGATGATTTCGCCATCCAGAGAGATAGTATCATTGGCCTCTACGAGATAGATATCACCTTTGCGCAGTATGGTTGAAGCTACGAGATCATATTTTGATTCATGATCTTGAGTCTTTAACTTTTTCGCCTGCGTGGTTTGACGCGTCTTTCTCAAGGCCTCGGCCTGGGCTTTACCGCGTCCTTCTGCAACCGCCTCGGAGAAGTTGGCGAATAAAACAGTGAACCATAACCACAAGGCTACTCCGCCGATAAATCCAGTAGGCGCCTCGCCATATCCAAATAACGCTTGGATCCACAAGCCGGTGGTGAGCACACTGCCAACTTCGACCACGAACATCACGGGGTTGCGAACCATCCAGCGCGGATTCAGTTTAATAAATGAATCCAGAACAGCGCGCTGGTAAAGTTCGCGTTGAAAAACAGATTTCTTTTTAATGGGTGTATTCATTCTCCAAATCCATTCTAATGAGCAAAGATCATCAAATGTTCGACGATTGGGCCCAATGCCAATGCGGGGAGGAAGCCAAGTGCGCCAACGATAATGACGACCGCGATGATCCATGCAATAAACAGTGGCGTATGGGTCGGCAAAGTTCCAGCGCCCGCCGGGACTTTTTTCTTGTGCGCCAACGAACCGCCGATCGCCAAAGCGGGAATCAACAACCAGAAACGTGCAAAGAACATGATGACGCCAAGTGCCGTGTTATAGAAAGGCGTATTCACGCTCAATCCGGCAAAGGCACTTCCGTTATTGCCTGTTGCTGAGGAGAATGCATAAAGGATTTCAGTGTAGCCGTGCGGACCTGGATTAAGAACTCCCGCTTGACCCGCAGGAGTCAAAACTCCGATGGCGGTGCCTCCCAATGCGGTAAGGATCGGTATTAACAAAATGAGCGAGGCCATCTTCATCTCATAGGATTCGATCTTTTTGCCCAAATATTCTGGTGTGCGGCCAACCATCAGACCAGCTACAAACACTGCCACGATCACAAAGGCTAGCATTCCATATAATCCGGAACCGACACCGCCGTAAATAATTTCGCCCAAATGGATTTCCCATAAAGGTATCATGCCACCTAAAGGCATGTTCGAGTCGTGCATCTCGTTGACCGAACCATTCGATGCGGCGGTCGTAGCGGTTGCCCACAATGCGGAATTTGCCACACCGAAGCGGACTTCCTTGCCTTCCATGTTTCCACCCGGATTGATATTGCTTTGATGAATATCTACACCCAATTTTGCAATCAACGGATTGCCGGTCTGTTCAGCCCAAACGGTTCCGGCCAGCAGAACGACAAAGATAACGGTCATCGCAACCAGAATTGCCCAACCCTGACGCGTATCGCCGACCATCTTGCCGAAGGTGTAAACCAACGCGGCAGGAATCAACAGAATGGATAGCATCTCGAGGAAGTTCGAGATGGGTGTAGGATTTTCATACGGATGTGCGGAGTTTACGTTAAAGAATCCGCCGCCGTTCGTTCCCAATTGCTTGATCGCGATTTGCGAAGCGGCGGGACCAACTGCCAGCGTTTGCTCAGTCAAAGGAATGGTATCCATCACCGGGTTGCCTGAGGCGTCTTTGACTGGATTTCCATTGGCATCAGTCTTTGGTTGTTGGAAGCTGGTCGCCTGTAATAGCGAGACGGTTTTGTATTGGCTGAAAGTCTGCACCACGCCTTGCGAAACAAGCACAAGCGACAGCACAAAAGCCAGCGGCAATAAAATATATAAAGTCGTGCGAGTTATATCCACCCAGAAATTGCCGATCTTATCGGTGGTATGGCGGGCCATACCGCGGATCAATGCAATTGCAGCGACCATGCCTGTTGCGGCTGACATAAAATTCTGCACCGTTAGTCCCGTCATCTGCGTCAGATAGCTCATGGTCGTTTCGCCGCCATAACCCTGCCAGTTCGTATTCGTAATGAAGCTAACCGCGGTATTCCAAGATGAGTCAGGACTTACTGCGCCGAAACCCTGTGGATTAAGCGGCAAGAATCCCTGCAAACGCTGCAAGGCATATACAACGAACAGACCCAGAACATTGAAAAGCATCAAGGCGATGGCATAGACTTTCCAGTTCATTTCTTCATCGGCATGGACGCCTGCGAGGCGATAGATGAATCGCTCAACGGGTCCAAATACCGGATCGAGAAACGTTTTCTCGCCCTGATACACTTTGGCCATAAATGTCCCAAGCGGCTTGGCAAGCGCCAGCAGAACTACCATGTAGAAAATGAGTTGAATCCAACTATAGGCGTTCATCCGAACCACTCCGGTTTAACGAGTGCGAGCACCAGATACACAAAAAGAATCAGCGTGATCAGCCCCACGATGATATACAACACGTTCATTTTTGATCCTCCATCAGCTTTTCGCAAGCGACAATGAACCAATAGCTCAGGGCCAAGAACAACAGACTAAGACCAATGTAAATTAGATCTGACATAGTTTTTTCTCCTGTTTTCTCAATTCTAGCGGGAGAGGCGTCAAATTTTGAACAAGAAGTAAGCTGGGCCTGTCAAGAAATTATCAAGAAAATGACAATCCCCTTGCTTAGGTGCAAGGGGATTGTGTTATTCATTTACTTTCGTATTGACTTATCGTTAGGCTTTGTACATCCCTCCTATATTATTTCCAGAAAAGCCTCAACTACGCGTGGATCAAAATATTTCCCTGATTGCTCTTTGATGTACTCAATGATTTTTTCCTTTGGCCATGCCGAACGATAAGGACGATCATACGAGAGCGCATCATAAACATCCACGACGGAGAACATGCGCGCGGACAATGGAATTTGTTCTCCCTTCAAGCCGCGTGGGTAACCAGAGCCATCCCATTTTTCGTGATGACAATATGGAATATCGAGGGCAGAGCGCAGATATGAAATTTTAGAAAGCAGGTGATAGGCATTTAATGGGTGCTGACGCATAATCTGCCATTCTTCGTCGGTGAGCGGGCTTGACTTGAGAAGGATATGATCCGGTACGCCCATTTTCCCAATATCATGCAACAGCACGCCGCGGCGGATATTCGGAAGTTCGGAATTGGGGGTTCCCATTTTATATGCCAAAGTAATCGTTGTTTCCAAAATGCGGCGGGTATGGCCGCCGGTCGCGTGATCCCTCAATTCCAATGCCTGCGCCCAGCCCTCGATGGTGGCGTCATACGCCAGCTCCAGTTCAGTACTGGTGTGTTCGAGATCGTTGAAGAGCATCGCATTATCCATTGCGATTGCGGCTTGACCGGTAAGCAGATTGAGGAGATCATTCCATTCAGGATTGGATGGGAACGTAGAACGATGATAAAGCTCCAACACACCTTTTACCTCGCCTTTGGCAATCAAAGGAAGACCCCGATAAGAAATGAAACCTTCATGCTCGATCATTTGCCGGAAAGGCGGGGGGAGTTCGGCTTTGGAAAGTTCAGGCGTATCTATTATTTGGCGTGCTAAGGCAGCGCGGCCAGCCAGACCTTCTCCAAGGCCGACAGCAGCGTGAGTCAAATCTAAGTGGAATCCCACACCACCCGCATATTCAAGGTTGAGCGTACCCGGGTTATATAATAGAATGCTCGCCGCGTCCACGTTCAGCAGACGGGCAATTGATTCGAGCACAACTTGCAGACTGACGTGGAGGTCTGTGGTCGAGCCAATGACCAGATCAATCGAATGCAGAGTGGAAAATTGCTCGACGCGCTCCTCCAATCGGTCAAAAAGACGCGCATTGTGCAACACGCTGCCAACATGCGCGGCAAACAGCGATAGCAAAGTTGCGTCGTTTTGTGTAAAGGTGCGCTTCGATTCGCCATACTCGCGCACTTCCAGCACGCCTATCAGTTCTCCGCCAAAAAGCACAGGGACACCAAGCACTGCGCGGAATGGAATGCCCTCAAATCTTGGTGAACGCCCTTCCCAATTTTGATAGTCGTCGATGAGAATTGGTTCGCGGGTGAGAGCGACTCGTCCCATGGCTCCCTCTCCCAGTTTCAAGCGTATACCTACATGCAGTAATGTGCTAGTGGAAAAAGTGGATACCAGTTCTTCATGTTCAGTATCATAAAAATAGAAACCGCCAACGGAACTGTGGAGTAATTCAGTCGCGCGTTCGACTATCATCCGTAAAAGCGATTCGTTGTTCTGCTGTGTGGATATATCGCGGGTGGTCTCGATTAGTGCTTTAAATTCCTGGGCATTGCGGCGAGAATTTTCGAACAGATGCGTGTTTTCAATGGCAATAGCAGCCTGCGTGGCAAGCAATTCCAGCAAAAGCCGGTCTTCCGAACTGTAAATATTCGGCTCATAATTTTGGATCGACATTGCCCCAATGATCTGGTCGCCCACGCGCAATGGCACGGCTAAGATCGAGCGCGCCAGATCTAAAGAGCCAAACGTTACCGAATCCACCTCAACAGGATGGCTTTCCAGATCATCGTCAACCTTGATGGAAACGCCGCTTTCAATCACTCGGCCGGAAAATCCTTTTCCCAATGGGATATTCATAGCCGGACTACGTTCGCCCCGATCATAAAGATAGACGGCGTCAATAGAAGTATGTTTATCATCTAGGAGGGCAATTGTGAAAACTTCTATGGGAAATAGCCTGGAAGCCGCATTATGTATGGAAGCATAGACCTGTTCAAAATTTTCACGTATGTGCGAAAGCTCCTGACTTGCGGCATGTAACGTGGCCCATCTTCGGGTAGATTGCAAGGAATTCTGGAACAATTTGGCGTTTTCTATTGCGGCGGCAGCATGATTTGCAAAAGCCATGGCCAGTTCAGCATGGGTCTCGTTATAAAAATCAGGCTTGTCACTGTCTAAGGTAAGGTAACCAATCGGCTTATCTCGAACGATCAGCGGCACACCCATCCAGCCGCGGATCATCTGTGAAGTCCGGTTGTTAAAGTTAGGGTCGGCTTGAACATCCTTCTTAATCAGCGGACGGTGAATCCTGGTAATTTCGTTTATCAGAGAGGTTTTTCTTGGAAATAGCCACCCAATCGCCTCATCGGAATCTGCAAATCCACTGCCGGCCACAACACGCACCTGATCGTCTTCATCGATGAGCACGGCCGAACTGGTGAAGGGGACGATTTGTGCCAGTCCATCCAGCAGAGAATTAAGGATCTGTTCCAAGTTCAGGCTCGACGTTAGAGCGGCTGTGGCCTTCTGAAGCGTCTCTGCTTCCTGACGGCGTTTCCGTTCCGACTCGAGCAGGCGCGCACTATATACCGCTCCGGCCGCCGCACTGGCAAACAACGAGAGCAGACGCACATCTTGCTCTGTAAATTTATGATTTCTTTCTTTCGTTGATGATGTGGCGTGCAGACCGTGCGCCACCAGCACGCCGATCAATTCGCCGCCATAAATCATGGGAACGCCGAGAACGCTATAAAAAGGCTGATCCCCGTACCGAGATGAGGCGCCCTCCCAGCTTTTGTAATCGTCTATGATCATTGGTTGGTGGGACTGGGCAATTCGTCCGATTATTCCTTCGCCGGACTGCATTCGCGTACCGACAGGCACATTTAGATCCGTAGTTGCCACAGCTCCGAGTTCAGCGTGTTGCGTGTCATAAAGATATACAACTCCACCAGGTACGTCCAGGAGCGTGGCTATATCATCGGAAATCATTTTTAGCAAAGAGGAAACATCACTCTGCGCAGCCAGTTTAGCCGTAATCTGGTACAAGCTTCGAAGGCGTTCTTCACTTTCACGCAAAGTTTCTTCGGCGCGCACACGTTCACTGATATCCCGCACAATGGCTGTATAGCGCCTTTGGCTGGAGCTTTCGACAGATGAGATCGAGATTTCGATTGGGAATTCACTACCGTCCGCGCGCAATCCAATGAATTGACCAAGATGTGCTGCCGAACGCTTGGTGGCTCCTGACTTTCCAAACTCTTCTACATATCCCTGATGAGATTTCCGAAAGCGATCAGGAATGACTAGACTCAGCGGTTCACCAATGACCTCCGCCGCAGAACGCTGGAACATCTTCTCGGCTGCTGGATTAAATACAACGATACGCTGACGATCATCAATGATGATAATGGCATCCATGGCCGTCGCAATAACATCACTGAATTCGGCTTGACTTTCTGTTAGAGCTGAACGGGTTTGTTTGTATTCCGTAATATCATTGGCAACGATCAAAGCGGCTTGGTACCCTTTGTAAATCAGCTTGTGGGAAATGATGTCTACATAGATGATCGTGCCGTCTTTCTTGAGATGCCGCCATTCTCCCGAGTTTTGCAGGCGCGACCGCTTGGTTTGCACATGAGCTTTCAGACGCGCTGCATCTTCCTTTGGGCGAATATCCGAGATGCGCATCCGCAGAAACTCCGCACGCGAATAGCCATAATGCTTCACCGCCGCTTCGTTGACCTCGAGAAAGCTCAGTGTCTGAAGGTCATAGATCCACATCGGCAAAGGATTATTTTGGAATAGGAAAGAAAACTGGTTCGGAACTTGATTCGTTTTCTTCCTCTGGGATTTGGCCTGCGTGCTCACTTTTCCTTTCAAGATATAAAGACTCCTTGCTCGCCGCGAAGTGATATATTGGACAACATCATTTTAATTGAGCCGATCTAAAAATTACCATAAATTTCACTGGGGTTTGTATCCCCATAGGTACAACTTGTGAATTATAGTGCAGTTTGCACGCTGAACGCCTCTTAATTTTGAGTTAATTCTCACATCATATTCCAGCAAGAACCCATTCGACTCCTCTGCTATAATCCCTCTTATGATTTTGGTCACAGGCGCAACCGGATTTGTTGGCCGTTCGTTGATTTGTCATTTGTTCGAGGCCAGGCGCGAAGTCCGCGTGTTGATCCGCCCTGCGCGTCGTTCTCCTCGACTTCCCATCGGCGTGCCGGTTGAAGCGGCGGTTGCCAGCCTCTCCGATGAACGCGCCATCCGCGCATCGTTGAAAGATGTGGATACGATATTTCATCTGGCCAGCGCCGAGTTGCAGGGACGCGACGCCAATTTGTTGGCCGTGGATATGCGCGGCACCGATAATCTGGCGCGTATGGCAGTGGATGCCGGTGTACAACGCATGGTTTATCTCAGCCACCTTGGCGCCAGCCGCTCTTCTGCATATCCTTTGCTCAAGGCCAAAGGTATTGCTGAAGAACATATTCGCCGCTCAGGTGTTCCGCACACCATTTTTCGCTCATCCATCGTTTTCGGACAGGAAGATCATTTCACCACTACCCTTGCTTACATCCTGCGCGCCTCGCCCGGAATCTTTCCCTTGCCTGGCGGCGGAGGTTCGATGATTCAACCATTATGGGTGGAGGATTTGGTCAACGTGATGATTTGGTCGCTCGATGATCCGGAAACGGTCAATCATACCTATGAAATCGGCGGAAGCGAATATTTCAGCTTAAGGCAGATCGTTGAGATTATTATGGATTTGCAGCATGTGCATCGTTGGCTGTTTGCTCTTTCGCCGACAACCATGCGCGCATTGACGGTGACTCTTGAATCGTTCTGGATGAATTTCCCTCTATCCTCGTTCTGGCTGGATTATTTAGCGGTCAATCGCACCTGCCCGGTGGATAATCTGCCGCGCCAATTTGGATTGATGCCCGCGCGCTTTACCTATCGTCTCGATTATCTCAAGCGTTTGCCGTGGTATGAAGCCGCGTGGAAACAAATTGGAAAAACATCCTCGGATGCCGCTGAGAAAATTCTTGAAACCGTTCGGACTTTTCGACTATGACTACGCCCACTTGGAATATTCGTTTGTTGGAAACCATTGAAGAAATGTCAGCTGTAGAAGATCTCCAGCGCGAAGTCTGGCCCGGCAGTGAGACAGATATCGTTCCGGATCATTTGCTGATTACGGCGGTTCATAATGGCGGCCTTGTGCTCGGTGCATTTGTCGATGAAAAGTTGATCGGCTTTGTGTTTGGTTTTCCGGGTCTTGAGTTTACGCCGGATGGACCTCGACCAAAACATTGTTCGCATATCGCGGGCGTTTACACAGAATATCGCGATAGCGGTGTGGGCTTTGCGCTCAAGCGCGCTCAATGGCAAGTGGTTCGTCATCAGGGACTCGATCATGTCACATGGACGTATGATCCGCTGCTTAGCCGTAACGCGAATTTGAACATCGCGCGGCTTGGCGCCGTCTGTTCCACGTATCGCCGTTCCGAATACGGCGATATGCGGGATGATTTCAACGCTGGCCTTCCCTCCGATCGTTTTCAAGTGGATTGGTGGGTCAATACCAAACGCGTCGAACGACGATTAAGCAAACGCCCTCGCCCGCCTTTGAGATTGAGTCACTTGGCGCGCGTCGGTGTGCATCCTTTATATTCGCCTCAAACTGGACCGGATAACTTGCCACTTCCACCGGAACATATTCCCGCCCTCAAAACGCAACTCATCGCCGCCGAAATACCTCCCGACTTTACGGCGCTCAAATCTGCCGATTTTGCCCTTGCCCGTGACTGGCGATTCTTTACGCGCGAATTCTTTGAGATGGCTTTTGTAAAAGGTTACATCGTCACCGATTTTGTTTTCGATCGAAGCAAAGGCGTGCCGCGCAGTTTCTACATCTTGACCGATGGCGAAAGCACACTGGAAGGCTGAATGAAGCTTCGTTCTTTTTTTGCGCGGCTGTTTCATCGGCTTGATAAAATCATCTCATCCTTTTTCTTCCTTGATCAATGGGTGATCTTAACGGCAAAAGGCGCGGAATATGATTCGCTTCAATGGTCAATGTTCCATTCGTTAGTCCCGGGGAAAGATCGTTATTGGGCTGATCCCTTTATCGTTGAGCATGAAAACCAATGTCATATCTTCATCGAAGAAAAGATATATGCGACGGGTCGAGGGCAGATTGCATGTTTGACACTTGATACCAGCGGCAATTTGCGATCTCATCAGGTTGTGCTTGAACGTCCTTATCATCTTTCGTATCCGTTCATCTTCGAGCATCGCGGTGAGACATACATGCTTCCGGAGACCGCACAAAACCGCACGCTTGAAGTTTATCGTTGTGTGCGTTTCCCCGATCAATGGGAATTGGCTACGACATTGATGACTGGCATTTATGCAGTGGACGCAACTTTATTTGAATATCAAAACAAATGGTGGCTATTTGCGAATGTTAAAGAAAACAATGGCTCAAGCTTAGACTCGTTGCATTTGTTCTTTAGTGATGATCCATTGTCGAATCATTGGACACCGCATGCGCGCAATCCGATCGTTCGCAACATTCGTTCCGCGCGGCCAGCAGGCCGCATCTTTATGCAGAATCGAAAGTTGATCCGCCCCTCGCAGGATAATTCGCGTCGATATGGCTACGCTATTAAATTCAATCATATTGTCAAATTGAATGAAACCGAATACGAGGAAATTGGCGAGTCTTCGTTTGAACCGCCTCACACGAAGATTCTCTGCAACTCATACGTTTAATCAAGCTGACGATTTAACTGTGATTGATGCGGTCATCCGACGCTGGAAATTTGGCGCGTCATGACTCTCACTTGCCGTTAAAAGACCCATGCTTTTTCTTCACAACGCCAGAACATAATACATGTAATATAATTCGTCTGAACGAAAATCTATCAATCTTATAATTTCTTCTAATGAATAAACGCCAAACAACATCCGGTTCGACTATTCGAAAGTTTTTGACCGTGCTAATCGCTTTATCTACTGTCAACATATTTAATTCATGTTCTGGGTTAAGAAACGCACCGAATCCGAGTCCCCCGCTTTGGTTCCATCGCCAATTTTCAGCACCCAGAATCCGAGTCTCGCCACTTTGGTTGCATCGCCAATTTTCAGCGCTCAGAATCCGAAGTCTCCCTGCTTTGGTTGCATCGCCAATTTCCAGCACCCAGAATACTTATTATGTGGATGGCAATAAAGGGTCCGACACAAACCCCGGCACTCAATCCAAGCCTTGGAAAAGTATACAAAAAGCAGCCAACACAGCAACGCCGGGAAAAATTATTCTGGTCCAACCGGGAGTATACGATGAAAATGTTCAGATCAGCACATCGGGCATGGCTTCTGCCTGGATTGTATTTCAGGCTAATGGAAAGGTTGTTACGCACGGCTTCACGGTTCATGCAAGTTACGTGATCGTCAATGGGTTTGAAATTACCAACAAGGTACTCGATGTCAGCGGTTGGGGTGTATATCTAGCGGGAAGTAACGACCTGGTTGAAAACAACTATATTCATGACACAACTTGGGGCGGAGTCATGGTATTTGCTAGTATGGCTGATCCGGCCTTGTCCACCGACAATGTCATCCAATATAATAAGATTTATCATGTGGGACAGATGGGCATCGATTTGCGCGGTAGAAACAATATTGCACAATACAATGACATTTCATATTCCATCCAAGATCCGGCTTGGTTGCCAAATCCGCCCAGCTGGGCAGATGCGGATGGTATTCGCTTTTACGGGCAAGGCCACATCCTTCGGGGTAATTACATCCACGACATTTCCTATTCCCAGCCGGAAAATATAAGCCCTCATATTGATTGTTTTCAAACATTTGCCGATGCCCATCACGAAGCGGCCAGCAATATATTGATTGAGCAAAACCGCTGTGACAATGACTTCCTAGCCCACTCGACCGGTGAGGGAGGAGCCGGATTCACCATCGCAAATGCCAGCAACATCCTCATTCGGAATAACCTGGTGGATGCTTTTTTAAACGTCTTCCTTGTCAACGACACGAGCATTTCAATTCTTAATAATACAATGATCGGTAGCTTGAGTCAGAATGTGAATCTTTCTCCAACCGGAGTACAAATTAATGTGGGCACCACAAATACGCTTATTGAAAACAATATATTCTACAACCAGCCGGGCAACATTATTTACGTGAAAGGAGCCCAGCCAATCAGCGGAAGGAATATTATATATAGAGATGACGGTCAGCCGATTTACAGCAATGATACATATAGCCCTGTCAATGACTTATGGGATATTAATCCTTTGTTTGTTGATTCGCAAAATGGAGACTATCATTTGCAGGCAGGTTCGCCTGCCATTGATGCTGGTTATAATCTCGACCAATCAGTCCCCAACGATTTCGCAGGCGCCATACGCCCGCAAGGCAAAGGCTATGATATTGGGGCTTACGAACATGTTCCTTAAGCAGAATTGTCTCGAAACACTTCAACACTGCTAGATCAGTTGCCTTGAAGCTCTTGATCTTTCAACGAGACGAGAGCAAAACCTTCTTCCGCTCTCAAGTCGGACATATTGTTGATGTTCCGCATCTGCCACCAGGCGGCAACCTCACGGGGCAAGGCATGCCAGAAGCTTTCGCGTTGCTTCATGTAAACCAGGAAATCATGATACACATCCCAGGTTCTTTTTGTTTTCAGGTAATCTGGATGTGAGTTTAGCAAAGCCATTCCACGATATTTTTCGATAAAGTCGACTTTTTCCAACCATATTCGTGGGGAGGTTTCTCCGAGCACAGCAGTCAGGGTATAGTCTTGTACCAAGGTATACGGCAATTCCACGAAGTGCCCAATAAAAAATGGCCAGATGCTCATGGCGCCGCCCGGAATGGGTTCAAAGGGATCGGTATCAAAAAAGGAAAGATCATATTCAATTTCTAGCACTTGCATCCATTCCGGATTTCGATGCGTCAATGGCGCCCTGAAGCCTACCATTCCATATCCTTTAAGGTGTTTGTTAATTATTGCCGCCCTCTTGATGAATTCCTTTTTGGTACTGAATAATTTCCCGTCATGTTTCAAACCATGACAGCCGACTTCAAAACCACGTGCCTTCAGTTCCTCCATTAGTTTGAAATCCAATGGATATCGCTCCAAGACAAAATTGAAGGAAGATCTGAATTCCAAATTCTCCTCCAGATCTGCGACTGTACGCACGAAGGCCTGCCCTTCAGCAGTTTCAACGTCGTGAGTTAAGACAAATGCGAATCGATTCTTATTCGGCCAGAAACTCTTATAGGAGATAGCCTCATTACCGCTCGCGATCAAAATCTGGTGTATCAATTCCCATTGGAACGAGACATATCGGGAATCAATCGGCCAGTAGTTCTTTGGCTTACTATCAGAGGCGCTACTATAAAATCGGCGCAAGGACTTCGTCAAAGCTCTTGGTAACAATGGCTTTAATAGATAATATATGCGCTTTGGCCAACTTAATTTCCAATGGTCTTTGCCGAAGCGGCCTTCGCCTAGAGTCAAAGCAGGTAATTCATCGGCTTCGACATTGCCAGTTAAGTCTAGAAGATGGATCGCCCTTCGAATAGCTTCCTGCCAGTATGGATCGGATACAGGCGATTCACATAACCAGAATTTTTGAGGAGTATTTTGATTCCAAAAAATAGGCATTTGATTCCAATTCTAGTTGAAATATGTTAGGCTCTCTTTATGTCAATCAATGATGCTAATGGAACCAGACCGCAGCTTTGAATTCACTTCAGGTTCGAATGCCAAAGATTTCCTATTTTTTTCGCAAAGCTCTTTTGAAATTGGAATAGGTCTCGAACAGGAAAAGTACAGGGTCATCAGAAAATGGAACTACAAAAACCTTATCCTTCCAATAAGGCTTTAGAAATTCGTGCAAGTTAAGATTTCCGCGTCGCAACGATGTAAAGAAGTTTATTACTTCCCAGTAATTGTGAATCCAATAGAGCTCTTTGCGGTAAGTGGGTGATGGTGTTCGGATATTCTCCACTAGGTCCAAATAAGTCATGTACGGAAAATTCATACCCGCTTTCACCTGAAGCCATTCGGTGACACCGGGTCTGGAATTTATTTCCATTAATTTATATTGGTTATCTCTGTGATCCCAGCGAAATTCGACAATGGACTGCCCCTGGAAAGAGAGACTTCTCAAGAGTCTTAGCGCTTGTTCACGAACTTCCGGTATCAGGGCTGTCGTCTTTAGAACCGCAGCTTGTCCAAAGCCAGTCGGATATTGCCGTAGCTTTTGAGTGCATATCTCAGCCAAAAGATCGCCTTGGCTGTCAATGTAGGATCGGTAACTATATATCGTCGAATCATCTCCCGGGATAATTTCAGAAATCATCATCTCCAATCCATTTTTCTGGGTATCCGTAAACAGCTCCATCAAATTTTGAAAATCATGGACGACAAAGTTCTTTTTACCATATAGGCGGTCAAACTTATGCGTTTCGTTTGGTTTCAAAATGCACGGGTAGGAAAATTCCTCTTTGTGTTCGTTCAGGAATTCAATAGAATCAGGCAGGAAAAAACGCGGGGTGGGAATGTCGTTTTTCTGCGCTTGAGGGTACAGCCGGTCTTTGTTTATGACTCGATCGACAATATCCCAACTCTGCGTGGTAAAGACGTATCTTTCTTTGAGTTTATCTCTATTTTGAGAAACAAAAATGATATACTCGTCAAGAGTGGGAATTAAAAGTCCCTCCATCCCAATCTTCCCGGGTTTCCGCTAGTAAATGAAGAAGTCCATCGCTGTCATCCATTGGGTTGGGAATTTTTACCCGCTCTGAAGCAAATCTTGAATGAGAAGCATGATCATCCCTGGCGGTATACAAGAGGACGACAGGAATGCCCTGCTGGCCCAGAGCCTTGATTACAGCCAGTGCACCATAACCTGCACCAAGTACTATAACTTTCTTCATAATTTATCACTCCTTTCTGAATAGTTAAAAATAAAAACGATGAATTGTCATACGCCCAAGAACTCTTGGTAATAAACTCTCATAATCTCTCCTATAGGATCGGTTAGAAAAAATTCCAAGCCAAATTCGCGGAAGGTGATATTCCGTTCCCGGCTCTTGCCAAGGATGCCCGATATTCCTTCCCGTAATGCTGTTTTAGGATGAAAATAACGGATTAATTCATAATTCGGCATGGAAAATGGAATATTGAGCGCAGCCAGACATGCTAGATAAGGAAAACTGACGCCTGCCGCCAACGAGCCCCTTATGCTTCCCCAGAAGCGGGCATTGATATCCACAATTCTAAGATTATCGTCACTATCGCAGATCGTATCCACGTTTGCATATCCACTCCAGCATAATTCAGCAATGAGCTTTTTCGCCACCGCAGAAAATTTCTCGTTCTTAATAAATTTTATTGCTCCAGCTGCCCCGTATTTTTTTGTATTTGGGATGATCGCCTGCTGGATCGTCAGCGCCAACGCTTCCCCATGGCACGAGAGAAAATTTAGGCCTACATCTGATCCGGATAAGAATCCCTGCAGAATAAACCTGTCCTGGATTGTCTCTGTTTGTTGTTGATCCAGGAAGCGCATCAAGTCCGATGGGTTATCAAATCGTTTAATGTCTTTCCCATCGCGCGCTGTCACTGGTTTTAACAGAACAGGGAATTCCAAATCCTTTAATTTTGTTTCAAACTTATCACTATAGTCAACTAAAATGGTTGAAGCGCCCGCAATCTGGTTTTCTTCCAAGAATTCAGAAAGCAACCATTTATTATTGGCAATTTCGAAGGCTTGCGGATCTGGCAAAGGTGCCAGAGCCACCATGTTTGCCAAAGCCTCTTTATTGGCAAGCGCAAAATATATCTCCTTTGTGTCTGTTGGCAGAAGAACATCAATTTTATTCTTCTCTACTAATTTCGAGATGGCTTCAAGATGGGTTGCATCATCGGTGGCTGGCTCAAATGTATAACTATGGCAATAACGTGAAAAACGAATGGATGACCAGCGTTCTTTAGAGAGAATATGTATTTTAACATTCGAAAAATATGAAAGGCAGTGCGCTGCAAAAAGTGCAAATCCACTCTCGCCATCTGGAATTAATACAGTAAAAGACCTTTTTAAGGAATTTGCTTGCATATTGTCTCTTGAGTCCTTTTGCGATAGATTGTTTTCAAGGATATCCTCATCTTTTCATCCATCAGAATATTATCTTGATGAGAGCAGATGCCTTAAAAAAATTTGCGAACAATTTCATAGCCTAGAGTGCTGATGCGCAATAAAAACGGGGCATGAACATGGGTATACCTTCCAAAACAAACCAATGTGCCACCAAATTTTGCTTTAAAATCACGCACACCATATTCTTGATGTGGTTTGCCAGCGCCGCCGAAGTCATATACTCGATACTCTTTTTCTGCCCCCCATTGAAGAATATGCGATATCACTAATTCGTTCGGCACGTAACTGCTATAGGCTCGATCTGAACCGCCATACCAACCGAAAACCACATCTTTATAAAGCAATTCTACAGATGTGGCAATGAAGGCATCTCCGACACGGGCCAGGGTGAAGCGGACCATACCTTTGGGATATAGAATATTATAGGCAGCTTCAAATAATGAGCGATCAGCAAGAGGAACGTGCGCATTTTTATAGGTCTTCCTTAATAAATCATAGCAAACGGCAACCTGTTCCACATCCTTTGCTTCCTCAACAATCACATCACCTCGATTGAGACCGCGTCGAATTTTCTTGCGTGTCCCAGCACTGAAAGTTGAGAATATGGCATCGAAGGGTCGATCTAAATCAATCAAATAGTTTAGGTGCTCTTCGTAAATAAATCCTCGCTCTCGGAGAGTGGGTGACAAAATCGCATTTATATCCCACAGATTGCGCATCTCCGTAAAAAGTGGCGCTCCATCAGTTTCTTCTGAATAGGTTTTCAGCAGTAACGCTACTGCTCTTTCGCCATCATTATCCTGTTCCCAAAGGATACTTCCGAAGACGATGGCCCGCGTGGTGAGATAATGCATCAGACCTTCTCTAAGGGTAATCTGCACCGGCAACAACAGCGCTAGTGCATGACCAGATTCGTTAACCGCCGCCCAGAGGGTGGGTCGGTGTCCCTTGGTATGGGCAAAGACTTCAAACATCTCCGGGGTATGGAAAATATTGCTATGCGGATTATGCTCAATAAAACGCCGCCACTCAGTTTCTGGAAGGGAGCGGACAATATTAACTTCACTCATCATAACCTTCTCCAAAGAATCTCAAATCCAATTTGACTAAGTCTAAATCGCCATGTTTGCTCAATGCAGGTTTTACCAAGAGCATTTAGTTAAACAGAGATAAACGACATCTTGTAAAAGAACAAGCGCAATACGTCTTATACGCCTTCATTCAAGATCATCGATCACTAAAACATCCTTCGACTGTATAGCTGGTAACCCAGCAAGAATACGATTTCATTCAAAATGTGCCTTATTGTTCAGATGGTGGCATCAGTAATCTTTGGGCGATCTTTATTTCCTTTGTGTAACATATCGAGGGCTGCATAAGCTTTGAGAAGCTGTTGCGCCTGACGAGGCCAAGCAAGTTCCGCTTCTATTCTAGCTTGTCCTACTTTTCCCATCGTTATCCGTCGTGCAGGGTCATTTATTAATTCAACAATCTTGTTTGCAAAATCCTGCGCATCGCTTGGGGTGGCATATACGGCTGCTTCTTGGGCTGTAAAACGATGTTCAGGGAGATCGGACGAAACAACCGGTTTGCCCATTGCCATATATTCCATGATCTTGGCCGCTGTCGAACGGTTATTGTAAGGATCGGATGGTTCTGGGGCTACACAAATATCCATAACCTTAAAATATTCTGCTATCTCATCAGGGTTCTTTATCCATCCGGTAAACACGACGTAAGAGGTAATATCCAATTGAATGGCGAGGGATTTTAGATAGGGCATCGCACCGCCATCACCCAAAATCAGGCATAAAACATCGGTCCGTCCAAGGTCATGTACCAATCGACGGATCGTCCTTATTAAATTATCCACGCCATCTTGAATTCCTGTCACCCCCACGTAGCCGATAATAATCCTTCCGCCTCTTCGTAAATCCTGTTTTGTATCGGCAGAGCTGGATAATTCTTTCAAGTCGGGACCATTTCGTACAACTGTGATTCGGCGTTCTTCAACATGTCCACGCTGGAGCGCAATTTCCTTGTAGGATTCATTGGTTGAAATCACGTGATCGGCAAAGCGAAAAGAAAGTTCCTCGAGCCAAATCAGTATATGATAGATGATGTTACTGCCTTTTCCCCTGAAATGTGCATAATACAACTCTGGCGCCAAATCGTGGTGGTCCAACATATATAGCTTGCCGAATAGCTTATAAAACAGGGCGATAAAGACAAATGTATCTGGCGGCTGTGCTGTGTGTACTATGTCAAATCCATCCTTTGCAAATATATATAAGGAGAAAAGAAAAATAGCAATCATCGAATAACCATATTCCCATAAATAGCTCAAGAATCCTTTTGAATCAGGCGGAAACGGGAAACGGTAAATTTCAATACCGTTTTGGATTTCATGTCGTGGTTGTACCTTTGTGCCAGGACTGATAACAGTAACCTGGTAATCACCAGCGAGAAGCGTCACCGCCTCGTGCCGGACACGATCGTCAAATGGGAATGAAGCATTTTCCAACAGCATCAAAACACGTTTACGTTTGGACATTTTCACTTTAATTTCCTTCTGTCTCTTGAATCTTGTTATTCATATCGATCTCTAGCGATTCCTGTCACATCTTATGCTTTAGCCAGGTAAGCAAATTCCAACTTAAAGGGCCATGTTGTCTTTGTAGTTTTAGATAATGCAGTGCGGTTATATTTTTAATTGGCTTTCTTTCCTTAAGTATCAAGGGGGACTGACGAAGAAAATCATTCCATCCATGCAATATATGCATTAAATAACCGCGTCTTGCGCCGCGCAGGAGTGTGGCGCCTGTTTTCAAAGGAACAAAAATCACGAGCATCCACCATGGAAAGCGCAGAAGATAGACTGAAAGACAGTGAGTGAACGACATGGCTTCCCGTTCTCCGCCAGAAATTCGAGATTGCGGCGATGCGCGGTGGAAGACTAGGGAATTAGGAAAATATAAAATGTCATACCCAGCATCTAGCACGCGCAGGCTAAACTCCATCCCTTCATAACCAAAAAACAAATGTTCCCAAAATAAACCGACCTTATCGAACACATCTTTTCTAATCGCACAGCCCCCCTCAGAAAAACTAAAGCTTAGAAATTCGGTGTCCTGGAAGGTAAGGTCGTTCTCGGAATAGGACCAGCCGGCAATATTGTCTATCTTCTTAGTAAAAGCATTTACAATCTTACTATTGATTACTCCGACTTTAGGATCACTCCGGATTTTTTTTACGATATTGCCGAACATGTTGCTCGAGGGGCTGGCATCGCTATCCAGGCAAATAATGATTTCTCCATGCGCCAATGCAATCCCGGAGTTCCGTGCATAGCTAACGCCCATGTTGCGTTGAAGTGCAATGAGTTTGACTTCTGGGTAGGTTTGCATAACCGCTTCAACAGTCTGATCATTTGAACCATTGTCGACCACAATAACTTCAAATTCCTTATACTCCTGATCGTAAACAGCCTGAATCGTCTCGAGGATATCTTTTTTTCGATTCCAAGTGATTATCACAATGCTTATAAAAATGATGCCTAACTTGTCATTCATGAGTTCGCTTTTCCGATTTAAATCGGGCCTATGTCTGAGGCTGAGTTCCTTCGTTGGATCGTCGTTCCTTCTTAAATTTCCGCAAATTCTTTCCCATAAGAGTATCCTCTCGCACCCATCTTAGTAACGATAGGTATCGGGAATACCATATTTTTAGCTTAAAACCAAAAATCAGAAGGCTATCCATGGATTCACATGGCCGCCGCCATAGATTGTAGCGACCACTCCTACCCGTAATCACGCCACAGGCACCGATATAACCAGCCTCCGACGCTATTTTCCATATACTGCTGTTTGATTCGCCGTAGGGGTAAGCCAAAAAAGATATTTCTCGATCTAAAGTGGCTTCCAAGCGTTTCTTTGAGCTCACAAGCTCATCTCTGGTTTGCTCGCCGGATAGATCGGGCAAATGCGGATGCGTGCTGGTATGACTTCCAAAGGAGATGCCGGCATCACCTAACTCTCTGATCTGATCGATGCTCAGCAGAGGTGCCCTCACGGTCTTATCCCAACGATTTAGCTCTCCGATGTGGTTGGTAACTAAAAAAACCGTTGCCGTGAATCCGTAACGGCGAAGAACTGGATAAGCAACGGTCAGAAAGTTTTCATAGCCGTCATCAAAGGTTAGGACAAATGCTTTTTCCTGAGAGACCGATCCGGCGCTTTGGGATTGTAGATATTCCATCAGGGTGATGCAACGGTAACCGGAATCGTGAAGATATCGCATCTGTCGTTCGAATTGACTCACAGGCATGATGTATGCTGAGTGCGTGTTTGGCATCGTCTCGGACGTAACTTGGTGATAAACCAAGATCGGAATACTTGCTAAATAGAAACTATGTGCTTCCAAAGGATCACCTTCTGGATATCGATTATTCAACTTAATCTAAGTTCTCTAAAAGCTCTCTACTCTGCATTGAGCGAGGAGTGGCTTTTATATAATAATTTTAGTTTTCTGCGAATATATTTCGCGGCTCTCAAAAAGATATCTGACCTTCGTAAATAAGACAACAATGTGTCATGTGTCACAGCCAACGCATACATACAATCAGGCCAGAACCGTTTCGGATAAACCTGAAAATTGACCCTATTTTTCAACCGATCGGCCCACTGCGCTTTATACGGATTGTAAGACCCAATGTCCATTATTTCGGTCCCATTGGAAATCAAGTGATCTACATACAAATCCAGCAGCGTCACCGTCGGAGAATATTTTCTATAATTGATATCATAGGCCTGGAGTTGTATCACGACGCTCTTTCCAGATACAAAACTGAGCAACTGCGCAAGTTGGATTTCTCCTGCTACCAATGTCCACAATTCGACCTCGTTCTTCGAACTCAATTGATGTGTAGCGTCAAGATAGAACTCACAGTATCTCTCTTCATTGAACATACTTGGCGTTTCGGTCAGATTCCAACGCTTACGGTGTAGATCAAAAAATACCAGCATATCTTGCCTGAATTGTTCAGGAGTTGAAGAAGGCCTTAACGAAATTCTTCCAAGATTTCGCTCCGATCTTCTAATCTTGAGGGCTAATTCCCTGGTCTTTTTCCTACGATTTGCCAATGTGCGATCTATTTCCAAAAACATGCACTTTTCAATAGTTGTTGTTTTTCGCAACGGGTAATCCGTAATCCGATTACGCAAGAATTCAGTTGTCTTTGATTCCTCCGGAATATGATACAAATGGAGAACATCCCAGGATCCTGAACATTTCAGCAAGTAATCGAAGACACATATCAGAATTTCTGTGTCATTTTTTCCAATAATAAGATTTTGGTAGTTGGACTCTGCGGCTGCAATTAGCTCAAGCCGACGGACATCCATGCCCAGCTCTTTTATATGAGTAAGTTTTAGGGGGGCAATTGCCACTATGATGCGGGCTTCCCTAATAATCAAAACAAAAAGCTCGGCGTTCTCACAAAAATGCTTCCAGTAGGTAGTTTGCCATTCCCAAGTTAATTCTATGGATTTTGTGTCACTTTTCTGTAACAGGGCGTTCCAATCATCTCTGATCGTCTCCAGAAAACTTATATCTTGGATTCTTTCAATATCGAGTGTCGTTTCTTTCATGTGAGCAATATCCAATCCCTTCAATTCAGGACGCTCTTCATAAAGATCGCTTTTCGATAAACATCCAATGTCTGTTCAAAAGAATGCCACTCCCTCTCCATGATCCAATTTTCAGCATTTATTCCCATGCGATGGCGAAGATCAGTGTCCAGAAGTAATCGCACAATGGCGTCAGCCAGCTCTTCCACATCCATGGGTCTAACCAAAAGCCCTGTGGTGCCATCCACTACATATTCATTCAAACATCCCACTCGTGAAGCCACAACGGGTTTTCCAAAACTATATGCAGTGACCAAAACCCCACTCGTCGAGGCCGAGATGTAGGGAAGGACCACCAAGGCGGCTCTTTGAAAAAAAATCGCCATCAGATCGCCTGGCACGACAGCTTCAGTGATTTCAAACTTGCTATGGTCACGGATCATTTGTCGACACCTTTCCAAATCGTCGCCATGCGCAGAAATTAAAATGCGAGTTTCAGGTACCTTCTGTGTGATTAACGGCTGGGCCTTAACAAGATATTCAAGCCCTTTCTGAGGGTGTGCCCGGCCGAAAAAGAGAATCGTCGCAGGCTCTTCCGAAACCGAACGTTTTCGCCAGTGAGCGGCCCGAGTGTGCATAGTCAGAGGCACGTGAGCAATTCGATCCGTAGAAATCCCATAAATTCGCCTCACAATTTCGACCTGACTTTCACCATTCACAATTACCATCTCAGATCCAAGCGCCGCTAATTTATTCGTTGCCCAGACCACGAGAGCCGGCAAACGTTCCCCGGTATTTGCAACAGGGACGATAATGGTCGTAACCACCGGAAGATCTTTTATGATCAAAGCTAGGAAGGCGAGCCATATTTCTCCTGGATTCAGGAGCAGGTGCAGGACCTCGATCCCATCCGAACGCATTGTTTTTGCAAGTCTAATAAAGAATGCAAGCGAGTGCAGGTCTCGCATACGCGGAGGTTGCAATAATCGAATCTGACATGTCTTGGGCACAAGCCCAGCTCGATATATATCCTCGACTGGCTGTTCAGAATCCCCGATTTCTTCAAGAGTCTCCACGTAGTCCAAATATAACGTAACCGCCTCACCCCTGGCTAGGAAACCATTGGCCAAATCGAGCACATAATCCGTCTGTGAACGTGTAATAAGTCCGATATGCATATCTCTGGCCTCACATAGAATCCTGATTCTTAAAAGTTACCATAGCTATAATGTTATTTATAATCAAACCTTTTCAGCACAGACGAAAATTTGGTGTCAATGCAATCAATAGTCTTACGGTTCAACTTCTCCTTATAATCACCGGGAATTCCCTTACGGACATGCTGGTGAACATCTTCCTGTTTTGGCTTAAGGTGTCCCGCCTCGTTTAATATAGTTTGCAAGAGCTGATCACTAACTTCAAATTCACATTTTTCAAGTAATTTATTCAGCCAAGCCTCGAAATTGGAGGTCATTTCCTCGTATTTCGTGACAAGAACATGGGCATAACGATCCAGCAAGAGTGAAATGTAGCGCTCATAATTGACACAGACCCTATCACATTCGCTTACAGCGTATTCGTCAATGGTGACAGTCCGGGCCCTCTGCCGTATTTTCATGAAATCAACATACTTATTTCCTAGCTTGGACGGTACTGAATGGCTAAACGCATAAGAATAGTATTCTGAAACCAGAACATCTCGCGGATCTCTTATCATCAAGATAACGTGATATTTCTCGAGTTCCGGAATACCTTCGACCATTCCGCCGAAAACACTGTATAGATAGCCGACAGGATTAAAAGATATTGATACTGAGCCATCTCGCGGGCCGAGAGCTGATCGAGGTAGGGAAATTTAGTGTGAAAAGCGTATTCGGCTAATCCCACAGTGGTCATCCCGTTTTCAGCTGCACAGCGGCTGAGCAGTTCGCGAACATATTGAGTGGCCGCCTTATTCACTGAAAAGTGAATGATGCTGGGGCGGCTGCTATCGTTTCGATATCTACCCTCTATAAGATCCATTTCAACGCCGGAGTGTTTCTTTAAATACCTTCTAAATAGATAATTCCCAGTAATGGGAAAACCCTCCAAAAATTCTTTTAGCTGGTCCTTTACTTTGGGAGATAGATCACTTTTCATCGCGCCATCCACTTCATCATCTTCAGAATCCAATCTTGTAACTGCATAGCATCAATTCGCAATCTCATTGAAGGCTTCCAAAGATTGGTCGGCAATCACATCCCAATCGTATTTTTCCTCAACCAGCTCTCGGGCTTGGCCGGCAATGCTGTCATATAATGCGGTATCGGTGAGAAGGCGAATAGTCTGTTTCGCAAACTGCTGAGGTTCGTCTGCAATTAAGAGATGCTGACCATTTATAACATCCAATCCTTCGCAACCAATCGTGGTGGAGACCACCGGCCGGCCCAAGGCCATCGCCTCCAGAATTTTCAATCGCGTCCCCCCGCCGGCCCGCAGTGGAACCACACACACCTTGGATCGCCGATAGTAAGGTATGACATCCTCAACATAACCCGTTATATGAGTATTCTCGTCAGCTAATCGGATTACAGCAGGAGTTGGATCTGCTCCAACAATCCAAACCTGAATATCTTGAAATTCCTTTCGTATATAAGGGAGGATTTGGTTGCAAAAATAAACTGCACCATCGACACAGGGCGAATAACTCATCGAACCAATAAACAACAAAGCCAGGGGACTATGGTTAACTTCCAAAGGCTGATATTTCTTTGTATCTGTCCCATTTGGAACAACATCAATCTTTAGGCGTGAGTTTCTACCCAACAAAGTTTTGCGTTCTGTCTCAGAAACCACAAAGCAACGATCGAACTTCTGTGCGTAGCTTGGCTCCCATTTGAGTAATTGTCGGGCAAAAATCCAGGTCCGTATGCTGGATATCAGATTCTTTTCAATGTGCGAGATCCTCACTGATTGATCAAAAGCGACATTGTGAAATGTAAGTACGGACGCGCATTGGGCATGGGGATCAATGTTCTCTCGGTACAAGGCCAACCGCGAATGTTCGATCTGAACGATGTCAAATGCTACTTCTGAAGTGATGCGGCGAATCAGATCGGCCATTTGTTGTGAATAGAGTAGCCTTAATTCAAGCGGCCAACCTTTTAGATAATATAACAGCATATCGGGCAAACAGGTCAGAGGGTTGGGCCAGGCATGATTAACCGCCTTCACTTGGCGACAGAATTTCAATAAGTGCGGAATGCTCTCTGCGAACTCGGGTGTTTCAAAAAGGGCAAGCAAATATATTTCATGTTCCTGAGAAATGCGTTTGATCAAGTTGTAGACACGGATCGTATCTCCTGAAATCGGGGGATAAGGCAAATAATCGGTAATCAGCAAGATACGCATTTCGTCTCCAAGTCAAACATATGAGCTGGCACGGCACTAGATAGCCGCCCGGAAACTAAACCTTGATAAATTACGGCGCAGCTAACTGGATCCACTGTAGGCCTCATCTTTTCGCGTTTTCATAACGCTGAACAAATAATCTTCCATCTGATCAATGATTTGTTCCAAAGTAAAGCGCGAACGAATTGTGATAAAGGCATTATGACTTAGGTGGGTCGCCCAGGCTGGATCTCGAAGAAGAGTCTTTATGGCATTGGCCAAATCTGGAGGGCTGTCAGGCGGAACCAATAGCCCATTTTCAGAATGGTTAATGATTTCTGGAACCCCGCCTTTTCGAGCGGCGATAACAGGTAATCCTTGAGCCATAGCTTCAATTAGGACTCGGCCAAATGGTTCTTCCCAGCGAGATGTGAAGAGCAGGGCGTCATAATATCTCAGCCGCCCCAATACCTCACTTTGGCTGAGCCTTCCCAGAAAAGAAACTCTGTCGCTTACGGATAAGTCATTTATCAACTGGTTGAGATAATCCAGAAAATCGAGATTCCCGTCGCCGATAATATCCAGATGCACTAAAGGATACGACACATCAGCTTTGAGAATGGCCATGGCTCTGATCGCAATATCTGGACCTTTCTCTGGTTCCACCCGTCCAGTAAATACGAGGCGAATTCCGCCTTCTCTGGGCACAAATGGCTCGGCACGATTGACCGGATCTAGTAGCGAATAAACCGGCACACCGCTCGGAACAACAGCCATTTCAGCCGCAGGATAGCCGGATTGCACATAATATTGTTTTACATATTGGCTGATAAACAGGAAATGGTTGAGGTGTAACTTCTCGATATCCCTGCCTCCAGAGACAAAGGAGCGATAAAGCTTTTTAAGAAATGATCCCTTTCTGCTAGCCAATTGTTTGATTCGGGCAAGTGAATAATCCTCAATACGGAAACACGCCGGCAGCCCTGAATCTTGTACAGCTAACGCAGGACTTACTGTAAGATGACCTAGATGCCATATATACACGATGTCGGGTTGCGTCGTTAAAATTACTTTGCGCGTGATAAGGTCATTTCTGCGGGATATCAATAACCGCCGCAACTGAAGAAGCCGATCTTTGAAATAAGCGAATTTCTGCACACGATTTCGAAATTGATTATGTAACAATGAAGAGTCAAAATCAAGCAATCGGTAAACTTTTCCCTGTATCAAACCTCGATCAAAGCCCCAAGAGCTGGTTAGGACCGTTATCTCGTGGCCTCGACTTATTAGAGCTTCCACGCTATCTCTACAATTCAACTCGTATCCACCAATATGAAACGGTGGATATAAGTCACTGATTACTAGAATCTTCATGGTTCCAGATCCTTGTTTGTCTCAAGTCTGTGTGCGATAGCCTTGAGCATTTTCTCAGTCTCCGCCCATGCAAAGGAAAAATCTTCCTTAGTAATCACTGAAAAGAAAACATTCGCTAGGACAAACAAGACGAATGCCACGATTTTGAACACGAGATTATCAACAGGGATTAAGAAGATCAGAGCAGTCCAGCATGCAAAGATCACTAGTGGCTTTAGATAAGAAGAAAGAACATGCATTGGATATTTTCGAATTAGAAATATGTAGTTCAGCGGATTGGTTACCGTCGGTCCAGCAATTTCCGTAATTCCTGCACCAATGATCCCCAGCATCGGTAGGAAGAGCCAATTCGACAAAAGGCTGACTGCGACGTGCACTAGATTAATCTTCGCTGGTTTATCTGACTCCCCAACAGCGACTAATGATTTTCCAAGCAAATAACCAATCAGGGTCAAAACCAAAGCAACCATCAACATGAAAAATACTGGCGCGGCAACAACATATTTGTCCGAGAAGAGCAACCGCATAATATCTTTCCCAAAAAGTAGTGTGATGCCAGCGAGAGACAGGCTGACGAAGGTAACTAAACGCAAGGCGTTATGCAATAATAATTCCGCCTTTTCATGCTCATTAGCGGCGTGAAGGCGGGAAAACAAAGGAAAAAAAACTGTCGTGTAGGAGTCGAAAAAGGACAAGAGGCTGTCTGGAATCCTGCGTGCGATTGAAAAATATGCAATATCCGCGGTGGGCAGCAGGGCCGCGATCATCAATGTATCTATTGAGTTGTAGAAATAGCTCAATATGTCATTAAGCTGAAGAGGAAATCCAAACTTGATAATATCCTTCATCAAAGAAATCTCAATCAGCAAGTGTTTTCTGACTGGTATAGAGACAAACATATATACACCGGCAATCAGGTATGCGACTACGTACGAGTACGCAAGCACAGCCAAGCCGCTGATGGGCAAGAGAACAAAGACGAACACTAGAATCAGATTAAGGAAACTAGAGGCAACATCCCAGATCGCGATTTCTTTAAACTGTAAAAAACCCTGCAAGATAGATTGCATGGTCGAAGTAACACTACCTAAGAAAAACATCATAACTACGAGAACAAAAGCAGATGTTCCACCCTCGACGTGAAACAACTTGAAGAGCAGTGGCGCCATTGCCAGAGCTATTATGGTCATAACCCCAAATGCTATAAGGCGCAGAGTCAAGAACGTGTTCACTAGTAATTCTTTCCGCAGAGTATCTTCTGAAGTTGCCAGAAATCTGGGTATTGCAAGGCCGAACCCCAATGTAGTCAATTGCGATAAAAGACCGGATATCAACGAAAGCAGAATGAAGCTGCCATAGACATCAGCCGAAAACTTTCGGGTCGACGCGATGGCCAACCCGAGGCCCAGGACCATAGTAATGACATTAGCCACCGTCAGCCATGCGGTTCCGGCTACAGCCTGGGAGGCGCTATTATTAATGTTACTTCCGTTTAAGTTTGTCATCTATAGCTACTCTGGAAACGATTGAAAACTGAGAAGGAATAAGATATGGCCACTTTTATTAAAACGAAAACGCTATAGCCATCGGGGGAGGATTCGCGGTCTATTACTGTACCGGCAAACCCAAGATGACTAGGCATCGAAGAAGTAAATCAGATGGCTGCAGAATGACCGGCATATGTGAGTAGCTTCCTCGTGATTCAAGCACTGCCCTCTAATTCGGCCACAACACGGTTCCGATTAAGCCGGAAGATAACTTCATTGATTCCTATAATAATTCCCAATAAGGGAGTCCAATACGACTGTTCAAAAATTGGGTTGACAATGATGGCCGGAAGTATGCCAATCACCGCAACCGCAAAAGCAAGCACAATCGCCCTTTGGAACGGGTCAGAGATTTGTCTCCAACGTGTTAAACTACGTTGCAAGAAGAGAAAAAGAAACCAGATAAAAAACAAATAACCAATGATGCCGGTTTTTAAAATCATCCACACATGCCCGTTATGAATATAGGCTAATTTGTCATATGCTAACGCTCCAAAATCGATACGGTTGTCTAGGGGGCGATAATTCGCTCCCAACCCCAACCCGATCAGGGGGTGGGCAGCAATTTGTGGGAGCGCATATTCTGTCTCCACTTGGCGATAAGCGAGGCTGCTTTCACCAAGTGTATCGGGGTTAAATAAGGTGTCAAACCTAGTTGCCACGCCACTCACAAAGGCCTGAGCCTGATCGCCTGCAATACTCAGAATTAGGAGCATACCCACGATCACGATCATTGCCAGCCAAATTGCTAAATTGGCAAATTTTATTTTTTCGGAAAATGAAATCAAAAAAGCCACCAGGAACATGGCAATAACCACGGCAACCCAAAAATTCCGGTTGAAAGTTATAATTACCGCAAGACCCACGATCAACATCAGCAAAAATCTAAAAATGAATTTAGGTTTTGATGGGCTCTTATCCAAGATCATCAGAACCGGAAAAACAATCAACGCCAGCAGCACGAGTGATTGGCCGGGCGGAATTATCCGAGTTACTCCTGGATCACTTATATTGGCGGTATATAAAACCTCCACGCGTCCCGGAAGTATTTGAGTGATATCACCTATGAAATATTGGGCAATCATCATCAAGGCCACCAGGATCGAAAGCACAAATATCCCGTTTAACAATCTACGCAAATGCTTTTCATCGTTAATGAGATTGGTGACGAGAAAGAAAGTCAGCCATAGATTGACCACCCTCCACTCGCCCAAGCTCTGATTAAAGGTTTCTGTTCGATTAACAATGGCTAAAATGGTGGAAAATACGGCTACAGCGTAAAAAGCCAAGAGCGGAAAATCCAGTGGCGTATGATTAAATGAGATGCTCCGATCGCTCCAAACTCGCAATAGAAGGATTGCAATTGGAATAAATAGGAGAAAATCTGAAACAATAAAGTGACCAATGCCAATCGGAATGCTAGGCAGCAAATTCTCATCAAAAATTGTAGCGAGCAACAGTAAAAGCCCTAAAAGGGCAAACTCAGGCCATCTCCAAATCACGATTAAGTAAATGATCGCCCCCAATCCAATGATCAGAAAATACGGGGATGACCACACGCTTAATAGACCCAAAAGCGCACCTATTCCACAAATCAAGATGACTTGCAGTGGGAACGATGGTTGCCTGAAAAACTGATAGCGCATTTGGTACTCTCATTTCTTCTATAATATATTATTTACTCGTGCCCATTCAATTCATGTAAAAATAATTTGATTGAATCCACGACATATTTGATTTCTGCATCGCTAAGCTCAGCATACATCGGCAGCGACAAAATCTGCGAAACGACCTTTTCAGTTACTGGCAAATCGCCTTCTCTATAGCCGAGGAAGTCGACTGCTTTTTGAAGGTGAATTGGAATGGGATAATGAATGCCTGTAAAAATTCCTCGCTCTTTAAGGAATACTTGAAGCTCATCACGCTTAGGGATCTGGATCACATATAAATGATAGACAGGAATATTTCCTTGCGCTTCTGTAGGCGTGATCGCTTTCGTTCCTTTTAGTAGATCGTTATATCGGCGCGCATATTCGCGACGTTTTGTATTCCATTCTGCAAGGTGAGGTAGCTTTGCGCGCAAAACCACGGCTTGAATCTCGTCCAACCGTCCGTTAAAACCAACCAAGTCATGATGATAACGAATGCCGGAACCGTGGTCACGGACTTTACGAATCTTATCTGCAAGCGCAGAATCGTTCGTTGTGATAAAGCCGCCTTCTCCATAACCGCCAAGATTCTTTGAATAATAAAAACTAAAACCTCCTGCATCCCCAATAGCACCAGCTTTGCGGCCTTTATACTCCGCACCGTGCGCTTGAGCACAATCCTCAATAATGCGCAGTCGATGCCGCTTCGCAATTTCCAATAAAGGATCCATATCCACGGTCTGCCCATAAAGATGGACAGGCAAAATTGCTTTTGTGTGCGCTGTGATTTTTTTCTCAACTTGCGAGACGTCCATCAAATAAGTAGCAGGATCGATATCCACAAAGACCGGCTTTGCACCGATTAAAAGAATGGCTTCTGTTGTGGCAATGAAGGTATGGGAAACCGTAATTACTTCATCGCCGGGACCAATGTCCATAGCGCGTAAAATGATATTAAGCGCGGCGGTGCCATCGCTCACACCGATTCCGTATGCTGCGCCACAAAACTGGGCAAACTCTTTTTCCAGCGCCTGGACATTCTCTCCTAAGAACAAATGCATGCCGTCAAGGACTTTTTCGATTCCTGAAAGAATTTCTTCTTTCAGCGGTTCATACTGTTTATGCAGATCCACAAATTGAATATTCATGGCATTCTCCTACGCTTTTTCAATGATTCGAATAATATGAGCGGGATTTCCAGCAACGACGGCTCCATCCGGAACATCATGAGTGACCACGCTTCCTGCTCCCACAATTGCGCCCTCTCCGACTGTCACACCACATAAAATGGTGACATTGCTTCCAACAGACGCCCGACGTTTGATTAAAGTAGGCGTACATACCCAATCCGCATCCGTTTGAAGCTGCCCATCCCGTGTCGTTGCGCGAGGATATTTATCGTTGATAAACATTACGCCGTGACCAATGAAGACTTCATCTTCAATGGTAACTCCCTCGCAAATGAACGAGTGGCTGGAGACTTTTACCCGCTTTCCAATTCGAGCTCCCTTTTGGATCTCTACAAAGGTTCCAACCCGGCTGTCATCGTCAATCTCACAGCCATATAAATTAACAAAGGCATAGATTTTTACATTTTTGCCAAGTTTAACGTCCGGTGCAATTCGGGAAAATTCAGCATTTACCATGGGATCAACTCGTGAGTGGCGCTTTTGGTAAGAGAACGCTGAGCCGCTTCAAGTATCCTGACGACGCGTAAACCGTTTCTGCCGGAACTTTGGGGTTCAGTGTGATTAATAATGCTATCCACAAAATGTTGGCACTCCTGAAGCAGAGGTTCAGCAAAACGGATGTTCGGCATGTTAATATCGCCTGAGCGATAATTGTATTGAAACTCGCCGAAGCTGTCTGTATAATCCGGGGCATCAATACCTTTATCGTATATCTTGATCTTTCCCTCTGTCTCCATATCGTTATAAACCGCCATCTTCTTACTTCCGACAACCGTAACCCGGCGCACCTTGCATGGATCCAGCCAACTGACATGAACATAAGCGGTCAGATTATGCGGAAAGATCAAACTCAAATAGGCGACATCATAGACACCGGGAATCACACACGGCATCCCTTGAGCACTTACGGAGATTGGGTTTTCGTCGAGGAGATAAAGCAGGATCGAGATATCGTGAGGAGCTAAATCCCAAAGCACGTTGGTATCGCGTTGAAACAAACCAAGGTTCAATCGCGCAGTATCTATATAATAAAGATCGCCCAATTCTCTACTTTTGACAAGCCCCTTCATGGCTTGTACTGCTGAGTTGTACTCAAAGGTGTGACCTACCATCAAAGTCAATCGCCTTTCATCTGCGATTTGAATGAGTTCCTCCCCATCACAGCTATTGAGGGTGAGCGGCTTCTCGACCAAAACACATAAATCATGCAATAAGCAGTCTTTGGCAACGTTGAAGTGTGTCTTAGGCGGCGTGGAGATGACCACCGCATCCAAATCCATCTTGAAAAGTTCTTGATAGTCCGTCGTTAGAACAATTCCGGGATATCTAGACTTGGCTCGTTTCAATTGATCATCCTTTAAATCAGCAATTGCAACAAGCTGAGTCGATGGAAGTTCATAGAAATTCCGAGCCAGATTCGGTCCCCAATATCCATAACCGATTATGCCCACTCTTATTGAATCCATAGAATAAATCCTTCTTAATTTATTTTGTTACCCAATTACCCTGCCCCTCTCGTGGAAATGATCACGAAAGGAGTTTTTAGAATAATCATAATATCAAGCCACACGGATTGCCGATGGATATATTCAATATCCAAGCGCACTTGTTCGTCAAAATTGGCGGTTGAGCGTGAAGTGACTTGTTGTAATCCGGTAATACCTGGCTGAACTTCCAAACGTTGCAGATGCCAAGGTTTATACATCGCTACTTCGTAAGGGATGGCTGGTCTGGGGCCGACTAAACTCATATCGCCGCGCAATACGTTGAATAACTGAGGAAGCTCATCAAGACTCAGTTTCCGCAACAATTTGCCTGGACGAGTAATCCTTGAATCATGCACAAGCTTATGTATGTTGGAAGGATTGCCTTGCAAGATCTGGATTTGCTCGTGATCATTATTAATCAACGCTTTTATATAGGCCTGATGAATTGATGTATCGGCATTAAGGTGCATGGTGCGAAACTTATAACAAGCAAAAGTAACCCTTTTCCAATACGATTTTTTGCCTCGGGTTCGTCTTTTCGAACCAACCCGCTCTTGCACAAAGAATATGGGCCCCGGCGAATATATTTTGATTGCCAATGCGATCAGCAACATCAAAGGCGAAAGCAACGACAGCAGGATCGACGCGGCGAATATATCCAAGACGCGTTTGGCTAGATAATAGCCACCGTGTTCCTTCGCTACCAACCGTAACGCGTCTGGATCATGTTGACGGATCAAATCCAAATCTGCTTCGCTCTGCATACCATATTCCTTTTGCGGCAGTATCTCAATTCCAAATACAATCGTGAGCAATCGTTACAATGACATTCTCTCACATGTTTTTTGGGTATTAAAAACCATCAATCGTCTTGGCGAGGTTTTCTCATGCGGTCGTGTGACCTACTACGTCCGATAGCGAAAATTATGAGAATCACAACAATCAGGAAAACTACTACTGCAATCAGAGGAAGGATCCAGCTGGGCCGCGAGGCAGAAGAAGCAGTGGATGCTCCTCCGCTCACTTGCGGTGTCTGCCCAGCGGGCTGCAGAGTAGGAATACTGATTCCGGGGAGAACCGATGACACATGTGTGTTCGTCGTCAGTATTTGACGATCATTAATAGCGTCAAAATTACCAGCCAAATTAGAGCGAAGAGTTGGGTCAATAAGCGCAGTAGTTGCCCAACTTAACCCCATCCGCGAATTTCCAAGGACTGCTAGGACAATATTATTTGGATTCCACGGTGAGGGCATCATTTCTATATACCCAAGAGGAGAATCAGGTGAGATGCTATAAGTAACTTGTGAACTCTGTATCGCCGACAGGTTATCCCCGCTCGAAAAGGGTATTGGCAGGGAACTGTTCATTTGGTTTACTATTGGCGATTGACTTGGCAAGCCGATGACTAACAAATTATATTTTGCCCGATCTGCAGTAGACACCTGATCGCTGTAATCCACTGACAAGGCAGTAAGTGTACCGTTTGCACTTTGTCCTAAATACGCCGCAACGCCCAGGGCTGCACGCCAGGAATTTAAATCATTCTGCGACAATACAAATGCGGTATTGCCAAGTGTGGCATTATAAATGAAGGGCGCCGGATAATTGGACAAGTCCAAATTGGATACAGGATTTAGAAGGACTTGCGTGAGAGGCAAATGGAAACTGGAATTCGACCAAACCTCAACCCAGAGACCTTGGAGGCTGCGAGGAGTACAATCATTAATAGGAATAAGATTAGCCCTCACAGTCAATACGTTGTTGCCCGGTAAAATTGCTGAAGAAGGTATTGAAATTGCAACCATATTGGTTGGCTGTGTCGCTGTGGCATCACTCATACGCACACTTCCGATTGGAATATTATTAAGCGATACGACAATCCCTGAACGACCGTAATCCAGCAATTCGGAGTTACCGAAAACCAGGTTGAAACGTGCATCGGCGGCGACTGTCGAGCCGGGCGGAATATAAAATTGGTAAGAAACGGCCCCCAAGCCGAAATTTGCGAATAGCTGGTTAGGATAGCCCATATCAGTTAAAGTTCTATCTACGGGTTGCGGAGCAGAAACGGGCACGGTTTGAATATTCTGAACAACAGAAACATTGGGAAAACGATCGGCAAGGAGGTGACCAGCGGTAATTGCCTGCGCCGCCTTCAATGCACCCTGATCCGTATTGCCGGCAACCACAAGAATTACGTGGTTCGCACTCCAAGGCGAGTTAATCATTTCGATCAATCCATCGTCAGGAGCACTGCCTGTGAGTTGAAATTGGCCCTTACTCACCGGCACTGGAAGTTGTAGCGGACCTAAAATTGATAAAGATATTGCTGCCTTGCCAACAAAGATTAAATGGTTGGCTGATTTCTGATTAGCGGTAAGTTGACTCGTTGTTGTCATATCTAACAACAACGCATTGCTACTCATATTACCTAATCCAGCAGCCACCGTCATGGCTTCCTGCAAATCAATGGATGAGGGATGGTCAGGGACAACTATTACAGCAGAATCTGGAATAAACGATCCTTGATAAATCGGTTGTGGAAAATTGGCCAAGCTTGTGGTAAGAGCCTCGGATTTGTGCGGCAGCAAGAACTGAGAGCTTGTATGGATAGATACAATCGTTTCCTGATTAACAGTACATGCGTAACTACTATCTAAAGTCAAAGTGAGGACCATTCGTCCATCGGAGTTGGGCGAAATTAAGGCATTGGATGGAATGGTTAAGTTTTCTTGAACCTCGCCAACTTGGTTCAGCTGAATGACACCCAACTGTACAGCGTTGAAATAAACCGATAACGTTCCCCCAGAAGTGGTTAGAGAATTTAAAACAGGTGCAGGGGTGGAAGACGCGACCTGACCTGTTGCGCTGAAAGAAACGCTCATCGCTAGGTTGAGTCCAGCCCCTGTTGTTAATTTCCAGTCAGCCGGCAAAGCAAATGAGAACGTTGCAGTGTCGTACGGGCTAGTAAGTTGGATCTCGCTTTGTCCAAGAGTTGTAAATGCAACTACATTTGGATTGGATGCTTGCACGACAGGTTGTTGTGTTGCAGTAGGCACAGGAGTTGTAGTAGGCACTTGCGGATTGGATGCTTGGACGATAGATTGTTGTGTTGCAGTAGGCATAGGAGTCGGAGTAGGCCCTTGCGCAGCTGCAGAGACAACTATGCCCATAATCAAACTTAACGATACAGAACAAACCAACCCTAGGTTAGCAATAATCTTAAGCATATTCTTTCCCTTTCTTCTTATTGGCTCATCAACATATATTACTTTTTGTTAAGATTCTTCTGCGCCCAAAACGGATTCTTCATTTCCCAAACATAGACGGGATTTTCGTTATCCTTTCGGGATTGTTCCAACGCATTATTTGCCTTTTCCAATAATTCAGCCGCAGAAATACTGTCACCATATTCCGCAGCACCTATGTGAGTATCAAGTTGAATCGTGCCCACTTGACCTAAATCAATCGGTTCTCTTAGCTCCTGGTAGATGCGTTCAAATATCCTGCTTGCAGCCGCACCAGCTGTATTGGGTAACATCACAACAAAACTGTAGCCATTCCAGCGACCTACAGCGTCATTGCCTCGCAACTCATTGCGGAGGGTATCTGTTACCCGATGAAAAATCCTCTGCAAACTCGCACTGGGGAATGTGTCAAATATATCCCGGAGTCCACTCAACTCCAAAATTCCAATGGAAAGTGCCCCTTTTGGATTTTTAGCCAGATTATCCTCAACCAAGGTGGGAAAATATTTGCTGCTATAAACGCCAGTATCACTATCCAAATGAAGTCCTTGTCGGTAGGATTCTAACGATACACGAAGTTGTTCGCTAAGAATGATCAGCAGGCCTCCCACAATTACACCCAGCAATGCAGCGAGGAGGGCATCGCGCAATGGCTGCGGGCTTGACGGTAGAATAGGTGGAGTAGCCATATCCAGAAAATCAATATTGATTATCTGGTTCATATTGCGAGTAAAATTGATTGTTTCGTAACCAATGGCATTAGCTAACTTGGCCGTCATTTGTGGATCCGGCCCTGTTACGCTCAATTGGATGACATCGGAGTTAGGCAAAACTGTAGCTTTATAGGTATAGTCTTTTAAATCTATTGGATGTAATTGGAGAAATATGATCGCATCGTCATAAATTTGTTGACTGCTCATTACTGTCGCATAAGTGGTGGTGACTGATTGATTGTCAATGGTTTGAAGGCCTTGAAAAAGGAGGCCCGGGTTGCTCGCTGTTTGGAGCGCGTTTGGAGAGAGAATGAATTGGGCCATGGCTTGGTACTCGGGAGTAGTCAGATAAGAGGCTACTAAAGAAACCAGCAGTGCTATTAAAGTAGTTAACCCAATAATCCACCAGCCCCGCCTAAACATTTGAAAATATAATCGAGTTTCCATATTAATCTCCTTTTCTTCAATGCCCAAAAATAACCAATCATCATTTCGGTAAAAGTCTAGACGTTGTAACTCTTAAAACATCTGCTGCCTTACGAAGATTGCTCAGGTATAAATCGTTATCATTAAACTCCTGATATTCTTCATATTCACCTCGCCATATTTTCGATGCCGTCGGCTCGCTACAGCCGCGCTTTCTCATCTCCCCGATAAACTCATCATATGACATGTTAATCTCTTTAGCCAACTGCTGAATCCTGCTAACCATATAATAAGCTCCTGCGATTATGGAATACATAGATAGATTTCATGAAATGATTATGAAGCCAAAAATTTCCTGATTTAGTTCATTTATTTTTGGTTGCTCTTTCTTGTTGGATGTAAAACCAGCTTTGAAATCCATATAAAAAAGGAATAAAAAAATACATTTTCGCTGCTTTTACAAAATCCTTACAAAAATGTAAAGTCATTATAAGTGGTTTTATGATTTTAATCAACCCCTTTTTGTGACATTTGACAGGTATTTGGGATTAGACACGTTAGATATTTATTATCCAAGCAAGTTTCCTCGTCTCTAACGTTGGTGACTATTTACCTACGAGTAATGGCAACTCAACGAGAGGGTGAAGCAATGTAAAAATCAATGCCACTCTCCTTTTGAATGGTTTGCTCTAATACTCTTTTTGCTATAAATTATCTTCAGTCAGATCCGACAACGGGATGATGTTGATCGCTCCCAACCGGGAGGCTGAATCAGAACTGAAGCACAAAGTACCGTACCTGCAATGACATCATTGGGTTCGTCCGTTTCAGAGTTACCTTGCCGCCTCTCATTCGCTGACGTATAATCCCTGCGTGCCCATTTTGGATAAACACACCTTTGAGTTTTTCAGCCGAAGCGCGGAGCAAACCCGCCGCATTGGCATGCGACTCGGCGGCTTGCTCCAGCCATCGGATTTGATTTGTTTGCAAGGCGATCTCGGCGCGGGCAAGACCACGCTTGTGCAGGGATTGGCGCAAGGCTGGGGTTCACTGGATGCGGTGTCGAGCCCAACGTTCGTTTTGGTTAACGAATATCGCCGTCCCGACGCGTGCCAGCTTTTTCATATGGACGCATATCGCCTCGAGTCCGCGCCCGAAGCGGCTGAGCTCGACCTCGACTCGATGCTCGCCCGCGGCACGTTGATCGTTGAATGGCCGGAGCGCATTATGTCCGTATTGCCCAATGAACGATTATGGATTAGCCTTGATTATCGAGCCGAGGAGCAAAGACAGATGAGCTTTCGCGCGAACGGCGCACACTATGATGAATTACTGGCTAAACTGCAAGCAAATATGTTTGGAGCCGCGTGATGTTACTTGTCGTTGATACATCCACCATGCAAACCGGATTGGCACTTTTTGATGGATCCCAAGTGCTAGCCGAGATGATTTGGCAAAGCCACCAGCATCACACCGTGGAGCTGGCACCCGCATTGACGGAATTGCTCAAGCGCGCAGAGGTTAAAGTATCGGATATTGAAGCACTGGGCGTTGCGATTGGTCCGGGTTCGTTTACCAGTTTGCGCGTGGGATTGGCCTTTGTTAAAGGATTGGCATTGGCGCGTAAATTGCCGGTCGTCGGAATTCCATCTCTTGATATACTTGCTGCCGCACAGCCTGTCGCAAAAATACCATTGGCGGCAATCTTGCAAGCCGGCCGCACGCGGATCGCGTTAGGATGGTATAAAGTAGAAGAGAATCATTGGAAGTCCGAAGGTGAGATCAAGATAACTACTGTGGATGCATTGGCCGATTCCATTGATGCGCCCACGTTGGTGGCTGGCGAATTGACTCCTGAAGAACGGCAAAGATTGATGCGCAAGAAAGCTGTTCGTTTGGTGCCGCCTTCGATGTGTGTGCGGCGGCCCGCCATTCTGGCAGAATTGGCTTGGACGCGCTGGCGGTCCGGCAAGGTGGATGAAGTCGCGTCGCTCGCGCCGATCTATCTGCATACCGCTGAATCCATCCAGGCATGAAAGTGCATATTCGCAAGATGACAGTTGAAGACGTTCCAGTTGTCGCTCAATTGGATCGCATGTCATTCAGCTTGTCGTGGCCGGAGTATGCGTTTTATTATGAAGTAAAAGACAACTTCGCGGCGCGTTGTTTTGTCGCGGAGCTGGAAGATCGAAAAGTGATCGGGATGATTGTTTCATGGATTATCCTGGATGAACTTCACATTGCAACGATTGCAGTTCATCCCGATTATCGCCGCCAGGGAATCGGTGAGTTGATCTTAACGAAAGCGCTTCAAGATGGACGTGAGGCCGGGACGCGGCACGCACTGCTCGAGGTCCGCGCGGGGAACGAAGCCGCGCAGAATCTGTATCGCAAGTTTGGATTCAAAGCGGTGGGCAAGCGTCCGAAGTATTATAAGGATAACGGTGAGGATGCCGTCTTGATGAACCTGGATGATTTGGAGACGATATGAGCGCCGAAGAAATTTTAGCGCAAGTTGCAAAAGAAGTTGCAGTGTGCGAGAAGTGCGCGCTGTATCATTCGCGCAAGAAGTCGGTGCCGGGTGAAGGCCCTGCTCATTCCGAGATCATGTTTATCGGCGAAGGTCCTGGCTTTTACGAAAATGAACAGGGACGTCCGTTCGTCGGCGCGTCGGGACAGTTTCTCGATCAACTCCTCGCTCAGGCCGGGCTCAAACGTGCGGATGTTTTTATTGGCAACGTGGTCAAATGCCGACCGCCCGGAAATCGCGATCCGTTGCCGGAAGAACTAGCTGCGTGCGATGCATATCTTGAACGTCAGATCAAAGCCATCAATCCGAGCATCATTATCACGCTGGGACGTTATTCGATGGGCAAGTTCAATCCCGGCGCGAAGATCAGCACCGTGCATGGACAGATGCGCAAAGTTGGCGAGCGCTATGTGATCGCGATGTTCCATCCGGCTGCGGCCTTACATCAGGCTTCGTTGAAACCTGCCATCCTGGCGGACTTTGCCAAATTGCCTGAATTGCTCGAACAGGCGCGCAAAGGATTGGGACGCTCTGCACCGGATATAAAAGAAGAAGAGCCAAAGGAAGAACCTAAGCAATTGAATTTGTTTTAATTTCACCACGAAGGCACAAAGTTCGCAAAGAATCTCTTTGTGGATGTAAAGAAGAAAACTTCGTGTCCTTATATCTGCATGGTGAACAAAAAAGGAAATGAATGTCAATCAAAGAAACCCTCATCAAAAAATTTCAAGATAAAACTGCAAAGATCGGAATCCTCGGCATGGGATATGTCGGAATGCCACTGGCAGTTGCCTTTGCCGAAGCAGGCTTCAATGTCCTCGGCATTGACCCCGATCAGCGCAAGACCGATACGTTCAATAAAAACGTTTCGTACATTCAAGATGTGCCAACGGAAACCGTTGCGCGCTTGCATCAAAGCGGCAAGCTCAGCATGACCACCGACTTCGCGGCGTTGAAAGATATGGACGCGGTCAGCATTTGCGTGCCAACGCCTCTGCGTCAGACCGGCGACCCGGATATGTCGTTCATTAATTCGGCAGCGGATCAGCTGGCGAAATATGTCCACAAAGGAATGGTTGTTGTGTTGGAGTCAACGACTTATCCAGGCACGACGCGTGAAGTGATGATTCCGAAGTTAACGGAGCAGTCCGGACTGAAAGTAGGTGAGGACATCTTCATCTGCTTCTCGCCCGAACGCGTCGACCCCGGCCGAAAAGATTGGACTACATTGAACACGCCGAAAGTGATCGGTGGGATCACTCCCGCGTGTGCGGAAGTCGCCCAAGCGTGGTATAGTGGCGCGATCAAGACCGTTGTGCCGGTTTCATCTGCCGAAGCCGCTGAGATGGCAAAACTGCTGGAGAACACCTTCCGCATGATCAACATTGGATTGGTCAATGAACTCGCGATCATGTGCGAACGTTTGGGCGTGGATGTGTGGGAAGTGATTGACGCCGCGGCAACGAAACCGTTCGGCTTTATGAAGTTCACGCCGGGCCCCGGCTTGGGCGGACATTGCATCCCGATTGATCCGTTGTATTTGTCATGGAAAATGAAAGAGATGAATTACAACGCGCGTTTCATCGAGTTAGCTTCCGAGATCAATACGAACATGCCGCGTTATGTCGTTAGTAAAATCCTCGATGCAATGAATGACCGCGGCAAAGTGTTGAAAGGCTCGAAAGTTTTAGTGCTCGGCGTAGCGTATAAGCCGGATATTGATGATGTGCGCGAGTCGCCTGCGCTGGATGTGATCGCATTATTAAAGAAAAAAGGCGCACAGGTTTCCTATCACGATCCGTTTATTCCGCAGATTCACCATGAGCATGAAGGCTGGAAGATGGACAGCGTCAAAGATGCGATGAAGGCCGTCAAGGAATCGGATGCGGTCGTGATTGTGACCAATCATAAAGCTTATGATTATCAAGCAATTCTGGCCCAGGCGAAATTTGTATTTGACAGTCGCAACGCGCTCGGAAAATTGGGCAAAGAAAGCGACAAAGTCGCAAGGCTCTAGTTATGGGAAACTATTTAGTCACCGGCGCGGCAGGATTCATCGGTGCGCGCACGTCGGAACTGCTGATCCAAGATGGACATACCGTCGTCGGTGTGGATAACCTGAACGACGCGTACGACCCGCACATGAAGGAATATCGCTTGCGCCGTTTGCAAACCCTGCCGGGATTCACTTTTCATAAACTGGATATTTCCGAAAAGTCTGTTATCGATCATCTTAAAAGCGAATCGTTCGATGCGGTGATCAACCTCGCGGCGCGCGCCGGCGTGCGTTACAGCGTTAATAATCCCTGGGCTTATGTCGAGACCAATGTGATCGGCACGTTGAACATGCTGGAGTTGTGCAAACAAAACGGGACAAAGAAATTTATCTTTGCCTCGACCTCCAGCATTTATGGAGCGAATCCTCCATATCCCACGCCGGAATCTGCTTCGAGTAGTGAGCCGCTCCAACCCTACGCCGCCAGCAAAAAAGGTGCAGAGGCGTTGTGCCATTCATATCATCATCTGTATGATATTGATGTCACTGTGGTGCGCTTCTTCACCGTTTACGGTCCCGCGGGCAGACCGGACTTGGCATTATTCCGTTTTGTGCAATGGATTAGCGAAGGACGACCCGTGCGCGTGTATGGCGATGGAAATCAATCGCGCGGCTTCACCTACATTGATGACATCGCGCGCGGCACGATCCTTGCGCTCAAACCACTTGGTTATGAAATTATCAATATCGGCGGACATGAAGTGATCACCATCAACGATTCGATCAAACTGATTGAAAAGTTAACGGGTAAAAAGGCGGACGTTCAATATGGCCCGCCGAATCTGGCGGATATGTTTACCAATTGGGCGGATGTCAGCAAAGCGAAAAAACTTTTGGGATGGGAGCCTTGCGTGGGACTCCGTGAGGGCGTGAGTAAACTGATTGAGTGGTATGCCGCTGAACGGTCGTGGGCGAGCGGGATTTTGACTCCGTGAATTCCTGGCGTCATCGGATTGAATCGTGGCGTGCGGATAATATCCTGCGTCGCGTTGTTCGCAACAGCGGATATTTATTTAGTTCCACAACCATCTCTGCAGTGTTGAGCTTCGCACAGGGAATCTTTGCCGTACGTTTGCTCGGTATTAACGGGTACGGACTCGCGGTTGGCACGATCATATTGTTTGCCTCGAATGTGAACCGTTTGCTTTCGTTCCGCATGAGCGAAGTCATGGTGAAATATTTGGCGGAAGCGCTGACGGAGGAAAAGTATCAGCGCGCCGCGGCAATTGTTAAAGGCATCGGGTTGGTGGAAGGCTTTACATCCGTTGTCGCGTATTTGATTTTATTGGCATTGACTCCGTGGGCGGCGCACACGTTTGCAAAGGACCCAACCACCGCACCGCTCTTTGCGTTCTATGGTCTTTCTCTTTTATCAAATCTGATCTACGAAACATCGACCGGCGTTCTGCAAGCCACAGATCGCTTTGACCGCGTGGCGGTGATCAATTTGATTCAAAGCATCATCACCGCCGTTATGATCTTTGCGGATTTTGTTTTGAAGCGCGGCATGATGGATGTGTTGACCGCATATCTTGTTGGCAAAACATTTACCGGTCTCGCCGTGATTTATTTTGCGGTGCTCGAATTGAATAAAGTCCTCGGCAAGGATTGGGTCCGCGCTTCGCTTCGTCAATTGACTGATTGGCGTTCGATTGGAAGTTTCGCGATCAACACCAATTTGAACGGCACGATCACGCTCTTCGTGCGCGATAACGCGCCGTTGTACCTGGCTGCGTTGGGAACCGTGACTGAAGTCGGTTACTTCAAACTCGCCTTGAGTTTGGTTAATATCGTTTCACTGCCCATCGAGCCATTCATCTGGCCGACATATGCCGAGTTGACGCGCAGTATTGCCTTGCGTCAGTGGAAGGAAACGAAACAACTCTTGCGCCGCGTCAGCGCGATTGCGGGTGGCTGGACGCTCGCGGCGGGCGGCGGGTTGGTTGCCTTCGGATGGTGGCTTTTGCCGTTCGTGTATGGAGCCGACGCGCGCCCCGCGTATTTCTCGCTAGCCATTTTGCTCATCGGCTATGGAATGGCAAACGTCTTTCATTGGAATCGTCCGCTGTTGCTGGCGTTTGGCATGCCGGGCTTTCCAGTAATGGCGATGACCGTGGTCGGCGTGGTGGAGATCGCGTTGATCTTTTTGCTGGTGCCGCATTACGGCTATCTGGCTGAGTCCGCCATCGTTTCGGGATACTTCGTGGTTGCCATCGGCTGGATCGTTTGGCGCGGCTTGAGCGTCCTTCATCAAAAAGAAATTTCTGCCGAATGAAGATCGTTGCGATTGCGGGCTCGCGCATTCCATCAGATACTGCCAACAGCATTCAAGTGATGAAGGCTTGCCAGGCGCTGGTGCAACTTGGGCACGAACTCACGCTGATCGTTCCAGCGAATCCATCTTCCATTCAACATCCTCCGATAGACGAAATCGCATCTTTATACGGACTTCAAACTTCTTTTAACATTGAATGGTCCTCCTCCATCAATCGCCGTTTGTTTACGTGGCAAGCGGTGCAACGCGCGCGCGCCCTCAAGCCCGATCTGATTTACGTGTGGATGGTTCAATCTGCCGTCTTTGGATTGCTTGCGCATTTGCCGGTGGTCTTTGAGATTCACATTCAGCCATCCGGATTGCTCGGTCCGGCCTGGCATCGCTGGTTCGCGCGCGTTCACGGACGCAAGCGTTTAGTATCGATCACGCGCGCTCTCGTGGATGTTTTACAAAATCAATTTAACGTTCGACTCGATGCAGATGAAATTGTCATCGCACCCAACGGCGTTGACCTGGAACGCTTCGCTTCATTACCGGACCCGATCACGGCGCGCCGACAATTGAACTTCGTCGAAGCCCCGACCGTGATGTGCACCGGTCATCTTTATGCCGGACGCGGCGTTGAACTCTTCATTGAGTTGGCGCGCAGAATTCCAAGAGCGCAATTCGTGTGGGTTGGCGGACGCCCGCAAGATGTCAATGAATGGCGCGCAAAAGCTTCATTGCAAAATCTAATAAACATTACATTCACTGGTTTCATTCTTAATCGCGATCTTCCGTTATATCAATCCGCCGCGGACGTGTTGCTCATGCCATATGCGCGTTCGATCTTTGGTTCCAGTGGTTCCGCAGATTCTGCCGCAGTTGCCAGCCCGATGAAGATGTTCGAATACATGGCGGCAGAACGCGCCATCATCACCAGCGACCTGCCGGTGATCCGCGAAGTGCTGGATGAATCGAACGCCGTCTTTTGCCAGCCCGATGACGTGGATGCTTGGAAGACTGCGTTGGAAGGTTTACTTGCGGTTGAGCCTCGCCGCCGTATGTTTGCAAAACAAGCGCGCTTCGCTGTTGAAAACCATACCTGGATTGCGCGGGCACAAAAGGTATTGAATGGATTTTAGTAAGCGTACTTTTTCAAAGGTTCGCCAGTTTTTGGGCTTATACCACTAGCAGTTCCCATTTTGTGATTCTTGTATCTGTAATTATTTGAAAAATAATTCTTTAAGCGTTAACAACAACGAAAGAGTGAAAGATATTCCCAACAATATATCTCGTCCGTTTTCTATGGTTCTATCAATCCATTTCCCAAAACGATTTTTTCGCTCATATTTTGCTCGGTGATAAGCGGAAGATAATAAGAAAACGTGTCCATTTTCTTGAGTTTCAAGATACCCAAGTTTTTCAAGGCTTGTTATAGGGTCGCCTTTGGGTATTTCAAATTGAGCACTATCGTCTGTTCCATCTCCAATCAGTACATAATAATATAAGCCATCTGGGCTATGAGTAGCACAAAGCACATCAAAAGTCTCATCGCGTTGTGCTCTATCGACTAATGCGACCAATATTTTGGCTACTGATTTAGGAAGAGGATCACTGAGGTTCAGAGATTCCATAATTTGCCTTACCTTCATGAAGTAGAAATCTTGTATATAATTATACGCCCGTGTGAAAAACTTGTTCTAATATTATGCGCACAGGCACGGATCATGTTCTCTCAACAAAGCAGGTGGGGTAGAATAAGCCCGATATGCAAACCAAAAAACTCTTTCTGAAAGATTTTCTTTTTATCCTGCCTGCCTCTTTGATTCTCGGCGCGGGGCTGGCGTCCATTCAAAGTGGCGCGTGGTGGATCGGCTGGCTGGGATTCTCTGCGCTTTTCATCGTCGGCTTGATTGCGCTGGTCATCGCGTGGCATTGGGGCGAGGGCGGCAATACGCTGGCATGGATGATCGGGCTTGCGCTTCTGTTGCGGCTGGCGGCGGGTGTCGCGGTCTACGTTGCGTTGCCCATCAACGGTCACAATTCTGCCGATGATAAAGCCGGTTATGTCTTCACCGACGCGCATCGCCGCGACGATCAAGCCTGGGAACTCGCCAGTTCCGGCAAGCCATTGTGGTCGGCGTTCGATAAAAGCTATTACACCGATCAATATGGCGGCTTACTGGCTTTCAGCGCCTTCACGTATCGTTATCTCTCGCCGGACGCGCATCGTCCATTGTTGATTATTCTGCTCGCGGCTTTGACTGCCGCCCTCGGCGTTCCCTTCCTTTATAAAGCCACGCGTCTGCTCTGGGACGATAAGCTGGCCGCCGTTACCTGTTGGCTTTTTGTTCTCTATCCTGAGTCGATTCTCACCGGCGGCGCGCAAATGCGCGAACCGTTTCTTTTAACATTTATCGCCATGTCGCTGTGGGGATTTGCCGATTGGTTGAAACAAGGTCAGCGCCATGGATGGATTTGGATGGCGATTGGTTTTGTTGGTATGCTGATGGTTTCACCGGCGATTGCATTGGCAACCTTGATCATCTTCGCGGTTTGGGTTTATCTGCGCGGAGATCATAAACGGATCCCGTGGCAGGCGCTGGTCCTCCTCGCCGTGATCTTTGTGCTTGGTCTATTCGTTCTTTCGTGGAGTTTGAATCGTTCTCACGACTTTGGCGCGGCGTCTCCCATCGGCGTAATCTTTGATTGGTTCCGCGCTTCGGCCAAGTGGGATACCTATCGCCTCGAACGCGGCTCGGGTTGGATTCAATCGCTGTTCAGGAAAATGAATACCAGTGGACAATTATTGTTTGCGATTATTTACGGTTTATTACAACCGGTTCTGCCCGCCGCCTTCATCGAGCCGACCACGTTGACTTGGAAAATCATTGCCATCCTGCGCGCAGTGGGATGGTATGCGCTTTTGCCGTTGATGATTTACAGTCTCATCGCGGCTTTGCGCACCCCGCGCGGACCGGAACGCCGCGTCTGGCTTTGGATTATTAGCGCTTCCTGGCTTTGGGTTTTGATCTGCTCCATTCGCGCTGGTGGAGACCAGTGGGATAATCCGCGCTATCGATTGATTCTATTTGGATTTGAAGCACTGACCGCCGGTTATGCCTGGACGTGGTGGCGTACACATCGCGATGCGTGGCTGCCGCGCATTGCCGCGGTTGAAGTTTTGGCGGTGCTGATCTTCCTGCAATGGTACCTCAGCCGTTATTATCATTGGGGCGGACAGATTCCGTTCTTCTTAATGATCGGCTTGATCGTACTGGTCGGCGCTGCAATCCTCGGCGGGGGATGGCTCTGGGATCGACGCGCCGCTTCAAAGTCCCGCTTGACACGTTCTTGACAGGGTTTATAATTCAACTCTTGAATTTTGAGTTGGCTTGAATAGGAGATTGGATGCCCACTGCCCTTATCACGGGAATTACCGGACAGGATGGTTCATATCTTGCAGAGTTGTTGCTTTCAAAGGGGTATCGTGTCATTGGGATGGCGCGCCGCGCCAGCACTGTGACTTATGAACGGATTCAACATATCCTGGATGACATCACCATCATTCAAGGTGACCTGACCGATCAAGGCTCGTTGCTTTCAATGCTGGAGGAATATAAGCCGGATGAAATTTATAATCTCGCGGCGCAGTCGTTTGTGCCTACGTCGTGGAATCAACCGGTCTTGACCGGCGATGTGACCGCGCTGGGCGTAACGCGAATTTTGGAGGCGATTCGCTTCATCAATCCGAAGATCAAATTCTATCAAGCGTCATCGAGCGAGATGTTCGGAAAAGTAATGGAGGTTCCGCAAAAGGAAACGACGCCGTTTTATCCGCGCAGTCCGTACGGTGTGGCAAAAGTATATAGTCATTGGATCACCGTGAATTATCGCGAATCATTTAACTTGTTTTCGGTTTCAGGAATCTTGTTCAATCACGAAAGCCCACGTCGCGGACTTGAATTCGTGACACGCAAGATTTCGGATGGTGTGGCGCGCATCAAGCTGGGCATGAATAAAGACTTACGTCTTGGCAATTTAGAGTCGCGCCGCGATTGGGGCTTTGCGGGTGATTACGTCCGAGCCATGTGGCTTATGTTGCAACAGGAAAAGCCTGACAATTATGTGGTCGGCACCGGTGAGACACATTCGGTTCGTGAGTTTTGCGAGCTTGCCTTTAGCCATGTTGGACTCGATTACAATCAATATGTTTTACAGGATCACCTATACTATCGCCCGGCAGAAGTGGATGAGCTGGTCTCTGACCCGCGCAAGGCTGGCAGTGTTCTTGGCTGGGAGCCGACGATGAATTTCAGGGAGTTGGTGCAGACGATGGTAGATGCAGATTTGGAAAGATTAAAACCTCTCGCAGGTCGTCTATGAGGCTCGACTGTTAATGATTCGAAAAATAGAAGCGAGTCTGCATCGCGAATGGCCGGTTCAATGGGCTTATATATTGGCTTTGTTGGGAGCGGCAATATATCTGGTTCAAGCATTCATCTATGCCCATACCACCATCTCTAGGTTAGATGAAGGCGATTACCTTTATAAAGGAATATTATTTGCGACAGGACAATACCATCCATTTGAGCTTTATGGAGTTTGGATGGATAAAGCTCCCCTGGCTTTCCTAATTCCAGGATACGCCGAATTCATTTTCGGCCCCGGCTTGCGAACTGGCCGTTATTTAGCAATTTTCTTTGGTTGTCTAACATTGTTGGGAGTTTGGGTGGCATCCATGAGAATCAGCCATAACAAATGGCTGGCGGTTGCAGCGGTTTGGGTTCTTGTGCTTTCGCCGGTAGTAATTTTTACGTATAGTGAGGGAATAACTCAATCTACCATTGCATGTCTGCTTGCTTGGATTTTGGCGTTAGCGCTCGGTGAGAAGCGCTCGATCTGGGAGTTAACCTTAAGCGGTTTTTTAGCAGGCGTGACCATTATGACGCGTCAAAACATGATTCCGGTTTTGCCTCTGTTAGTTGCATATATTTTTTGGCAACACGGGTGGAAACCGGCGATTTATTCCTTATTGGCAGGTGGAGGAGTATTATTATTCTTCCATATTCTCTATTGGCCGTATATTATGCAACTCTGGTTGATATGGCTGCCAAAAAGTTTGCAATCGTTTTTTGCTGATTTACAGATACCGGGTGTAGATTTAAGCTCGTTCCCCCTTCCATTGGAGAGCCGTATACTATCTTTTTTTATTGCCTTTCGTTCCGATTTCCTTGTGCTGACTGGCAGTTTGATAGCCCTCTTCTTATGGCCCCAAACCCGCGCTTGGAAAACTCAGACTGATTTTCGTATCGCCATCTTTTTGGAAACCTTATTTTTGATACTCACATTAATGCATTTGTGGGCATCGCTCATTTTGAATTATTGTGTATTCTGTTTCGATTCCTATATAGCCTTTTTTAACGTTAGCGGGATTTTATTGCTGGTTGTTGTTATAAACAATCTGGATAAAAACGTCCATCCTTTGCGGCAAGTATTATTGGCATTATGTGTCGTGGCGATCACTGCGGGAATTGGCTATTCAAACTTTGAAAGAATTGGAAATGGGCTGTTGGGGATCGCTTTTCCGTTGCTGCATAAGGGGAAAATAGTTTTTCTTAGCATGTGGACGATACTCTCGAATAAGCTCTCATTGGGCCTGAATGCGGCATTGAAGATTGTCTCCGTCGCTGCTGGTGCTCTGGTTGGAGTAGCATTGTTGGTCACTGCTTTTTTGATTTTCAAGCTGCTGAGACGAAAAGACCTGAATTACGCCTATGTTCTCGCCCTGACAATCTTAATCCTCGGTTTTGTTCTTTCACCCTTCCTGGCGGCTTTAAAACCTGTGTGCTCAACTGACGTGATCGCTGCCAATGAGCAAGTAGGGGCATACTTGGCGCGGACCATTCCGGCGGGCAGCTTGGTATACTGGAATGGAGGAGATTCTATTGCGCCGCTTATATATCTGCCTGATATAAAAATATTTCCTGTCCAGATCGATGGTCTCTCGACTTTTCGCATTGGCGGTGATCCGCAGCAATTGTTGAAATACGGCTATTACAATGCCCAACTGGATCAGCAGTGGTTGAACGAAGCGGACATTGTCATTGTTGATGCCGGGGACTATATGAATATGAAAAATAAACTCTCTCCTAATGATTATAATGAATTGCCATCTGCTCCCATACCGACATCTTGTCATCCCGGCTCACAGTTGCGGATCTTTCAAAGGAAATAAATGTTTTTGTCTCTGATTATTCCCGTTTATAACGAAGAGGAAAATTTACCAATTCTCTTCGATGCGGTCACAAAGGTTATGACACCGTTGAAGAGACCGTGGGAAGTGATCTTTGTCAACGATGGCAGCACAGACCGAAGTCTGGAAGTATTGCGTGGATTGGCGAAGAAAGATCAACATGTTCGCGTGATCGTATTCCGCCGCAACTTTGGACAAACAGCGGCCATCTCAGCCGGGATTGATCATGCGAAGGGCGATGTCGTTATTTTGCTGGATGCTGATCTCCAAAACGATCCGGCCGATATCCCGATGTTGTTATCCAAGCTTGAAGAGGGTTACGATGTGGTCAGCGGCTGGCGCAAGGATCGAAAAGACAACCCCATCACGCGCAATTTGCCTTCCATGATGGCGAACGGTTTGATCTCTTGGGTGACTGGCGTTCATCTGCATGATTATGGCTGCACGCTTAAGGCCTATCGCCGCGAAGTGCTGGACGAATTCCGGCTATATGGCGAGACGCATCGCTTCATACCCGTCTTTGCCCATTCAGTTGGCGCACGCATCGCCGAGCTCCCAGTTCATCATCATCCGCGCCTGCATGGAAAAGCAAAATATGGTTTGGAACGGACCATGAAGGTGGTGCTCGATTTGTTTACTGTCAAGTTCCTGCTGAGTTATGGCAACAAACCGATCCGTTTGTTCGGCGGCACGGGACTGGTATTGATGCTTGCAAGTTTGGTGACTCTTGTATATCTGTTTGCGCGTAAAATCATTGCAAGCACTTCGGTGACCGCCTCGCCGCTTTTGCCGTTGGCAATCATGTTTCTGATTCTCGGCTTTCAATCCATTCTCATGGGATTGATCGCAGAACTTCTTGTACGCACCTATCATGAGTCCCAGCGCAAGCCCACTTACACGGTGAGAGATATCATCGAAGGGAAAAAGGAACGCAAATGACAGATTGGCTCTCGGACAATCGCCGTTTCCTTCTTCGATTTGCAGGGACTCTGCTGGCCATTGGTCTGATTATTTTGCTTCTGCGCGGCCAAGGCTGGGATGAGGTCATCAAGGCTTTCAAACAACTTTCTTTTTCCCAAATCTTGCTTGCCTTCATTCTGATTTTGCTTTCACGCGTTTGCGTCGTAGTACGTTGGTATATTTTGCTTCGCTCCGGAAATGTTAAGATTTCCTTTGGCGATGCGCTGGCACTCACATTCACCGGTTTATTCTCTAATAATTTTTTGCCGACAACAATTGGCGGCGATGTGGTTCGATTGGCTGGCGCGATGCAATTGGGATATGATCGCGCGGTCAGTCTCGCCTCATTGGTCGCGGACCGATTGATTGGTGCGCTCGCAATGGTCTTTACCCTGCCCTTCGGCTTGATTCCGGCATGGCACGTTCTCTTCCCGGTTTCAGCCGCGTCAGCGCTGGCTGTGCCGCCCATCTTCCAAAGGATATGGGATTTTATCAAAAGAACTCTGCAGACCTTTTCGATATGGTTCAAAAATCCGCTGGCTTTGTTCGCCGCGCTGGCCTGCACCTGGGGACACGTCCTTTGCACTTGTATCGCACTTGCCATTCTCGTTTCTGCGCTGGGAGCGCATATGTCGTTTTGGTTGATCGTTGGTTTGTGGAGCATCTCCTATTTTGTCACGCTGATTCCGATTTCGATCAACGGCTACGGCGTGCAGGAACTTTCTTTAACATTCCTGTTTTCCACTGTGGGCGGAATGAGCACAGCGGCTGGCCTTACCCTGGCTGTATTGATCCGCGTCTTCTACATGGTCGCCAGCTTGCCTGGCGCGGTGTATATGCCTGCCATCTTGTCTGCCATGGACGCTGAGCGTGAACCCGAGTCGAAGAATTAACTTATGAAGCCCATCTTATCGAAGACGTTCTGGCAGACCTATTTTGGCTTTGGGTTTCTAATTGGTCTCGTTGCGCTGATCCAAACGTTCATGCACATCAGCAAAATGGATGTCTCTCTGTGGCATTCCAAATGGACGATCTTACTTCTTGGATATATCGTTACAATTGTTGGAAGCGCGTTCCTGTGTTACGGTCTGCAAACTGGTAGGACAAAAAATTTCTTTGATCGATTAGAAAACTTCAAGTCTAATAGCGTATGGCGTTGGGTTGCTTTCCTTCCGATTATTGCAGTTGCTTTTGTCCCACCTTTGGTGAAGCTTTATATCTTCGGAAAAACTTTGCCCGAATTTTTTCCATTGCTTTGGGTCTTTTGGTGGATATGTCTATTTCAAGTGGTGGCATGGAAATGGGCGACACCTTCTTCCTGGGCGGCGTCTTTTGCATCCGTGGTTTTGATTCAAGTGGTTGCCTATCAGGTTTACGAGAATCTGCTGGTGGTAACCACGGATCCATTTTCCATTGATTATTCCGAGACGAGCCGCTTTTATTATGGCTCATTGTGGTTAAGTCAATCTTTGTATGGAATGAGAGTGCCGCTTTCTCCGTGGCACGCTACGCGATACATTCTGATGGCAATTCCGTATTTGATTCATGGACTCCCGCTTTGGGCACACCGAATTTGGCAAGTGCTTTTATGGCTGGGGATCACCAGCCTTTCTTCGTGGCTCCTTGTGCGACGTTTGCATCTCAGCAATAAAGCGCTGGCTTTGCTGGTCGCTTGCTGGAGCTTTGTTTATCTTCTGCAAGGGCCGGTCTATTACTATTTGCAAGTTTGCGTCATCATTGTCCTGTGGGGCGTGGAGATGAAACATCCCTGGCAGTCATTGATCGCCGTGTTGGCCGCGTCGTTTTGGGCGGGGATGAGCGGCGTGAATTGGTATCCGGTTCCGGCGGCGTTGGCCGCGGCTTTATATCTGCTTGAACGGCCGATTTCTGAATCGAAAAATGTTTGGGGATATTTGATCAAGCCGTTGATGTGGGGCGTGCTTGGATTGGTCAGTGCGTTTGCGGGCCAGGCATTTTATATTTTTATTTCCGGTAACAAAGACACAAGTTTATTCCGTTCCAGTTTGACTTCATCGTTATTGTGGAATCGATTGCTTCCCAGCCCGGCGTTTCCACTTGGAATTTTGCCGGGGATCATTTTGATTTCGCTTCCATTGTGGCTCGGACTTTGGTTTGCTTTGCGCGGCCGATTGAATCGTTTGCATCCGATCCGCATTATTGTCTTGGGCTTGATTTTATTGGTTTTGTTCGTCGGATGCTTGGTGGTCAGCGTCAAGATCGGCGGCGGTGCAGACTTACATGATTTGGATTCATACGAAGTTCTTTTGCAAATCATCGCGTTATATTTTTTTGCGAATCAAGTCCGTCCCGAATCTGGCAATACGGAATGGGGAATGATTCCCTGGCCGGTTCTGGTTCTAGTAATACTCATTCCGTTTGTCTTTCCACTCGACTATGTTGGTTCATGGATAACTTATAACAGCTCTCGAGCGCAGGTTGATATCAAGAAGTTGCAAGCCGCGGTTGCTCCAGCTGCTGCACAGGGAGGCCAAGTTCTTTTTATTTCAGAGCGTCAGTTGATCACGTTCAATTACATCCAAGGTGTGCCGCTTGTACCGGAGGATGAAATCGTGGAGTTGATGGAAATCGCCATGTCGAACAATCGTCTAGCGCTTTCCAAGTTTTATTCCGATCTTCATCAGCATCGTTTTGCATTGATTGTTTCCCGCAAGTTGAATACCGGTATCAAAACGGGCGAGGCGTTTTCGGAGGAGAACAATGCCTGGAGTCAAGACATCGCGGCTCCCATCTTGTGTGAATACCATCCTGTTCTTAGTTTACAGAGCAATAACCTTCAGGTCTATGCCCCCAAGCCGTCGGGCACGGAATCCTGTCCATAATATTTTATAGAGGATCATAGTGAAACGTTCTGGCGAATATGCCGACCGCGGAGATTATCATATCCACTTGAGAAAAGACTGGCCTTACCTGCCGGTCTATCTCGAGAAGATGACGCTCGCCCATAAATTCCTGGATGGATGCGATAAAAGCGCGTCTATTTATGATATGGGCTGCGGCGAAGGAGTTCTAGTCAATAAATACCGCGAAAGGGGTTATCAAATCACCGGTATGGATTTGAATTACTCATCCCAATACATCATTCAGAGAAGCTTTCTCGAAACCGGCCTAGCGGGCGGATCGGTGGATGTGTTGATGTGTCTCGATGTGCTGGAGCATCTTCCGTATTGGGATCAGGAGCGCGCGGTCGCTGAATTTGCGCGCATCTTAAAGCCGGGCGCCAAAGCGTTGATCACTGTCCCTAATTTGGCGCATCTCGCCTCGCGCATCTCGTTCTTTTTTTCCGGTAAGCTCGTGCGCACCTCCAGCATTGACCGGCATCCCGGTGATCGTCCCATCCTCGAGTATGTGAAAATGTTTGAAAAGTATTTCCACATTCGTTGGCGCAAGGGAATTTTCCCAACTTTCCCGATGCTTTCGGTATTGACTGTGATCAGGCCGTCACATGTCATTGGCTTGCATAGACTCTATAATCGTTTGTTGGCTTATCCCAATTGGTGTTTTCTCAACGCGTTTCTATTGGAAAAGCCTGAAGAGCATTCTTGATCCGATGAAAATTCTGCTCATCAATAGCGAATATCCTCCGATCGGTGGCGGCGCGGGGAATGCCAGCTCAAATATTGCGCGTGTGCTTGTGCAGCGCGGTCAGGATGTTTTGGTTCTGACTTCGCATTGGGGTGATTTGCCTTTTGAAGAAACGCGCGATGCAGTAAAAGTTATTCGCCTATCCACGTTGCGTCGCAAGATGGATCGATCCAACGCGCTCGAACAAATTTCATTCATCTTTAGCGCTTCTTTCCGGACTTTTGGTTTGATCCGCCAATTCAAGCCGGATATCACTTTGGCCTTTTTCGGATTGCCTTCCGGCGCGGTCGCATTACTGTTGAAATGGTTTTATCGAATCCCCTATGTTGTTTCCTTGCGCGGTGGAGATGTTCCGGGATTTCGTCCTTATGATTTTCGCATGTATCATAAATTGGCCGCACCATTTTTACGTCTAATTTGGAAGAATGCTTTTTCGATCATTGCCAATAGTAACGGCTTGAGGGATCTTGCGCTTGCTTTTGATTCGCATTATGAGATTCCTGTGATTCCCAATGGCGTGGATACATTGCAATTTACGGCATCCAACCGTGATTGGTCAGCGCCGCACATTCTATCTGTGGGACGCGTGGTATATCAAAAAGGTTTTGATTTGGGGATGCGCGCCTTATCTCAGTTAAAAGATTTCAACTGGACCTGGACGATCGCCGGTGATGGGCCGCAGACGGATACTTTAAAAGCGATGGCAGAAGAATATGGCATCAGTGGCCGCATCCATTTCGCAGGCTGGCTTTCATCTAAACAACTCAAAGAGCAGTATTCGGCGGCAAATGTTTTTTTATTTCCATCGAGGCATGAAGGAATGCCTAACGCGGTATTGGAAGCTATGGCAAGCGGATTGCCTATTGTGGCGACCAGGATCGCAGGCAATGAAGAATTGGTTGTAGATAGTGAAACGGGAAGGCTTGTCCTAACTGAAGATGTGGAGTCGCTTCGAGAATCACTGATGCCATTTTTGGTCGACGCGCAGATGCGGGAGCAAATGGGACGCGCCGCGCGCCAGAGAGTCGAATCAGCCTTTAGTTGGAATCGAGTTCGCGGAACAGTATGAAACAATTTTAGAAAAGGCGATGAAATAATGTGCGGCATTTGCGGATTGTCCTATTCCGATAATCGGCCCGGTGATCGCGAGGTCTTGCAAAAAATGAATGCGGCGATCATGCATCGCGGCCCCGACAGTGACGGCTTTCATGTTGCGGGAGGCGTTGGACTTGCGATGCGCCGGCTTGCCATCATTGATGTGAAGGGCGGGGATCAGCCGATCTCGAATGAAGATGATTCCATTTGGATCGTTTACAACGGCGAAATTTATAACTATCCCGAAATGCACGCTGGGCTGGAAAAGCGCGGTCATCATTTCAAAACACAAAGCGATACTGAATGTGTGGTTCACTTTTATGAGGATGAAGGCGAGGCATGTGTCCAACATTTTCGCGGCATGTTTGCCTTCGCACTGTGGGACGTGCACAAACACCGCCTATTGCTTGCGCGCGACCGTCTTGGCAAGAAGCCCGTCTATTACACAATTCAAAACGGCGAGTTGTATTTTTGTTCGGAGTTGAACGGCTTGCTCAAGGCTTTGCCCCATCGACCCGACATTGATCTGGAAGCCATCGATTTGTATTTGAGTTTGCAATATGTTCCCGAACCGCGCACGGTTTACAAGGATATTTACAAACTTCCCGCCGCGCATACATTGGTTTGGGAAAATGGTCAGGCGAAGGTCAATCGTTATTGGGATTATTCCAATCAGCCGAAGCTCTCGGGCAACGAGGATGATCTCGCCGAAGAACTGCGCGTCCGTTTGCGCGAGGCAGTGAAGATGCGCCTCATCAGTGAAGTGCCGCTCGGCGCGCATTTGAGCGGCGGGATCGATTCGAGTGTGATCGTGGCATTGATGGCGGAATTGAGCGACGCGCCAGTTAAAACATTTTCGGTGGGTTTTCAGGAAGAAGAATTTTCTGAACTACCTTATGCGCGTGCGGTCGCACAAAAATATTCCACCGATCATCACGAGTTCACGCTGACGTATGGCGATGTTCCTGCAACGCTCAAAAAGATCATCACTCATTTCGGCGAACCGTTTGCAGATGCATCGGCGATTCCGCTTTATCATCTCTCGTTGTTGACGCGTCAATATGTAACGGTCGCACTGAACGGCGACGGCGGGGATGAAGATTTCGCAGGCTATCAGCGGTACTGGCTTGATCCGTTGGCCAACCTGTATTTGCAGGCGCCTCCCTTCCTGACCCAAAATCTGATTCCGTCCATTGCGCATCGACTACCTGATAGATCAAACCGCCCCGTTGGTAAAAGCTTTGTCAATGGATTGAAACGTCTCGAGCAGCTGCCGCGCCTGGATCGCCGCGCTAGCATTTTACGCTGGGGTTCGTACTTTGCTCCGTGGCAGAGACAACAACTTTGGAAAGAAGTGCATTGGGAAAATTTCCGCGCCGATAATGCTGAATCGTTATTAGCAGAAGCGTTTGATAAATCCAGCGGTTCTTTTCTTGACCGAACGCTTTACACTGACTTGCATAATTATCTACCCGGTGATTTGTTGGTTAAGGCGGATCGTATGACGATGGCCGCCTCGCTAGAAGGACGTTCGCCATTTCTCGATCATGAAATCGTGGAATGGGCGGCGCGTTTGCCGGATTCGCTCAAGGTCCGCGGCAGAAGCGGAAAGTATTTGTTGAAGAAAGCTTTTGCCAACTATTTGCCGGAGAATGTCCGGTCGCATAACAAACAGGGATTCGGAATTCCGTTGGCAGCATGGTTTCGCGGCCCGCTTGCGGCTTGGTCGCGTGAATTGTTGCTGGGAACTGAAAGTCCGTTGAATGATTTATTCAATCAATCCGCATTGCGAAACTTAATTAACGAGCATACCCAAGCTCGCGCCGATCATGGCAAACGTCTTTACGCGCTTTCTATATTGGCATTGTGGATGAAAGGATCTTATGTTTAAGTTTGGACAAAATTGGGCCTCGTTTTCGCGTCAACTCGATAAATCTCGGATCGAAGAAGCTACATCTTCCCTGACTTCCCTGTTTGGCGAAAATGCTTTGAAGGGAAAATCCTTTTTAGATATAGGATGTGGAAGCGGCCTGTTTTCAATTGCGGCATCGCAACTCGGCGCTCAATCCGTTGTTGGAATTGATGTTGATTCGGTTTCCGTTGATACTTCCCGCACAAATTTTGCTCGTTGGTCAGGTGATGGACTTGCCGCTTCATTTCTGCAGGCTTCTGTTTTGGATGCCGGGCAGATGAAGTCGTTGGGAATATTCGATGTTGTGTATTCTTGGGGCGTTTTGCATCATACCGGTCAGATGGCCCAGGCGATAAGGAACGCCGCCCAATGCGTTGGTCCCGGCGGATTTCTGATGATTGCTATTTATAATCAGCATTGGTCATCGCCGATTTGGAAACTGGTTAAGTGGCTTTACAATAAAGTGGGCAACTTTGGACAAAGGATATTGATATGGATCTTCATGCCCATCATTTTTGTTGCAAAGTGGCTGGTGACACTCAAAAATCCATTTAGGATGAAGCGTGGCATGGACTTCATGCATAATGTGATCGATTGGGTGGGTGGCTACCCTTATGAATACGCCAGTGTGGGCGAAATGACAGCGCAACTCAAATCGCTGGGCTTTGATGTATTAAATATCCGCCCGGCAGGTGTTCCTACGGGTTGTAATGAATTCGTTTGCAGACGAAAAGCATAGGTGCCCGCGGCGGCCGTGGATAAAAACCTCGGAGATTTAATAGTTTTACGAGGGATTGGAAGGAAAACATAGTCCTTGGTGCTTTGAGTCAGGCTATTGAGAAATCATTTTTATGATATTTTTGCTTCAAAGAATTAACAGACATCTTGACCCCGAACAACCATACAGATTGTTCTCAGCTAAATCTCAATTCCAGCCTGATCGAATAATGGTTTATATAATATAAATCATCCTCGGTATGCAAATTCATAGGTGGAGTGATAAGCCTATGAATTTGCCACCATCCCATGAAATCAAAAGCGGCCCCCACACCGCTCCGTAAAAGTAAAAGATATTTTTCTGACTTGCATGGATAGATTCTCGAAATGCCGCCCCTCAAAACATCAGGAGCGGCATGAGATTTTCAACCTAAAGTGGATTATAGTTTTAGGGTTAGTACAAAAGGTGATGATAGATCACAACCGCGAATTAACCGTACACTTCAACCTGGATATTTTACGAATATTGCAAGAACAAGCCGATAAAAATTGAGGGGAAACAAACATCCGAGGCGGGATTACTGCTGTAACTGCTGTACAAACCCAATTGGGCGGAACTTATACCCGTAAACGATCAGACCGCGTTCGTCGCCGTCGTTGCGCATCTTGCGCGTTACCATCTCGACGGGCATGCCGATCTGAACTGGCTGGTCACCGAGGTCGGTCAATTGTGCGGTGATCATCGGTCCTTCTTCGAGTTTGACAATTGCCACTGTATACGGTGCGTTGGCATCATAACCGCTGGGAGCTTCATAGATCGTAGTGTATGAATATACTTCACCTTTGCCGCTGAATGTGTAGAGTTCCTTCGCTTCGTCGCCACAATTGGGGCAGACGTCGCGCGGCGGGAAAATTTTATTGCCGCAGTGCGGGCAAACCTCGCCGACGAGGGAATATCGTTGTTGCTTGAGGCGCCAGTGTCTTGGGATTTCCATTCTCAAATTCCTTTCTTCGATAGTAATTCTATCCAGCAAGACTCTCAAACCCTATCAGGCTTGCAACCTCTCAAAAACATGAGAAATGGCCGTGGACGCCGGCCCGCCGAGGGATTGGATCAATCCATATTTTGCGCCTGCGATCTGGTTCGCTCCTGCTTGACCTCGCAACTGGGTCGCCGCTTCGACGGCCTGATAGGCGCCGCTTGCGCCGCCCGGGAAGCCGCGCGCTTTGAGTCCGCCCATGGTAGCGCAAGGGATTTTTCCTTTCAACGCAATTTCACTATCCGCTGCGAGTTTCCAGCCTTGACCTTTGATTGCATAGCCAATCGCTTCAAGTTGTAATGCCGCGTAAATACTGAACATATCATGGTACTCAAAGAAATTAATTTGATCGAGCGTAATACCTGCCTGCTTCATCGCTTTGTTTGCCGAGAGTTGGGCAGTTTCAAAATACAATAGTTCCTTTCGATCATGCAATGCTAGCGTATCGGACGCAGACGCGGAGCCCGAAATCTTCACGAGCGGATGCGCAAAATTTGACGGAAGCAGTTCGCGGCGAGTCAGAACGAGAGCGGCCGCGCCATCCGCATTGGGAGCAATGTCAAACAGGTTGAGCGGTTCGCTGACCATTTCCGCTTTGCTATAGGTCTCAAGCTTGATGGCTTTTTGGAACATCGCAAATTTATTATTTGCGCCATTAGCGTGCGCAGTCAATGCAAATCCAGCAAATCCATCCGCAGGAACTTGATACTCGTGCATGTAACGCTGCATGAGCAGCGCAGCTTGTGATGCAAGAGTCATTCCCTGCACCGCTTCAAAATCGGAATCACTTGTGGTGGCGAGGGCCGCATCAACTTCGGGACCAATTTTGTCTGTAAATTTTTCCACGCCAATGACCAGCGCCACGTCCACCATGCCGCTTGCAATTGCGAGATAACCTTGACGCAACGCCGCGCCGCCAGAGGCGCCTGCGGCTTCAAGGGTCATGGCTTCGATGCCGGTAAGGCCTGCGTAATCCGCGATGAGCGCGCCGAGATGCGCTTGGTTGGAAAGATTTGGCGCGAGCATGTTGCCGACGAACAAGGCTTGCGGTTTCAGGCCGCCGCTATCTTTTACGGCATCTTGAATGGCGTCAAAGGCCAGCTCGCGCAAGCTAAGTTTCCAATGCTCGCCAACTTCGGTTTGTCCAATGCCTGCAATAACAACGTCTGTCATTTTTTATTTCCAAATATTCTTGATGAATTTCAGTTTCTCGATGGTCTGATAACTACCGCCGCCTTCGTGACCGTTGTACGGATAAACTTTGATATCTTTTTCACTTGCCCAGTGATTGTATGCCGCATAAACGGTTGAAGGCGGGCAGACTTGATCCATGAGAGCCGTAGAGAACAACGCCTTCGCTTTCGCGCGTAAGGCGAAGTTGACTCCATCGAAATAGGAAAGTGTGTTGAAAACTGTTTCCACTTTATCGCGATGGGTGTGACAATAATCAGCGATCTCTTTATAAGGATACGTGTCAACCAGTTCAGTGGCGCGGCGATAGTGGCAAAGGAACGGCACATCAGGCATGGCCGCGACCACATCCGGGACAAGTCCCGCCGCAGCGATGGTGAGTCCTCCGCCTTGTGAGATGCCTGTCACAGCGATTTGAGTTGCGTCCACGGCGGGATGAGCGCTTGCCGTTTCAATAGCACGGACGGCATCCGTGATGACACGGCGATAATAATAATGTTTGGGATCGAGAATCCCATTGGTCATACTTCCGGGATAATGTGCGTTGCCGCCCTCTGCATATAAATCGGGAGTATCGCCCGGTGACCAGGTACTGCCTTGTCCGCGCGTGTCCATCACGAAGTTAGCATAGCCCGCGCTGGACCATACGAGCCAATCAATTGGAAAACCGCGTCCGCCGCCGTAGCCGATGAATTCAACGACGCAAGGCAAGAGCGAAGCACGCTTCGCCCCTACGGGTAAAATCAACCAGCCTTTGATGGGTTGTCCGCCGAAGCCATTGAAGGTAACGTCAAAGGTTTCCTGCGCAATGAGACCATAATCTACACGCTCGAATTTCGCATTGAGCGGATATGCGAGTGCTTCATCCAATGTTGATTTCCAAAATACGTCGAAGTCTTTAGGTTCTTCGCGCGCAGGACGATAGGTTTTTAGTTCATCGAGAGTGAGATCGAAGAATGCCATGCCGTTATCCTATTCTATTATCCAGCCAATTGCGCTGGAACGGTATTTATACATATCACCATGTTGCAAATCTATTTCCAAAACTAGCTCGATTTTGCAGTGATCTTCTTCGCACTTTCCCTATAATCTTTCAAAAAATACCAGTTAATTCCGACATAATCCTGTTCGCCATTTCGCACTTTTTCCAATTTTTGAAGCGCGCCTTTTGCCAGGTTTTCCCGAACTTTTGCATTCTTCACGGTCGGAGCTTCGTTGATGATTTTTTGCAAAATGTCAGTATGAAAATTGACCCATTCATTGATTGCCTGTGGTGATTGTAGTCGAACTATGGCAATCAGCTTCGAGAGTTCCATTTTTGAAATATTGATCTGATTATGGAGTTTATCGATCGTGTCCTGGGTTTGTTTAGCCTGCCCGGCGTTTGGATTACCGCGATCCAAATAATCAGATTGACTGCCTGATTCGATTTCAGCGTCTTCGATCTTTTGACGAAGTGTTTCAAGCTGGATGGTTTCCTTAAACATAGACGAAGTTTATTTCATTGCCAGCTTGCCGCGATAGCGGACATACGTTGCGTAATCAATCTCAGTGCGGCGCGCTATGTATTCCTGAGTCTTCATCGCCAGTCCGGCGCGGGCGGTGACTTTGTCAGTGACGAGAATGTCGAAGGCATCGGAACCCGCTCCCGATCCGAAAGAGACCATAAGGATTCGGTCGCCGGGTTGGGCGATGTCGAGAGTCGCGGTGAGTCCGATGATGGCCGCGCCTGCATAAGTGTTTCCAATCACAGACACAAGCAGGCCGGGTTGAATCTGCTCCATCGAAAATCCGAGTTGAGAGGCGACGCGTTGCGGGAACTTCGTGTTAGGTTGATGGAAGATCGCCCACTGGTAATCCTTTGCGGTTGTGCCACTGGCTTCCATCATATGCGTGGCGGCTTCGGTGCTGTGTTTGAAGTAAGCGGGTTCGCCAGTGAATCGCATGCCGTGCTCCGGATACCTTTGATATTCGCGCCGCCAGAAGTCAGGCGTATCGGTGACGTATGAATACGAAGAGTTGATGATTGCCAGCGACTCCTCCGCGGGACCGATGATGTACGCGCCTCCGCCCGCGCCCGCAGTGTATTCGAGGGCGTCGCCAGGCTTGCCTTGCGCGGTGTCCATGCCGATGGCCATCGCATAATGTCCCATGCCCGAGCCGACCAATCCCATCGCGGCGACGAGAGCTTCGGTGCCAGCTTTGCAGGCGAATTCCCAATCGGCGGCTTGCGTGTTGGGGACGGCGCCAATCGCTTCAGCGACCAACGTGGAAGTGGGTTTCACCGCGTATGGATGCGATTCCGACCCGACCCATACCGCACGCAATTCAGTCGGATCAATTTGTGCGCGCTTCATGGCGTTGCGTGCGGCTTCAATGGACATGGTGATAACGTCTTCATCGAGTCCAGGGACGGCTTTCTCTTTGATGGGAAGTCCGCCTTTGCCGCCAGTCCAAACGCGTGCGACTTCCTTTGCTGGCAGACGATAACGCGGCACATATGCGCCATAGCCAACGATGCCGACGGGCTTGGCAGGTTTGAGGAGGGTGGGGAAGGGTTGTGGTTGAGGAGTTGTCATAAATTACCTTTTCATCTTTGCATAATTGGTTGCGTCTGTAAATCGAACAAAATTAGCAGATTTTTTAAAAAGCTAAAGACCATACGAGCATTCCACCAAAAAATGCTACGCAGAGATAGATCATTAAAGTAATGATGCCTTTGATAATAGTTGATCTTTTGTTTGAGCCAATCATAAAACCAATAATTGATATGGGAAGAATTGAAATTGCTATTACGGCAACGTGAAATATACTATCTGGAATGACTGAATGACTTAAGGCACTTATTTTATATAAAATCAATACACCCCAACCCTGTAACGACCATCCGATCATCATCAGTACGTCAGGCATTCTATTAATTGGCATGAATTCAACTGGTATTAGAAATAAAAGCGATAAGAGGGTGCTAATCACCGCTGTGGCAAACTGTTTTGGCAATCCTAGCCAAATTTGTTCTGCTTCTTGTTTTTGTATCTGATTATTCATGTTTGATATTACACATGCTGAACTTTGACATAAAACTTGTCTGCTTGAAAATCTCTTCCGTTCAATCAATTACGGATTCGGACGATAAATCACTGGCGCAATCCATAGCGCACCGTCATCTTGTGCGGAAGAGCCATTCTCTGGTCGCAGAGCCAGCACAAAGTCCACGCTTTGCCCGATGAGTGAACTCAAGTCGGCATCCACATTGATATCGGGCATGCTCGGGTTATAGTCCCACTGCATAAATGGACTGTGATATTTTCCCTGAGCATCATAATATTCCAAGGCGAATTGCACATTGCATTGTGGATTGAGCGGTCCCGAACAGCGCAGCGTACTTCGGAAACGATCCCCGGCGTGCACTTTGAAGGTTGGATATCTTAAGAAGAGGGCAGCGGAATATGTACCAGCAAATGTCAAAATAACTGGCGTGTTGGCTGGTAGACCTTCCGTCGCTGGATCAATCACCACAGCGTAACCGCCTGAATGATCTGTGTTCGCAGGCGGACAAGCCGTAAGATGTTGCGCGCCGTTCATCCATTGTGCATCGCACAACAGTGCAACGAAATCAAGCGCAATCGTTCCCAATGAGGCCGGTTGCGTGGGCGGCCTGACCGTTGAAGTTGGCGGAACCGCGGTTGGACTTCGCGGAGTCTGCGACGGCGGAACTGGAGATGGAGTTGCTATTGGTGAAGCTAAGAAACTGCATCCCAAAATAAAGATGAGAAAGATGGAGAGAATGCCAATTTTTTTGTTCATGATTTGCCGTTTAAAATTTAGTTCATCCCTTCATTGCTTTCAAAATCTCTTCCGCTCGATCAATTCTCACAACTTTCTCTGCCACCATCTGTGCGGCGACCTTTTCAATCATATCACCGCTTGCACCGGCGGCAATCGCCACTTGGCGCGCATGCAACGACATGTGTCCGCGCTGGATGCCTTCGGTGGCGAGTGCGCGCAACGCCGCCATGTTTTGAGCGAGTCCAACCGAGACGATTATCTCGGCCAATTCAGATGCAGACTTTATGTTCATTAATTTAACTGCGGCTTGCGCGGCGGGATGAACTTTGGTCGCGCCGCCGATAATTCCAACCGCCATCGGCATTTCGATGGTGCCGACGAGGTTGCCATCTTTATCTTTATTCCACGTTGATAAGGAAGTGTATCTGCCAGAACGCGCTGCGTAGGCGTGTGCGCCGGCTTCGATGGCGCGCCAGTCATTACCAGTGGCTATGACCACCGCGTCCACGCCGTTCATAATGCCTTTGTTGTGCGTCGCGGCTCGATAAGGATCTGCGGCGGCGAAAGCATACGCGGCAATGATGCCATCACTGACACGGTCCCCGCTATAGCCTTCAAAAGACAATTCCTTCGATGGGATGACGCATCGTACGCGGGCGATGCGGCGATCTGCAAGATTGGAAAGAATTCGCAGATGGACTTTCCCGCCGGTAATGGATTCAACTTTTGGAGCGAGTTTTTCGCAAGCCGTGTTGACCGCGTTCGCTCCCATCGCATCGCGTACATCATAAATGAGATGAACAACCAAGAAAGCGCCGATTGGAGAGTCTTCAATTATTCGAACTTCCAAATCCCGCGCACCGCCGCCGAATTTTTTCAACACCGGATCAATCGAATCAGCTTCGGCAAGTAATGCAGATTTGTGTTCATAGATTTTCAATTTGGCTTCATCTAAATTCACAACATGGATCACTTGCATTTGACCGATCATTAATGGCTCGGTGGTTGTGGCGATGAACCCTCCGCCCGCGCGCGCAAGTTTTGCCATGAACGATGCACCCGCAACCACCGACGGTTCTTCAATTGCCATCGGCACAAGCACATCGCGTCCATTGACCATGAAGTTCAATCCAATTCCTAATGGCAAGGCAAACGTACCGATTGCGTTCTCAATCATGTGGTCGGCGGCTTCAGCGGAGAGACCGTTCGTAAACGGAAGCAGATCTTCGGGAGAAAGATGCGAAGCGTCAGCTAGTTGAACGCGGCGTTCATCCAAAGTCAAATTATAGAATTTGGAGATACGGGAGGTTGTCATATTTCACCTTTGTAAGCTCTATTTTATGGGTCACTTCTTCCAAAATCTATCAAATTTTGTGGGATAATTGTTTCGAGGTGTCTTTGAATGCTCCTGACGCGTGAACAATTGCAGGAACGTCTGATCGCGTTGCATCGTGCCAGCCTTGAACTCGTCAAGGATGTTTCGCTCGATCATCTGCTGAATCAGATCGCAACTTTGGCGTGTGAACAAGCCGAAGCGCGCTATGCCGCGCTCGGCGTGCTCGATGGTGCGGGGAAACTGGATAAATTCATTTCTGTCGGCATGACGAAAGAGCAAATCGAGCGGATGCCGCATCCGCCTGTGGGACTCGGGCTGATCGGCGCTTTAATGGATGCTGAAGAACCTATCCGCATACCGGTCATTCAAGATGATCCGCGTTCGGTCGGTTTTCCTTCCGGTCATCCGCATATGACGTCTTTTCTTGGGGTTCCCATCCGTACCAGTGATCGGCAGTTGGGGCAGATTTATCTAACCGACAAGATCGACGCGCCTGAATTTACGGCAGATGACGAAAAGATCATCCAAATGCTGGCAGCTTATGCCGCGGCAGCCATCCAGAACGCGCAGCAGGTGGAACAGATGAAAGAGCACGATGCGGTTCTGACGCGTCGCAGTGAAGACCTGGCTTTGGTCAATGAATTCGCATCGGCCCTGACCTCGTCGCTGGGACTCGACGCAATTTTGGATAAGACTCTGGCCGTGGTGATGGAGTATATGAAAGTTGAGTCCGGTGAAATCTTCCTGTTGGAAGAAGATAAGCAAACTTTGCGCATGGTTCTTCACCGCGGACAGGCCGCAGAAGCTTTCTGGGATAGGAATCAATTTAGAATTGGAGAGGGAATCGTCGGTTTGGCGGCGCAATCGGGTCAGCGAATGATCGTGACCGATTTGGCGAAGGAATCTCGTTATTTGCGGCCATCCGTTGTCAAAGCGGGATTTCGTCAGATTGCTTATTTTCCCTTGAAGTCGGCTGATAACTTGGTGGGAGTAATGGGCATGGCGAGCCGCACCAGTGAACCGCTTGAAGAGGAAGGCCTGAAGTTTGTGGACGGCGTGGCAATTTGGGCCGGACTGGCGATTGAAAATGCGCGCCTACATGAAAACGAGCGGCGTCTGGCCGTGTTGGAGGAGCGTGATCGCATCGGCATGGATTTGCATGACGGCATTATTCAGTCCATTTATGGCGTGGGGCTTTCGCTGGATGCTGCTTTACACACGCTGGACGATGATTCGGACCTTGCGAAAGTAAAGATCAAGGAGTCCATTGAAGGTTTGAATCAAACCATTCGCGATATTCGCGCTTATATTTTGGATTTGCGCCCGCGTCAATTGGGGAATGACGGCTTAATGGACGGTTTGAAACGGTTGGTATCCGAATATCGCGCCCAGACGTTTGCGGAAGTCTCATTAAATGGCCCCAAAGGCGGTCTGGATCACCTGCCTCAGCCGAACTCATTAGCGTTATTTCATATTTGTCAGGAAACCTTGGCGAATGCGGCAAAACATTCAGGCGCCAAATTGGTGAATATCAACGTGTGGATTGCTTCCGATCGTTTGATGATGGAGATCCATGATGATGGCAAAGGCTTTGACTTGGAAAAAATGACGATGACCATCGGTCATGGATTAGCCAACATGCAAACGCGCGCACGTTCGGTGGGCGGTGAAGTGGATATTACATCGGTCATGGGTGATGGTACAACGGTTCTTGCATGGGTTCCGCGCCGCGCGCGTCAATAAAAACATAAACCCTTGATTCTTTAACATTTGAATCGCTCAAACTGGATAATCACTGGTTGCGAATCGATGATTTTTTACAGTGCGTTTTTTTAACACTCGGTTAAACGTAATTGTGCATGTAGTGTTCACAAAGTCTTCAATACCCATATGTGGGGGGGAACAGCTCCTCAAGTATGCAGTTGGCTGAAACGTCTGTTCTGACCATGCATTATATTCTTGTTGGACGCGCGACAATTCTTTAACATTGGTCAACCTTAAAAAAGGAAATGTTTTTAACTAAGCGTAGGCAAAAAGTGTTGTTATGTGAAGGACTTTTCTGCTAGAATGTGTTCACGCTGAACGAGAGGATGTAGGGTTCTTTCACATCTGAAGTCCCTGATAGTTAGTTTGATCGAGCCATATATATTTTTATCTCACTAAGCCGCGGGTTTCTGGCGGGTTAGTTCAATGTACCCTCACTCCCGATCCAAGGAATGGTTTATGAACCTGGAACATGCATGGCAATCCGTGCTCGGACAGTTGCAGATGGAGATGCCCAAGGCGTCTTTTGATACGTGGGTGCGCGATACTTGTCCATTGTCTTATGAAAACGGCGTCTTAACCGTGGGCGTGCAGAATGCTTATGCGCGGGATTGGCTCGAGAATCGTCTGGCCAGCACGGTGGATCGCCTGTTGGTCGGGATTCTCAACTCGAGCACCTCAGTGGATTTTGTTGTGACGCAGGAAGATAAGGCGGAATCGTTTGAAACGGAAGCCGCTGGAAATGTCCGTGAGGATGCGGAGCAACTGCCTGCACGCAACTCCACTATTAATTCGCGTTATACCTTTGAAACGTTTGTCGTGGGCGCAGGCAATCGTCTGGCGCACGCGGCTTGCATGGCAGTGGCAGAGAAACCCGCGCGTGCTTACAATCCGCTTTTCGTATACGGCGGCGTGGGGCTTGGAAAGACTCATTTGCTCCATGCCATCGGCAACGCGTGCCATGCGAATGGTTCGAGTGTACTGTATGTTTCATCGGAAGAATTCACGAATGACATGATTAACGCCATTCGTACCCATACGACTCAAGCTTTTCGTGAGAAATATCGCTCGATCGATGTTTTGTTGGTGGACGACATACAATTCATTGCGGGCAAGGAAAGCACGCAGGAAGAATTCTTTCATACGTTCAACACACTTCACGGTCAGGATAAACAAATCATCGTTTCTTCGGATCGCCCGCCGAAAGCGCTCGTGACTCTTGAGGAGCGTTTGCGCTCCCGATTCGAATGGGGCTTGGCAGCGGATATCCAGCCTCCTGATTTTGAGACTCGCCTCGCGATATTGCGTGCCAAAGCGGAACGTACCGGACGCTTCATCTCGGACGAGATTTTGGAAACCATTGCCCGACGCGTGGAGTCAAACATCCGTGAATTGGAAGGCGCGCTGAATCGGATCATTGCCTTTGCAGATTTAAGCGGTTCTTCTTTGACCCCGCAACTGGTCGAAGTTGCGCTGGCTGACCTTCTGCCTCAACATCAGAATATTGCTCCTGAGAAGATCATCGAATTGGTTGCTCACGAATGGCAGACCAGTGTGGAGGCTTTGCTGGGGCGTGATCGCACGCAAAAAATAGCAGAACCGCGGCAGGTGGCCATGTATCTCATGAGAAAAGAAACAGATGCCTCTTTGCCAATGATTGGTGAAGTACTTGGTGGCCGCGATCACACCACAGTGATGTATGCCATTCAAAAGATTGCAAGTCAAATTGAAACCAAAGCTGATTTGCGCAAGCGCGTCATCAATGTGAAACAACAACTCTACGGACAAGCGGCAATTGTTTGAAAAATCAAGAGCCTCGACGAATTCGTCGAGGCTCTGTTTTACGCCTGTTCGTTGATGGCAAATGAGCGGCCGGAATATTGCGCCTGCCAGTGTTGATAAAGGTTTAGGCTGGCAACATAAAAATATCCTAGCCAGTAGACGCCCATCCATGGCACAACAAACCATCCCAATCGCGGCTGGAGAAGCGCAATCGTTAGCAGGGCGTACAAACTCAGACCAATTTCACCCCACACAACTGGGCTGATGGGTTGCAGGTAGGCGCGGTCAATTTGTCCGGTTGAATTTGGATTGTTGGTCAGATTCAATTTCGGCGTGCGGACGAACGTTCCGTCTTTGCCGACCAGTGCCTCAATGACCGCAATCGCAGAGTTGAGTGAAATGCCAAATCCTATCACCGTTAGGACAGGTAAAATCTTAATCCGTCCTATCAATGACGGAGTTCCCCACGCTCCGGCCAGGGCATAAAGCATGGGCGGACCAAAGGTGGCGAGAATGGAAATAGGAAAAATGGTAAAAAAGCGAGGCGCAAGCAGACCGACAGGCAGGGTTAGGAAGAGCATCACAATCATCAATGGATAAACCATATAAGCGGTTAATTGCAGTAAACCGCTGATGCGTTTGTATGCGGGAATATCTGGTTGGCTAAAGAGGCGCTTTATGACTTTTCGTGCAACCTGGATACTTCCCTTGGCCCAGCGCGATTGCTGCTTTTTGAATGCCTCTACAGAAGCTGGCAATTCAGCCGGGACAATCACATAGGGCAGGAAGCCAACCCTCCAGCCGCGGAGTTGAGCGCGGAAACTTAAATCGAAATCTTCCGTTAGGGTATCGGTTTGCCAGCCGCCCGCGTCGTCAACGCATGAACGCCGCCAAATGCCGGCAGACCCGTTGAAATTCATGAATAGATGATTGCGTGAGCGGGCAGTTTGTTCAACAACAAAATGTCCGTCCAGGGCTAGAGCTTGGGCTCGGGTCAGCAGGTTATATTCGCGATTGGTGTGTCCCCAACGGGTTTGCAGACAGCCCAGCTTCGGATCCTGAAATTGGGGCACGGTCTTTTTCAACCAGTCTGGAGAGGGAACAAAATCCGCGTCAAATACGCCGACAAATTCACCGGTCGCCGTTTCCAATCCTTTTTTCAACGCTCCGGCTTTGTAGCCGCCTCGTTCGGTGCGGAAGATACACTCGATGTTGAAGCCTCGGGCGCGATATTCCTCCACGAGACGGGCGGAGAGCAGGGCGGTGTCATCGGTTGAATCGTCCAGCACCTGGATTTGTAGGCGGTTTACGGGATAATCAAGTTGGGTCACCGCCCATAACAACCTCTCCAACGTATATTTTTCATTGAAGACCGGAAGCTGGATGGTCACCTTCGGCCATTCTTCCGGTTCGGGTATGGACTGTTCTTGTTTCAGACTTCGTTTTGTACGAATAAAAAGGATTGCCGTGACCATGGCATTTAAACCGTAAAGGGACATGGCAATCATACAGAGCAGATACAAACTTCCTGATATATAGCCAATCAAAAGCATAGTTTCCTTTTCGATTGTGAAAGCGAAACCTCCCTGCTTGCGGAGGGAGGCTATCATTTATAAATATTATATCTTGTTTTTTTGTTTACAGATTAAGCCAATTTGAGAATTTTCTCGGCAAGCATCGGCAGGGCGGCTTTTCCTTCCAATTGATGAGTGATGTATAATCTCATCACGGAGACAAAAATGCCAAGGCAGAAACAGGAACAACTCAAGGTAGAGTTCAAACACAGCCAATATTGGTAGCATCACAAAGATTAGCGACATCCTTACTGGCAATGGAGTTTTTAAACAACTTGGTGAAAAGTGGTTTGATGATTATTGGATGAATTATGGGAAAATACAAATAACTACACCGAACGGCAAAGTTAAGCAAATAACGCTGCTCAAAGAATTCTTGTTTTATCGTGGTAAGGATGTAAAACTTGCTAATTCAATGATAAGAAAACCTGCCCGTAAGAATAATAGACGAGTACAGAAATGACAGTCAATGTTCCGCCTTTGAAATGTCAGGGCATCAAGACTAAACTGGTTGAATGGATTAAAGATCACACCATTCTCCAAAATGATGGTACATGGATTGAGCCGTTCATGGGTTCAGGTGTGGTTGGATTCAATGTGCGTCCTAATCGCGCAATTTTTGCGGATATAAGTCCTCATATTATCAATTTCTATAATGCAATCGAACAAGGTAAGATTATAGCGGGGATAGCCAAAGAATTTTTGGAGAAGGAAGGCTCATTACTTCAAGCCAAAGGTGGAGATCATTATTATGAAGTCCGAGAACGCTTCAATAAAGATGGTGACTCTTTGGACTTGCTTTTTTTGAACCGCGCTTGCTTCAATGGCGTAATGCGCTTTAATAAGAAAGGCGGATTCAACGTTCCTTTTGGTCACAAGCCCGAACGTTTTTCCAAAGCTTATATTACCAAAATTGCCAATCAAATTAAGTATGTGACTCAAGCCACTAGTGTTCGACTAACTTGATTATTTTATAACAGTAACAGGATAAAGCCGCTTAAGTTTAATGCGAGCGTTGTCAGGTCTGAATTGCCAATTGATCTGCACCTTAAAATTGTTACGGTCTTTCTCCCAGGCAGCGATTTCTGCTGTGAGGGTTTTCTTGTTGGCGATCCTGCGATTTGTACACTGGCGACTGAGGATGCTCAACTCAATTTCAGCCATGTTCAACCAAGAGCCATGTTCTGGCGTGTAATGCCATTCAAATCTTTGCGCCAAGCGTCTGGCTTCAGCGGGCTCAAAGCGTTCATACAGACAAGCAGGCGAATGCGTGTTGAGATTATCCGTGACCAAAACAATCTTTTCCACATCAGGATATTCATCGTCAGATAAGTAACGTAATAACTCTGCAAAATCCTGCTTGGTGCGTTGATCGGTTACAAAAGTTTTTCGTTTGCCAAGCAAAGGCTCAACCGCCATAAAAATATTGGCTATGCCATTTCGTTCGTATTCGTAGTCCTGGCGCGGTGGCTGCCCTGCTTCAATCGGCAATGTGCCGTGCGGCGTGTCGTGCAAGGTTTTGCTGGCTTCGTCTACGCATACCAGAGGACGTTTTGGGTCATACGGACGCTCATAAACCGCCAGCACATCCTCCATCTTCGCCACGAACTGCGCTGATGGTTTCGCAATCACCCAAGACTTTACGAGCCAAGGCTTAAGTTCATTTTTTTTAGCCGTTTCATTACTGCCACATCGCTAATGCTGTCTACTAATTTCAACTCAACCAGTTTATCTGCCAGTAGTTGCAATGTCCAGCGTGCTCTTCCTTCAGGTGGTGCGCTACAAGCCAACATCATTAATTGTGCTTCAATCTCTCCTGTAATTTTCGGTACTGCTCCTGGACGCGGTTTATCATATAGCGCATTCTCTATTCCGCCTTCCATAAATTTCTTGCGAATGGCTGTGATGGTTGGCAGGGAGCACATCAGAACAGATGCGATTTCTTCCACTCGTTTTTTCTTTTTCTGATTCTCGTCCGTCAATAACAAAATCCGTGCGCGAGTTTGAGTACGTGCCGATGATTCGCCGCTTCGTATCCGACTTTCTAATTCTTGGCGATTTTCTTTGCTCAGGTTGACATGATATTTTGTGGTCATGCGCCGAGTATAATCTACACAAAATATTCAGATTAGTCGAACACTAGTCAATATGACTGGAAGTTTGTATGTGACGATTTTAGGAAAATTATATCTACTGCTACACAAAAGGATTTTATTTACTGCGCCCCGCCATATATTGGGAGGCATGTGGATTATTTCAATTCATGGTCAGAACTGGACGAACAAGAACTTTATGACTTGCTTGCTGTTTCTCTTGCAAAATTTATTTTATCAACGTGGCATAGCAATCAGTATCGTACCAATTCCGCTGTTGAAAAATATGCCAATCGTTTTACGGTTTTGACTCGTGAGCATTTTTATCATGTGGGTGCAAGCGAAAAGAACCGCAACCCCATGCTGGAAGCGATTGTTCTCAATTACAACCCTATGCCGCCAATGGAAATAGAGTTGGAAAAGCAATTGGCATTATTTGAGAAACAACGTAAAGATGATTATGTGATTTATTCATCAAAAATTTAAAGGTAATCATAAATTATGATAGTTGCCGCCATCTTCGTCTCCCTCGTCGCCATCCTCCATCTAGGTTTCTTAACCTTGGAAATGTTTCTCTGGACAAAGCCCTTTGGCCGTCGAACGTTCAACCTGACGCCTGAGTTTGCTCAAGCATCGAAAACTCTTGCCGCTAATCAAGGACTATATAATGGTTTCCTCGCCGCCGGTCTGATCTGGAGTTTATTCCTCGGCGCAAACGGTTTTGAAGTCAAAACTTTCTTTCTCGTTTGCGTGATCGTCGCGGGTGTCTTTGGCGCATTCACGGTCAGCCGAAGGATTCTCTGGATACAAGCCATGCCCGCTGTGATCGCACTTGCCTTCGTGCTTCTCAGCAAATAGTATGCTTATCCATTCTGCGACTCAACTCCTCACGCTAAAAGGCGGCCCGCAACGAGGACGCGATCTCGGTGCGCTCGGCATCATTCAAAATGGCGCGGTATTGATCCGCGATGAAAAAATCGTCGCCGCGGGTTCAACGGACGAATTGCGTGCCTCATATAAAGATGAACCTACGCTCGATGCCAGCGGATGCGTGGTCATGCCCGGCTTTGTCGATCCGCATACGCATCTCATTTGGGCGGGCGACCGCGCCAACGAGTTCGAGATGAAGATGGCAGGCAAGCCGTATCTCGATATCCTCGCGGCAGGCGGCGGAATCATTTCAACGGTCAGGCAGACGCGCATGGCTTCCATCGAAACGTTAATCGCGCAGACGCGTCCGCGTTTGTTCCGCATGTTCGCACACGGCACAACCACCGTCGAGGCCAAGACCGGTTATGGTCTGCAAACCGCGACTGAACTTCGGTTGCTGAAAGCGCTTTTGGCGCTCGAAGATGAAAGTCCACTTGACCTTGCCATCACGTTTCTGGGGGCTCACGCGATTGCACCTGAATATCAAGATGATCCGCAAGGATATACCGATCATATTTGCGATACGATGCTGCCGGCCGTCCACGATTGGTGGCAAACTCACGCGCCGAATCATTCTTTGCCTTTTGTAGATGTGTTCTGTGAAGATCGTGCATTCAACCTCGATCAATCGCGTCAAATCTTGACCAAAGCGCGGGAACTCGGATTCCCGTTGAAGATTCACGCTGACGAATTCGATAACCTCGGCGGCGCCTCGCTCGCGGTTGAATTAGACGCAGTGTCTGCCGATCATCTCGTCAAAACTTCCGATGCGGATATCAAAGCATTGGGCGAATCTGATACTGTTGCGGTTTCTTTGCCTTGCACTCCGTTTGGACTTGCAGAAAAAGATTACACACCCGCCCGCAAGTTGATCGAAGCCAATGCCATTCTCGCATTAGCAACTGATTGCAATCCGGGCACGGCTTGGAATGAGTCGATGCAATTTGTCATAGCATTGGCTTGCCGCACCATGGGATTGACTCCCGCTCAAGCCATTGCCGCTTCGACGATTAACTCCGCCCACGCTATCCGCCGCTCGGATATAATTGGTTCCATCGAAGAAGGCAAGCAGGCTGATCTGCTGATCCTCGGTGTGCCGGATTATCGCCATCTGGGTTATCGCTTCGGGACGAATCTCGTCCGGCAGGTTGTCAAGCGCGGGCGCGTCTATTCGGTGGACGTCGGTTACTATCGAACTGCATAATAAAGGAGTTCATGATGTCTTTCTCAAACATTGACCTCAATACCATTATTTATTTCGCCGCCATCATTGTGGCGGTAATCATCGTGTTCGGCATTCTAAGTTATGTCTTCAAGCACCTCATTCATTGGTTTGCGCGCGGCTGTGGGTGCGTTGTGTTCATCGTAATCGCTTATTTTATTATCCATGTTTTGCTGAAACTCTTATAGTGATTTTGATTCAAGCAGAAAAACGGGACAAGCTGTCAGCCTGTCCCGTTTTAATTTTTGTGTGGCTTTGATAAAATTTGTCGGCGTTGGGCAACGCATTTGGAATGGAAAATGAACACAGCTTGCCTCATATATGAAAAGGGAATAGAATAGGCCTATGAATCCCTCGGCTGGCCCATTGCTCATCGTTGAAGATGTCCCGAATATTCTTGACTTCCTTGAAGTGACCCTGAAATTCAAAGGCTATGAAGTGATGAAAGCGCGAAATGGCCAGGAAGCGCTGGAAGCAATTCAAACGAAACGGCCAGCCCTCGTGATCACTGATATTCTGATGCCCAAGATGGACGGCTTCAGCCTCGTCTATCGTCTGCGAACGGACACGGCCACACGCGAGATACCCGTCGTCTTTCTTTCGGCTACATATGTTGCACCCGAAGATAAAGCGTTTGCCATGTCCATCGGCGCAACACGTTTCATTGAAAAGCCCATTGACACCGAGGAATTTCTATTAACCATTGCTGAGTTGTTGACGCAAGGGGCATTGCCTCCGCCTCCGCCTTTACAGGAGCGCGAATTCTTTTTGGGATATCGGAAACGATTGGAAATGAAACTCCAACAAAAGAATTCACAAATTGCCCGTGCGGAGCGATTGCTCGAAACTTTGCCTGCAGAACAAAGGCCGGGCTTTATTGCGTTACGTCAGCAATCCATCGGTGACCGTGAAGAGATCCAAACCGAGCTTAACTTCATCAAAGACTTTCTAGAAAAGAATAATTCTTCCATATGAAATCTCCCACTCTGAGCGAAATAGAGAATTTGGCGCGGCGGGCTGGAGCCATCCTGCACGCCGGTTATAACCGCGAACATCAAATCAATTATAAAGGCGCGATCGACCTTGTGACAGAAGTGGATCGCGCTTCCGAAGATTTTCTGCTGGCGGAGATCAACCAGCATTGGGCGGGCAGTCACATCATCGCTGAGGAAAGCGGAATCACCCGTGGCGATGAAGATCATCTCTGGTACATTGATCCGCTCGATGGCACGGTCAATTATGCTCACCGCATTCCCATCTTTAGCGTTTCAATTGCTTATGCTCAGGCTGGGACGATGAAGCTGGGCGCCGTTTACGATCCGATGCGTGACGAGATGTTCACTGCCGAACGGGGCAAGGGTGCATGGCTTAACGGGAACGCTTTGCACACATCCAACACCGTGGAACTGCAGAAGAGTCTGATGGTGACAGGCTTTCCATATGACGCATGGAATACACAACATGATAACTTTGATAACTTTGTCCGCTTTGGGAAGCTGACTCAAGGTGTACGCCGCTTCGGGTCCGCGGCGCTGGATGCGAGTTATGTCGGGGCTGGCCGCTTCGATGGCTTTTGGGAATTATCTCTCAAGCCGTGGGATGTTGCCGCAGGAGGCTTGATTGCTGAAGAAGCTGGTGCTATTGTGACGAATGCCAATGGCGACAAAGATTACCTGTCTCAGCCGCAGTCCATTGTCGCGGCTGCTCCTGGTATCCATGCCAAATTATTGGAAGGATTGCACGCCGCCAAGACTTGACCGGCATCCAACAATCAGGAGACTGAAATACAGCGCAATTGTAATTAAGTGGGTCAAATATTCAAGCTATACTGTGCTCATCGTCGATGAGCGCTTCCGAAATCCTTATCAGTAAAACAAAGATCATCGTTCCCAAGCGGCGCGTGGAACTGCTCACGCGTCAGCGGCTGTTAAACGCGATCTACGAAATCCTTGACCGTAAACTGGTCATGGTCTCGGCGCCGGCCGGTTATGGCAAGACGTCTCTTTTGATTGACCTGGCACACCGTAGTGATCTGCCCTTCTGCTGGCTGTCTCTCGATTCGCTCGACCGGGAACCACAGAGATTTATCGCATATTTCATCGCTGCGATTGCCGAGCATTTCCCGAAATTCGGAAATCGTTCGCGCTCTGCGCTCAATACGCTGACCAACCTGGATGAGGGTATGGAATCCGTATTGGTTACACTGATTAATGAAATCTACGATGAGATTCACGAACACTTTGTACTTGTGCTTGACGATTTTCATCTAGTGGATGATGTTGATCCCATCCTCTATTTCGTCAACCGCTTTACACAATTGTCTGATGAAAACTGTCATCTGATTCTTTCCTCTCGCTCTCTCACCAACCTATCCGATTTGACTTTGTTAGTTGCCCGCGAGCAAGTGGGGGGCCTGAGTTTTTCGGATCTCTCTTTTCGCCCCGAGGAGATACAGGCTCTCTTGGCGCAGAATCGACAAATCCATCTGTCCGACGAAAATGCCCGCAAACTAGCCGAAGCAACGGAAGGCTGGGTGACAGGATTACAGTTTACCGATCTAAGTTTTGTTCAGGGTAAGGAAGTACTTCATGCACCCTCATCGGCCGCGGTGGGGGTTAATGTTTTCGATTATTTAGGCCAACAGGTTCTGGAGCAGCAGCCTGAATGGCTTCAACTCTTCCTGCTAAGAAGTTCTCTGCTGGAGGAGTTCGACGCGGCGCTCTGTGAAACTACACTGGGTCCGTTCTATTCTGCCCGTCAAGATTGGTCAAAAACCATAGATTTGATTCTTCAGAAGAACTTATTTGCATTGCCCGTCGGCACCAACGGACAATGGCTGCGTTATCATCATCTTCTCCGAGATTTTCTGCAGGAGCGTTTCCGCAAGGAACGACCGGAAGAAGTCTCGATGATTCTGCAACGCTTGGCACAATTTCATGAATCCCATGGCAACTGGGAAAGATCTTATCAACTTTACAAGCAGTTGGGGAACATTGACGCGCTGGTTAATTTGATCGAGCGTGCCGGTATCCCAATGTATCAAAATGCAAAGCTGACACTGGATTCCTGGCTCAAGGATGTTCCACCTTCTTTGCTTCAAAAACGACCGGGCTTGCTTTCTTTACTCGGTGCGATTGAGACAGCAAAGAGCAATGTATCTGAAGGAATAGATTTGTTCAATCGTGCCATAAATATATTTCGCATGGAAAATAACACTGCCGATCTAGCTTTGGCTTTTGTGCGGCGTGGAAATGTATATCGATTCCTGGGGAATTATGAAGAGGCTTTTCGTGATGCAGATGAAGCCATGGTTTTAATCGGTGCAGATGATAATTCGCAGCTGATCTATGCCGATGCATTGCGTATCAAGGGCCTGGGTTTGTTTCAACAGGGACATACCGTTCAAGCCACCAAATTTCTTGAGCAAGCCCTGGACATATATATCCGCCTTGACGATGTCCCGTCCATCCCGATTTTGTTAATGGAAACTGGATTGATGTACTCCGAAACAGGCGAATTTATGAATGCACAGAATTCATATCAAAAAGCGCTTGAGATGTGGCGTCGAACTGGCAATCTTACTTGGCAGGCGGACGTGCTCAACAACCTGGGTGTTTTATATCATAAGAATGGGGATTATGAACGGGCTGGGCAGATGTTGGAGCAGGGCCTGTTGTGTGCCAGGGAGGGCGGTAATAAATCTGGAGAAGCACTGATTTTGATAAGCTTGGGTGATGTATATGCCGAGCTTGAAGATTTTGAAATCGCGGAGGATAACTACAATCAGGCCAAAGGGTCGACCCAACAACTTGGCGCACGATACTTGATTAATTATTTGGCTCTTGCTGAATTCAATTTGGCCCTGTTGAAAAATGATCGGACGCTGGCAGAGGCTGCCTTGGAGAAATGCTCCAGCCTCATAGAAGTGAAAAACTCGAACTATGAATATGGCCTTTACCAACTCTGTTGTGCTAGATTGTCCCTCTTAGGCAAGAATCCTCAAAGGGCGGTGAATGAACTGATGAAAGCGAAGCAGTACTTCGCTCAGGATGGGAGACAGGCAGAGATGATTTTGAGCCGTGTTTGGATGGCGGCGGCTCAATATAACGCTGATAATCAAAATACTGCTCAGGAGGAAATAGATGCTGTGCTTACGGATTCCAATCAAGTTAGCCATCTTGTAATCATAGCTGTAAGGCAGGCACGGAAATGGTTGGAAGTCATGCGGAGCGATCCTCAAGCGAAGAAGAACCTTCGTGAGCTGTTTAAAAAAGTGGATGTTTTGGATGCCCAGCTACCCCGCATGCGACGTCAGTTACGCCGATTATCGAGGGTGGTGGAGGTACCGACGCCTCAATTTGCCATCCGTGCTTTTGGACAAGGCAACGTTAATCTAAATGGAAAAACAATCACGATGAAAGATTGGCAAACGCAATCCGTCCGCGAATTGTTCTTTTATTTTCTTTCACTCAAACGCCCGGTGACCAAGGAGCAAATTCAAGAATCGCTTTGGGCAGATATCACTGAACCTGCAAAATCGAGTTTGCGTTTTAAGAATGAGATTTATCGGTTGAGACGCGCTTTGGGACAAGATGTGATTCGCTTTAAAGATGATCGCTATCAGTTTAATCTTGCCTTGGATCACGAATATGATGTGGAGGCTTTTGAAGCTTTTGTTGCCAAGGCTAAATCTTTATTCGATCCTGCTGAGCAAATCAGTCTCTATCAAAGGGCCATGGACTTGGTTCAAGGACATTATCTTGAAGATATTGATGCTACATGGGTTTGGCCTGAACGAGAAAGGTTAAATCAAGCATATCTTTGGGCTTCACTAGCTCTTGCAGAACTTTATTTGAAAGAGGGGCAAATACATGATGCTTTAAAAATCTGTGAGGATGCCCTGAAGTACGACTCGACCTTCGAAGCCACCTACCGTTTGAAAATGCAGGTATATCGTCGTTTGGGCGATCGCGGCTCGGTGATTCATACCTATAAAATCTGTGAACAGGTTATGCAGGATTTTTATAATTTACCCCCATCCGAAGAAACGCAGCGGCTTTATCAGGAATTAACCACCTGAAAACATTTGTTTTTCCTTTTATAAATAGATGATGATCTCCTGCCATCGAAAAATCGCCAGGATTTCTATATTGCCTAAGGTCAGCATAGGGAGGGTAAAAGATACTGAAACCAGCATACTCCGCGAGCATAAGTCGGGAATTACCTTTATTAATTGTGGTGGACGCCGGGATGGGCAAATCAGGCAATCCTGCTGTAGGGCTATTTGTTGATTCCACTTTTGCGCAGTAGCTTGCCGCATCCGTCAGGGAATGATAACTAAATTCACTCTCAATATCCTAGAATCTGCGTAGAGTGGAAGAATGAAGTTTGGAAGATGGCTCAAAACATAGATCAGGCAACCAGGAAAATCTCCATTCTTCATTCGGTTTCCATTCGCTTTATCTGTATCATAGCTGTACCCAATCTGTATCCTAACTATATAATATCTGTAAGCCAGATCCGCCCACTGTAAATACATCTTGGGCGCATCCAAGGCCCGTGCGTATTCCAGTGAAATCGTCCACCAATTCCGGGCATGCCGACCAGTGCGGAGTGAAGCAACACTGGTTATGGCATAATGGTTCTGCTATGCAGCGTCATTATAAATCAAGTGGACGGCATGGGGAGATTGGCTCGCAACTTTCTTTGCGAGTCGCCGGTCAAGTTAAGGCGGTAGGCATTGTGAATGAGGCGATCCAAAATTGAATCAGCATGAGTGGGACTTGGGAATTGCGTGAACCATTCCGAGACCGGCAATTGGGAAGCCACTAAAGTGGAGGAACGTCCGAAGCGGTCATCCAGGATTTCGAGCAGATCGCGTGTCTCAGCAATCGAGATCGGGTCGCGCAGCCAATCATCCAGAATGAGCAGATCGATCTTTGCCAGACTTTCCAGCAATGAGGAATACGAACCGTCCACATGAGCTTGTGCGAGTTGGAAGAGCAAACGGGAGGTGCGGAAGTAACGCACGGAATGATCGGTACGACAAGCCGCAGTTCCAAGGGCACAACTGAGGAAGGACTTTCCCGATCCGGTCGGTCCAAGAATGAGGGTATTGAGATGCTGGTCGATCCAGCGGGACTGAGCCAGTTCCAGCACGAAGCGGCGCTCCAGTCCGCGTGCGGGGGAGAGATCGAGATCTTCCACAGTAGCCGATTGAGGGAAGGCCGCCAGTTTGATTCGACGTTGGAGACGATGGTCCTGGCGGAGAGTGACTTCCCGCTCCACCAAAAGCGCCAGACGTTCTTCGAAGCTGAGCTCGGCATATTGCGGGTTATGAAGTTGTTCCTGCAGGCCATCACGGAAGGCAGGCAGGTGCAGTTGAATCAGTTGATCAAGCAAAGGTTGCATGAGCATAGAGACCTCACTGGTAATAAGAATGGCCGCGGATATTTTCATGGGTGGGCAGCGGCGCGGATTCAGGGATGGGCGGGATTAAAATCGAGCAGAGTTTTCACGGCCTGATAATTCAGAGATTTCTCTTCATCCGCGATCTGGCAGGCACGTTCCACTTGAGCCGGTGGATATTGTTTGGAGAGATGTAAGATTCCCAGGCAGGAACGAAAGGCTTGCTCAGGATGGCGGCGGGAGAGCAGAATGGATCGCACCAGTTGGTGCGTCTGCGGTCCATAGCTTTCCGCCCAGTGCAATAAGCGTTCAGGTGTCCATTCCCCAGCCTTCTGGTGTTTTTCCGGCATGTGCGCGGTCTGGGTGGAGTAGCGGCCTGCAACCTGGCTGCGGGGATGAGCCGCCACGACTTTGCCCTGGTGGAAGATTTCCAGCATATGTTCGGTGGCGCGAATGCGGATTTCTTGATGGATCAGCTCATACGGCACCGAATAAAAGTGTTTTTCGAACTCCACGTGATAGTCAATATTGACACGGGCATTTTTCCATGTGGCATACTCATAAGGTTCTTGAGGCAGTGGATGCAAGACGGGCTGATCCAGCTCTTCGAATAATTGTCTTCGGGATTTTTGCAAATGTTCCATCTCCCGATCGTTGAGTTCTTTCAGCAGTTCGGCGATCGCCCGGTTCAGTTCTGCCAAACTATAGAAAGTCCGGTTGCGCAAACGGGCTAAGATCCAACGTTCCACCACTTGCACTCCCACCTCGACCTTTGCCTTATCTTTCGGGTGGACCGAGCGCGCCGGGATCACCGCCACTCCGTAATGTTCGGCAAATTCCTGATAGGTGGGATTCAAATCCGGCTCATAACGGCTCGGATGTGTCACGCCCTGTTTTAAATTGTCGGGCACCAGGACCTCAGGAACCCCACCGAAAAATGCCAGCGCCCGAACATGTCCGCCGATCCAGTGAGGCAGTTCCTGGCTGGGCTGGGCCTCCGCATAAGTGTAGCTGCTCGCACCCCAAGTCGCCACGAAGATCGACACTTCATGCATCTCGCCACTCTCGGGATCCGTGACGGGAATCGTATCTCCGGCATAGTCCACATATAGTTTCTCTCCGGCTTTGTGATGCAGCCTCATCGGTGGATCCAGCTTATGGGTATAGCGCCGATACAATTCACAGTATTGGCTGTATCCATATCCCTGTGGACAGGTTTCGCGGTATTCGGTCCACAGCAAACGCAAGGTTACGTTGCGCTTCTTCAACTCTTCGTGAACTTTCTTGAAATCCGGAATGGCTTCTGCAACTTTGAGGGCAGCCTGTTTGTCTTCCGGATACAGCCGCGCATACAGATGCTCTTCATCTAAGTCTTCTGGTAGAGGCCAACTCAATCCGACGCAGGTTGCACGTTTCAAATACTCATGCACGGTGCTGTGTGAGATCCGGCAACTGCGGCTGATCGCACGTTCTGAAAGCTGGCTGTGTTTGAGACGCAATACTTCTTTAATCTTCGACATGGATAACCTTTCTTGTGGCAAAGTGGTTCTGTTCTCCGAACCATCGCGACCTCCTGAAATTATTTTCAGGATAGAGTGCCACATTTGTTTGAGATTATCCAGTGTTCCTTCACCCCCGATCTCTCCGTTCCATTTACATCGATCGATTCCGCTCGCCTACAAAAAGTGGACGGCTTGCTCCGGATTCAGTGGTCGGCATATTCCGGAATCGGTGGTCGGCATGCTTCGGAATCGGTGGTCGGCTTCCTCCGGATTCAGTGGTCGGCATCGACCAGATTACGCAGCCCGCTATATTCGTTCTTTAATTGGGGAATAGCTTACAAATGCAGTCGGTTTCCTCTCGAACCCGACATTATCGCCTATATTGGTCATGTGGGGATGCCCACACCAAAAAAACAGCCTAATTAGGCTGTTTTTTTAATCTTTTGAAGCCTGTTTTGAAGCCTGGGTAGGTGTATGCTGTTCACATCAAACAAAAGGAGAAGATTCCATGAATAAAAAAATTGCTCGTTTCACCCTTTTTGCAAGCAAAATAAACCGGCAACATGTCCAATTAGCCCTTGCTATTCTTGCCCTAGCTATGTTGGTTTTGGGTATTGGCGCCCCAGGCGGCGGTGGGCTTAGTGGCCCTCATTAAAAATAAAGATGATGAGAGATGATCCTACTCTTTGCCGTTCTAGCCGGGCTCTTGGTGGGTTTAGGTAAGGCATATTGGCGTAGACAATATTATATAGCCCCTAGCTTACAAGCTGTTTGGCTGCCTGTGGTTGCATTCCTGCCGCAATTATTCATTGCCTATATGCCAACTACACGCCAGTTATTAAATGACGGCCTTGCTTCGTTGAGCTTATTGGTTTCGCTGGCCTTGTTCTTTGTATTTGCCTGGTTTAATCGCCGCCTACCTGGTATGCCGATTTTGATTTTCGGCCTCTTGCTAAATTTTGTGGTGATTGTAGCCAACGGCGGCTGGATGCCCATCAGTCTGCACACCGCCAACCTTTTGGCAGGCAAGGATGTTTTGCAGTTTGTGAACCTGGGTAGCCGCTTCGGAGAAAAAGATATTCTTTTGCCGGCGCAGAATATACATATTGAATTCCTTGCAGATCGTTTTCTCCTTCCAGCATGGCTTCCCTACAAGGTGGCATTTAGTTTGGGCGATGTTTTGATAAGTGTTGGCGCATTTTGGCTGCTTGCGCAACCTGGGCCTGGAATAAATTCTCTGGATAAAGAAAGTGCCTTGATATGATTACATCTGCAATGTTCAAAGAAGATTTGCATTACAAATCTGGTTTGCCTCAGGAGAACCGCATCGGACTTAATAGTGTACTCGCGGCGGCGGTTGTAAATCGGAATTTTCGCGAAACGCTTCTCCGAAACCCGGAAGCCGCATTGGGCCAGGGATATTTGGGGAAGGGTTTTTCACTGAGCCAGAAGGAAACCTCTCTGATCCTGTCCCTCAATGCGACCTCGCTGGCTGATCTGGCGAGGCAGATTATTTTGGTGTCGGAAAAATGATCCTGATCTTATAAATGACGCCAGTCCTTCGTCCCCCAGCGAACTGGTGCTCGTCAGGATGACGCGGCGGAGCAGGGGGCGCGGTAAGGAGGGGACTACTGCGCCCCGCGTCCGCCCTTGGAGATTGTGATGAATTTACTTACAGACAATAGATCCAGCGCTTCAATGCAATTAGGGGCAATCTTTGAAGCATTTCCTGACTTGCTCTTCGATTTGGATAGCAAGGGAAGAATTCTGGACTACCAGGCTGGTGATTTTACGCTGTTGAACTCATCTCCCAGAGGTTTCCTCCACGAACGCATCCAGGATATCTTGCCAGTTGAAATTGGGAAAAAATTCCAAGAATCTCTTGAACAAGCCAGCCTTCATCAAAAGACTACATCCCTGGATTACTCACTCAATTTTGAAAACAGTATTCGCTGGTTTGAGGCCCGGCTTGTTCCTTCTTCTCCGTCCAGAGTTGTTGCCATTGTGCGGGATGTGACAAAATATAAGCAGGCAGAAGAAAAGATTCAGAGACAGTTGAAGCATCTTTCTGCACTGCATGCCATTGACACGCTGATTTCATCAAGTTTTGACCTCAATCTTACACTCTCGATTTTGTTGAGTCATCTTACTGCAGGATTGAATGTAGATGCCGCCGTCATCTTGCTATTCAATCGCGAAAGCAGATTTCTTGAATTTATGACCGGTGTCGGTTTTCGCACCGAAGCACTACAGAACACCCATCTGCGTCTCGGGGAAGGTTATGCCGGCCTTGCCGCATTACAAAGAAAGACCATTCACATATCCAATCTCCAGCACAGGCAAACGGATGCATTACGATCTCCAGTTTTTTATAAAGAGTCTTTCATTTCATATTTTGGGCTTCCTCTCATTGCAAAGGGACAAGTGTGTGGTGTGTTGGAAATCTTCCATAGAACACAGCTTGATCCCGATCCCGATTGGTTGAATTTTATGGAGACTCTTGCTGGACAAGCTGCCATTGCAATTGAAAACGCTAATCTATTTCGCGAGTTGCAGCGTTCGAACTTCGAATTGATTCGAGCATATGACGCCACCATTGACGGCTGGTCGCGCGCACTTGAGCTTCGCGATCGAGAGACGGAGGGGCATACCCAGCGGGTTACCAAAGCCACGCTTCAACTTGCGCACCGAATGAATTTGACCGAAACGGAATTGGTCCACGTTCGACGCGGCGCGATCCTGCACGATATTGGAAAAATGGCTATTCCGGACAGCATCCTGCTTAAAAGCACTGCTCTAACCGATCTTGAGAGAGAGATCATACAAAAACATCCTCGTTATGCTTACGATATGCTTTCGCCGATCCCTTATCTGCGCCAGGCTTTGGATATTCCCTTTTATCATCACGAGAAATGGGATGGTTCTGGTTATCCTCATGGACTCAAAGGAGAGCAGATCCCTTTGTCCGCCCGTTTATTCTCAATTGTAGACGTTTTCGATGCCCTTACTTCCGATCGTCCTTACCGTCCCGCCTGGTCAGCCGAAAAGGCGCTGCATTACATTTGCGATCAAAGCGGGAAGCAATTTGATCCACGTGTAGTTGTGGAATTTATGACGCTTGTGAACGAGGGATAGAATATCGATTATTCTGTTATGTCAAACAAAAAGCCGCTAAACTTTTAGCGGCTATAAGGTTGTGAGTGTCGCTTTACCCATCTCTGAACCACCCTTTGGAACCAACAGCTAGTCAAAAATGGCCTATTTTGAGCCTAATTTTGAGCTTTTTTAAGAGGAGACTTACCCAACAGCGTTCCGAAAGTCCAAATTGGAAGCATCAGCCTTCCGAAAGTCCAACTCAAAAAAGAGTTATAGGGATGAAGTTTACGAATAGTCCGGAACTTATGGATAGTATTGTCTGTTAGTGAAATTTCCGCCTGGGCGAGATTCGATGCGGCAACTAGGCGTATTCAGGTTCAAATCCACGACTACTAGCGTGTCTGGGGTTGATCTATTCATCCGGGCCAGACCAGGCACATACGCCCGGAGCGATTTCAACGTACTGAATCACTAGGTCTTGGTCCATTTGAATGTCTGTGCATCGAAAGCTCTTGCCGCCGATTACAAGACCATAATAACCGATAGGGTGGCCCCCATCTAGGAGTCGCACGTACATTTGAGATTCATTCGCATTGGGCGAGATATCGGCAATCCGATAGGGAAATGAGCCGAGTCCCATCGGAGTCTCTACAACGTTTGAGATTTCATCCTTTGGAGCTTGGTTGATCATTCGAATCGCCCAGTTTTGTAATACAGGCACATTAATTTGCGATCTCGCCTGGTCAGCATAACCGACGAGAAAAGCCGGTTCGGCGGCCATAACATATGTAAATGCTAATGGCGTGACAAAGATCAAGAGCGCCAGCCCCATACAAGCGAGCAGTGGCTTGAAACGCTTCCGATGGATGAGTATTCCACGAATTAGTACTGCCGTTCCCAAGACATAAGGGAAAACGTATAGGATGACCAAGAGTAAAGTATAGAAGATAAAAGTAAACTCACCGCCAAAAATTATGTTCGTCTTCACCCATACGAATCTTCCTCTTGTGTACTCCAGCGACCAAACAATAATTAAACAGATTAGGCTGATGACCAGTGCTATGGTTTCAAAGCCCTTGTAAAGCGGCTTATTGCTATTAGCTGTATCTTGGGTCATTGCTAAACTAGTCTCCAAGGTAGAACGGCTCTTGCTGTCGAGATTCTATTGTCGAGATTTTAGAACCGAGGGCGTTTCTCACCTGCCGTGCGACCAAGCGATTTCAGGCTCAATCCAGTTGAGCTATGATTTTACCTTCAATTGAAGTCACTATACCCTTGGTTGGGTCTAAGAAACCATCGGAAGCATCAGTATGTCATCCCTAAACGGAAGCATCAGCGCGTCAATTTGACATGCTGATGGGTAAAAGTACAGTGAGTGTCGCTTTACCCATCTCTGAACCACCCCTTGGAACCAACAGCTAGTCAAAAATGGCCTATTTTGAGCCCAATTTTGAGCTTTTTAAAGAGGAGACTTACCCAACAATGTGCCGAAAGTCCAAATTGGAAGCATCAGCCTTCCGAAAGTCCAACTCAAAAAAAGGGTTATGGGGATGAAGTTTACGAATAATCCGGAACTTATTTGATATCCAAATATAATGAGAATCTTTTTCCAAATCCCCACACAATTCATCGTAGATTATATAAATGAAGAAATCAAGAGTTGCGAAGGTTTAAAATTATTCACCCTTACTGCCTTTCAGCTATTGTAGTAGCGGGCCACAATTGTCCAGAACTGTTTGGAAAAGTTTGATCCTGTAGAGTTTTTGTCCTACTAGCGTCTCCTGCGGGATTAACACCTGCCCTGAAGTATGGCAAAGTTGCAGTTCCAAACAAACCATCAGATGTTGAGCCGGCGTTTATCTGTGAAGCAGGAACTGGAATTGCTTTGTATTGGATACCATCACTTTTACCAGAACTCAAATCAAGGGGGAGCGAATAAAGAGTGGTTGGGGGAGCAGATATCTGATCAGTCCCCGCCACCAATGGAAACAGCCCTTTAGTATTTAAATCGTTACTTTCAATAACCTCTGGTGTTACAGACACACCTTCATATGGAGTCCCGTTTAGATTATTTCCGGTGAGTCTTACAAAACCAGGCTGCCAGAATAAAGGAATTGTGTTTTTAGTTGGCATATCTTCTGGAGGCATCTTGTTCGGATATATTTTCCATCCCTCTGGAAGCAATGCGACCCCACTAAATTGTGCGGTCTGGCTATTACCAATATTTACCGGAAAAGTCTCATCTTCCACAACTTGCCACTTAATGAGTTTATTTTGGTCCAGACTTGAGAAAAATGTGTTTGCATCTTGACCAAAAGAGCTATTCATCACCCAGTCACTGTATCTGTGACTTGTTATTGTATCTATTGTGATCAAAGGCGATTTATCGGTCTGCCAAAGTGTATCACTGAACTTTATAGAATCTACTTCGTCAGTGGAAATCGTTATTTGATCCAACTCTGCATAAATTTTGTCGGCGCTTGGCATATGGACCGTTAATGGATCAATTGCGAGTTCAGAACCATCAGCCTCTGTTACATAGAATTTTCCATCACCTTTCAGAACAATATTCTTAACCGGAGTACCATCCGGCCGGCTTATTGAATATGTATTAGCCAAATTTTTAGCGAGCTTAAATCCGTCTGCCAAATTCTTTTCGGCTGAAGAGACGACTATACTCATCTCGTCTGCATTGAGATTAAATTCTTGGGTTGGAGCGGGCGATTCGGTAGCCGTTGCCGTCGTTGTGGGCTCGGGAGTAGAAGTTAGTGAAGGCGATGGAACCGGAGTCACGCTCGAAGTTGGTATGGCCGAAGACGTCAGTTCTAAACTATTTGGCGTTGTCGTACACGAAGAGAACAGGAAAGCAAACACTATAACAAAAGGCATCAAACTTTTCATAACAAAACCACCTTCTCCACAATCAGGGCGATTGCAACAATAGCGAAGCCAGCTTATATAACGGCGGAACTTTGTTAAGTCTAGCATTGTTTTGCCATTCCGCGAATATTTTCGTAAACAATTTCTCAAAACCAAATTTTCTGAAATATTATCTACGTCACGCCGTTTGACATGCAGATGGGTAAGGTTACGGATAGCTTTTTGGCCTGTTAGGACTTTTATGCAGGTTTTTCAAAAAACGGAAGCATCAGTGTGTCGCCCCTAAACGGAAGCATCAGCACGTCGTTTTGACATGCTGATGGGTAAAAGTACAACAAATTTTGTCGCTTTACCCATCTCTGAACCACCCTTTGGAACCAACAGCTCGTCAAAAATGGCCTACCTGAGCCTAATTTTGAGCTTTTTAGATTGGAGACTTACCCAACACCTCACCGAAAGTCCAAATTGGAAGCATCAGCCTTTCGAAAGTCCAACTCAAAAAAGAGCCATGTGGATGAAGTTTGTATGTCGTATGATTACCATCGGGCGCATGGCCCGAGTTCACGAAGGGATGCACGGCGATCTTCCACACGGGCACCCAGCACAAGGCAGGAGATGAATAACATTATCTCGAATAGGAGCGCGATTGTTGACCTAGAGGTTAGAAGAGGCTCCAAGCCTATTCACATACATTTTAGATCATTTGTCAGGACGTTTGGCCATATCTGGGCTTGCGCGCTTTATGTCGAGGTCTCCAAAATATGATGACATCATAAAAGCCTTCAGTACAAGCCCAGCGACAGCAGCGTAGACATATAGCAGAAAATGCGGTATTAGTGGCCTAAAAAGTGCGGCATACTCTTGTTCGCTAATACCGAAGACAGCCAGAGAAAAGCCCTTTTGAGCGCTCACGATCAGCAACAGGACCGCGACGTGTACAAGCGAGGACAGGAGAGCGATTGCTACCTTTATATCCTGTCTTCTCGCCCACACTTCCGAGCCGTGCTGCAAAGCATCTCTTACTCCAAGATTGTTCCTTATCATTTCGAGTTGAACATATTGAACAAGGAAGCCTACAAAAAAGGTGGCTAGAAAGCTGACGCAAAAGGTAAGCATTGGGTAATTGAATGTGGGAATGATCCTGCGGAAAAGTATTACGAATAGTATGACTATGGCGATGAAAGGCAGATAGACAATGGCGAACACTCCAATCCAGCGCAGCGTGTATTTCTTGGTTTCTGCCAGGAGTTCCCTGTATCCAATTGGCTTGTCTAAGTACCCAAAGTGCAATGCAATGGTTACAGCAAGGGGAAGTACCAAGAGCAGGATCAGCCATGCAAGAAGGACACAACAACACAGGAGTTCTAAAGGGCTGCTTCCCAGATTGCCGTAAGTTCCGACAGCGATGAACAGGTTCTCCGTAAAGACTAGCAACCAGACGGTTCTGCTGTTGCTTAATATTCTCATTGCTGTGCTTACCATTGAATCACCTCGCATGTTCGAGCAGCTCCCAATCTTGCGGTTCAAAGCCTATTGACACATATTTTATGGCTGTCTCTTCTCAAAATAACACATCTCCAAGTAAGACAATAAACGAAATCGGTCTGGTACCGACCTGCCCCAATTTTTTGTACCACGTCTAAGTTAGGCCAGGCTAGATAATTGAGGCTAGTAGCCAGGCTTGCAGGGCCGTGCGACGATATCCAAGAGAACTATGAGGTCGTATGGTATTGTAGTCCTTTCTCCAGCCTTCAATTAAGATCTGAGCTTCTTTCGGGGTGTAAAGGATCCCGCGATCCCGCGGTTGAGCGATACATCGCGCATCTTGCCATTGAGGTATTCAACATACCCATTTTTCCATGGACTGCCCGGTTAGATGAATATTGGTTTCACGCTCAAATGTTTGAGCCATTCTCGCAGTACATTGGCGATGAATTCTGGCAATAGATAGCTTAGTGTTCTGTTAGGACTTTTGATGCAGGTTTTTCAAAAAACGGAAGCATCAGTATGCCACCCCAAAACGGAAGCATCAGCGCGTCATTTTGACATGCTGATGGGTAAAAGTACAGTGAGCGCGGAGAGGCTCGAACTCTCAACCAATGGCTTAAAAGGCCACTGCTCTACCATTGAGCTACGCGCCCATCAAAGAAGAAAGCGGACTGCATTCTATCATGACCAAGTTACATCGTCAACGTAATAGATTGGAATTTCATCGCATCGAAGATATGCGGAGGCCAAATGATTGAAGTAAATTATGTAAAGGAAGATAATTTCCAAAGCGAAGTACTGAACGCGGATCAACCCGTTCTCGTTGATTTCACCGCCGGGTGGTGCTCACCCTGTAAGATGATTGATCCCATTGTGAAACAATTGGCGCAGGACTGGGATGGCAAGGTCAAAGTCGTCAAACTGGATGCCGATGAAAATCCCAACCTTCTGATGCAGTTTGGCGTGCTGGGTATTCCTACACTCATACTTTTTAAAGGTGGACAAATCAAAGAGCGCGTGACGGGATACCAGCCAAAAGAAAAATTGTTAACGAAAATGAATCCACATATCTAGAATCAAAAACGGGTCGCGCGCGACCCGTTTTTGATTCCGTTCAACGAATTGATTTTCGCAACTGCTTTTCCAATTTCCCCAATTCCACTCTCGATGTCATATCCAGACTCACTGGCGTGACTGAAACCATGTGTTTTTTGCGCAAGATGCATACATCGCTATCCTCAGCCTCGTCGTTCAGATTTGCCGCTTCTATATAGGATACGGTTCCCGGTTCACTCCATGAACTTCGGTGAGGCGCTGTTGGTACATAGTAGCGTTGACGTGCCAGCCGCGTGATTTGCCATTCCGTCTTCGATGTGGCATCCGAAGGGACATTTACATTTAACAAATGGATATCATCAGGCATTTTGTGCTGAAGCAAAATATCTGCGAAGTGCGCAGTGAAATATGCTGAGGAGGAGAAATCCAATTCTTCGGAATACGAAAGATGATACTGCTGATCGGCCTGCAGTGAAACTGCCAGCGAAGGGTATCCAAGTGAAGCGCCTTCCATGACTGCACCAACCGTACCGGAAATTGTTATACCCGTCCCAACGTTCTCACCATAATTTATTCCGGAAACAATCAAGTCTGGTTTCTCCGGCATGATTTCCAACACAGCGTGGAGCACAGCTTGTGCAGGCGTTCCGTCTACGGCATAAACGATCCACTCCTGACCGTTGATTTCCAAATTCTCTTTATGAATGATTCCGCTCGATGTGTTTGGCAGACTGCGGCCCGTTCCGGAGGATTGTTCCCTCGGAGCCGCGACCGTTACATATCCGAGCGAGGCGAGCGCGCGCGCCGCGGCCCATAGTCCGGGCGAACGGATACCGTCATCGTTGGTTAATAAGATTTGAGGCTTTTTCATAATTTAGGCAAAAAAAAGAAGCGGGTTGTCCCGCTTCGGTAAAAGTGGCGCTCCTGGCGCGATTTGAACACGCGACCTTTTGGTCCGCAACCAAACGCTCTAATCCGCTGAGCTACAGGAGCATAGGCAAAAAAGGATTTTAATTCAGAATCGAAGGCGGGTCAAGCCACGATATTGTGTCATTGTGTCTTTAATCATGCTTCATGAAAAATCATACGTGCAAGAGATATCTTAAATTTTAATGAGGACAGATTGGGATTTGAACTTTGTTCACATCTGCATTCAACTCCATTCCAAAATATGGCGAAGGATCATAGGTGTTGTCGATATTTAGTTCGTTCATAAAATGCCCATGATCATCCTTGTCGATGGAGATATGCAAATGAACTCCAACTGGATTATTTGGATCACCGGAATAGTCACCCATATAACCTAGAAAAGTTCCCATAGTGATTTGTTTTTCAGATGTGCCGGCTGGAAACTCGGATGATATAAACGAATTTCCATTCGCGTCAGCCATATGTGCGTAATAAATCCAGATCTGGCGTTCGGGATGGAGTGGATCATTTGGCACTCGTTCAATCGCAGCTGACTTCCAATCGGATAGACGCGTAAGATAGCCGTCATAAGCAGCGGTCACGCGGGCGATGCCAATATCGGTTCCTGAAAAAATATCAATCCCTTGATGTCGTGCCCCAAACTGAATTGTGTCTCCCCATAGAAAACCTACCATGCCGGTTGTTGGAAAAGCAAAGGGAGCATGGTTGCAATGAACACCTGCTTGTATCTTCCATTCCGGATGAGATGCGGGGTCTTTAAGCCAAATAAAAACTTGGGTAGCGCGTACTGCTGTTGGGCGATTCTCCCAATAAAAATATAGCAATCCTGCTGCAATGCTGATCGCTACTACAACCGTTATGCCGGACCAGAAAAATTTATGAGACATGATTAAAATTATAGCACTATAGCAATACCTTCGCCAAAAATAGTGTGAAAAAGTAGGGCTTTTCGGGTAAAGTAGTGTTTGCGAAGACACCCACAAACCCGAGAAGCCCATGACCGAGATTCTTAGCACTTTTACAAAGCATTGCGTTGATTGTTTCGCCAACGGTGTTGAAACAGATGAGCCAGGTCATCTATGGTCTGTTGATCAGCAATGGTCGGCTGACGATGCTGGAAATTTCCCGCTGGACAGAGCAGGGTGGGAGTTATCGGACGATCCAGCGTTGGTATCACCATTCAATAGATTGGTTGCAAATGCGGTGGGACTTTTTCAGGAGACAACTATGGAAAGCGGATCATGAATACATCGTAGCCGGAGATGAAGTGGTGCTGGGTAAAGCAGGCAAAGAGACCTATGGCTTGGGGAGATTCTTTTCCAGTCTGCAAAACCGGGTCATTCCGGGCTTATCGTTTTTTGTATTTTCGCTGGTGGATGTGAAAGAGCGGCAATCCTATCCCATTCAGGTGGCGCAAATCGTAAGGCCGGAAGGCGAGCGCGTCAAGCAGAAAAAGGAGAGGTTGCAAAAAGTAGAAAAGCGTGCCAAAGGTCGCCCGAAAGGTAGCCGGAATAAGAAGAACGAAAAGCCGACGATGAGCCCTGAATTATTGTGGATCCAGACTGTTTTGCAGGCGTTTTTGCAAGTTTTGATGGGTGTTTTGCCGGTGCAGTACCTGGTGATGGACGGTCATTTTGGGAATTACCCGAGTGCTTGGATGGTATTGCAAAGCGGCTTGCAGTTCATTTCCAAATTACGCTGGGATGCGGCTCTGTATGAACCCTTCACAGGAAAATATCGTGGCCGCGGGCCGCACCCCAAATATGGAGACCGAGTCAATGTGTACCGCATGAAGAAGAAATATTTGAAGAGTGACAAAACGGAAGATGGCGTTCGTACTCAAATCTATCAAGCCGCGCTGCTCAACAAAGAATTCGCCTTTCCACTTCAAGTTGTGGTCATCCTGAAAACCAACTTGGCTACGCATGCGCAAGCTCATGTCATTTTGTTCAGCACAGATTTGGAATTGGATTACGAAAAAATGATCGATTATTATTCGCTACGTTTTCAGATCGAGTTCAATTTCCGAGATGCCAAACAGTTTTGGGGTCTCGATGATTTCATGAATGTCCAGGAAACCGCAGTTACCAATGCCGCCAATCTATCCTTCTTCATGGTGAACTTCAGTTCCATCTTGTTACAACGTTTTCGTGAAACCAACCCCGAGTTCAGCATCTTGGACTTGAAGTCTCATTACCGCGGTTGCCGATATGTTTCCGAGACAATAAAATTGCTTCCGCAAAAGCCTGATGGCATTTTATTGGCTGAGATTTTCGAGCAAATTACCCGTTTGGGAATGGTTCACCCCACTTTTGAGCCGGTTTCTACTTCATGATTGGCGAAGGTATTGCTATAGGAAATGCAGATAAATGTTCGATGAATTGTTCTTAGCTTGACTTTATCCAAAAATATTGCTAAAGAAATGCCCAATTAGCGGTAGAAGAGCGATATTTTGAGTGAGGCGGCGGTGATTTTCGCACATCGCGATGAATTGGCGAAGTTCGAAAATAGATTTCGGATGCCAAAGTTTGCTGGACGATTGAGAGCGCATCCGAAAAAGTGGGTAGCTTTTTAACATACCAGGCGGTCTGCTGGATAGGCAGCTTTTGTTTATGGGCGTGTAGGTTGGCGAGCAAGGTGACGATCGAGAACAGGCTGAGCAAAGCGGGTATAATGCGCAAGATGGATAAGTCTGCCCATTGTCTTTGGGTCTCGACGCCGAGGTGAGTTCGGACTTCATGAAACGTGACTTCGACTTGCCAACGTCTCGGAAACCACTGAACGATTTGCTCAGCCAAGATTTTGAGATCAGTGCATAACAGAGCTTGGGTTTTGAAAACATGCAATGGATCACGCACAATGACCCAACGGATCGGCAGGGCGGGCTTCCCGCTATGAGACCAGACGGCCGTTCCAGAAGTGATTTCAATTTTGCGTTTTTTTTCGCCGTACCACTCTTGCACGGTAAGCCGCTTCCAATGAGTATGTTTGTCTTCGGCAACCTTTTCCAAAGTGGGTAAGCGTTTGCCCTTCTTGCGCGGGCGTCCCTTTTGACCGGGTGAATTTTTAGCAGGTTCGTACAAAGCTGCATCCATCCGGAAACGAACAATCATACAAACCGGGTTTTTGAGTTGACACAACTGAAAAAGGAGCTCGATCACGGCGAAACCGCTATCCGCCACTACGACCAACTGGCGTTTCGGCAACCAACGGCGAACTTGCAAGACCAGCTGCACAGCCCACTCGGTAAGTTTCTTGTGCTTGCGAGATTTGCCTTGATAGTATCTCTCGGAAGGCGCCAAGACTGCGAGAAAGGGCAGAGCCCAGATGCGACCTGCCCATGGAATAGGCGCCAACAGCATGATGCTCAGCCAACGCAAACCACTGGCCTTGACAAAGTGACCATGGCTCGAGCGAACTGGATCTCGATAGATTCCCTTTGCTTTGATCTTGGCTCCCCGCCGCCGCTCAATGGTATCATCCAATCCCAGAATAATTGGACCACACAGGGCAAAGGCGCCGACCAAGAGACCCAACAAAATATGGCTGGCTTCCAGACTGGACCACTTCGCACGATTCAGAACCCGGTGATAATTTTGAAAATGCTTATCCATACTCAGTCCGGTCATGCGCAAGGCCGCGGTCACCGTTCGTTCGGCAGGAGAAAGAATCGCACCCATCAACAGGATTTTCGCATGCTTCCAAATTCGTTGAGAGAAGAGCCTCTCAAAGCTTCCCAAGATCGTGATATATTCGTTCTGCAGGGCTGGCATAGGCTACCTCGTGAAGGAGTGTTAGTCCTAGCTTACCCTGCTTTTCGTTAAGGTTCAAATGGATAAAGTCCAGCTTAGAGAGTGTTTCTTAAATGGTCGGATAAGATTGGGGAATGGCTAAATTCACTCAAACTTACCCGACCGATCTCAAGTATACCGAATGGCAGCAGATTATGGAATTCTTTCCGAGCTATAAGCGGGGTCGACCTCGCAAATGGGAAATGTGGCAAATCCTGAATGCGATCGTGTACGTGAACCGCACAGGATGCCAGTGGCGCATGTTGCCGGTCGATTTTCCGCCTTGGCCAACCGTTTATGGCTATTATTGGCGTTGCGAAGTGACTGCGACTTTCAGCCGGAAACGGAATGGGCTGTGGGTAGCAATCAATGAAAGGTTGGTGAAACAAGTGCGGAAGAAAGCCGGACGGGATCCGCAGCCGAGTGCTGCGATCATTGATAGCCAAAGTGCGAAGACCTCGGAAGGCGGCGAAGAACGCGGAATCGACGTCCATAAGCAGACGCCAGGGCGGAAACGGCATCTGATCGTGGATACGTTGGGGTTGGTATTGCTGGTGGTGGTTCATAGTGCAAGTATTCAAGATGGCGCCGGTGGCTATCTAACCTTACAAAAATTGTTCGAGCTCATCAAAGGCAGTGTTCATAATCGTTGGTGCCGCTTGAAGCTGATCTGGGCCGACGGTGCCTATACTTCGATCGTGGCGGTTGTTCGCCAGCAATTCGGCTGGGTCTTGGAAATCGTAAAACGTTCTGATGATATGAAAGGCTTTCAAGTCTTGCCAAGGCGTTGGGTGGTGGAGCGCACCTTTGGTTGGTTGGGTCGCTATCGCCGTTTGTCTCGTGACTTTGAGCATACCGTCTCCTCTAGTGAATCAATGGTTTACATCGCCAGCGTCCGTCGTATGCTTAAAATGGTCGCCACTTGATTTAAGAAACGCTCTCTTATAAAAAATTGATCTTTCGTTATCTGCTTTCTGATGTTCGCCGAATAAGATGGTCAAAATTAAATGGAATCAAGGAGAAACCAAAATGACTTTCTATGCTTATCCCTTCCCTCATCGTATGGCGCGCCGTTGGATGGCTGCTGGAGATCATGTTGAGAGTGCGCGTTTCCTGGCCGCGAATATGCGCGACGAAGACGATGCGTTTGTTCTGACTGCGTTCGTCCCCGGCCTGAAAGCCGATGACCTGAACATTCAAGTGCTTGACGACGTTCTTCGAATCGAGGGCGAATTCCCTGCGGATGAGAATGAGTATCTTTTACAGGAACTGCCCAGCGGTTCCTTCCGACGCGAACTTCGTCTGCCCTCGGCATTGGATTCTGAAAAAGTTGAAGCAAAGATCGCCGATGGCATTCTGATATTACGCCTGCCTAAGGCTGAATCTGCCAAGCCAAAGAAGATCAAAATCGCGGTCAAATAATTGATTTGCTTTGAGAACGAACATCCCGCCGATTGGGCGGGATGTTCGTATTAATATAGAAAACGGTGCAAGGTATAATCTGGATAATCTTTTCTTTGGAGCAAACTTGTGCGCGCAAATTTTTTCCTTTTCATTCTCTTGATCGCAACCTTGTTGTCTGCTTGTGGATCAGGCACAGTAACGGCAGGGACATCTACTCCTGCGCCGACTTCAACAGCTACGCCTCCTCCGGCGCAATCGCCAACTGCGGCGGTTCCGCTTGCGATTCTCGATCGCGCCAGCCAGCATGGATAAAGCGACTTCGGATTTGTATCAGAAAACCGTCTACGACCTGACGCAGCAATCGGGGATGCACTTTCAGGTACTCAATACACTTGCGCCGAAAGACATGCCGGCGGGCGTGAAGGTGGTGGTCGCATTACCTCCGGATCCGGGCATTGCTGCGCTGGCTGCGGCCGCGCCGCACGCGCAGTTTCTGGCCGTGGATATTCCCAATATTACAGCAGTAGGCAACATCAGCGTTTTGGGGGCCAATAATTCCGTGGATGTTCCGGCTTTCCTGGCTGGCTATACTGCCGCCATGATCACCAACGATTATCAAATCGGAATGATCCTTCCCCAGAACAATCCTGATGCCCAAAAAGCGATGACGGCTTTTAAGAATGGCATGATATTTTATTGCGGCCTGTGCCGGCCCTTCGCTTATCCGAACTTTTGCATCACCAATAATCTGTTGTATTGTTATCCCCAGTTTGTTCAGATTCCTTCCAGCGAAGATCCGAGCCGTTATGGCGGCTATGCAAACACCTTGATCAATACTTACAGTGTAAACACCATCTACGTATACCCGGATTTGGCGGTCAAGTCGTTCATGGATTATCTTGGCACACTGGGCGTCAACCTGATCGGTTTATCCACTCCTAATCCGGAACCGGCCGGATGGGTGATGACGATTCGTTCCGATGAAGTCAAAGCGATTCAAAACGCGTGGCCGGATTTGATGGCCGGAAAAGGCGGTGAAACCGTTCCGTCGCCGCTCGGCATTTGGGATGTTAATCCCACCAACCTCAGCCCCGGCCGAGAGCGTCTCGCGCAACAAACGCTGGACGATTTGACGGTAGGCCGAATCTCAACCGGAGTAGGTCAATAAACTTCCTTAGGACTTTGGAAATATTGTTCTACACTCATAGAAAAATCGGCTATACTTACTGATACAACCAAGGAGGTCCTGTGAACCTGACTTGCTCGTATTGTCAAACACCCTTTACATTAGGCATGGCGGAAAAAGTGGCGGCTCTGCAGAGAATGCAAGCCGAGAATATGCATCATTATGATGCACGCTGTCCGCGCTGCGGTCGCGCCAACGCCGTCTCGCGTGAGCGCCTCGAGATGTTCACACCCGGCTGGCAGGAGGCGATCAAGGAAACGGCTTCTGAATCCGCTCCTGTTTCCTCTACGGAGCCGCCCGCGCCTGAACCGATGCCGTCTGAACCTGCGCCGGTAAAACCTGCAAAAGCTCAAGCGAAGCCGGCCGTAAAGAAGCCTGTTAAACCTGAAGCCAAGAAACCTGCGAAGCCTGCCAAGAAAGCCGTGCAGGCCGCACCAAAACCCAAGAAGGCAGTCAAGAAAACTGCGGCGAAAAAGACCCAGCGTAAGAAATGACTCTGCGCGCCATCTTCTTTGACCTTGGTGGCGTCATCGTTCGAACCGAGTATCAGGCGCCTCGTGAACGACTCGCGGAGCGCCTCAATATGACTTACGAAGATATTAGTAAAATTGTCTTCGAAGCCGAGACCGCACGCAAAGCCTCCATCGGAGAGATCAGCGTGGAGGAACATTGGCTGGCTGTGATACGCAAACTGCGCCTTCCTGCTTCCGATGCGGAAGCCATCCGTACCGAATTTTTTGCAGGCGATGTGATTGACCGCGACTTGCTGGGTTTCATTCGTTCACTGCGGCCGCATTACAAGACGGGCGTTATTTCCAATGCATGGGGCGACTTGCGCAATTACATCGTCAGGCATCAATTCGACGATGCGTTTGACACGCTCACGATCTCCGCGGAGATTGGGAAGATGAAGCCTCAGCGGGAGGTCTATCAATGGGCGTTGAAGCAGGCTCAAGTCGAGGCGAATGAAGCGGCTTTCGTGGACGATACGCCGAAGAACGTCGAAGCCGCAAACGCCCTTGGCATGCACGGCATCGTCTTTCGCGATCCCGCGCAGGTCAAAGAAAATCTAAAAGCTTTGCTCAATCATCAGTAATCATTGCTGAGTTGAAACAGGCCTGACAGATTTTCTGTCAGGTTTTTTTGTCTCCATCATCAAACCATGCTTCCATCCATACGCACTCATTATATCGATCCCATCCGCAGTTTCAACCGCGCCGCGCGCCTCTTCCTGTTGATGATGCTTATTTATGGGGTGATCTATAGCGGCTGGCAACTGTTTTTCAATTTTTATATCCTACAAAACGGATTCAACCGCGACTTCCTTGGCTTGGTCAATTCCCTGCCATTTGCTGCAAGCTTTATCTTTGGGATTCCGCTTGGCCGCCTTTCAGATCGCATCGGTCGCAAAGCTTCATTGATCATTGGCTTTTTCTTTTATAGCCTCACCCTGCTGATGGAGATCACATTCCGCCAGCCGGCTTTGATCGTTATCTCCGCGTTTGTATCCGGCGTTTTCAGCATGCTCTTTGTCATCAGCCAGGCGCCATTAATGGTCAAGCTCTCCAATGAACACAATCGCACGATGCTTTTTAGTTTGAATTACGGCTTGCAGACTATCGCAGGTGCAGCAGGAAGTTTGTTCGCGGGACAGTTGCCTGCGCTCTTCGGAACCATACTGCATGTCAAGGCAGATAGTGCGATGGCTTATCAAGCTGTGTTGATTGTAAGTATTCTTTTGGGAATGACCGCTTTAATTCCGGGATGGATCATGGTGGAGCCACCGTCCACTCCATTCACTGCGGCTCGCGATAACGCTTCAAACGGCTCACCGCTAAAACGGCTTACCTCCGGCCTGACGCCTTTGACGCTTAAAATGTTCGTGCCTCAGGTGTTGCTTGGTTTGGGCGCGGCGATTTTGATTCCATATATGAACGTCTTCTTTAAATATCGGTTCAACATCAGCGATTCGCTGCTTGGGGTTCTATTCGGCCTGTCATCGGCGATGATCGGCGTTGGCACGGTCGTCGGTCCGCGTTTGGCGACGCGGCTGGGAGGCAAAGTCCGCGCCATGGTGCTGACCCAGGCCAGTAGTCTGGTGTTTTTATTATTGATGGGCTTTGCACCCACGCTCTGGCTTTCATCGATCGGTTATTTGATACGTACTGCCTTGATGAACATGGCTTCGCCCTTATACACGGCGTTTTGCATGGAACACACTCCTGAACATCAACAGGGTTTCGTCAACAGCGTTTTGAATTTGTCCTGGAATATTGGCTGGGCGGTGGGACCGTTCATATCCGGCGTGGTACAACAGAGCTATGGTTTTACGCCGCTTATTATTGCGACCACCGTGCTGTATTTCGCTGCTATCCTTCTCCAGTGGGAATATTTTGACAAAGTGGACCGCATGGTGCCGGTGGCGCTGTAATTATCTTTTCGACAACAGCTTTTGCAAATCTTCTTCGGTTTCTCTTCGGGCGCGGATAGCAATCGGTGCGCGCAGATGAAACCGTAAAGTTTCCTCGCTTTTGTTATTATCGTAATAGTCCCGGAACATTTGAAGAATCGAAATTGTCTCGCCTTGATATGGCTCAAGCTGGACTTCATCACCTGTTTGAACCAATCCTTCTTGTATTACGCGGCAATATAATCCCGGCCGCTCGGCTTGACGATATTTCTTGACAAATTGCGGATCGCCCATCCTTGCCGCAAGCGTGGAACACGGAATGCGCGGCGCGCTGACTTCGAGTATCACCGAGCCAACATGCAGACGATCACCGATGTTGAAGTGCGCACTTTCCAATTCGCTGACCGTCAGGTTGTCACCGAACGTTCCTGCGGATAGCTCTCTTTCCAATTCCTTTGACCACCATTCGTAATCAGGTGCGCCATAAATATAAATGGCTTGATCCGGCCCTCCGTGATTCTTCTGGTCGCAGATGAAATCACTTTGAATTCCAAGTGACTTGATCTCAACAGGCTCTTGAACAGGAAGTTTATAAATCCCCGTTGTTTCTATTTCATTTCCCTTTTGCTGGGTTTGCTTTTGACCGATGTTAACGCTAAGTAGTTTCATCTCGCTATTTTACTTGATTTGCTCAGATTCAAATGTGGTTGCGCACTCATCAATTCTTTAGCGTGAGCAGTAACTCATCCCAAATCACGATGCAGTTGCGCCCCAATTCTTTTGCGGCATAGAGCGCCTGGTCTGCTCGATGCATGAGTGTTTCGACAGTATCACGGTCGCCGAGCACGGTTGCAATTCCCATGCTGACCGTCAATAAAATCTTCCTGGCGCCGATCTCGAATGGGGACTGCGCCAATCCCTGACTCATTCGTTCTGCAATGAGACGGGCTTGATTCAGATCCGCTTCTGGAAGAAGTACCACGAATTCGTCGCCGCCGAACCGCGCAAGCAGGTCCACTTCACGGATATTCTTGTGGCAGATATCTGCAAAGGTTTTTAATGCATCATCTCCTGCCAGATGCCCAAAAGTATCGTTGATGTGTTTTAAGTGATTAAAATCCAGCAAGATGATGGTCAGTGGATGATCAAAACGGTCGGCGCGATGGATTTCCCTGTTCAGCACATTCAGGAAATGGCGGCGATTAAAAGCGTTGGTCAGTACATCCTTGGCGGCCAATTCCTGCAGTTCAGATTGTGCCTCTTTCAACGGCGTAATATCGCGCCAGACCACGAGGCGACCGATGAAGTTGTGATGTGCATCGTGGAGCGGCGATATTTTCAGATCCAGATAGTTGCGTGGCGGATTGCCAAGCGGTACCTCGACGTGCGCCTCCTTGACGTCGTGGAACGTATTTACCATCTCTGACCAAGCCGAGAGTGGCTTCTCGGCCAATTCGCCAATCCATGACTTACCCGAAGGATCGATCACCTGTTGCGCAGCGGGGTTGACATCCACCAACCGGTTGTGCGTGTCCAAAACCATCACGCCGTCGTTCATACTTTCGATAAGGACATGCCTCGCGATCGGGATAATATCCAGCAGGCGGTAGGGCAGTAAAGCATAGGCAAAGGCTAACCCACCAATTGAGAATGAAAGCGGTGTATTGTCGGCGTTCGGGAACGGACTTAAGCCAAAGATAAAGATAAAACTATTGATCCAGGGGATTGCGATGCCGATCAGGATCACGCCGAGTTGCCATCTGTAAATCCCCGATGTCCGGAGGAACCTGCGAACGAGGAGAATACAGCTGACCAGCACCAGAATATAAGAGAAAATAATGTTTGCCCAATAGACCGGGCCGGAAGCCATGATCATGCCGATATTGTGAGTATCTTTCCCACCAAAGAACAAACCATGCCATGGATCTGTAAATAGCAGTGCAATCACCGCAGTCGGTTCCGCACACAAAGCAGTGATAAAGGGCCATCTTAACCAATCTTGTAACCCCGATAGCTGCATCGCGAAAGCCAGCAGTGCCTCGGGGACGGTCATCGCCCCAATATAAGTAATGTATAACCAGAAGTTCGGAAAGGGAGCCGGAGCTTTTGCCCAGAACAAACTGTAAGTGATGTCCCACCAGCTCAGGGAAAACATCAGGATCGTCAGCGGGATCGCCCCCAGTGCGTTCCGCCGCGTTTGCACTACAAGCAAGCCTGTCAAAAGACAGATTAATCCTGCCACCATAAGTGCCGTGCTATAAATATAATTGGGTGGAATCATTCGGCCCATTTCATCAATACAATGAAAAGAAAGAATTCCAAAAACATTATAGCACGTCCATACCATTTGACTTTCATTAACCTCCCCGCTTGTCCAGTTGCGGAAAAATCAAACAAGCCTTATAGTCCTGCTAGTCTGTTATTAGAATAAGGAGTTATTAGTATGTGGCATGGTGGTTGGAGTTATATGCGTGCGGGCGATCAGAAGCCCAAGTTGACGCGCGAATTATTGGGGCGTGTGCTTGCGTATGCGCGCCCTTACTGGAAGGGAATCACTGGGATGTTGGTGATGATTTTAATCACCACAGGCATCAGCCTGATCTCGCCGCTCATCTTCCGTACGATGATCGACCAGGTGCTTCCGCAAAAAAACTTGCATGAACTGATTCTATTGGCGCTGGCGCTGTTGATCCTACCCATCCTGAGCGGCGGGATCGGAGTCATTCAACGGCAATTAAACGCAGCGGTCGGCGAAGGTGTGACGTTTGATCTGCGCGTGGCGCTGTTCTCGCGACTGCAACGGATGAGTCTGCGCTTCTTCACCAACACCAAAGTCGGCGAGTTGATGAGCCGCCTCAACAACGACGTGGTCGGCGCGCAGGATGCCATCAGCAACACCATTGTCAACATCATCACCAACATCATCGAGACGATTGCCTTGCTAGCGGTCATGCTCACGCTCGAGTGGCGTCTGACAATTGTCAGCGTGCTGATTCTGCCGCTGTTTATCATCGCCGCACGACGTCTGGGCAATGTCTTGCGTGATGCCGCTCGTCGGGCGATGGAACTGAATGCAGAGATGAATGCCCACATGAACGAGACGCTCAACATCGGTGGCGCGTTGCTGGTCAAATTGTTTGGGCGCGCCAATGAGGAGGGCAACCGCTTTCGCGAACGCGCCGGAAATGTGCGCGACATCGGCGTACGCCGCGCGGTGATTGGCTCGGTCTTCTTTATGATCCTCGGCCTCGTCAGCGCGGTGGGCACGGCACTTGTCTACGGCTTGGGTGGTTACTACGTCATTCAAGGTTCATTTACGGTCGGAACCATCGTCGCTTTCGGCGCGTATCTCGGTCAGCTTTATGGCACGTTGCAGGGACTCGCATCCGCGCCGGTTGATTTCTCCACTTCGATGGTCAGCTTCGAGCGCGTCTTTGAAGTGCTTGATCTGCCGCATGACATCATCGAGAATCCGGATGCCGCGGAATTGAAAAATGTAAGCGGTGATCTCGAGTTTGAAAACGTCACGTTCAACTATGATGTGGATGAGAGTAAATTATTGAGGGATGTGAAACGCTATGGGCGGATGGAAGATGTCGGCGCGGTGCTATCTTTGGCGGGACGCGGCGATGGTAAGAACGGACATGATAACGGCAATACAAATGAAGCCGATACAAAGTCACAAGCGCGCGACGTGGCACTGGAAAATATTACATTCCGCGCCAAGCCTGGTCAACTCGTCGCTCTGGTCGGACCTTCGGGCGCGGGCAAAACAACTTTAACGTATCTCATCCCGCGCCTTTACGATCCAACGAGCGGAGTCATTCGCATTGACGGACACGATTTGAAAGATGTCACACTCGATTCGCTTTCGTCGGCGATTGGTATGGTCACGCAGGAGACATATCTTTTCCACGATACGATCCGCACCAACCTGACATATGCGAAGATGGACGCCACTCAATCCGAGATCGAAGCCGCGGCAAAGGCGGCGAACATCCATCAATTCATCGTAGATTTGCCGGATCGTTACGACACGATTGTGGGGGAGCGCGGCTATCGTCTCAGCGGCGGCGAGAAGCAACGAATTGCGTTGGCGCGCGTGATATTGAAAGATCCGCGCATCTTGGTATTGGACGAAGCCACCAGTTCGCTGGATAGCGAATCGGAATTTTTGATTCAAGATGCGTTGAAACGTGTCATGGCGGGGAGAACATCCATCGTGATAGCACATCGCTTATCAACGATCCTTGCGGCGGATATGATCTTGGTGATGGATCGCGGACAAATTGTCGAGCGCGGTACGCATGAGGAATTACTCGCGAGCGGAGGATTATATAGTCAGTTGTATGAAACACAATTTAATCGAGAAAAGGTTTGAGCCTCACTGCTGCTAACGCGGCACATCCCCCAAATCCAAATAGATTTGGGGGAAGCTGGGTGGGGGCATAGTTTATGGGGATATGATTAGTATTACAGCGCAAGGTTGCGAGTGAAAAGCTGAAATTGAGCGAGTTTTTTCTTGCGGTGTGAACGATAGGCGACGAAGTTACGTTGTTGATAATAACAGACACGATCTAAAGCAGCTTGAATGTCAGAAATAAATGAAGGCAAAACGCTGCAAAGCAAAATGCGAACTTGATAAATGGTAAGTGCAGGAGCCTGATTCTGAAAACGAATTCTCAAACGTACTAGGAAATGACCCTGGAAGGGCGCAGGGCGTTGCGCCAGAGAAACCAGCAACATATGATGGTTCCAACCAATCCAGCTCCGCATCTCATAATGATCAAAACCGACTTCACCTTTGGCTTCTTCAAAGATCGTTTCGATGGGCCATCTCATCCCGCTGATCCGCACGAATTCGTTCAGCGGCGTATTGAGAGGTGCATTGCTGAAAAAGTATTTGATCTCAGTCGGGTCATCCAGATTGCGACGGATAATCAACCAGAGTTCACCGGCAGGCAGACCCCCGCGCAATTCGGTCACGCGCAGAAATGCAAAATCACAAACGATGGGACCTTTGCTGCCTTCTTTGATCACAGCTTGAACCCAATCTTGCTTTTGAATCTTCTTTACCAATTGTTTGACTTGCAACGGATGTTTCCTCGGATCGCTCAGACGCAAGCGGCTAGGATGACGCCCGTGACCGCTCCATGCTGGAACATGAACTTTAGGCGGAGTGGGCCAGATCAAGGTGTTGTCCTTGATAGCCGTGAAATACGATTTCCCCAAGGCGGCTACGCCATCCCGAAAAGCGGGAGAGTCTCCATACAGAGCATCTGCCGCCACCCAGGAAAACGCCAAATTTCCGCGTTCGATCGCATTTTTCAGCATTTCCAGCCCGATTTCCGGCTTCGTTTTGAAAACCAGATCTTCCGGCACACCAGATGCTTGCCTGCGCTCGGCATGTTCTTCATTGAACCATTCATCCGGCATGAACAATTGTCCCTCGATCAAACTGTAGCCTTTGCGACTGGCATATCCCAAATACACTCCCACCTGCCCGTTCGCAATCTTGCCTACCGATCCGCAGTATTGTGCAGCTACTCCCACCAACTCAGAACCTTGCTTGACCACGCTCAATTCATCGATCAGCATCACCCCGTCTTCTTCGCCCAAGGTCTCGCCCATCAATCCTTGATGGATCGCAATCACAGGTTCGGTTTCCCACAGGCTCTGTCCCACAAAATATTGGAGGCTTCGTACTTTCTCTTTCTGTCCCAGTGCAATCTGTTCTACGTTCTTGCGCGGGGCATTACCCAGCAAGCCATGCACATAGGCTTGGCTGCGCGTCATCTGCTCCACTCGCACAAACGCACTTTTGAACAGCTTCATATATTTTTTCGTTTCATTCAAAAACAGTCTCACATCTTTCGTGGACAGGTTACATTCGGGTGCTGGGCAAGTTCCAAATTGAATTCGATTAGCTTGCGCCTGGGCTTTATCACCAAACTTTTCGGATCGACCCGACAACTTATCTCGTCTGGTTTCGGTTACAATTTCTCTCGGCATGGTGTTCTTCCTCTCCTTTTCACTCGGCAGTGATTGGAGAAAGATACCATGCTTTTTTTCAAATTATCCTGTTTTTTCGCTCTCAACCTTGCGCTGTAATATTAGAAGGCAATGAAAAACAATTGCTAGATTATCCAATTGGTAGCACAATAAACTCTGCAAGGTTCTAAAATTTTATTATTGCGATTTCTATTTCCCGGATGAAAACATCCTCTCAGGGTGAATCGCATATCTTAGGAGATTAATTTATGAATTATGGCGGTGGTGGTGGCGGTGGTGGAAGGGGACTTGGATTAGGGGGCGGGAGTCACAGGAGTTGGTTTGCTTATGTTCGCAGTGGAGATGAACATCCGCAGATGACGGGTCAGTTGCTGCGGCGCGTATTTTCATATGCGCGTCCATATTGGAGGGAGACCATCGGAATGTTGGTGGCGATTTTGATCAGCACCGGCCTGACTTTGCTAACCCCATTGATCTTCCGCAACATGATTGACCAGGTCATCCCTGCCGGAGATGTACATCGCCTGATTCTGTTGGCGCTCGCGTTGTTGATCATTCCAGTCCTGAACGGCGTGATCGGTGTTGCCCAACGGCAATGGAACGCCATTGTTGGCGAGGGCGTGATCTTTGATCTGCGCGTGGCTTTGTACTCACGGTTGCAACGCATGAGCCTGCGCTTCTTTACGAACACCAAGATCGGCGAGTTGATGAGCCGCCTCAATAACGACGTGGTCGGCGCGCAATCTGCCATCAGTAATACCATCGTGACCATCATTACCAATCTCATTGAAGCTGTGGCGATCCTGGCAGTGATGTTCAGCCTCGAATGGCGTCTGACCCTGATCAGCGTGGCCATCCTGCCGTTGTTCATTATCGCGGCGCGGCGCTTGGGCGACCGCCTGCGCGAGATCACACGACAACAACTGGAACTGAACGCCGAAATGAACGCCCACATGAACGAGACGCTCAACATCGGCGGTGCGCTGCTGATCAAATTGTTTGGACGCGCAAAGGAAGAAGATAAACGTTTCAGTGAGCGGGCCTGGGCTGTGCGTGAAATGGACGTGCAGAGTTCGGTTATGGGTGTTTTGTTCTTTGCCATCATTGGGTTGGTGACCGCAGTCGGCACAGCGCTCGTTTACGGCTTCGGTGGCTATTTCGTCATTCAAAAGGCCTTCACCATAGGCACCATGGTCGCCTTTGGTTCCTATCTCGGCACCCTGTACAACACCCTGCAATCCCTGTCCAACGCGCCGGTGACGTTCTCTACTTCAGTGGTCAGCTTCGAACGCGTCTTCGAAGTGCTTGATCTGCCGCAGGAAATTGCCGAGACGAAAGATGCCATCATATTGAAAGATGTGAAAGGCGATTTGCTTTTCGAGGACGTCAATTTCAACTACGATGACACTGGCGAAAAAGGACTCCTCGGCGCGGTGAAGCGCTACGGTAGCATGGACAATGTCAATGCGGTTCTTTCTTTGACGGAAAGCGGGGATGGCAAAAATGGGACGACAAACGGCGACACGGACAACTCGGATGTAAAGTCGCAAGCGCGCGACGTGGCACTGGAAAATATTTCATTTCGCGCCAAACCGGGTCAACTCGTCGCTCTGGTCGGACCTTCGGGTGCGGGCAAAACAACTTTAACTTATCTTATCCCGCGCCTTTATGATCCAACCAGCGGAGTCATCCGCATTGATGGCCACGATCTGAAAGATGTCACGCTTGATTCGCTCTCGTCCGCGATTGGCATGGTGACACAGGAGACGTATCTCTTCCACGATACGATCCGTACGAATTTGACGTATGCCAAGATAGATGCCACTCAATCCGAGATCGAAGCCGCGGCCAAGGCGGCGAACATCCATCAATTCATCGTGGACTTGCCTGATCGTTACAACACGATTGTGGGTGAGCGCGGCTATCGTCTCAGCGGCGGAGAGAAGCAACGCATTGCGTTGGCGCGTGTAATCTTGAAAGACCCGCGCATCTTGGTTTTGGATGAAGCCACCAGTTCGCTGGATAGTGAATCGGAGTCGTTGATTCAAGATGCCTTGAAGCGCGTGATGGCAGGGCGTACAAGTATTGTCATTGCTCACCGCTTGTCAACCATCCTTGCGGCGGATATGATCTTGGTCATGGATCGTGGACAAATTGTCGAACTCGGCACTCATGAGGAATTGCTCGCAACCGGAGGATTATATAGTCAGTTATATGAAACGCAGTTCAAAAGAGAAAAAGTATGAATTCTACTCTTTCTAATGGATACTCTCCTCAAACCTAAAAGGTTTGAGGAGAGTAGATTTTTCTAATCTCTGCTTAAGCAAATCAAATCCAAATCTCATCATCGCGATGTAATCTACTATAAGTTTATTTTTATCAGTTCAAAAAGGAGAGAACATGAAAATCAATTACCTTATCGTTACCACGCTCGTTGCTTTGACTTTGTTGGTTAGCGCCTGTGCGCCATCTGCCACTGCCATGCCAGCCGCCACTGCGATGCCTGCGGCGACAATGGCCCCGGCAACTCAAGCTCCCGCCTCGACCGCTACCAGCAGTGGCTCTTCGATGTCGGCTACCGATACCCCCGGCTCATCCATGGCTGCCACAGATACTCCTGCGGCGACTTCTTCCAGCAGTAGCGGAACTTCCATGCCTGCCAATACTCCCGCTGCCATGATGACCGGACCGGCTACCGTCAATGTTGGAACGAATAGCAAATATAGCGCTTTCCTTGTCGACGGAAAAGGTATGACGCTTTATATATTGTCCAAAGATTCACCCGGCACTTCCACTTGTACCGGAAATTGTGAGACAAATTGGCCTCCGCTTCTGACCAATGGTACTCCAGTTGCGGGAACTGGCGTGGACTCAACTAAGTTCGGCACCACCACACGCGCCGATGGCACCATGCAAGTGACTTATAACGGCTGGCCGCTGTATTATTTTGTAAAAGATCAACAGCCTGGCGATACCAATGGCGATGGCGTAGGCAGTGTCTGGTCTTTGATTACACCGGCCGGAGCTAAAGCGGTCTCTGGCGGTTAGTAATTTATCGGCTCCATCAGGTTTAAGAAATAAGTCACGCACTTTTGGTGCGTGACTTTTGTTTTCTACAAAAATAGTCTGAATATGAACTTGGATATGATTTGAAGAAAGCATCTCATTTAAAGAATCACATCTTCTTTTAATGAATCGCGTGTAAGATTGGTCGGTTACCTGGAGGTAAAACAATGAAAAAATTAACTTTTGGTTCGATACTCGTGATTGTCGCTCTGCTGCTCTCTTCCTGTCAGTTTCATACAGGTCTCGGTAGTTTATTGAGCGGTAACAAGCCATCCACGAACGCGACGCCTGGCAAGCATGTCAAGGCTACGCATACGCCGCCTTCGCCTAAGGGGACCATGGTTGCCCCGACTGCGACTCCTGCCAGTTCCAACGATGCAGTGTCTATCACCGGTGCTGGCTTCCAGTCCAATGCGTTGACGGTCAAGGTAGGCTCGGCTGTCAGTTGGACGAACGATGACTCCGCCGCACATACGGTTACGTCCGATACGTCGGGTGTGTTTGATAGCGGCCCGATTAATCAAGGCGCAACGTACAAGTTCGCTTTTAGTCAGGCTGGCACGTTCAGCTATCACTCCACGAGCGATGCAAGCATGACGGGCACGATCACTGTAACGGAATAACGTTACGTTTGTTCATTGATTGTGCGGACCCTCTCCTGAACGGGAGAGGGTTTTCTTTTAAGATACAATCAGGACATGGGAACCCTGTATCTGATTGCGACGCCGATTGGGAATCTCGAAGACATCAGCGCACGCGCACTTCGCCTCCTTAGTGACGTAAAACTGGTCGCTGCCGAAGATACTCGTGTCACCCGAAATCTTTTTCGTCACTATGATATTCATACGCCTCTCACCAGTTATTTCGAACATAACAAATTAGCTAAGCTCAATTCAATTCTTGCCGCGCTGGATCTTGGCGATGTGGCTCTCGTCTCAGATGCCGGCACACCAGGACTCAATGATCCTGGCTATGAACTCGTTCATGCCGCGCTGACTGCGGGACATCGCGTCAGCCCCGTGCCGGGACCGGCCTCGCCGATTGCTGCGTTGGTGGCATCTGGATTACCCACCGATTTATTTTTATATCTCGGTTATTTACCGCGCAAAAGCTCGGAGCGGAGAAAATTCCTCGAACGAGTAGCTGATTTGCCTTATACGTTGATCTTTCTTGAAACGCCGCATCGTCTGATCGATTCGTTGGAAGATTTGGCGGCAACTCTTGGTGAGCGTCAAGTTGCGATTGCGCGTGAGTTGACCAAACTTCACGAGGAGATTTGGCGCGGGATGTTGAGCCAGGCTCAAGTCCACTTTAAAGAACCGAGAGGGGAATTTGTTTTGGTGGTCAGCGGTCAGCGATTAGATGTCAGCAAAGAATGGTCAGAGGAGAAATTGCTCGCGAGAATCAAAAAGGAAATTGCGAGTGGAAAATCTTCCAAAGATATTTCATCCGAACTTGCGGAGCAATCCGGCTGGAAGAAACGCGAAGTCTATCGTCTGATCACAAATGAAGATAAGGAGAAATCCCATGGCTGAAAACGAAGAATCCAAAAAGGCTGAAGAAAAGAAAGACGAAACGAAACCCAAGCCAAAAGATAATTTGGTTGAGACGAAGCATTCGATCAAAATTGGCGGCAAGGAAATTAATTACACCGTCACGACGGGAACGATCGTGATGAAAGAAGAAACACCCGACCGCGAGAAAGAAGCGGAAGGTGAAAAGCCGCGGGCGCAAATCTTTTTTGTCGCGTACATCAAAGACGATGTGGATGATAAGTCCAAGCGTCCGATCACGTTTTCATTCAATGGCGGACCCGGTTCATCGTCGGTCTGGCTTCATATGGGATTGCTTGGACCGCGTCGTGTGGTTTTGGAGACCGACGGCAATTTACCGAAGCCACCATTCCAATTGACCGATAACGAAAATTCATTGCTCGATGAAACCGATTTGGTTTTTATTGATCCGGTCAGCACCGGATACAGCCGACCGGTCGAAGGCCAGAAGCCCAGTGAATGGCATGGCTTCAAAAAAGATATCGCCTCGGTCGGGGATTTTATTCGACTTTACACCACTCGTTATAACCGCTGGCTCTCCCCAAAATTTTTGGCGGGCGAATCGTATGGCACGACGCGCGCTGCGGGTCTTTCAGGTTATTTGCAGGAGCGACATGGACTATATCTCAACGGCATCATGTTGATCTCTGCCGTGTTGAATTTTTCGACAATTGAGTTTCATATCGGCAACGATCTACCGTTCATTATGTTCCTTCCCGCTTATGCCGCAGTAGCATGGTATCACCATAAATTAAAAGTCCGCAAGCCTCTCCAAACTCTGCTCAAGGAAGTAGAAAAGTTTGCCTTCGGGGAATATGCAGATGCTTTGATGAAAGGCAATGCGCTTACATTGCGCGAGCGAAAACTGATCGTGGAAAAGTTGTCGCGCTATACCGGGCTTTCCGAAGAGTTCATTGATCGCACTGATCTTCGCATCACCGATCAACATTTCTTTAAGGAACTGTTACGCGAGCGCGGACAAACCATCGGTCGCCTCGACGGCCGCTTCATTGGCCTCGACCGACTCGGCGTCACTGATCATCCTGAATATGATCCATTGCTGACGAATACACTCGGTCCCTATACCGCCGTCTTCTATGATTATATTCGCTCGGAACTCAAATTCGAGTCTGATCTGCCTTATGAGATTCTAAGCGAATTTGTTTATCCATGGTCCTATGCCAATGCCGAGAATCAATATCTCAATGTCGGCGAAACGCTGCGCGCGGCGATGACCTATAACCCGCATCTCAAAGTTTTTGTGGCGAATGGCTATTACGATCTCGGCACGCCGTATTCCGCCACAGAATACACATTCAATCACCTGGGATTGCATGAATCATTACGAGACAATGTCAGCATGGGTTATTATGAAGCAGGGCATATGATGTACGTTCACATGCCGTCGCTGGAACAATTGAAGGTTGACTTGGCGGAGTTCGTGAGGAATGCAATTGCGAGATAATCTGAAACATAAAAACACGTTCATCATGAACGTGTTTTTGTTCATGTGAAAATGGATCAGCTTTCAGGGGGCAAGTCAGTCATGCTGAACGGCAAATAAAAGACTGATTGGAATTGTGGTCAGCTGTCTACTTCAACCCCATCACCTCATACACCTCAATCGGTTGTGTCTTGCCTTTGACCGTCAGCGGCGCATACGGTTTGGCGTTGACTTGATTCTTCACACGCTCATAGGCGTTCTTGCTCATCAAAATTTGATTCTTCGATGCGTTCTCCTGAATGCGTTTGGTGGTATTGACGCTGTCGCCAATCGCAGTGTATTCGAGTTGCTTGTCCGTGCCGATCCAACCCAACAAGGCTTCGCCATAATGGATCCCAACACCGAAATCCAAGTGATCTTTCTTCGGCAATTCTTGATGTAACTTTTCGATCGCCTCGCGGATGGCGAGTGCGGTCTTCACCGCGCGCAACGTGTGATCGGGTTGGGGCAGGGGTGCGTTATACCATGCCATCACCGCGTCGCCGAGGAATTTATCCACGGTGCCTTCATGCGCCAGCACGGCGTCCGCCGCCGCCGCCAGATACCGATTCAACACCGCCACTAATTCTTCCGGCGTTTGTTTTTCACTATAACTGGTGAAGCCGCGGATATCAGCGAACAAACACGTAATGTCCACTTTCTTGCCGCCGATCTGAAAACTGTTCAGGTTGATCTGATCGAGCACCGCCGGAGAAACCATGCGTTCGAGCAATCGGCGCTGCGCTTCGAGTTTCTTGCGCTCGGTCATGTCGTCTAGCACAATCGTGATGCCTTGAGTTTTTTGCCCTGCGTCTTTGAGCGGAGAAAGATTTCAGGCGCCAGTCCACGTTGCCGCGCGAAGGTGAGTTGTGACTCACTTCGAGATCAACAATGGGCCTATCCGTTTGACGGACTTCTGTCAAACGCGGCTGAAGTTCTTTTGAAACGGAAGCCAGCACTTCGTCCAGCGAATGACCGACGATGTTCATCGCAGTCTCACCCAGAATCGATTCGGCGGCGCGATTGGCAAGCGTGATCTGATCTTTGATGTCTGCCGTGATCACGCCGCTGGCGATGGACGCAAATACGTTATCCATTAAATTTTTTAACTCAGTGACTTCCGCCAAGGTTTGGCGAAGCGATGAAAACAAGCGCGCATTTTCGATGGCAACCGCGGCTTGGTTGGAAAATGCGACCAATAAATCTTTTTCTGTTTCTGCGAAGATGCCGGTGCGAACGCGGTTATCGGCATAGATCACACCGATCAGTTCGTTCTTGACCTTGAGCGGCACGCACAAAATCGAACGCAGATTTAAAGCGACGATGCTTTCCTGTCCGCTGAAGCGCTGGTCCTCTTGCGCGTTAGTGGTGATGATGGGTTCGCCCGATTCGATCACGCGCTGGACGATGGTACGGCTGGTGGCGGCTTCACTCGATTTGATTGATTCCTGTTCCCAGTTACGTGCCATGCGCGTGACCATTTCGCCCTTTTCATTGCGAAGCATCAGGAACCCGCGCTCAGCGCGCGTCAGGTGGACGATGTTGTCCATCACGATGCGAAGGACTTCATCCAGCTCGAGTGAAGAGTTGATCACCTGACCGATATTAGCCAGCGCCAGCAGGTTGCTGTGCTGGGCTTCGAACGATTCCATTTGCAAACCGATTTTGCTCAGCGAAGCGGCCAGCTGACTTAGATCATTCACGACATTTGTCGGTAGATCGTGCGGCTTGTTCTGCTGTAAGTCGTCGCGTAATTTTCCCGCCTGCAGGGCGAGCGTGTTGATGTGGTCATGAATCGTCGTGGGACGAGTTTTGTCTGATGCCATAATTACCCCGAGTATACATCACCGCCGAAAATTGCGCCCCAAAAATTGAGGAGTTTGAGGCGAAATGTAAGGAAAATGATAATCATTCCCGCTTGCCGCGCCCGCTTTAAATCGGCAGAGCGCTTTGAAAACAGCTCGGACTGATGTTCAAACGCAACCATCTCGATATATTTCTTTGCCGATGGCAACAATTTAGCCAACTGCGCCGCGCGTTCAGCGGCCGTAGCATAGATTGGTTGCGGACTTCCTAGCCATCTCAAGCTCAAGTTGATGCTGGCGAAAGAATGCTCCACAGAAGTCATTTGATTCCAGTGGATCCAATCATTTATCCATAACGGAGTTGATATGCCGACACGCTCCAAACCACTCGATAAATAAACCGGCACTTGATTCAATAAACGATAACGCCGAAACGTAAAGACCATCAAGCTGATGATTAGGATCGAGACGATGATTAATGCGATGTCACTAAGCAATGTGTTGTTGAATATAAACAGCTTGGTTAATGCGCCCGACTCAGACGAAGCATTCTGATTTGGTTTGTTTGCGTTTGCATTCGAAGCGGAATTGTTTTGCTGATTGGCAATCTGCGATTTTGACTCGGGTCGCACGATGGGACTCTGACTAACCGTTGGTTCGAACTCCACCCATCCGATCCCCGGGAAATAAACTTCGGGCCAGGCATGCGCATCGCGGTTGAGAACAGTATAAGATGTACTATTGGGATGATCGCTAAGCAGATCATTATTGGTTTCACCCTCTGCAAAACCTACAGCCAGGCGCGCCGGAATTCCAATCGAGCGCAGCATCAATATTTCTGCGCTGGCATAATAGTTGCAAAATCCTTTTTTGTAATCGAACAGTACCCAGACTGCCGGGTCCTCGCCAAGTGGCGGAGAAGGAATCGTGGTTGAATATTGAATCGTATTGCGCAGATAATTTGTGATTGTCTCGGCTTGGTCATATGGCGTGGGTTGTCCTTTTGTGACTTGTTCGGCAAGCGTTTAAATCACAGCTTGGATGTTCTTCGGAACCTCGAGATAACGATCCTGAACCCATGCCGGATAATTCGCTCCTGCCGCTTCCAATTCTGCGATGGTTGGATCATCGATCTCGGCGCGGACCTGATAGCGGCCTCCTTGTGCGATCGGCGGATTCGCAAACCAAACAAGTGGATCGTTTTGTCCATTCTCAATCGAGTCCACAGACACGCTGCCGGGTTGATCCATCCACACCGGCTCGGAGGGTGCATACAACAAACTCTGCCGGGGCAGTTGCATGGTGAATTGGAATATTGCCTCCCTACGATTTTGGGCGTCGACCAAACTCAAATTTTGGCTCGCCGGTTGAAAATCGAGGCTGGTAGCGGCGGAATTGGTCCATTGTCCATCGGCGTAAAAATCATAGACGCGTCCGCGCCAGTAATAAGGCGTCGGTAAGGCTGGCGCAGATAAAACTTTAACGTCGAATACCGACTGACTGCCTTGTGCGGCATTGCGGCCAAGTGCGAGGCTATCGCTGTAAAAGTCTGCTCCACCGTTGCTATACGGCGATTGAATGGAATGAAGCGACACCACCGCGTTCGAAAGCCAATTCTGAATCGGGTTTGAGATTTCACTCCACGCATTAGACGCGGCCTGCAGTCCGGAAAGCGAGGTGGGAAATATCCATGCGATGAATACAACAGTCAATGCAATGACGGTCAGGCCATTCAAAATGTCCAGCCAGGCATCTTCAGATACGGCAATATGTTCTGTTTTCAATTGAATACGGCTCCGTAGAAAATATTTACGCCCCATCAAAAGCAAAACAAGGAATAGATATGCGGCCAGCCACCACGAACGAAGCGAGAAATAATTATCATAGACTTGGACGATTACCATCAGAATCGCCGATGGAATCACAGCGGCTAGCAAATTGTCGTGACGCATTAGCTGGTAACCAGCCGTCAGGCTGATGATCCACATCACCAGCGATATGAATGCAATGAAGAGAAACAAATCATTGACCGGCACACGTTGGATGAATTGTACAAAAGCAATTGCCAGACGGGACGCAACGATATAAAGCCGCTCGCGAAAGTCAATGTCGCTTTGGATTACAGCAGTCCATTGCCAGGGCAGCAGCATGACTGTATAGCCAATGACAATCCATGTAACCATGTGCCGGCTAAAGCGGCTGGTTCCCAAAGCAAGGCCGAGAATCGTCCCGAACGTGGCGAGGGTTTCAGCGAAGTATAGGAAAGGCGCCCAATTGGCAATCATCAAGCGTCCGGCGGCGACTTGGAGCATCAAGAAGAGCAAACCCGCCGAGAGCCAATCCCAATTATGAGCAGATGACTTTTCCATAGGCCGAGTGTAATACTTTTTATAAGGCCGTCAAATACAACAAGAAAAAGCGAAGTCGGCCGAACGATTCCAAGTTGACAGATTCCTTTCAAATTGGTTGAAAATTAGTTAAGACCCCCAACCGGTGGGAATGCTATCTGATATAATTCCTGTGCTTTGAATATAACCCTTCTAATGGACTGGCATGAACTCTCGAACGCGGCACTCTTCTACATAAACGTTATCGCATTGTTGAAATTCTTGGTCAGGGCGGCATGGGATCAGTTTATCGCGCTGTGGATGAAAATCTTGGCGTGGAGATAGCTCTCAAAGAGAATCTTTTCACCACGGATGAATACTCGCGTCAGTTCCGGCTGGAAGCGGTGATTCTGGCAAATTTGCGTCATCCCAACCTGCCGCGCGTGTCGGATCATTTTGTGGTCGGCGATCAGGGACAGTATCTCGTCATGGATTTTATTGATGGCGAGGATTTACGTCAGCGCATGGAACGCATGGGTACGATCAGCGAAGACGACGCGATCGTGATCGGCGCAGCGATGTGCGACGCGCTGGCTTATTTGCACACGCGCAAGCCGCCCATTATTCATCGGGACATTAAGCCGGGCAATGTCAAAGTGACGCCCGATGGTCATATCTTTTTGGTTGATTTTGGTCTGGCGAAAGTAATTCAAGGCACCCAGGCTACCACCACGGGCGCACGCGCCATGACACCTGGTTATTCCCCACCGGAGCAATATGGCACTGCCCGCACAGACCCGCGTACAGATATTTATTCGTTAGGCGCAACATTATATGCAACGTTATGCGGCATCATCCCTGAAGATGGCTTGGCGCGAGCGATGGATAATGCCCAGCTCACTTCTCTTCGTAAACGCAATCCCAAGATTTCTCGTCGCCTTGCCGCTGCGATTGAAAAAGCGATGGCGATTGATCCAGCCGATCGTTTTCAAACTGCAGAGGACTTCAAGAAAGCTTTGCTCGGTTCCAAGTCTAAAACTGAACAATTGACCGGTAATTACACCGTTGTTCCTCCACCTGATATCCCTGAATCTTCTGCCGAAAGCGCGGTGAATGAACCAGAAAGTCCCAGACCCAAACAACTTGCAGGACCTATTCCATCGTCTGAGAACGAAGAAAAGCCTTTCGTTCCGCCCAGAAAAAAGCGACGTACTTCAGCCGCTTCTTGGTTGTGGCTACTTTTGCTTCTTTTGATTGGTGCTTTGTTTGGCGAGGCTTATTTCAATCCAGGTATTCTGCCTGCAAACATTCGTGATATCCCCCTATTTGCTCAGATCATGCCTGCTCCAATATCTACTCCAACTGCGATGGCAACCTCAACTGCATTGCCAATGCTGACTTTTACTCCTGTTATTTCTGTTACTCCGACGATAACGTTTCCGCTCATTCCTACGCATGTCGCTGTAGTTACGACCGAAACATTGACTGTGCCGACCAAGCCTCCTGCCGCCACTCTTCAGACTACTTTGCAGTCACCACCCGTTGGTGGTGGAACAGGACAGATCGCTTTTGCTTCTGACCGCTCAGGGGTTCCCCAAATTTATATAAGCGATTTAACTGGTAACGCCCAACCAATTACGAATTTACCCGGCGGGGCATGCCAGCCATCCTGGTCGCCAGACGGAAAACAGTTGGTTTTTGTTTCGCCTTGCAAGGCGCGGCTCGATCTTACCGATTCTCCACTTGCGAACACGGCGCTTTATATCATCAACGCCGATGGCAGTAATCTCACCCCGTTGCCAACCGTTTCCGGCGGCGACTTTGAACCAGCTTGGTCGCCCGATGGGCATCGGATTGCCTTCACTTCTTTGCGCGATGGATACATGCGGATTTACTCGATCAATCTTACGAATCAAACCGTCACGCGTCTGACGAACACCCCTTCCGATCAAGATGCGCGTCAGCCCGCGTGGTCACCCTTCAGCAATCAGATCGCGTATACCCTCAAACGTTTTGGCGCATATCAAATCTGGACAATGACCGACAACGGCCTGGGCCCACAGCAGGTGGTACGCAGCGGCCCATCGTTTTGGGATTATATGCCAGTTTGGTCACCTGACGGCAAGACGATCTTGTTCAATGAGCGGAACTCTAAGGGTCCCATTCTGCCGTGGGTGATGGAAATTCCGTATGAGAAGCGCGGCACTGGTGCGGATTCTAGGTTGAAAATGGATCCTTTGCCCGAGGAACATGTGGATTATTCTCCGGATGGTGCGTGGGTGGTATTTGAGGGAATCAGCGCTGACTCAAACCGTGATATTTTTTACGCGACCGCTTCCGGCGCGAGCCGAACCCGTGTAACTGATGATCCGGGCATGGATTTCGATCCCGCTTGGAGACCGGTCACATCTCCTTGAGAATTTCTCCAGCTATGAGGCGGCAGAGATCTGCCGTCTTTTTATTTTCTTACACTCCTCTTATTGACGCTCTCATCGCCCGCATGTTATGATTTGATGCTTATGAGGGAGCTTTCTTTCCGGAGAGTCCCAACTGTGTGAATTATGCCTGAACTATCTGAACGTCAAAAGAATCTTCTACTCATCATCATCCGCGATTATATTGGCTCCGCCCAGCCCGTAGGCTCGAAGCGGCTTGTCGAGCATTATCATCTTGATCTTTCCTCGGCTACCATCCGCAACGAGATGTCCGCGTTGACCGAGTTGGGTTATCTTCGTCAGCCACACACATCCGCTGGGCGCGTTCCCACCGAAGAAGGATATCGTTTTTTCGTCAGCCAGATGATGAATCAAGCGGAGTTGCCCAAATCGATTCAAAATAATATCTCTCATCAATTCCATCAGGCGCGCTCGGGTGTAGATCAATGGATGCATCTCGCCGCGTCGGTGTTGGCGCATCAATCTCAGGGTGTGTCTGTAGTGACGGCGCCGCGCGCCGAAAGTGCTCGCTTTCAACACGTTGAATTAATTTCAACGCAGGGACGTCAGGTGTTGATGGTGCTGGTGTTGATTGGCGGTGAAGTCTCGCAACAGCTTTTAACATTGGCCGAACCGGTGACCCAGGAAAAACTGAGTCAGACCGCGACGCATCTTAACGGACTTTTAGCGGGCCTCGCGGTCGATAAGATCGCCTCCACCTCAGCTCGAATTCGACGCACTCGATCAGGATGTTCTGTTCCTCATTGTTCAAGAAATGTATCGCACTAGCAAGAGTCTATCCGGCGAAGTTTATACGGATGGCTTGACCAATGTATTATCCGAGCCTGAATTTGCAGAGTCAGATGACGCCCGCCGCGCCCTGCGTCTTTTTGAGGAACGTTCCACTTTACAAGATTTGCTGGCGCGCACAACCACCAACAGCGCGGTTGGAGGTTTGCAGGTGTTGATTGGAGGCGATGGCGAATGGGAAGAACTGCGCCAGTGTTCGATGGTGCTGGCGCGTTACGGCGTGCCGGGATTTGCAACAGGTATGCTGGGCGTGCTCGGTCCCATGCGCATGTCTTATGCGAAAACGATTCCAACAGTAAGGTATGTCGCTGGTTTGTTGAGCGGTTTAGTGAACGATCGGATCGCGGGCGAATAAAGACGATGTTCAATTATTCGGAATCATTTTAGATTAAATCTTGAGAGTGGAAGTATGGCTGAGAAAAAACATCACAAACATGACGACGAAGAAGTTAACGAACTCAAGCTGAGGCTGTAGAGTCGCCTGAAAACGCAGAGCAGGCCAACGCCGAGATGGAAGCGTTGATCAAGCGCCTCGAAGAAGCCGAAGCCAAAGTCGCGGAACATCGTGACGGCTGGCAGCGCGCACAGGCTGACTTTATTAATTATAAGAGCCGTGTTCAGCGCGATCAGGAATTGATGAAGTCCGTGATGAAGGGCGACATCATCAAGAAATTCCTGCCGGTGCTGGATGACCTCGAACGCGCTTTGCAAAATCGTCCAGCGGATTCAGGCTCGTGGATCGGCGGGATTGAATTGATTCACAAGAAACTGCAATCCATTCTTGAATCCGAAGGGGTGACACGCATCGAAGCAGAGGGCACACTGTTCGACCCGAATTTCCACGAGGCGATTTCGCATGAAGCGAATGCGACAGTCGAAAGTGGTCACGTGATTGCAATTGTTCAGAATGGTTATGTGCTCGGCGACCGTGTGATTCGCCCCGCGTTGGTCCGCGTGGCACAATAAATTGAAGGAGAAATTATTTCATGGCAAAAATCATTGGTATTGATCTCGGCACCACAAACTCCGTCGTGGCGGTGATGCAGGGTGGCGAACCAGTTGTGATTCCATCATCCGAAGGCGAGCGGTTGGTGCCGTCGGTGGTGGCGGTCAATAAAAATCATGAGCGGCTGGTTGGACGCGTCGCGCGCAATCAAGCCATCATCAATGCACAAAACACCGTCTTCTCGATCAAGCGTTTCATGGGACGCAAGTTCGATGATCCCGAAGTGGAACGCACGAGGAAGCGCGTGCCGTATGAAGTGGATGCCGCCGCGAACGGAGATGTACACGTTAAACTGGACGGCAAAGATTACAGCCCGCCCGAAGTCTCGGCGATGATCCTTGCCAAGATGAAAGCGGATTGCGAAGCCTATCTCGGCGAACCGATCACACAGGCCGTGATCACTGTTCCCGCGTATTTCAACGATGCGCAGCGTAATGCCACCAAGGACGCGGGCAAGATCGCGGGTCTTGAAGTATTGCGCATCATCAACGAACCGACAGCTTCATCGCTGGCTTACGGTTTGGACAAAAAGAAAAACGAAGTGATCGCGGTCTATGATTTGGGCGGCGGCACGTTCGATATTTCTGTGCTTGATGTGGGCGACGGGGTCTTCCAGGTTCGTTCGACGAGCGGTGATACTTTCCTCGGCGGCGATGATTTTGATCAGCGCATCATGGATTATCTCGCGGATCAATTCCAAAAAGATAACGGCGTTGATTTGCGCAAAGACCGCCAAGCGCTTCAACGCTTAAAGGAAGCCTCCGAGAAAGCAAAAATCGAGCTTTCTACGACGATGCAGACGGAGATAAACTTGCCGTATATCACAGCAGATGCAAGTGGACCGAAACACCTTGTAACCACATTGACGCGCGCCAAGCTGGAACAACTCACCGCTGATTTGGTGGATCGCACGATCGCGCCGCTCAAGCAGGCTTTGACCGACGCTGGACTTACTGCGAGTCAAATCAATGAAGTGGTCATGGTCGGTGGCATGACGCGCATGCCCGCGGTGCAAGATCGCGTGCGTGCCTTCTTCGGCAAGGAACCGCATAAAGGTGTCAATCCTGATGAGGTGGTCGCAATCGGCGCAGCAATTCAAGGTGGTGTGCTTGGCGGCGAAGTAAAAGATATTCTTCTGCTCGATGTGACTCCGCTGACGCTCTCCATCGAGACGCTGGGTTCAGTTGCCACACCGCAGATCGAACGCAACACAACCATTCCTACGCGCCGCAGTCAGACCTTTTCAACTGCATCGGATAATCAAACCCAGGTGGAAATTCATGTTCTGCAAGGTGAGCGTCCATTGGCTGCGGACAACAAAACGCTGGGCAAATTCATCCTCGATGGAATCCCACCTTCGCCGCGCGGTATTCCGCAAATCGAAGTGACGTTTGATATTGATGCGAATGGCATTTTGAAAGTCACCGCGAAGGATAAAGCCACGGGACGGACTCAGCATATCACCATCACGGCTTCGTCGGGTCTCTCTGACTCCGAAGTAGAAAAGATGCGCCAAGATGCCGAGTCGCACGCGGACGAAGACCGCAAACGCAAGGAATTGATCGAGGTGCGAAACAACGCGGATAACACCGCATATGCGGCGGAGAAAGCTTTGAAGGAATTTGGTGATAAAGTTTCCGCCGAAGTGAAATCCGACGTGGAGAAAAAAGTTGCTGAGGTGAAAAGCAAAGCTCAAAGCGATGACGTGGCCGCTATCAAATCCGCGACCGAGGCGCTGGGCGAAGCTATTCAAAAAATCGGCGCAACTGTGTATCAACAACCCAATGCGCCAAGCGGCGAGTCGAATCAATCCAATGAATCTAATCAATCCGGTCAATCTACTGGAGGACCGGATGTGGTGGATGGTGAAGTAAAGGAATAAAAAGGGAATGGGAAATCGGAAATAGAAGAGCCTATTCACTATTTCCTATTCACTGTGAATTATGTCTAATCGCGATTATTATGATGTTCTCGGCGTGGGACGAAGCGCGTCGGATGATGAGATCAAGAGTGCGTTCCGCAAATTGGCGCGCCAGTTTCATCCCGATGTCAATAAAGAGCCGGATGCCGAGGAAAAGTTTAAAGAGATCAATGAAGCCTATGGCGTTCTATCGGATTCCGATAAGCGTGCGCGTTATGATCGCTTCGGCAAAGAAGGCTTGGGCAACATGGGCGGCTTTCAAGATTACACCGTGGATTTTTCGGATATCTTCGATGGGCTCTTTGAACAGTTTGGCTTCTCGACCGGAAGCCGCCGTTCGCGTCGAAGCCCGAAGCGGGGACGCGATCTGCAAATGTCGGTCACACTGAAATTTGAAGAGGCCGTCTTCGGCCTCGAGAAAGAGATCGAATTCGAGCGCGAAGAAGTTTGTTCGCGCTGCAAAGGTACTGGCGCGGAACCGGGCACATCGCCGACGCGTTGTTCCACTTGCAATGGTCAGGGCGAAGTCCGCCAGGTGCGGCAAACGATTTTAGGTCAGATGATGCAGACCGCGGTTTGCCCAACGTGCGGCGGGCGCGGTGAAGTGATCAACTCGCCATGCAAAATTTGCCGCGGCGGTGGATTGGAACGCAAGCGCGTCCAAAAGAAAGTTCAAATTCCCGCGGGTGTGGATAGCGGCACGCAGATCCGTTTAGCAGGCGAGGGCGGGCCCGGGGTCTATGGCGGACCGAACGGAAGTTTGTTTTTGGTGCTGGATGTTCAGCCGCATCAATTCTTCAAGCGCCGCGAGAACGATATCCTTTTAAATCTGGATGTCAATGTTGCACAGGCCACCTTGGGTGCCGAGGTAGATGTCCCAACGATGGATGGAGACGAGAAGTTAAAGATTCCGGCTGGCACTCAACCCGGCAAAGTGTTTCACATCAAAGGCAAAGGTGTTCCGCATCTGCGCCGCACAGGTCATCGCGGCGATGAGTTGGTGATTATTGATGTGGAAATCCCATCGAAGCTGACGAAAGAACAGCGCGAGTTGTTCGAGAAGCTGGGGGCGACGCTTGGAACCAATGTCAAGCCGAAGGAAAAAGGATTCCTGGATTGGCTGAATGAGACGCTGGGAGGATAGCATTCTTTGAATATTATTGATCCTAACCAAATTAAGTGCATCATTTTCGACTATGGATTTACGCTGTCGCCCGATTATTATTTCAAAATCGCTCCACCTGAATTTCCTCAATGGCGGGATATTATTCAAGAACATATTTTTGGCGACTCTTCCATCACCCAACCTTGGATGAGGGGAGAGCTAACTAGCTATGATATTGCTGCCATCATTTCCCAATATATCCCTTTAGAAGCCCCCGTTATTCTTTCGTTTATGAAAAAAGGATGCGAGCATTTAGGCTTCAATCAAGCGGTTTGGGATTTTGCTGTATCGCAAAGAAATGCACGTAGAAAAACCGCTTTGGTAACTGCCAACATGGAGGTATTTACGGAAGTGGTTATTCCAGCTCATCAACTCGATTCAATTTTTGATATTATTTTGAATACTGCCGATTATCATGAAATTCGCAAAGAATTGCTTTGGCCAATTGCGTTTGAAAATTTGGGCAATGACATTGTATACGCTAACAGCTTGCTGATTGAAGACGGTTCAGTTGAGCCGAAGAAATTTCGGGAACTTGGTGGATATGTTTATCAGTATTCTACTGACACGTTGTTTTCAGAGTGGTTGCGAACAAACTGGAACAATGTTCATACAAAAGACAATTAGTTTGAAGCAATACTTAACTAGCGTACGCGATGAAGAACATGGGGCTGTTATTTGTTTTATAATCAATCATCTATGCAAAATCACTCTCACGTTCATTTTAATGATGTGGCAAAACAAACCACTGGACGACTTACGTCATCGTTGTTTCTTACGTTAGCGTTTGTCTTTGTCGAAGCCGCGGCGGGAATCTTTGCCAATAGCCTTGCACTTCTTACCGATGCCGCGCACAACTTCACGGATGTGATCGCACTTGGCATCAGTTGGTATGCGGTTCATCTCACAGCTCAGCCTTCCAACTCACGAAACACATATGGCTATCACCGCGCCGGTATTCTGGCCGCGCTACTCAATTCGACCGCGCTGGTATTGATCTCGCTTGGGATTTTTTATGAAGCCTATCGCCGTTTTATCAGCCCGCCGCAAGTCAATTCAACTATCTTAATTGGCGTTGGCTTTCTTGCCTTCATTGTCAATTTGATTACCGCTTTGTTGTTGCGACGCGGCAGCCAGGATGACTTGAATCTGCGTTCGTCTTTTGTGCATATGATCGGTGATGTCGCTTCCGCTATCGGTGCGGTTGTTGCAGGTATCATCATTTATTTCACGCATGCTAATTGGCTTGACGCGTTCGTCAGTGTCTTGATCGGCTTCCTGATCCTTTACAGCGCGTGGGGAATACTACGCGAGACCGTTGACATTTTGCTTGAGTCCACGCCGCGTGATGTAGATATTTCCTCGATGGTGCGAGATATGATGCGGGTCGAAGGCGTGATCGGCATTCACGATCTGCATGTGTGGAGCATCACGCACGGACTCCGTACAATGTCGGTCCATGTTTTAACAGAGGATATGTCCATTAGCGCAGGCGCAGATATTCAGCGTGAGATCAATGAAGTCGCATTTCATCGATATAACATTCAACATGCCACGCTTCAACTGGAATGTGTGAATTGTGAACCCAACTCGCTATACTGTGATATCAACGATATGGTTCATCATCATGAGCATGTATTACCCCCAATATGAACTGGCTTGAAGTTTCTTTAATTGTAAATGGTGAACTCGCCGAAGCTGTTGCGGATGTGTTGGCGCGTTTCGCGCCCAATGGTGTGATGACTGAGCAGGGTGTGAAGTTTGTCAACGATGAAGATGAAGGCACAGCGACAGGACCAATCACGGTGCGCGCTTATTTGCCGATGGACGAACATATCGAAGAGACGCGACAAAAGCTGGAAGAGTCGTTGTATTATCTCGGAAGGATTCAGCCTTTGCCCGCGCCGACGTTCACTCCCATCGCTGATCAAAACTGGATGGAAGCGTGGAAGCAACATTACAAACCGATTCCGATTGGCAAACGATTGATGATCGTCCCTGCCTGGTTGGATTCGCCTAAGCCGAATCGCATTCCGATCAAGATTGATCCCGGCATGGCGTTTGGAACTGGAACACATCCGACGACGCAACTTTGTTTGGAGTTGATAGAGAAGGCCATGAATGCTGGAGGATGGATAATGGAAAATCGTTCATCCATTAACCATGAACCATTAACCGTTATCGATGTCGGCTGCGGCTCTGGGATATTATCCATTGCGGCGTTGAAGCTGGGAGCGAAACAAGCGCTGGGTGTGGATATTGACTTGGAATCAATTAGGAACTCGCGCGAGAACGCGGATGTGAATGAAATCGGCAATGAATTGATTCTTGGACAAGGTTCCGTAAAGGAAATATTGAGTGGGAAGTTTGCGTTCAAGTCCGCACCGCTGGTGGTAGCGAACATCCTTGCACCTGTCATCATCCGTCTTTTTGATGCAGGACTTGCAGATTTGGTCGAGCCGAATGGTGCGATCATCTTGAGCGGGATCCTGCAGGAGCAAAGTCAAAGCGTGATTGATGCTGCACAGGCGAAAGGTCTAAGAATGAAAGAGACGCGCCAGATGGGAGATTGGGTCGCGCTGATGATGGAACGTTAAAACGTTTTGTGCTATCATACAATCAGTATGGACCGCCGCCGTCTACTCTTCTATATTTTGCTGAATATCTTCGTCTCCGCTTCCGTGACGCTGACCATTCTGTGGTGGCATGATCGCAATATGGAGGCGACTCTGCCTCCGGTAGCCGCGCCCGTTTCATCGTCGGGAACGAACGCCGTTTCGGCTCCCACGGCGCAACAAGGAACAGTAAAGATCGTCAGTGTGGTGGGCGCAGGGATGTTGAGTGTTGAGACGGTCACGATTCAATACAAAGGCAACGGCGAACTGGATTTAACCGGCTGGCAACTTAAAGATTCAAACGGCAACGATTTTATTTTCCCGCCGTTCAAGTTGTTCACGAATGGCGCGGTGCAGGTGCATACTGCAGCAGGCACGAATACCGCAGTTGATTTATACTGGGGTAATAATAAATCTGCGTGGCAATCCGGCGAGAATGTGTTGTTGACCGACCCGCAAAGTAATGTGCAAGATTCGTATCCCGTTCCATAACTGTTAATTGATATGACCCAAGCCCTTTATCGTAAATATCGTCCGCAAGGATGGGCCGAAGTGATTGGGCAGGAACACGTTGTCCAAACGCTGAGGAATGCCATCGTTGCTGACCGCGTCGCGCACGCGTATTTGTTCGCAGGTCCGCGCGGCACCGGCAAGACAACTCTTGCGCGGCTTTTAGCGAAAGCGGTTAATTGTCTCAATGAAGATCGAGCCAAACGTCCATGCAACGAATGCGAGAATTGCAAAGCCGTCAACGAGAATCGTTTTATGGACTTGATCGAGATCGACGCGGCCTCCAACACCAGCGTCGACGATGTGCGCGACCTGCGCGACAAAATTAATTTCTCGCCATCGCAGGGAAAATACAAAATCTATATCATTGATGAAGTCCACATGCTTTCGACGGCGGCGTTCAATGCGCTGCTCAAAACGTTGGAAGAGCCGCCGCCTCATGCCATCTTTGTTTTAGCCACCACTGAGATTCATAAAATTCCCGCAACGGTTTTATCGCGTTGCCAGCGCCACGAGTTTCGACGCGTGCCGGTGGATGAGATCGTCGGCCAGCTCAAAGCGATTGTCAAAGCCGAAAAGATTCAAGCCGATGATGAGGCGCTTGCAACCATTGCGCGTCAGGCGGGCGGCGGATTGCGCGATGCGATTTCATTGCTCGATCAACTCGCTTCAGCTGGATCGAAGATCACGCTTCAACTGACACAAACTGTGCTCGGCACCGCCACGAGTCAAACTGTGCTCGATCTGATTGCTTCGCTTCGTGATCACGTGCCTGCTTCCGGCCTCGATACGATTCATCGCGCGCTTGATTCCGGTGCGGATCCGCGCTCGCTGGCGCGTCAAATCGTTGAATACTTGCGCGGCCTGATGCTCATCCAACTCGGCAACGGCGATCAAGTCGAAGCCACGAAGGACGTCAAAGAGCGAATGACGCTTGATGCAAAATCATTTTCAACGCCGGATGTTTTGCGAATGATGAAATTGTTCAATAACGCGGCAGTCGATACGCGCGGTGGATGGCAGCCGTCGCTGTCATTGGAATTGGCGTTGGCGGAAGCATTGGAGATTCCATCGGAAGTTTCCGCTTCGGCTTCAACACCGAAAGCGGCTCCCGTTAAACAGGCAAAATCTGCGGCTCCGAATCAACCCGTCAAAACGGAGACCGCATCCAGTCAAAACAATGAAGCGGTGATCAGCATTGCGGAAATTAATAAGTCATGGAAAGATATTCGCGCGGTCATCAAGCCCGCGCATCCGGCTGTCGAAGCTCTGCTCAATTCCTGCAAGCCGATGGAAGTGCACGGCGATGAATTGATTTTGGGATTCCAATCCGATACGGTGCGCGCGCTGATGGATAAGCCGGAGAATTTGGACGCGACTCAAAAAGCGGTTGCCGATGTGTTGGGCGTGAGTTTGAAAATCAAGTGCGCGGTGACGAATGCAAAAGGCAAACTGCCGCCGCATGTCTCTGCCGATGGCATGGTGGCAACCGCGCTCGATCACGGCGGCGAGATTGTAGATGTGCAAGAATAAAGATTTGGAATTGACGAGGAGCATTTATGGCTAAAGGATTTAACAAAGGCCCAGCGATGGGCGGGCAAGGCGGCATGATGCAACAACTTCAACGCATGCAACAGCAATTAGCTGAAGCACAGGCGAAGCTTGCCGATGAAACGGTCACTGCAACGGCGGGCGGCGGCGCAATCAAGGTTGTGATGACCGGCGATCAAAAATGTAAATCGGTCGAGATCAACCCGGACTTGTTGAAAGATGCCGATGCCGAGATGTTGCAGGATTTGGTTCTGTCCGTGGTGAATATGGCGCTGGATCAATCGCGCGAACTTGCCTCGCAGAGATTGGGTCCGTTGACAGGTGGATTGCCGTTATAACGTTCAAATAAAATGATTCTCCCTGAACCGATTCAAAAACTCATCAACGCGTTTGAACGTCTGCCGGGCATCGGACCGAAGTCCGCCTCGAGGCTGGCGTTCTATCTACTGCGCGCGCCGGATGAAGTCTCGCAGGATTTATCGGAAGCGTTGAATGGCTTGAAAGATAAAATTGCATTTTGCGAAGAGTGCTTCAATATCACAGAAGCGGGAAGAACGCGTTGTGAAGTTTGCGAGAATCCCAAACGCGATGGATCATTGATTTGCGTGGTCGAAGAAGCACTGGATGTGTTGGCTCTTGAACGTATTGGTGCATATAACGGAAAGTATCACGTCCTGCATGGAGTTTTATCTCCCATAGAGGGTGTTGGGCCAGATGATATAAAGGTCAAATCATTGATCGAACGCGTGGCACGCGGCGGAGTAAAAGAAGTTATCCTCGCGACCAACCCCAGTATGGAAGGCGATGCGACTGCGTTATATCTGCAACAACAGCTGCGACCATACAAAATTCAAGTGACGCGTCTGGCGCGCGGTTTGCCAGTCGGCGGCGATTTGGAATACGCCGATCAAAATACGTTGCTGAGAGCGTTATCGGGAAGACGCGAGATGGATTAAGACAAATCCATTAACTATTTTATTTGGCATTTGCATGTGGGGACTGAGTCAGCTGAAATGCTATCGTGAGAACAAGCGGACAAGATCATTCCATAGAACAGGATTAAACTTTTGAAATTGTGCGGCGTGTGCAGATAGCACCAACAAAATACTGATGACGATCGAAGTAACCATCAGGATCATTCCGGCGGCGACATATAGCTTGCGGATGGTAGGTTTGTGAGTCAGGAAACCATAGCCTTGCCAAAATCCTATGATACTAAGTAGAACGATGGAAGGAACGTAATCTATTTGGTAGTGGGCTGCCACCCAAAAGAACGAAACCAAAGCGGTAAACCCGAATACAAAAGAACCCGACAAACCAATCATCAAGCCTTTGAATAAAGAGAGATCATCATCCCGCCCTGCCGAACTCATCTGATTTATTTTCTTTGGCACGAATGTAGTAATACAAATCCCTGCAAACAAAACAAACGGTGTGCTAAAAAGCAACCCTGTCAAAATATTGTTGTAGTAGATGTTTGGCAGAACAATAAAAGAGAAGATAGAAGCACCCGTTCCCGGTACCGATTCCAAAAACGGGAAAGTCCCATTGAGTTGTGGCGGCATGGCCAGATAACCGTACAGATTTGGCAATATATAAAGCGGTGAAAATAGGAAATGGCTATATCTTTGAAGGTCTGCCGATCCTGCTAACTGATAAGAGAGACCTGATTCGAAAACAGAATGGAAGCGCGCCCAGTTATATCGCACCAAGATAGCGATGCCGAGAACAAGCGGACCTCCCAATAGTTCCATCGCAAAAATAGCTTTGGGCCACTCTTTGGTTTGGCGATACGTTCTGATCGTCAGGTAGGCGACGATCAGGGTCACGAAACCAATGGGCAGGATTTGGGTCAGCCTTGAACTGATGGCAAGCGTCCATGAAATGCCCGCGATAAAAAAGGAGAAGTTTTTTTTCGCGGTGAATGTTTGTTCCAATGCAACGATAATAAAATAGAATCCCACGAGAAAAAAGAATTGACCAGCGGCGACTGCCGCCTCATAGATTCTCGCTTGGGTTAAGATCCATGTAAAGGGAGATATCAGGCCGCTGAACACGATGCACATTAAGAGAATCCAAACGGGAACATTCTGGAAAAAACGTTTCCATATTTTTAAGATTAGCAACGATTGCAAGATAAATATTCCCGAAACAAATACGAAAACAATATCCTGGTCGCCAAGTTTAATTAATAGACCCAAACGTTTAAAAATAGACAGAATTAGCGCGGGAACCGGACCAAAGTAAAGATAGTACTTGCCTTTATAGAGAGAAACATCTTTTGGATAGTTTATTCCAGCTCTGGCACTCGGGTCGTATGGATCTGGAAGGGCCAGCAAGCCTGGGTTCGGTTTGATCTCAAGAGACAAACTTCCATGTTCAAATGCTGTGGCAAGTTGATCATAATAAATGCTTGTCGCTGGCCATTTGGACCACGATCCGAAACTGATAAGCCAGACGTAAGTAGTAATTACCAGGAGTATGACAAGAGGGGCAAAAATGAATACCCGATGGGATTTCAAATAATTGAAATATCTGGAAATTCGCAGCTCTTTCAAGAAGTTTGTGCTGGGATCGTATTTAAGCGGATTCATTCCGAAATATAAATTCCTTGCGGATAAGCCAATTCCATAGAATAGGATTGAACTCTTAAAATTATGCGGTGTGTACGGATAACGCCAATAGAACACTGGCGACGATCGAAGTTATTATCAGGATCATTCCAATGGCAACATATAACTTGTGGAGAGCAGATTTGTGGCTCAGAAAATTATAGCCTTGCCAAAATCCTATTATGCTAAGTAAAACAAGGGACGGCATAAAGTCGGCGATATAGCGTGTCTCTACAAAGAAGAATGTAATAACAGGAGCAAAGCCGAACAGGAAAGCTCCCAACAAGCTGATTATCAACCATTTGAACAAAAATGTATCATTCTCCTGATCCACTTGATCGTTCGAATTCCTTTTTCTCGATAGCAAGGACATCATGGGGATACCGGCAAACAAAACAAACGGTGCACTGAATAATATTCCCGTCAATTCACCTGAAGAATAGATTGGAGGCAGGTTCATAGTGGAGAGTTGGTCGGCACCATATCCCTCGACTGGTTGCAGGAAAGGGAAAATTGTATTGACTTGGGGCGGCATCACCAAATAGTTATATAGATTAGGCAGCAGATATAGCGGAGAAAAGAGTACATGGCTATATTTCTGAAGATATGGCCCGGCTAACTGGTAAGAGTAACCCGTTTCAAAAACAGAATCGAAACGCGCCCAGTTATACCATCCCAGAATAGCCATTCCCAATACGAGCGGCAGGCCCACAACTATCAAGGGCAATATGACCTTTGAGCGCAGTTTGGTTTGGGCAGATCTCCTCAAAACCCAAAATATAACCATCAAGACAACGAAGCCAATTGGCACGATCTGAGTTACTCGTGATCCAATTGCAAGCGCCCACGAAATGCCCGCGATTGCCAACTGTCCAACCGAAACAGATTCTCGATCTACCGCAATGACAATAAAGTAAAGACCCACCAGGAAAAAGAATTGACCGCTTGTGCTGGCGGCTTCATAAACCCTGGATTGGCTTAATATCCATGGCATCGGAGAGATTAGGCCGCACAATAAAATGCAAAGCGACAACATCCAGATGGGGATGTCTTTGAAAAAGCGCTTCCATATTTTTATGATCAGCAGCGATTGGAAGATGAACATCCCCAAAACAAACATAAAGGCTATATAGTTGTCCCCAATTTCATCCGGTCTCAGAAGCTTGACCACCCACAGGAACAACGCCGGAACTGGACCAAAGTAAAGATAAAACTTCCCATGATATAGAGAAAAATCTTTGGGATACCTTATGTTATGACGTTCATTTGGGTTATATGGATTTGGAAGGGCAAGCAGTTCAGGTCTCGGCTTTGAATCCAGCGATAGCTTTCCATGTTGGAAGGCAGTGGCAAGTTGAGCATAATCGATAGTGCTAGATGATGTCCATGACCCGGAGCTGATGATCCAAATATAAACGATGATAGCAACGAGAATGCTGAGAGACGCAAAAACAACAACTTGGACCATATCTGGCGTAAAAAAACGAGTGCTTGGTTCCTGTCCGGAAGATCCACCCGCGGTAATTAATTGCTTGATATGCTTCATTCAAAGAACTTATCCTATCTAAAATTATACACGAAAAGGGATATGAGCCTGAATCATTTAGTAACGCTATAAATGCCCCAAAACGCCTTGCCCGAATTTGGACTAAAACTATCTATTGTGAAAACAAGCGGATAAGATGATTCCATAGAATAGGATTGAACTCTTGAAATTGCTCTGCATGGGCAGAAAACGCCAACAGCACACTGACGACGATCGAAGTTATTATCAGGATCATTCCCACGGCAACATATAACTTGTAGAGAGCGGATTTGTGGCTCAGAAAATTATAGCCCTGCCAAAATCCTATTATGCTAAGTAAAACAAGAGATGACATAAAGTCGATGAGGAAACGTGTCTCTACAAAAAAATACATAACAATGGGAGCAAAGCCGAACAGGAAAGCTCCCAACAAACTGATTATCAACCATTTGAACAAAAAAGTGTCATGCTCCTGATCCCCTTGACCGTTCGTATCCTTTTTTCTCGACAGCAAGGACAGCACGGGGATCCCGGCAAACAAAACAAACGGCGCACTAAATAATATCCCCGTCATTCCGCCTTCATGATAAATTTGAGGCAGGTGAATGAAATAGAATTTGGCAGCGCCGTATCCCGCAACTGGCTGCAAAAAAGGGAAAGTCATTTTGATTTTCGGCGGCATCACCAAATAGTTATATAGATTAGGCAACAGATATAGCGGAGAGAAGAGTACATGGCTATATTTCTGAAGAAACGACCCAGCCAACTCGTAATAGAAACCTGTTTCAAAAACAGAATTAAAACGCGCCCAGTTATACCATCCCAGCATAGCCATTCCCAACACAAGCGGCAAGCCCACGGCTATCAAGGGCAATATGACTTTTGAGCGCAGTTTGGTTTGCGAATATGTTCTAAAAGCCCAAAATACAATCATCAACACAACAAAACTTATGGGCACGATCTGAGTTAGCCGTGATCCAATCGCAAGCACCCACGAAATGCCCGCGATCGCCAACTGTACAGTCGAAACAGATTCTCGATCTAAGGCAACAATAACAAAATATAGACCCACCAGGAAAAAGAATTGACCGCTTGTGCTGGCAGCTTCATAAACCCTGGCTTCTGTTAGTATCCATGACATCGGAGATACCAAGCCGCAAAATAAAATGCAAAACAGTATGGTCCAAACAGGAATATTTTTGAAAAAACGATACCATATTTTTATGATCAGCAACGCTTGTAAGATGAGCATCCCCAAAACAAATCCAAAGACCAAATAGTGATCACCAATTGCGCTGATACCCAGCAGCCTGATAACCAACAGGAACAAAGCCGGAACCGGCTCAAAATAAAGATAATAATTTCCACGATACAGAGAAAAATCTATTGGGTAAGGCACATTATTAGAATTACGGGCGGTCGGATCGTATGGATCGTGAAGTGCAAGCAAGGCGGGATTTGGCTTAATTTCGAGCGATAAACTTCCATGTTGGAAGGCACTAGCGAGTTCGCTGTAATAGCCATCATAGTTGGTGATGGCTGGCCAACGCACCCATGATCCAAAACTGATGAACCATATATAAGCAGTAATCACAAGAAGGATGCTAAGAGATGTAAAAAAGAAAATTCGATGAGATTTTAAATAATTAAAATATCTAGAAACTAGCGTTCCTTTCAAGGAGGTTATGTTTGGATTGTAATTAGATGGATTTATTCTTAGATGTAAATTCCTTTTAGAAATTATACACGCTAAAAACTTTGAGATTGGGTAGTCGTACACCAAATGGCTGGATTAAATTGAAATCCACATTGCAAATTCTTTAAAGGTTAGAATCTTCGTTAAACATTGACAAACCGAATGAATGGCGTATAATCATCACTCGCCAGTCTAGTTCAAGCTGATCTCGTCCCCTGACAGATCATTGATAATCAAATAGAAGAAGTCTCGAGTCGGAGACACAAGCCAAGAGGCTTCGCAGTCTGACAAGCCGATGCGGAAGAGGCATCGGTATTTTCGTCTGTTTGAGGGGCTTGACAGGCAATGAAGTAGCGGATAAAATCCGCCCGCTTAAAAACCGAGAGAACCTTAACAACTGAAAAGTGATAGGAAGCAATACAAACCAGTCAATCCAGTTAAAATCCGTGTAACTTTTGCACTCGAAAGAGTGTGACTTTTTGCGGAGAGTTTGATCCTGGCTCAGGATGAACGCTGGCGGCGTGCCTAATACATGCAAGTCGAACGAGGTGCCTTTGTAGCAATACGAGGGTATCCTAGTGGCGAACGGGTGAGTAACGCGTTGGTGACCTGCCCCAAAGTGTGGGATAACAGTTCGAAAGGACTGCTAATACCGCATGTGGTCATCGGATTTAGAAACCGATGTCTAAAGCAGTAATGCGCTTTGGGAGGGACCTGCGTCCCATCAGCTAGTTGGTGAGGTAACGGCCCACCAAGGCGACGACGGGTAGGGGACCTGAGAGGGTGGCCCCCCACAATGGAACTGAAACACGGTCCATACACCTACGGGTGGCAGCAGTAGGGAATATTGCACAATGGGCGAAAGCCTGATGCAGCAACGCCGCGTGCACGAAGAAGGTCTTCGGATCGTAAAGTGCTTTTCTGAGAGATGAGAAAGGACAGTATCTCAGGAATAAGTCTCGGCTAACTACGTGCCAGCAGCCGCGGTAAAACGTAGGAGGCAAGCGTTATCCGGATTCACTGGGCGTAAAGCGTGTGCAGGCGGTTCGGTAAGTTGGGCGTGAAATCTCCCGGCTCAACTGGGAGAGGTCGTTCAATACTACCGGACTAGAGAGCAGTAGAGGAAGATGGAATTCCCGGTGTAGTGGTGAAATGCGTAGATATCGGGAGGAACACCAGTGGCGAAGGCGATCTTCTGGACTGTTTCTGACGCTCATACACGAAAGCTAGGGTAGTAAACGGGATTAGAGACCCCGGTAATCCTAGCTGTAAACGATGTGAACTTGGCGTCGGTGGCTTAAACACTATCGGTGCCGAAGCAAACGCGATAAGTTCACCGCCTGGGGACTACGATCGCAAGATTAAAACTCAAAGGAATTGACGGGGGCCCGCACAAGCAGCGGAGCGTGTGGTTTAATTCGATGCTACACGAAGAACCTTACCTGGGCTTGACATGCAAGTGGTAGAGATCTGAAAGGTGACCGACCCGCAAGGGAGCTTGCACAGGTGTTGCATGGCTGTCGTCAGCTCGTGTCGTGAGATGTTCGGTTAAGTCCGCTAACGAGCGCAACCCTCGCTGTATGTTACATGTGTCATACGGGACCGCCGGTATTAAGCCGGAGGAAGGTGGGGATGACGTCAAGTCAGCATGGCCTTTATGTCCAGGGCTACACACACGCTACAATGGGCGGTACAATGGGTCGCTAAGCCGCGAGGTAGAGCCAATCCCCAAAGCCGTCCTCAGTTCAGATCGCAGGCTGCAACCCGCCTGCGTGAAGTCGGAGTTGCTAGTAAATGCGCGTCAGCTATAGCGCATTGAATACGTTCTCGGGCCTTGTACACACCGCCCGTCACGTCATGGGAGCTGGTAACACCTGAAGCCGGTAGTCTAACCGCAAGGAGGACGCCGTCGAAGGTGGTGCTGGTGACTGGGACGAAGTCGTAACAAGGTAGGAGTACCGGAAGGTGCGCCTGGATCACCTCCTTTCTAGAGTTTCCCGAGCAGAGTCCTACGACAGACTTATGCTCTATATGCCCTTCGCGGTGAAGGGCGATGGTTTGAATGGCAAGTTAGTTTCCTATCACTTCTCAGTTGTCAAGGTGAGACCCTGGGCTTGTAGCTCAGCTGGTTAGAGCACAG
>CAVYTW010000029.1:0-67828 GCA_963771375.1 uncultured Chloroflexia bacterium
TCAAGCAGTTGGCGAAAAAGTCGGAAGAAGTTTTTCTTGCCACTGATCCCGACCGCGAAGGCAAATCGATCTCGTGGCATTTGATGGAAGCTGCGGAGATTGAACCGAAGCTGGCGAAACAAGTCACCTTCCATGAAATTACTGAACCGGCCATCCATGAAGCCTTTACTCTCCACGCCCGATTGACATGGATTTGGTCAATGCACAGCAAGCGCGTCGTATCCTGGATCGGCTGGTTGGATATAGCATCAGCCCAATTTTTGGGAGAAGGTGCGAGGCCGGCTTTCAGCGGGACGCGTTCAATCCGTAGCGCTTCGCCTCATCGTTGATCGGGAAAATGAGATCGAGAATTTTGTTCCGGTTGAATATTGGAGTATCCATGCTGAACTCAAATCGGATGGAGTGAAGTCTGCTTTCATCGCGAAGTTGGCAAAGGTTGATGACAAAGAACCGGAATTGCCAAATGAAGAATCCGTCAAGCCGATTTTGATCGATATGGAAACCGCCGCGTATTCTGTGACGAAAGTTAAGCGCAGTGAACGCAGACGCAAACCCTCTGCGCCATTCACAACTTCCACGTTACAACAGGAGGCTTCTCGCAAGCTTGGATTTACGGCGAAGCGCACCATGGCTTTGGCGCAGGGACTTTATGAAGGACAGGATGTGGGCAGCGGTGGAGCGACTGGCCTGATCACGTACATGCGCACCAACTCGATGAATGTTTCTGAGATTGCCCAAAAGGAAACTCGTGACTTTGTGGCTGCGAAATACGGCGCGGATTTTCTGCCACCCGAGCCGCCGCAATATAAAACGAAAACCATCGGCGCACAGGAAGCGCATGAAGCCATTCGCCCAACCTCCGTGATGCGCGAGCCGGAAAAGGTCAAGCCGTTCCTCGAAGCAGCAATGTATAAACTTTATAACTTGATCTGGCAGCGCTTTGTTGCCTCGCAAATGGAAGCGGCGGTATATGACACTTTGCAGGTCGAAGTAACTGGGAAAACTGATGCACATGAATATCTGTTGCGTGCTTCGGGCTCGGCAGTTAAGTTTCCTGGCTTCTTGGTGGTTTACGAAGAAGCCAAAAATGAAGATGTTAAAAGGGAAGAAGAGGAAGAGAACGTAAAAATTCCTGCCAGCGTTGCCGAAGGGCAGAAGCAGGAATTGATTCGTCTCATTCCCGAACAGCATTTCACGCAACCCCCGCCGCGCTATTCGGAAGCATCGCTGGTTCAGGCGCTGGAAGAAGATGGGATCGGACGCCCGTCTACATACGCGCCGACGATTTCGACCATCCAGCAACGTGGATACGTTGAGCGCATTGAGAAGCGCCTCGTCCCAACGGAAGTTGGCATTCAGGTCAATGACTTAATGGTGAAGTATTTTCCGGATATCGTGGACTTGACGTTCACTGCGCGCATGGAAGAGGATCTTGACATGATCGCCTCGGGCCAGGCCGAATGGACGGAAGTGATGCACGAGTTCTATCGTCCGTTTGCCGAGGATGTGAAAAAGGCCCAGGCTGAGATGCCCGTTACAAAGTCTGAGCCGGAGCCGATTGGACGCAAATGCCCTGAAGACGGCGGCGAGCTGGTGATCCGTTATGGACGATTCGGAAAATTCATCTCGTGTGCCAATTTCCCAACCTGCCGTTATACTGAGCCGTGGCTTGAAAAGATCGGTGTCAAATGCCCGAAGGATGGCGGTGAGATCGTCGAACGCAAGACGCGTAAAGGCCGGACGTTTTATGGCTGTGCCAATTATCCGACCTGTGATTTCACTTCATGGAAGAAACCGCTGGTTAATCCGTGCCCAAAATGCGGCGGCTTGCTGGTCATTGCCAATAAGCGCGAAGCGCAATGCACGAATTGCCAGGAAAGTTTCGTGTTGGAAGATTTCATCTCTGAATCGGTTTCAGAGTAAAATAGGTAGTTGCGGATTGAACGATATTCTGTATAATAGAGGCAGAATCGCTCTAAGGAGCTTCTATGTCTTCCTTGCTTGACCTTCTTTTCAAGAAACCATTGTTCGTTGGAGCGGTTGCCCTGATTTTGGGGATCCTGATTGGCATTCCCCTTGGTTGGAATACTGTGACGGTCGCCGACACAACTCCAGCCGTGCTGCGTTCCGACTTGCAGGAAGATTATCTGCGAATGGCGATTGATTCCTTCAGTGTCAATCCGGACCCGAATCTGGCCGTCCAGCGCTGGCAAAGTCTCGGCCCTGCGGCCGGACCCGCCTTTTCTGATATTCAGAAAAATCCCGGTCAGACCAATCCCGCTGTTATCCAAGCATACGGCACGGTGATTCAAACAGTGCTGGGCTCAACGTCTGCGGAGCCTGCGGCTTCCGGCGGGGGTACACTGCGGTCGATAATCATATTATTAGCCGTGGCGGTGATCTTGGTTGTGGTTGTGGCCGGCGGGATCTTTTTGTGGCGTTTACTCCGCAAGCGTCCCAGTATCGAAACGCCGACCATCAAGATGACCGAGATCAATCGTGAAGCGGAAAAGAGCAAGACCGATTTTCAATCGTTGGGAGTTGCGCCGCCTGTTACTCAAAACATGACGACTTATGTTTTGGGCGACGATCTATATGATGAGTTGTTTAGCATTGACACACAAAGCGGCGACTTTTTGGGAGAGTATGGCGTTGGCGTTTCGGAAGTGATCGGCGTTGGCGACCCGAAAAAAGTCACTGCCCTGGAAATTTGGCTCTTTGACAAGAACGATATTAAAACTGCGACTAAAGTTTTGATGAGCGCCCATGCGTTTTCTGACGGAACGATCCGCGCGCGGCTTGAACCGAAAGGCGAGCTTGTGCTGGTTGATCCGCAGAAGCAGGTTATGCTTGAGACCGCGACTTTGCAGTTGCTGGCCAAGGTGGTTGACCTGCAATACGGAAGCAGCGCTTTGCCAACTAATAGTTTCTTTGAACGGATTACGCTGGAATTAGCGATCTGGCAAAAGAGCCCTGAACCCGCTTAAGAAGAAAAAAGTCCGCCATGACAATGGCCGACTTTTTATTTCACTATAAGGTTATTCGATTTTCAAAATCTTGAGTTTGATCTTTCCTGCCGGCGTTTCCGCTTCGACCACCTCGCCGACTTTGTGATCCATTAATGAGCGGCCAATCGGCGATTCGTTCGATATCTTTCCGTTGCGCGGATCGGCTTCCTTGGCTCCCACAACATGATAAGTCTCTGCCGGGAAGCTTCCTTCTTGAATTGTCACGTGCGAGCCGACGCTCACGTTATCTTTTGAAGCGCCTTTCTGAATGATCACAGCATTCCGCAAAACACGTTCGAGTTCCTGAATGCGGCCCTCGAGGAAACCCTGATCTTCTTTGGCTTGGTGATAGTCTGCGTTCTCGGATAGATCGCCCATCTGAATGGCAGAACGCAAGCGAACGGATAATTCCTGGCGGCGCGGGCCTTTAAGCTCTTCCAGTTCTGCTTTAAGTTTGGCCTCGCCTTCGGGGGTTAGGTAGTTGGGTTCGGGCATAAGAATATTTTATGGTTTTTCCAAAGGATTGAATAGTTTTTGGTGCTCTTCGATTGCAAAGCGGTCGGTCATTCCAGCGATGTAGTCGCATATTGTACGCTCAAGCCCACGTTTGTCAATGGACTTGTGGGCAGTTTCGGGCAACATCGCGGGCTCAGACTTGTAGGCGTTGAATAAATCGGTTATCACGCGTTCGGCTTTGACCGCCATCCTTACTACGCGGTAATGGTTGTACATGTTTTTATACAGGAAGTCTTTAAGTTCCCGATTGCGGCGTTGCATATCTTCACTGAAGCCAATCACATTTGTTTTGAGCTTTTGAATATCGAGTGGCGATTTGACGGCGCTTTCTTTTAGACGTAGGTCTGTGGCTTCGATCATGTCCGTGACCACCAATCCAATCAACTGGCGGATCATGCGGTGTCGTTCCAACTCGTCGAGGTTTGGACCGTGCCAATTAAAAGTCTCGGATAGGATTTCCCACAGCGCAATTCCGGATAACATGGATGGGGAAATTAATCCGGAGCGCAGACCGTCATCGAGATCATGAGTCGAGTATGCCAGCTCGTCGGCGACATTGGTGATTTGAGTTTCGAGATTGCCGCGCAGACTAGGATCGTAATCGCGCGCATCCGATACGTCATATTCGGATTCATGCTTGACCATGCCTTCGCGGACTTCCCAAGTGAGATTCAGCCCGGGGAATTCGGGATACCGCTCTTCGAGTTCCGTGACGATGCGCAGGGATTGTTTGTTGTGATCGAAGCCGCCGTAATCCTTCATCAAGCGCGCCAGCGCCACCTCACCGGAATGTCCGAACGGGGAGTGCCCGAGATCATGTGCAAGGCAAATGGCTTCAACCAAATCTTCATTCGCTCCCAGCGCGCGAGCAATGGTTCGTCCCACTTGGGCAACTTCGAGCGTATGGGTCAGCCGCGTGCGGAAGTAATCGCCCTCGTTGTTGATGAAGACCTGGGTCTTGTATTCGAGGCGGCGGAAAGCGGTCGTGTGAATGATCCGGTCGCGGTCGCGTTGGAACGCCGTGCGATAATCCGGCTCATCGTCCAGATATGCGCGGCCCTTAGTGTCCTTGCTGCGCACACCGTAAGGCGCAAGGGCTTTGTCTTCGAGCTCTTCCAGCTTTTGACGATCAAAATACATAACAACCTTTCTAAGCAGAATGTCATTGCTTGCCGAAGGTTTGCAATGACATTGGTGAGTGGGGCGAGAGGGACTTGAACCCTCAAGGTGTTTCCACCGGTTGATTTTAAGTCAACTGCGTCTGCCGATTCCGCCACCGCCCCGGTGTGAACATAATTATAATACAAGGTAATATTTCGTGATGAAGAACCGCTTCCTTCAGGACAAGGCAAACGTCCTAGGCCGCGACAAGTTTCTTCGCGCGCATATCCTTAATGAAGAATGGCAGGTAAAGCAAAAGAAAGGTTACAACCCCAATCAACTCAAGATAGATAATGTAATAGGGCCAGGGCGGCAATAAGTCCATGATGCTGGCTGTGGCGGGTTTGCCATTAACAAACAAGTAATCGCTTCCAATCCAGCGATTGATAAAAAAGATAATAACCATGTAGATGTTTGATCCGATCACTACGCGCCAAAATGATTTCCAAGTGGGGCGGAAGCCCATGACCACGGTCATGTAAATTGGTGCAATGAATAATAATCCGTGCGCGAGAAAAGTTTGCCAATAACGAAAATGCGGAAAGCCGTAGATTCCCAGGTCAGGGGTCAGCAGATACTGGAAGGCTCCGCCCATACCCATGAAGTAAACGAACTCATAGATGGTGCGATTTTTGAAGATGAACATGAAGCCGGCCAGCCAAATCAAAATACTGCATGCGTTCAAAGGGAGCAACGTTTGAATGTTCCAATGACCCCAATAGGCGTTCCATAGATGCCAAATCAATTGGTTAATCCACAGATAAACTCCAATCGCAACTCCTACTTTGTAGCGCGTTGGCTCATCCGAATTTTTAAATCGCATCAATCCATATCCGATGAGAATCAAAGCGATCAGTGCGGCAATATGTGCTGGTCCGAAAAGTTGGAACGGCGCTCCGGTGTAATCATATGCCAGGTATTGACTCATGATTTGCTCCTATGATTCTGATTTAGAGTAAAAAAAACCTGCGTCGCTGGATTTCGGCGCGGGATTAATATCATAAGGCTTGGTTGTCGAAATTCGATCACTAGTGACCTATGCAACCGAAACTCTCCTTGTCCGCCAATCTTTGACCATGAAAGGTAGGTAAAGAAGCAGGAAGCAGGCAATGCCAATCAATTCCATGAAGATGATGTAATAAGGCCAAGGCGGCAAAATATTAAAGAGGCTTGTGACAGTGGGTTTTGAGTTCATAAAAACATAATTGGAACCTAGTGCAGTGTTGATAAAGTAAATAACAATCATATATGCATTTGTTCCCAGCACGACTCTCCAAAAAGATTTCCAGGTTGGGCGGAAGCCTTCCACAACGGTCATATAAACAGCCGCGATGATGACAAAGCCATGTGAAATGAATATTTGAATGAAACGATAATGAGGAAAACCGTAGATGCCGAGATCGGGAGTCAATAAATAATTGGCACATGCGGTGATGCCGAGGAAATAGGCAAACTCATATATCTGATAAACCTTGAAAATCAGCATGAAGCCCGAGAGCCAGATGAGAACACTGCATACGTTTAATGGCAGCATGAATTGGTCGCTCCAATAGCCCCAATAAATATTCCAAATATGCCAGCTGAGTTCGAACACCCATAAAATGATGGCAAGCGTCCAGCGGATGGTGCGCTTCGTCGCTTCGCTGGAATTTTTAAATTGGATCAGAAAAAGATTTAGCGCGACGAGAAATAAAAGCGCGCTGATGTGGGCCACGCCGAATAATTGAAACGCTGGACCGGTGTAGTTGCCAGCAAAGAATTAACTCATGCGATTTTATATACCCGCACTTTGATCTGCGGCGCGCAGACGATGAAGAAGAAAGATTGTGGAAGAAAAAGAGGAGTAGGGCATTGGCTTGGTGCAGTAGTGCAATCGCGATCTGCACATGCGATAAAACAATTAGGATTCCCAATACAATCTGGGTGATGACCAAAGTTAGGGTAAGATTGAGCGCGGATTTTATATCTTTTGAGATGTTCTGTTTTTGAATGAGCCAATAAAAAAATATAGCGGTTATCAAGCCAACAAATGCGAACCAGCGGTGGATGAACACAACCGTCAGCGGCGCGGCGACGAGATTCATCAACGGCGGCTGGATCTGACTTAGTAATCCGCTTGGAATAAGCTGGCCCAGCATCAAGGGCCAGGTATCGGAAATGTAACCGGCTTTGAGTCCGGCAGTGAATGAGCCGTAACAAATTTGAATGAGGAGAATGATGAAGCCCATCAATACCAATCTGCTGGGTAATGACCATCTGGTTTTCTTGACGAAGAAACCATAAAGATGGCCGAAGGCTGTCCATAACGAGATGCCGATCAAGGTCAGAGCAAGGAGCATGTGACTCGCCAAAAGATAATGACTGACCGATGGGCGATCCTCTAGCCCCGATGCAACCATGTACCATCCGAGAATCGCTTGCGAAACAAATAAGATGCCCAGAAATATATACCAGCCGACTTCTTTCCAGGGGATATTTTTCTTGAAGAGGAATACAAAGAATGGGATTGCGAAAACAAAACCGGCGATGCGCGCGATGAAACGATGCAGCCATTCAACCCAAAAGATAGTCTTGTATTGATCCAGCGTCATGTTGAAGTTGACTAGTTTGAATTCGGGGGTTTGTTGATACTTGGAAAATTCTGCCTGCCAGGCTGGTTGATTGAGGGGCGGCACTGCGCCGCTAATCGGATTCCATTGTGTGATTGAAAGACCGGAACGCGTAAGGCGAACAAATCCGCCATAGACTACCAGAAACGCTGCGAAGGCAGTGAAAGTAAAAATCCAAGTCATCACGGCGCGATTTTGAGTTCGAGGCATGTTTCTCCTCCGGTTGGAGTTAATCGAACGGATTATAGCATCGTTCAACGTAAATAAAAACGCAATGCTTCAAGCACTGCGTTTTTATTTGTGCGCCCAGCATGGGCGTTGACTAGAAGGTGAAAGACCTTTATGGAGGTTGATTGCACCAACCATTAGCGGAAGGCAAGGGCGTCACTGCGAGGTGAGGTCTGAAGGAAGCTGGAAGCAAATCTGCGACCTGATGAACAAGAAGCCCATCAGAGGCTGTGAGGTCGGGCGAGTTGGCAAGTGACAACGAAGCCCGAAGCAATCAAGGGCCGAAACAGTAAATGGGACAGGGATGCAGAGAAAGTCAACGTTCTTACCTGGGGAGGCCTGTCGTCCGGCTAACAAAGTAACCCTGGCAAGGATGTCAGATTGAGACGGCAGGAGTCAGCCGAGGCCATAGTACTGAGATTATTTTTCAGGAAGGGCTGAACATCGAGAGGATGAGTACGATGAGTAGTTCGCGGGATGAACATAGAAGACCGAATGCTTCGAATAGAAGAACTGCCGTGCAAACGAAATGGGTGAAGCCTATGGGAGTTGCACAGAGGGTCGAGCCATCCCCGGCACGAGACAGAGGAAAATCCAGTTCAAGAATTTCTGTACCATTCTCGGTGAACCGCCGGATGCGGCCCCGCATGTCCGGTGGTGTGAGAGGGAGCGGTTAGCCGCCGCTCCCTACTCGATTTTATATTTCGGAATCTTATGCGTACATGCCCCAGTCCAGTGCGGAGGGATCTTCCATCATCGAAAAATCCCACATGTCAGGAATCATCTCGATGGTGACGGGCTTGTTCAATGCCTCGACTGCTTTTAGTCGGGTCATCTCGATCATCGCTGGTCCGTAGGGGCAAAACGGCGTGGTCAATATCATCTTCATATGGGCCACACCATTGTCGAGGCTCATATCGCGGACGAGACCAAGCTGGATGATGCTCATTCCGATTTCGGGGTCAATGACTTCCGCTAATTTGGCTCGCAATGGATCCACCAATTCTGGATTTGTATCGTGAAGTGTCCACCTAATGGGGTTGATTGTTTGTTCTTCGGTCATTTGAAATACCTTTATGTTAAGTTATCGTCTTGCGGTTCGTCCAGCCTGAACCACGTAAGTGCAAAATGTGTCACCACTTAAAATGCACTGAACTTTTTCGGCGGGTACCGCAAGCATTTTTGAGATGAGTGTTTGATCAACGGTGCAGACCTCGGGGTGGCTGATGCCAATCTGGTAATACGGGCATGAAATTTCGTGGATTTCATATTGCTTGCCTTTCTTTTCCCACTCAACGGTAAAGCCTTCCTCGCCCAGCATGGTCTTTACAAAGTCCAATCGTTCTTCCATGCTCAGGCCCTTCATCTGTCCTTCGTACTCTTGTGCGAGATCCTCGGCAATCTGATTGAACAAGTTGCGGACAACCGGTTCGGGCATGGTCTCTTTCATCTGCGCCAGCAGACGCGTGGTCAGACGCAGATAACGGGTCGGGAAATTTTCCAAGCCATCTTCGGTCAAGAAATAGACAAGGCGCGGGCGTCCCACACCATGGCGTTCTTCATCCGCTGCAACCAATCCTTCCATCTGCAAATTCGTCAGGTGGTGGCGGACGGAGATGGGATTGATGCTAACGGCTTCTGCCAGTTCGTTGATGGTACGCTTGGGTTGGCGATGAAGGGTTTGTAGAATTCGATCGCGCGTGCTTTTCATAGGGAAGGAGTATACCCATCTGCTGGCTGTTTGTCAATATACTAGATAATTATCATAAATATCGACGAAGAGGAAAATTGCAGTTAGAAAATAGACCGTTACTGTGAAAGCGACGGTCTATTCGTTTTGTTTGGAGTTAATGCCAGAACGATGGAAAGAAGGTTCTAATCAAAGTATCAATGATCAATGCCAGCACAAAATAATTGCTAAACACGCGGTTGTGGACAAAGCACACGGTGGAGAACCAGCGCGGCCAAATCGGATAACCCGCTGGCGGCGCATCTGGACGCGGTTTCGACATCCGCTGAATTGCTTTCCATGCAGCCGGAGTGGCGATCAGGATTAGCAACAAGATCGGTGTGAAGAAATGAGTTACGAAGATCAAATAGATCGTGATGAGATACGAGAGCACAATGGCCGAGATCGTCACATAGCGCGCAGCTGTCTCGCCGATGAGAACTGGCAGAGTCCGAACGCCTTTCCCCAAATCTTCCTTGCGTTTATCGGTGTGCTTGCCGAGGTTGATCGTGACCACATTCAAGCCGACCGGAATGCTGGCAAGGATCACTGCCCAACTCCATAAGCCGGTCAGCACAAAGAACACGCCTCCGATCATTAGCGGACCCCAGATGATGAAGATGGACAGCTCGCCGATGCCAACATATTTTAGTGGGTAGGTGTAGAACAATAAAATCAACGCGCCTAAAACAAATAACCCAACCACAATCGGCGAGAAGTGTGTGTAGAGCATGGCATAGACACCGGATAGCACTGCCAGAAATCCACTGACGCCGAACCAGATCAGATGCGTGCGTTTGTCCCAAAAGCCTTGAGCCAGCGGATGGACTCCGTATTGCGTGCGGAAATAATTATCCTTGTCAATGCCGCGGCTGAAATCGGTGTAGTCGTTGATGAGATTGTTCGAGCCGTGAGCGATAAATAGACCGAGGGTTAGGATAACCCAGGTTATGAAAAAGATGAAAGTAAATGGTTTATTATTGGCATGCAGATATTGCCAGGCTAGTAATCCGCCGATCAGACCCGAGTAAAGCGTGATGGTGCCGACCGCGGAACGCGTAGCAATAAACCACTTGGATAGGACATCCAGTGCATCCCATTCCTTTTTGTCTTTCATCATGATCAGTTGTGAAAGCGATTTGCGCCACATGGCGAAGGTTGTGTTCATACGATGCTCCTTTGACGCTCGCTATTATAAACACTTTTGCTGTAAGAAAAACTCATTCTAGAGCATCGAATATACTAGAAAAATATGATAAATATTGACTTTTCCTCCCGACCCTGCTATAATGCCGCAACTTAGAAAAATTACGCCGTTTAGGCGGTTTTGTATGGAGAATTCATGTCACAACTCGAAATTAAAGACCTGCACGTCAGCATTGAGGGCAAGGAGATACTTCAAGGCGTCAATCTGACGATCAAACAGGGCGAAATCCATGCCATCATGGGCCCCAATGGAACGGGTAAATCCACGCTGGCGTACACATTGATGGGACATCCCAATTACACAGTTACCAAAGGTGAAGTTCTTTTCAAAGATCAAAACATCCTTGAACTAGAACCGGATGAGCGTTCGCGTTTGGGAATATTTCTTGCATTCCAATATCCGGTCGCGATCCCCGGAGTGACGGTTGCAAATTTTCTGCGCACGGCGCTCAATGCTCGCCGCCGCGCGGTCAACAAGGAAGATAAAGGTATTCCCATTCCTGAATTCCGCAAGATGCTCAAAGAGCAAATGGATCTGCTTAAGATGGACAATGCCTTTGCAGGACGTTATCTAAACGATGGTTTTTCAGGCGGGGAAAAGAAACGGGCTGAGATTTTGCAGATGGCAACTCTTAAGCCGGAGATGGCTATTTTGGACGAGACCAATTCAGGCCTCGATATTGATGCGTTGCGCGTCGTCTCGGAAGGAGTCAACGCCCTAACCGGTCCAAATCTCGGTGTGCTCGTCATCACACACTATCAACGTTTATTGAATTACATCAAGCCGCACTTCGTCCACGTGATGATGGGCGGACGCATCGTCGAATCGGGTGGACCCGATTTGGCGCTTTCGCTCGAAGAGCATGGTTACGATTGGATTCGTGAAAAGTCTGAAGAGACTGCTCAGATTTAAACACAAAGGACACGAAGGACACAATGTTAAAAAATCCTTCATGACCTTTGTGCCCTTAGTGTTGAGAAAATGGTGATGCTATGACTAAACAGCAACAAGACGAAAAAATCCTTGAAGGTATTGGCGAGTATAAATACGGATTCCACGACCGCGATGATAATTACGCGTTCAAATCTGAACGAGGTTTGAGCCGTGAGGTTGTGGAAAATATCTCGCGCATGAAAGGCGAACCGCAGTGGATGCTGGACTTCCGCTTGGAGGCGCTCGACCATTTCCTCAAGCGACCCATGCCGAATTGGGGACCCGATCTTTCCGCGTTGGATTTGCAGAACATTTTCTATTACGTCAAGCCGATGGAGAAAAGCGAGAAATCGTGGGAGGATGTCCCCGATGATATCAAGCGCACCTTCGATAAACTCGGTGTGCCTGAAGCCGAAAGAAAATTCCTCGCGGGTCTGGGCGCGCAATATGAATCCGAGATGGTCTATCATTCCATTCAGGAACATCTTGAAAAACAGGGCGTGATCTTCGTCTCGATTGAAGATGGATTGAAGAAATATCCTGAAATGTTCCGGGAATATTTTGGCACCGTTATCCCCATTGAAGATAACAAGTTCGCTGCGTTGAACTCCGCGGTATGGTCCGGTGGATCATTTGTGTATGTGCCGAAAGGTGTGAAGGTCGATCTCCCGCTTCAAGCATACTTCCGACTTAACATGGCGAATGTCGGCCAGTTTGAACGCACGCTGATCATTGTGGACGAAGGCGCTTCGGTGCATTACGTCGAAGGTTGTACCGCACCGCAATACACCACGGACTCATTCCACTCCGGTGTGATCGAGATCATCGTCAAGAAAGGCGCGCGCTCGCGTTACTCGACGATTCAAAACTGGTCAACGAATGTTTATAACCTCGTCACGCAACGCGCCAAGGTGTTTGAGAATGGCTCACACGAATGGGTGGATGCCAACCTTGGGTCAAAGGTCACGATGAAATATCCGTCATGCTATTTGATGGAACCCGGCGCGCGCGGCGAAATGCTTTCGCTGGCGTTTGCGGGTCCGGGTCAGACGCAAGATGCGGGTGGCAAGATGGTTCACTTTGCGCCCAATACCACCAGTAAGGTAACGTCCAAGTCCATCAGCAAAGCAGGCGGACGCGCTTCGTTCCGTGGATTGCTCAAGGTTTATCGAGGTGCGAAGGGCGTTCGATCCAACACGGTCTGCGATGCATTATTGCTTGATCCGAAATCACGCTCAGATACGTATCCAACTATTGAGATTGATGAAGATGATGTGACCATTGGTCACGAAGCATCAGTTAGCAAAGTCGGCGAAGAGCAGCTCTTTTATTTAAAGTCGCCGCGGCCTCAGCGAAGAGGAAGCCACCACGATGGTCGTTTCCGGTTTCATCGAGCCGCTCGTCAAGGAACTTCCGATGGAATACGCAGTCGAAATGAATCGACTGATTCAATTACAAATGGAAGGTTCGATAGGATAAATTATCGCGCTGAGTGGCGCGCAGCAAAGTTGAAGCGTAGTTGCAACGACCTTTCGACTTCGGCTGCGCCATCTGTTCAGGTCGATGATGGATAAACACATGCAGGAAAAACCTAAAGTTGTAATTACAAAAACTCGAGGGGTTGAATTTGCCGCAAAGGATTTTGCCTTTACCGAGGCTGACATCCCCGCTGCAAGTGGATTTGTCGCTTCTTATCGCGCTCGCGCCTGGGACGCATTCAAGCGGCAGACTCTCCCCGATGCGACTCTCGAAGCTTGGCGCCGCACCGATATTCACACACTGCCGGTAGACACATTCAAGCTTTCTTCCAAATATAATAATCTTCCCTCTGTGCCAAATGATTTACTCAATCCGCTTGCCGCTGATCAGCATGGCGGACAAATTGTTTTATTTCCTGGCGGCTCGAAGATTGACCTAGATGCTTCGCTCGCGAAACAAGGCGTGATCTTCACGGATTTCAAAACCGCGCAAGAAAAATATCCGGATATCGTCGCGAAGATTCTGGGTCAAACTGTCAATGTCGAAGAAGGTAAGTTTGCGGCGTTGGCTGGTGCATTTTCTCAGAACGGCATTGTATTGTACGTGCCGAAGAATGTTAAAATCGAACGACCGCTTCATAGCATTCTTTGGGGACCGGGTGCAAACCTGGCGCATATCTCTCATCTGCTTGTCTTTATTGACGAAGACGCAAGTGCAACCTATGTTCACGAGTTCGGCTTCGCCTACTGAATCAGGTGACGCGCTTCACGCAGGCATCGTCGAAATCAAAGTCATGCAGGGAGCAAGCCTCAAGTTTGTCGAATTGCAATCATGGGGCAAGCATGTTTGGAATTTTAGCCACGAGCGCATCCGCGTGGAACGCGATGGCAACCTCGATTGGATCTTTGGCGCAATCGGCTCGAAGTTGACGAAGAACTTTTCCGAGTTGGATCTGGCAGGTGAAGGCGCGACGGGACGCATATCCGGTTTCTATTTTACGGATGGCACTCAACATTTGGATCACGATACGCAACAGAATCATCTTGCGCCGCATACGACCAGCGATTTGTTGTTCAAGGGCGCGTTGAAAGGTAAAAGTCGTTCCGTGTGGCAGGGCATGATCTATGTTGCCAAAGGCGCAGAAAAAACCGACGGATATCAAGCCAACCGCAACATCATCCTGGATGAGGGCGCGCGCGCCGATTCGATTCCGGGGTTGGAAATCCTGGCAGACGATGTCCGTTGTACGCACGGCGCGACCGTTGGAAAGTTGGAGGCGGAACCGATCTTCTATCTTAAGTCGCGTGGGATTCCGCAGAAGGACGCGGAACAAGTCGTGGTCGAGGGTTTCTTCGATCCGATTATGCAACGCATCCCGTTTGAGGGTGTGAGGGAAAGATTCCAGCAGGCAATTTTGGAGAAAATGGGTTAAAACGATGGCTACGAAAAAACAATCGAAAGCAAATGCAAAGAAGAAGCTGGATAGAAAACCAAAGAGTGTAAAAGCAAAGAAGGTTGTGAAGGCGATGGTCAAAAAACAAACTATGAAGAAAACTGCGAAGCCGGCAGTGAAAACTGCGGCGGTCGCAGTAAGGCCGCCATTGCCGGTTTCGATTTCGGCCATGAAACCCAGGCCGCTTGCAAAACCAGTTGCGCGTCCCAAAACGAAAGTAAAAGTCAAGCCACAATATACACCGTTGACTTCGGAAGAGCGTCGTATCCTCCGCACTGCTCAACCGCAATTCACTTATATGAATGCGCCCGCTGCTGAACATGAATTTCAAGTGGGCGATACGGTCGAGGTTTTCTGCGATCATGAGAAAGACGGTGAACGCGTACGCGGCTGGGTCAAAGGCATCGTGGTTCAAGTGGATAACAAGCTGGTGGCTGTTCAATTCCGCTCGAATGTTTTTCTCACCGACGGTTGGATGGTGCCTGACCGCATCTTATGGTATCCACTCATGTCCGATCAAATCCGCGATGCGACCTATGCTAAAAAGGGCAGTAAGAAAGAAGTGCCTGATTATTAAAACGGTCATTTGATATTCGGAGTTTGAATCCGGACTATCGGGTGATTTGAATCCTTATGTCTTTTAACGTTCAGCAAATCCGCAAAGACTTTCCCATCCTCGACCGTGAAGTTCGTCCCGGTGTCAAAGTGGTGTATCTCAATTCCACGGCGACGTCGCAAAAACCTGAGTCGGTGATCGAAGTGATGAACGCGTTCTATCGCCACTCCAATGCCAATATCCATCGCGGCGTGCATGTGCTTGCAGAGGAAGCGACCACCATGTACGAGCAGGCGCGCGTCAAGATTGCAAAGTTTGTCAACGCGCCGTCAGCTCATCAAATCATTTACACGCGCAACACAACCGAGTCCATCAACCTCGTTGCATATACCTGGGCGCGCGCAAATCTCAAAGCGGGCGATCTGATCATCCTGACCGAGATGGAGCATCACAGCAATTTGGTTCCGTGGCACATGCTTGCAGCGGAGCGCGGGGTTCGACTCGAATTCATTCCAGTGACGGATGACGGCTTGCTCGATCTCGATGTGTATCGTTCGCTTCTTTCCCAAGACCCGAAGCTGGTCTCGTTTACGCACATGTCCAACGTGCTCGGCACGATCAACCCAGCCGCGGAAATCATTCGGATGGCTCATGAAGCTGGTGCAGTGACTGTTCTGGACGCGGCTCAATCCGTTCCGCATCTGAAAGTGGATGTGCAAAAACTGGATGTAGACTTCATGGCTTTTTCCGCGCACAAAATGTGCGGCCCAACAGGAATCGGCGCGTTGTATGGGAAGACGGAGTTTCTTGAAGCAATGCCTCCATTCCTCGGCGGTGGTGACATGATCAAGGAAGTGAAGTTGCGCTCCTTCCGACCGACTACGATCCCTTCCAAATTTGAAGCGGGCACACCGGCCATTGCTGAATCGGTTGGCTTCGGCGCGGCGGTGGATTATCTTAGTTCGATTGGCATGGAAGGGATTTCGGCGCACGAACATGAAATGATCGAATATGCATTGGAACGTTTGGAAGAAATTCCCGGCCTGAAAATCTTTGGCCCTACTGCCGATAAAAAAGGCGGCGTGGCTTCGTTCACGTTCGAGGGTATTCATCCGCACGACGTAGCGCAGATTTTGGATCGGGATGGAATCGCCGTCCGCGCCGGTCATCATTGCGCCCAACCGTTGCATGAAAAGTTTGGAATTACGGCGACGACGCGTGCCAGCTTTTATTTATATTCCACAAAAGATGAAGTGGATAAATTGGTGGAAGGAATTTACAAAGTCAAGAAGGTATTTGGATAATATTGTGGTCTCGGTATGGCGGCGATGGTCGAGTAGCATTCTTTGCGTATCCAGACCCGCCGCCTACTCGACTACCGATGTCTGGTTAAAATTATGGACGATCTCTATCGCGAAGTCATCATTGAGCATTATAAAAACCCATCCTATCGCGGACATCTTGACCCGCACGATATTTCATTCGCGGATAACAATCCGTTGTGCGGCGATCACATCCGGATTGATCTGCGCGTGGATAAAGATGGCAAGGTCGCTGAGGCGCGCTTTGATGGGCATGGATGTGCCATCTCGCAAGCCTCAGCCGATTTGTTGCTTGAGTCGGTGATCGGAAAGTCGTTGGATGAAGTCAAGGCTTTGAATAAGCAATATATCCTCGATCTGCTTGGCATTGACCTTGGTCCCGTGCGTCTGAAATGTGCATTGCTTTCGTTGAAGGTTTTGAAAGCTGGTGCCTACGGTTTAGGCGAGGCCAGTGATACGCTGGTGGAGTAGCGATGTTTAATTACACTCAGGTGGATGAATCGAAAATCGAATATGTTGAGATTGCCCCGGCGAGCGAATTGCCAAACGGCGAGCGGATGTTTGTTGAGATCGAAGGCAAGCCGATTGTGATCTTCAATATTGCGGGGCAATTTTTTTCCATTGCCGATGTGTGTTCTCACGATGAAGGGCCGGTGGGCGAGGGCGACCTGGAAGGTTACAACATCACCTGTCCGCGGCACGGCGCACAGTTCGATGTGCGTACTGGCGGAGTGACGCAGATGCCGGCGGTGGTGGATATTCCCGCCTATCCGGTTCGAGTTGATAATGGAATGATACAACTTGGAATTCCAAAAGAATAGGTGAAACTCCTATGGTCTTCAAGAACCTCCGGGGTTTTAGAATAAATAGATTAATAGCTTGAGAAATATAACAGAACCTAAGGTTTGATGGGAATGTAAATCGCAATCACATCAGATGACTGCCAGATGCGTTGGTAGGTTTTACCTTTCAATTGCCAGTTCGGATTGCTAATAACTGAAGGGATAGTCACAACTAATATGTCAGGCACAAACAAACCGTAATATGGGTCTTGTGTTGAGATAACGCTCGTTTCATTTTGGACATTGACGTGCTCAATGCGCGGGAGTGGTTTATAATAATGACCTAGATACATCCATAATGGATATTCCCAATCATCCCAGCCGGTTACTAGACCAACATTCGATACATGCAGTTGTTCAATTTTTTGCGCCGCAAGCGTATACGGCTGGAAGAGGTCCGGTCTTACTACGAAATATTGCTGGTTGCGGCTTGATGTAAAAATGCTCTGGCTGCCAATCAAAGTTCGAGGACTGCCTCTTATTAAACAAGGCAGTGCAGTAATAAAAAATAATGAGATGATTATTCTTTGACTGAAAGACGACTTGATTTGCGTAATGACGGTTCCTAAAATTGCACACGATAGGATGAATAATGAAGTGTGAAGTCGACTATTCCAGGGTTGCCATTTCAGTACTGCACAAAAAAGCAGGAATCCAAGAATGACGGCGAGAATGTAAGATACAACAATTCTGGATGACTTGGCCAAAGGGGTTAAGCAATATCCGAAGGCGGCTGTTATAAAAAGTAAATGAATAAGATTCTCTGCGATAGCCTCATCGGTCGATGGAGGTGGAACAGAAAAAAGTGTCCCCTCCCATGTTGTTCTTGGATCGTTTATGTCAAATCCGATTACGCTATGGAACTGGTAAACAAGTTCGTAAATATACTGATTGACCAAATTTGATGGCGTGGAGATATGTAATACCAAATTTCGCGAAAAGTTGGAAACGATAGACGCTGGTGTAATAATATCGTTTGAGAATTTGTAACCTTCTACCTCTGAAGGGCCTAGCGGGTTTTTGTATATTATGTAATTTCTTGTGAATTGACCGCTGTTGATGCCAAAAACGATCAGAACGCTTATGCACCAAAGCCATAATTTTTGTTTTTCTTTCGAGCTGAAAATCCATATGGTCATTAATATAACGAAGGGAAAGGCATAGAAATAGGCAGTGCCTTTTGAAAAAACAGCCAGTCCAAGACTGCTGCCTACGCCGATGACACCCCACCATCTCTTATTGTTGATTATGTGAAGACAGAAAAACACAAAGCAGACAAGCCAAAGCGCGGTGGTAAGATCGGTTTGTGTGCTTGAGGCTTGGAGAATTGCCATTGGAATAGTTGCTGCAAATGCTGCCGAGAAAATCTGTCCTCTTTTAGTTGCTCCCAACTCACGGGCGATCAATGAAATCCCAACGATCGCCCCAATAAAGCTATACCATTGGATCACATTCGCTAAATAGTCGCTTCCACTTAGAAGTTGGAATTGCAGGATCGCGTATTCGCTCCAGGGAGTAAGATATATTTGTCTGGAGATATTTGTGGGGTAGGGCGAGACGCTTTTATCCTGTATCCAGTGCATCACGCGGCTCAGGTGATAAGTCATCGAATCCCCCGTGTTCGGTGGCGCCACAAATGCGATGACCCCGGTAATGCATATAATGACCGCGATTCCACCAAGTGTGAGGTAATCAAATGTTTCGAGATCAAGATTTGTTTTTTGGAAAAGCTTTATTCCATCTTTTTTTATTTTGTTCACTAATACAAGCCCGGCGAATATATCAAGACCAATCCAAGCGAAGGCCAGACTAGGAAATGTGATTTGTTTGAAAAGACTCAACCCTTCGGTAATTGCAGTAACAGTTGTCCCCCAGGTTATCGAAGATAAAAGAAAAAGACTCCATCCATCCGGTATATTGATAAAAGAGAATAAAAAACAAAAGCGTATAACCGATTGGCAGAATTGCAAGAAGAAGATTATAGTTTTGTAGACTCATCCAATCTACCAATCTCCCGCGTATTCGAGATTGTAAAGCTTTGTGATAATTTCTAGCCTCATGCGCCTGAGTTCCACCAATTGGCGGATGTGGAGATTATCATGTGCGATCCAACAGGCGAACATCTCTCCCGCACTGATGGTGCGGTACTCAGTAGTATAAGTTTTCCCCCAATCTGGATTCAGTAATCCATTGAGCCAGACAAATGATTTTTCACGTTCGACAAAGAAATTTTCCTGCATCTCAGCGAAGTTCTGCTTGTTATAGTTTCGTTGTATTACCCAACCTTCGGTGTCAATCGCATGCCATTCTTCAGTTTGGCGATGAAGAATGAAATCCAAATGCTCTCGAAAATCTTCGCGCTCTTCATCGTAAAGATGACAAGTCACTTCGAGAATTGACCACGACTCGGCGTTCGGTTTTAGGCGCGCTTCTTCTTGGCTCACGCTAGAAAGCAAAGCACGGATTATCTCCGTGCTGTTAGTTAATTCCTCGTAAAGCAATTTGAATTTCATCTCGCCTCCAGTTATCACTTACTCTTCGTTATTATCCATTCCCATCCTTATTCACACTTCTCGAACTCTCCGACAATTCTCAAAATATCGAATCCTTCGGCGAAAGGCACTTCTGCCAGCGCGCCGTGACGCACCATGATCGAACGCGATAATTCGCTGTTAAAATAATATTTATCGCGGTACGTTTCATATTGCGAAAGCGCTTCGATCTTGGCGTTGACATCTTCCTCGCTGACCTCAACCAGAAAATTCGGGAAAAATCCATAGGAGGATCGCACTACGTCGAATCCCAGCAATGTGATGCCGCGAAACGCTCGCAGAGATTCGTCTGTCATTGTATTATGGTCTTGATGGACATCCTGTTTGCTATGGACGAAGATGATGTCCGGTTTGAAATTACTTCGAAGGCTTAAGAAGTATTCCAAAATATCTTGGCGTGCATCTTGGAAAATGCGCGTCGTGAATTGTCCCAAAACAACCTTGTCTTTTGTAACTCCCAACGCTGCCATCGCTTTGTATTGCTCTTCGACCACGTTTTTCAAAAGCGGATTCTTTTGATTGTCGGAAAGCGTCACACAAAGCACGTCGCTTATCGGCGCAATGTGATGAATCAATGCGCCGCATCCCAATTCGATATCGTCGGGATGCGCACCGAGAAATAACACGCGTTGACCGTAGAAGTTCATCGTAAATTATTCGTCCAATACTGCATAAGCACGCACGGGAAATGTTCCCATTGCTTTGACCTTCACCGGTACGGCATGGAATCGGAATCCCTGATCGGGAAGCTCATTCAATCCGCACATGTGCTCGCAAATGGGAATGCGATTTCCCAGCAGCGTAGTGTGAACTGGACGATAACCATCGTTCGTATCATCAATGTTATAGGTATCGACTCCGACAAATGCCGCGCCTTTCTCCGTAAGAAATTCTGCCGCATCTTTGGTCAGGAAAACATGGTTTTCAAAATACTGATCTATGCCCCAGTGACGCGCCCAGTCTGTATGAACAAGCACAGCCTTCCCTTTCACATCAATTCCGCCGAATGCTTTTGCCGATATTGAACGTCCGAAATTCTCTGCGCGGACTACGATACCTTCCAGATCTGCCAAAGATGTTAGTGGTAGTTCAGATAGATCAATTCCATCGGCGAAGCGGTGAAAAGGGCTGTCCACATAGGTTCCAGTGTTAGCGATCATCTCTATTTTGCCGATATAAAATTCCGTTCCACCTGAGTAATGGGAACGCGATTCTTCTCGTGAAAGATAATCGCAGATGATCGGGGCGGGAAACCCTTTATACGTGATCATCCCATTTTCTACAATGTGGCTTAGATCAATCAACTTTCTGCTCATTTTTTTCTCGCGTGAAGTGTGATAGATTATTTCGTCGCCAGAATCCCGCCGACGACTTTTGTCATTACTAATTTGTCGTCTCGTTTGAACCAGCGCGTCGCGACCTTTTCGATCTCACCGATCAAGGTTTCATACTCAGCATGGTTGCTGAACATCGAAGTCCATAACTTGCGGTCTTCGGAAAGCGAGGCGTTGGTGTAATCCATGAATGGCTGAACAGCAGGGAAGGTGATCGGGTTTTCGAATTTCAGTAATTCGGTTTTGGCGAATTTGCTTTCGATGGTTTTATAAATTTCACCTTTGAAGCGGGATGATCCTGGCATGGGTGGGATGGGCTTGTTGGTCGCTTCTTTGATGATCTTATAAAACATTTGCTTGTTCTCCGGCAACGGGCCGGTCACGAAAAGCCGTCCGCCGGGTTTGATGACTTGGTGTGCCTCGCCAAATGTAAAGTCGAGGTTGGAGGCGTAATAGATGGCGAACGCCGATGAAACGAGGTCGAACGTGTTGTCGTTAAATTCGAATCGTTTATTGAAATCCAGGAACATAAACTTGATGTTATCTTCGCGCTCGGTATTTTTCGCACGCGCCATATCCAGCAGTTCGTTGGAAAAATCGCCGCCGGTAATTTCAGCTTTTCGTTTCGTGAAATCGCTGTATAAAAAGCATTGCTTGCCTGCACCGCAGCCCACATCCAAAATCTTCGTGCTTGGTTGAGGCTTGAGCACCTCAACCGTCCATTGATCAATATTGCGGGCGCCATATTTTTCGTGGACGTCAATGCGTGTTAGCAAATCCTTGCTGGTTTCTTGATAATTAATTTGCATAAGGTTTAATCTCCTTCGTAAGTTTGGCACGCCAAATATACCACACCGCGATAAAAAATTATCGGGCCGATCGGCCCGATAATTTTCTGAATTCTATTTTTCCAAAAATGTTTGGACTTCATTTTCGATGGTGCAACACAACTCTGGCATGGCTTGGGCAACATTTTGACTCAATCCAGCGCCCATTGAAACTTGTTCCGCCTCGATGCCAATCAATCGAATGGGAAGTTTCTTTTAAGGTTGGATACAGTTCACGGCCCAGTTGAAGCGTTTCCGCAACGCCCCAGCCGTGCGCAGATTGAGCATCGGACGTGAAGGCGGATAATTCATCCGGGCTGATGCGATGAATGGTTCCCGGCTTCGCTGAACTTTTGACGGCATCTACAATGACCGCGGCATCCATATCATCGAGAAGATCGATCAAACCCAGACCGGGCAGTTCGCTCGCCTCTACGCGGACCTCGGGGCGGTTTGCCGTTTCAGGATATTTTTCCTGCCACTGGCGAACCGCTTCCAGTCCTGCGGCGTCATCGCCGCGCAGACTCTGCCCAATGCCGATTACTGCAATCCTCACTTTTCCTTTTCTTCCACCTTCAACTTCAAGAAGTGGGTGGCGCATGAGATGCACGGATCGTAAGATCGTACCAGATGTTCGGCGGTTAATGTAGCTTCAGCTTCCGGCATCTTGATAATCTTCGGGGCTAATGCAAAGAGATCGGCTTCGATGCGCGGCAGATTTTGCGCGGTAGGTGGCGTGATCTTGGCAAATGTAACCAGGCCGTGATCATCAATTTGATAGCGATGATAAAGGAGTCCGCGCGGCGCTTCGGTTGCACCCGCACCTTCGCCAGCCTTGAGTTTTAATTCCACATGCGCCGGCCCTTCGGGTTTGTAACTCTTGACCAGTTGGATCGCCTCTTCATAAAACTGAACTAGTTCAATGGCGCGCGCGATCAAAGACTTATATGGATTCTTGAGTGGCAATTTGAGCTTGCTATCTTTTAAAGCCTTTTGGGCGGCGGGGAGCAGCTCTTCGTGATTTAAGTTAAGGCGGGCAAGGGGGCCAACCAAATAGGTGCTGCCATCCACCGTATGACTGTGCAGGGCATTGGAATGTTTGACGTGTTCCTCGATATAACCTTTTTCATAATCTTTGATCGAGAGCTTGCGGCCTTTCGATGACCAGATCTCGCCTTCGATGACGCCGTATTCGTCAGGGTGGTGAAGCGCCACAAATTCGTAATCAATCTCAAGGTCTGGGTAAGGAAGTGTCATAGCCCACTTCACACAATCAATTGAAGTTTGCAATCCCCATTCCAGATCAGGAAGAAGTTTCTTAAGTGGTTGAGCATCGGGCCATTGATAAAACCCGCCAACGCAAACATTTACCGGATGCACTGAGCGTCCGCCGATGGCACTAAGAATCGCATTACCGATCTTCTTGAGTCGCAACGCGTTCTTGACTACATCTGGCGCGATTGCCGCCACCTCAAAAGCCAACTCTTTGCCGAGCAAATCGGGAGCCTGCAACATATAGATATGTAAAGCGTGGCTCTCGATATATTCACCGCAATACATTAATCGCCGCAGAGCGCGGACTTGCGGAGCAATTTTGATCCCAAGGGCATTTTCCAATGCAAACACGGAACTCATTTGATAAGCGACGGGACAAATGCCGCAGATGCGCGCCGTAATGTCAGGGACTTCCTGCAGGAAGCGTCCATGCAGAAAGCCTTCGAAGAAACGCGGCGGCTCATAAATATCCAGACGGATTTCAACGGCTTTGCCATTCTCCAAGCCGATATATAAACCACCTTCGCCTTCCACGCGTGCCAGGGCTGGAACTTCAATCGTTTTCATTTTGTCTCCTTGCGGGTGGAAAGAATTGCATCGGCTGCTTTAACGAATAAGGGCGCATTGCCACTGATCCCGCGGTAGAGGCGCATCGTCTCGCCGGGGTAGCGTTCTACTTTTTGCAGAGCTTCTGTAAGTGCAGGTACATTGGCATCGCGGAATGGTCCGAAGCATCCGTAGCAACCGCGTCCGCTTGCCGGGCACAATGCACCGCATCCGGCTATGGTTGCTGGTCCGAGGCAAGGTATGCCTTTATCTACCAACACGCAGATCGTGCCTCGGCGTTTGCATTGCAAACAGACCGAGTATGGAGGCAGGTTGGGCTTTCGATTATTGAGCAAAGCAACAACCACTTCGATCACTTGTGCTTTGTTCACAGGGCAGCCCCATAATTCAAGGTCAACCTTGACATGGTCAGCAATTGGCGTAGCGGTTGGAAGATAGTGAAGAAATTCTGGATGGTCATAAACGATTTTGGCGTATTCGCCTGCATCTGCAAAGTTTCGCAATGCCTGAACGCCGCCAGCTGTAGCACACGTACCGAGTGCAATCAAAAACTTTGCTTCTTGTCGAATTTCTTTGATGCGTTCGACCTCATGCGGCGTGGTCACTGATCCTTCCACCAGGGCAATATCATATGGGCCGGGCTTGGTCGCGCGCGAAGCTTCAATGAAATATGCGAGGTCGACTGCATCGGCCAGGCTCAACAGTTCATCTTCCATATTCAATAACGAGAGTTGACAGCCGTCACAGGAAGAAAACTTGTAAACAGCAACAGTCGGTTTATTTTTTTCCATTAGAACTCCTCCACGTTGAAGAAGGGTTGAATCGCATCAAATCGGAACACGGGCCCGTCTTTGCAAATGAAATAAGGTCCAAGCTGACAATGTCCACAGGAGCCTTGTCCGCATTTCATGTTGCGTTCCATCGAAACGAAAATGCTTTCCAGCGGAATGCGTCGTGCCAGCGCTTCATAGATTACGAAGTGGATCATGATTTCCGGCCCGCAGGTCAGGACGGCGGTTTTGCGGGAATCAAATCGGAATTGGTAGAACCACATCGGAACCACACCCACGCGTCCGGTCCAGCTTGAGTCGCCGCGGTCGACGGTAACCTGGACATCAATATTTGCTTTGCGCCAATCATCGAATTCGTTGGTGTACATCAAATCCGTCGGTGTGCGCGCACCGTAAAGCAAAGTCACTTTGCCATACTTCTCCCGGTTGCGGAGGATGTGATAAATAGCGGGGCGCAGCGGAGGAAGTCCGATGCCGCCGCAGGAAATGAATACGTCCTTGCCTTCCAATTCCTTCATCGGCCAGTATGTGCCGAATGGCCCACGCAATCCGATGACGTCGCCAACCTTGAGGTGGCCGATGGCGTTGGTTACGTTTCCAACGAAGCGGACGCTATGACCGATCTTGGAGTGGTCATTTGGATCCGAGCAGATGGAAATCGCTGATTCGCCAAAGCCTGGCATATAAAGCATATTGAATTGACCGGGCTGGAATGTGTAAGCCTTTTGAATCGCCGGGTCGGTAAACTTCAGCCAATACGTGGAAACATCATTGATTTCCTTTGTGATGCTCGTTACTTCAGCCCATTGTGGCTCAAGTAAATGTTCGGTATTAACTGCAGCGGGTCGTGTGGTCAGTTGCGCAACCATTAGCGAGCCTCCTCTTGTAGCATGGGTATCTCTTTGGTCAAATCAATCTCAGCCGGACACCATGTGATGCAACGTCCGCAACCGACACATCCTAATGTTCCATATTGTTGCTTCCATGTTCCGAGTTTGTGAGACAACCACTGACGATAGCGGGAGCGGATGGTGGGGCGTGTGTTTCCGCCTGCCTGATACGAATAGCCGGGATTGAAGCATAAATCCCATACACGCTCGCGGCGGGTCTCTTTTCCATCCAAACTCATTTCATCTGTTGCGTCCCAGCAGAAACACGTTGGGCAGACTTGGGTGCAGTTCGTGCAACTCAGACAGCGTGAGCCGACCTCCTGCCAGTGTGGATGATCGAGGTTGTTTAGAATTAGATCGGGAAGATTGCTGGTATCCAATTTGCGTCCCATCTGTGATGCGGCGCGTTCCAGACCTTGGTCGGCGTTGCGGAGAAGAAACGCGCTGGCTAGTTCAAACGGAATTCCATCAAGCAGGTTCCGCGCCACTTCCGAACCAATCGTCAACAGGAAAACATCTTCGAGTTCGGTCAGGTTTAAGTCGAAGCCGGCTTTCACGCGCGGACCGGTCCCCATGGAAACGCAGAAACAGGTTCCGGCTGGGTACATACAGTCAACGGTCAAGATGAAGACACGTTCGCGGCGGGCGCGATAAATCGGGTCGTTGAAATCGGATCGCAGAAAGGCCTTATCCTGAATCTGGATCGCGGCCAGTTCGCAAGCGCGGACTCCAATGAATGCATAAGCGGGTGTTTTTGTTTCGGGCGTGGACGCTTCCCAGAGATTGTTTGCTTTCCGTAACGCAAATATTTCTGTCTTGGGTGGAAAAAGGAACTGCTTCCATGATTGCGCACCGGGGATAGCATCGAAATATCTTGAGTGGCCGGTATAAGTTAAGCGAAAGTAAGCCGCGTCCTGTTCCGAGATGTACCCGCGTGGTAAATCGTCCATTCCCTCAATGGGCGCATAGATGAGGGTATCGTTTTTTACGCGCGGCCCGACGGTTTCATATCCCTTTTCTCTTAAACGAGACAGAATAGCGTTGAGCGCCACTTTCGTAATAACAATTGTGCTTCCAATTTCAGGTCGATGATCATTTGGCATTTTGTGACTCCGGATGTGAAAACATATCTAACAATTGCAGGCGAGTGACCAATAGACGGCTCGCGACAATATTAGCCAGTCGGCGCATCACTACATATCCAAGGTCGTGATCTTCGTCGCAGGCTTGGCGTAGTTTCTCTGAATCTATGCAGGCGATTAATCCATCCATTACTGAAGTTGCCCCAGCTGTCCGCTGATGTACGACCGGCGTTACACTCGACCAGCCGAATAGATCTGGCGGTTCGACGGTGTAAATGCGTATCTTGCCGCGATGAGGAACAAAAATCTCCAACGCTATTCTTCCAGCGATCACGATATACAAATTGTCCTCTTTATCGCCCTCATGGAATAATGCTTCGTCCGGTCTTACATGGCGCAGGGTGGTTATACTGGCGACTTTTTCCAGATGTTTCTTTTCCAGTTCCTGAAACCACGGAATTTTCTGGAGTTCTTTGATCGTTTCTTGTAGAGCATCGTTCATTTGACGCCTCCTAGCATCGGCTCTGACTATCTTACCATAATTTGTAGTATTTTTCACAATAGATAGTAGTGCGTTCTTTCCTGTTCTCATTGGCTACTTGTCATGCTTTTATTGACCTGAATTATGGTTCTCCCGCACATTGTGTGAAAGTTCCGGAACCCGCTCACGACAGGAGGCAAGAATCACCTATTTCGTGCTTGCTTTCGTCTTTTTGGCTCGGAAAATCAATGCCCTGGGCTGTTGGAAATACCTATCACGGAAAGTGCGGGAGAGCCTGAATTATGCTACAATGCGGGACAATCCAATGGGAGCAAGTTATTTATGAAAAATATCATTCAATCCGTTAAGGGCACGCGTGAATTTTACCCTGAAGCCATGGCATTGCGCAACTTTATTTATGATAAAGTGCGGGCGGCCTCTCAAACTTTCGGCTATCAGGAATGGGACGCGCCTTACATCGAATCCATCGAGTTGTACGCGGCCAAGTCCGGCGAGGAGCTAGTAAAAAAGCAATCCTTTGTGTTTGAAGATCGCGGTGGAGATTCGATTGCGCTCCGTCCAGAACTGACACCGAGTCTGGCGCGAATGATCGCTGCCAAGCAGGGCGAGCTGACTTATCCTTTGCGATGGTGGTCGTTCGGTCCGTTTTGGCGTTACGAACAGCCGCAGAAGGGACGCACGCGTGAATTCTTTCAATGGAATATTGATATGCTGGGAGTTGATTCGCCTGAAGCCGACGGCGAACTGATTGGCGTGGCCGCGGCGTTTCTGCGTTCGGTCGGACTGGGCCCTCAGCAGGCCACCATTTTCGTAAATGATCGCCGCCTGATGGATTCCGAGTTTGATGCGCTGGGCATTGAACAAACAAAGCGGCTCGATGTTTCCAACTTGATAGATCGCCGTTCGAAGATGAAGCCCGAGGCATGGGATGAATATGCGCTTGAGATTGGCATCAACAAGAAACAACTTGATACTCTCAAGGACATATTAACCAATTTTGATCTTTGGAAGAAAAGCGATCACCTCACGCGTCTTTTTGCTGCGCTTGAAGCGTTGGGCGTCAAGGAATATGTAAAGTTTGATCCAAACATTGTGCGCGGACTTTTGTATTACACCGGAACGGTTTTCGAGGCTTATGAGTTGAGCGGCTCATTGAAGCGCGCTATTCTCGGCGGCGGAAGATATGATAATCTCTTGGCGGATGTCGGCGGACAACCGCTGCCAGGTGTGGGTTTTGCGATGGGTGATGTGGTGATTGGAATCATTTTGCAGGAGAAGGGATTACTGCCAGGATTTATTCCCAGCCCCGCGCCAGTGCTGGTAACGGTGTTTGACGATTCTCTATTGTTGAAGTCTTATGCCTTGGCCGCCGAATTGCGCCGCAGTGGAATCAACGTTATCGTGTATCCTGAACCTGCTAAACTGCCAAAGCAATTTAAATTTGCCGATAAGATGAAAATGAAGGTCGCACTCACCATCGGGACAGAGGAAGCGGAAAAAGGTTTGGTGGCGGTAAAGAATCTTTTAAACGGAAATCAGCAAACTGTCCCGCAAAGGGAAGCAGTGAAAGCCGTCCGCGCTATTCTTGAAAGCAAAGAAAGCTGATGATATAATCTTCCCGCTAGATGGTGCCTGTAGCTCAACGGCAGAGCGCCACACTGTGGATGTGGATGTTGTGGGTTCGAAACCCATCAGGCACCCAGTAAAAAATAAAGGGCAGACGACGTCTGCCCTTTATTTTTAGTTATCCCGAAACCCGTACTTCTCAACAATGGCAAGAACGAGCTCTTTATCACTTGGCTTGATTTCGGTGATCTCGAAACCTGTGTCGGAGTGACTGGGATCAATATCAGGTTCGCACCAGATGCTCTTTGCCGTGAAATTAATATAAGGACGTTCGCCCACATCTTCGGTGATTTCCAGTTTAAAGCGCCGCGTCTCTCCGATCGGGAACGGCTCATCGCCAAGAAGCATAAAGCCGCTCTGGGTAATATCCACCAAATAGCCGAGGAGCTTTTGGGCGGTCTCATCGTAAATCCTTCCATAATAAAGAAGGTGGCGGCGTTTGGTTTTGCGTCTTTCTTCCATCTTGTTTCTCAACCTGCATCAAGTATAAGCCCGATGATTGAGCAACGCAATCATCGGGCTAGTTCTTTAGAAACCTATCCAGCTGATTGATTTTCTTTTGCGCGCAGGGCTTCGGCGTTGCGGAAGTATTTGATGAACTTCATGGCGAAATCATCGCGCCCAATTAACAAATCGCTGGCTCGGATGGTCGTCCCAAGCTTGATTGGATCGGTGATGGAGCACGTTGCGCCAGCCTGAATGGTCATCGCTAAAAATGTTTGATTGAGTGTCAAGCGATCGGGTAATCCAAACGAAACATTGCTTGCACCGAGGTTGATGTTGACCCCAAATTCTTTGCGGATCAGTTCAATTGTTTGGAGCGTGATCAGTGCAGCTTTGCTGTCGGAGCCGACGGTCATCACTAGCGGATCAATGATCACATCTTCAGCCGGAATGCCCATCTTCGCGGCGCGCTCAAGGATTTTTTCCGCAACCGCGACGCGTTCTTCAGCAGTTTTGGGAATGCCTTCATCGCCTATCGTTAAGCCGATGACCGCTGCACCGCGTTCCTTTGCCAACGGCAAAACAGAATCGAGACGCTTCTCTTCGCCGCTGACAGAATTGATCAGCGGTTTGCCAGGTGCAGCTTTCAAACCTGCGGCGAGTACGGCTGGGTTTGCCAAGTCAAGACAAATCGGCACATCCACGGCTGATGAGACCAGTTCGACCACTTTTGCGATGGCCGTGACTTCATCGAAGTCCGGAAGGCCAACGTTGACATCCAGCACATCTGCGCCCCATGCAACCTGCCGTTCTGCAAGCTGGCGAACAAAATCAAGGTCGCCATCCCGTAGCGCCGCGGCGAGTTTTTTACTGCCAGTTGGGTTGATTTTTTCTCCGATCATTACGAAGGGTTTGTCAATCCCAATCGTCACGTCTTTCGTTGCGCTTTTTAAAATAGTGTGCATGATGCCTCCTTGACGGTGTTGATTATTTTTTCTTTTCTTCCCGCAGGAATCGTAAAGCGGTTTCTGCGAGGATGGCTGTCCCAATAGGCAAGGCGCGTTCGTCGAGATCAAGCCGCGGGTGGTGAACGAAGCGTTCATCGCCTTCGATACGCGTGCCCAGCATAAACATCGCGCCGGGCGCATCCTCGGTGAACGAACCGAAATCCTCGGCACCCAATCCTTTTGTAATCGGGGCGATATGTTCTTTGCCCAGTAGATCAACCGCTACGGCTTCAATCCGCTTCGACGCTTCCGAATGATTGATCATCGGCGGTGAACCGATCTCGAATTTCAATTCGTAATCCCCACCAAGCGGTTTGGATAACTCAAGGGCACGCTGGATCTCATCATGAATTTGCTTTTGAACTTTTTTATCCGTATATCGCAATGTGCCGGAGATGTCCACGTGGTCTGGAATAACATTTTGTGTAAAGCCGCCATTCAATGTGCCGATGCTGACAACCGCCGGGTCAAACGGTTTCAGGCGGCGTGAGACAATGGCGTTCAATGCGATGATCACGTGCGCCGCGATGTAGAACGGATCAACCGCATTTTGCGGCGCCGCGCCGTGACCGCCAATGCCTAGAATGCGCCCATACCATGAGTCGACGCCGCCTGAGGATGGGCCATCGCTGATTTGAATATCACCAACCGGTACAGCCGGATCAATATGCAGGGCAATGACCATATCCACGCCTCGCATCGCACCATCCTCGATCATGCGCGGTGCGCCGCTGATTCCTTCTTCATCGCTGGCTTCTTCCGATGGCTGAAACAGGAAGCGGACTTTGCCGGGAAATTTTTCTTTAGCTAATAAAGTTGCAGTGCCCAACGCCATTGCGGTGTGCGAGTCATGTCCGCATGCGTGCATGGCGCCTTCGTTTTGTGATTTATATGGAACATTATTTGCTTCCAGAATTGGCAATGCGTCCATATCGGCACGGATGGCAATACAGGGACCTTTGTCGTCTCCCCAGTCCGCGACTACGCCCGTTCGTCCGACATTGCGGCGGACTCTATATCCGAGCTTTTCCAACTCGTTTGCGACTTTGGCCGAGGTGCGAATTTCCTTGAATCCCAATTCGGGGTGCATATGAAAATCGCGCCGCCATTCGATGATTTCTTCCTGGATATGATAAGACTGTTTTAGCATATTATGTTTAGAACTATACTACCTCCATTCAATAAAATTGATTGACCCATCTTAACTATAATCGATTTTGTGTTTGGTTCAGTTACAACTGCGGCTTTCTGATTATAAAAACGTAATTCATATCATTTGAAATGTAAAAGAAGGCCCCTTGAGCTTCAGCGATTTACGGGAATGCCTTTTACCCAAGAGGCCTGATAACTTTTAGCTGCTCTTGAGGAGCAGTCCAATCTCAGGATATTTTTTCATAAACTCTGGCGTGTCTATTTCTTTTTCAGGATGATACGCGCGTCGACCACCTTCAAGCCTGTGCCCTCCTCGTACACCAGGACTGGGTTGGCGTCGGTCTCAGCGACCTCGTCGCGTAGATCATAGATCATGGCGGCGTAACTGCAGATTAGTTCCTCGAGAGCGAACCGGTCGCGCGGGGCTTCGCCGCGGGCACCGGCCAGGATTGCTACACTCCGAATCTCGTTGACCATCTGGGACACCTGTTGCTTATTAACCGGTGCGACTCGGAAAGTGACATCCTTTAGCACTTCCACGAAGATGCCGCCTAAGCCGAACATGACTGTCGGGCCGAAAGTCGGGTCATTGATCGAACCGATGATCACCTCCGTCCCGAGTGGTGCCATCTCCTGCACGGCAATACCACGAATGTCGGCATCAGCCTTGTAAGCCTTGCAGTTTTTCAGGATAGTTTGATAGGCAGAGCGTACTCCAGCTTCATCCTTGATATTTACCTTCACGCCTCCAGCATCGGATTTGTGAATGATCTGCGGCGAGACAACTTTCAAGACGATCGGGAAGCCGGTCTTCTTGGCCAACTTGACAGCTTCATCCTCGCTCTTAGCTAGGTTCGTCTCGGTGATTGGCAAACCGTAAGCGGTGAAGACCTGCTTGGCTTCGATCTCGGTCAAAGCCAAGCGTCCATCAGCGCGCGCTTGGGCAAAGATCTGGCGGGCGGTTGCTGAACTCTCTGGCTCGCAACGTTCATCATCGTCAGTAATCATCTGGCGCATGTTGTTGTACTCGCGCAGCGCAGCCATACTGTTCATCGCCTCGTCTGGTGTGGGGTAGGCCGGGATGCCATTCTCGACCAGCCATTGCATCGCCTCTTCACAGCGCGTCCCGCCGACCATCGAGACTACTACCGGGCGGTCCTTGACTTTGGTCTCATCAATAGCCTTTTTAATCGCATGGGCGATCTCGACTGGATTGGTGATGGCGGTTTCGCAGTAAAGCACCGCCAGCCCATCGGTCCAGTCATGTGCATAAGCGAATTTGACCGATTCGTAATACCAATCATTGCCAGCCATACCGGTTAGATCAACCGGATTCTTGGCAGAGCCATAATCGGGCATGTGTTTCTTCAAGTTCATCCTGTACATCCGTGGGGGCGAACTTCAGCGGGATGCCATAACGCTCGGCGGCATCAGTTGCCAGCACGCCCACTCCGCCGCCGTTAGTGATGATCAGCAGGTTTTCCTTGCGTAGTGGCGGCTGTAGAGAAAGCGCCAAGGTGCGGTCGAAGAGATTGGATAGATCGGATGCTTGAACGACACCAGCCTGCTCGAAAGCGGCGCCATATATCTTCGCCGCCCCAGCCAATGAGCCAGTATGAGAGGCCGCCGCCGCCGCGCCGTGTGCAGAGACACCGGCCTTGAGAGCAATGATCGGCTTCTTCGTATTGCGGCTGGCTTCAATGAACTTGCGTCCATCCTTGAAACCCTCGATGTAGAGACTGATGCAGGAAGTATGCTCATCCTTGTCAAGCCAAGTAATCAAGTCGGCGAAGTCCACATCTGCCATATTGCCGATTGAGATCATCTTATCAAAGCCTACCTTGCGAGTGTAGGTGATGGCGTCCATGGCAATCAGCAGGGCGCCGCTTTGGGTGATCAAGGTCGCCTTCCCTGGGAAAGGTAGGAAAGGCGCAAAGGAGGCGTTCAGCTTATCCGAATTGGAGAGGGTGCCGACGATGTTGGGACCCAGAACGCACATATGGTAGCTGTGGGCAATGTCGATTAATTCCTGCTCCAAATCCTTGCGGCCGACTTCGCTGAATCCGGACGTGATCACCGAGAGAGCCGGGATACCCTTCTTCCCGCATTCCTCAGCAACTTGGCAGACGGTCTTCACCGGCACTGTGATGACTGCTAGGTCAACACTGCCCGGAACGGTCGCGACGTTCGGGTAAACCTTCAAGCCAAGGATCTCGGAGGCGGTTGGATTGATTGGGTAGATCTTGCCTTTGTAATCGCCCTTAATCAGATTCTCGATGACCGTGTAGCCGATCTTGCCGGGCTGGGTCGAGGCACCGACAATCGCTACCGACTTCGGCTTCAAAAGGTTATCAAGATTTGTAACATCCATTATTCATCTCCTAACGAAATTGTTGTCAATATTTCTTCGTTTACAGGGTCGTAATAAAAACATAAATTCCTGTGGCTAATATTTCATTCGCTGCTGTATAGAGTAGGCACAAGCACTTTTACATTTTCCTTCTACCCTTCTAGCGCTTTGATGATCTTATCGAATTCCATGCTAAGCTTTGGATCGAGCGGATCAGGTTGATGCTCTGCAAGTATTTTTCGCGCCTTTGCCAAAGCCCAATCGCAGGCATCATCCTTTTTTGATTCCCATTCGTTGTAAGGGCGGCGATCCATGAATTGCGGCATGAAGAGATCGTGCATGTGTTGGCGGGTATGTTTCTGGGCAAGGAAATGTCCCGATGAGCCGACCGCCGCTATCGTGTCGAGAGCGAGCGTTTCATCGTTGACTTCGATTCCCTGCATCATCTTTCGAATGATCGAAAAGATTTCGCAATCCATCATCATTTCCGCGAAAGACCAAATGCGGCTGCCGTGCAAAAAGCCGACGCCCAACAACATATCGGACATCGCGATGCTCGCCATGAAGGTGGATAAACTATTCTCGATGCCCGCCTGCCAATTCGGTTCTTTTGCGCCGGTTGCGAAGGACCCCATCGAAAGCGGAATGTCATAAAAATCGGAAAGCGCATTCGTCGCTGCGCCGAAGAGAAAATCTTCGGGACCGCCGCCGGTATATGCGCCCAAGCGAAGGTCGGAGGCGGTTTGCGCCGCGGCATAAAAGACTGGCGCGCCAGGATACGCCAATTGTAATAAGGCCGTTCCGGCAATCACTTCCGCATTGCCAACCACGAGTGTGCCAGCCATCGTCGCGGGGCCGGTGGTGAGACAAGCTGACATCGTCATGAAGCCGGTGGGGAGTTCAACCTCAGCGGCGAGCAAAGCTGCATCAATGGAACCGCCATCATGTCCAAGCGGAGATGCGGTGCATTGCATCAGGGAAAGAACCGGACGCTTGCGAAGCGCTTCTTTTCCGCCCGCGATCATCGCGGCCATTTCAATTGCGGCTTTGGCTTCATGCACACTATAAATGCTTTCGGTTTGAACATGCTTGGTGGAATTTTCCCAAATGGCTTGGAGCTCGTGCAGGCCGCGCGTTCCCGGCGGCGTATCCTGTGCGGAAACCGGCACCCAATGAAAAGCAACTTCTTCGGCGGCGTCGGCGATGCGGGCAATGTCCACCACATCCTGCAGCTTGGACATACGCCGCTCGCCGCTTTGAATGTCGATTACTTCCACGCCGCAGCCATCCGTGCCGACAAAAACGTGATTGCCATCCAGCGACAAATCTTGATTTGGATCGCGCGCCGCGAGCGGATACACCGGCGGACATTTCTTTAACGCGGATTCGATCAATTCGCCTTTCGCCCTGATGATTTTTCTTTCGTGGTCGACCTCGGCTCCGTTCGCCGCCCAAATGTCCAATGCGCGTTTCGATGGAAATTTCACGCCGACTTTTTCGATGATCCATAACGTCGCGTCGTGAATTTCTTGACATCGGCTGGAGTTCAAAATCTCCAGTTTCAATTTTGGATTTGTAATGGATTTTATTGATTTAGTCATGATGCCCTCCCGTTTGTCCCGCCCCTCAGCGGAAGCAACGGATTATTCAGCGTTCACTAATTGCTTTGCAACACGAACCGCACCGATGGCGTCTTCTGAATACCCATCAGCCTTGATGGCCTTGAACCAATCGCGTGTGATGGGCGCGCCGCCAACCATGATCTTGAAACGGCCGCGCAAGCCTTCCTTTTCGAGTGTTTCGATCACTTCTTTTTGTTTTACCATCGTTGTGGTCAACAAGGCGCTCATGCCGATGATATCCGCATTCACTTCAATTGCCTTGCCGATGATTTTATCCGGCGAAGCATCAACCCCGAGATCGTAAACCTCAAAGCCCGACGAACTTAACATAGTTCCGACCAGCGTTTTGCCAATTTCGTGAATATCACCTTCGACGGTGGCAAGCACCACTTTACCGAGCATTCTGCGTTCAGTGCCTTGTTTTTTTAGTTCCGGGTTGAGCACTGCGATCGCGGCCTTCATGGCTTCGCCTGCCATCACCAGCTCGGGCAGGAAGGCCTCGCCGCGTCCGAACGCGTCGCCCACCGTGGTCACTCCAGCCAAAAAGCCATCTGTGATGGCTTGCAGCGATGGAATGCCTGCAGTGATTGATTCCTTTGCCAAAACAGTGGATGCGTCCGAATCTCCGTCAATGATACTCTGTGCCATTTTTTTGAAAAGTTCTTCGGGCATGGATTGTTTCTCCTTAAGTATGACGATACGCGAGCATTCTTTCAGCGTACCGCGCGCTTCCATTATAAATTAGATGTGGCCGCGCCGATAATAGGCAACAGCATGACGATTGTCACATATTAATATATGTAATAGTAAGTAAATAACAGCTGATTTTCTTGCTGCCATCCATCGCGCGTATGTATAGCTGGTAACTTTGTTTACTTAGTGCTACGGGTTGATGTTGTGTTCCAAAAGTTCCTGTGTAACTACAAATGGATAAAGACCTTTCCCTTTGCCATCTTTTCCCGATTAATACTCTAACACTTTTAGAAAATCCACAGTCATCCTTGCGGTTGCGCCCCAAAGCAATTCGCCGTCGTATGGATGATATACAATCAGTGAACGATTCCTTCCGGGCATGCTGAATTCCCAGCGATTGTTTTTTTCGGCAAGCCAATTGAATGGGATGGTGAATACGCGCTCGACCTCATCTTTTCCGAGTTGCAGGACGGTCGGCCATTCGATGATTCCGATCACCGGCGTGACGCGGAAACTTGTGATGGTAATCATGTTCGTGATATGTCCGAGCACGCGGACTTTCTGCGGATCAATTCCAATCTCTTCGTTCGCTTCACGCAACGCGGTCTCTTCCGGCGTCGTTTCGCCTTCATCACATGCGCCGCCGGGAAACGAGACTTGTCCTTTGTGACTCTCCACTTTATCCGTGCGGCGCGTGAAGAGCAAATGCCATTCATCATCCTGCCAAAGCAATGGGATTAACACCGCCGCGCATTTCAAACGTGTTTCGCTGGTCAAATCGATCTCGGCGTATCCGTCGGACGATGGGGCGGATTCAATCGCCTCGCGTAATTTTGCCCTGATGAATTCCTCGCTGGGAGAAATTGTCATTTGTCTTGCACTTCAAACCCTGCGCCGATCTCTTTAACCAATTCTGTTCCGCGTTTATCTTCAGTCAGCTCAATTCTTCTTGCGAAAATTAAAAAGCCGGTATGTGCCACCATGCGATCCGTTGGACGCAGGCGCGTTGGCTCAGGTTTGTAATAACGAACCAATACTTCGCAAACTTCGATAAACGCAAATTGTTCGCGCCTTAATGCGGTGAGCAGCAGTTCCACTTGATTGACCGTCGGGATCAGACTGCAAAAGAATCCACCAGGCTTGAGCGCGTTACGAACCTGCAAAATGTAATCGTACGGATTCGGCACGTCGAGGAAGAACGCGTCGCCGTCCGTTTCATCCAAGCCCTCGGCGATGTCGCGCAGTTTGAAGTCGACGCGTGAAGCGAGGCCGACGCGTTCGAGATTCTTCTTTGCCAGATTCTGCATATCGGGGCGGACTTCATAGGAGATCACTTGTCCATCCGCGCTGACGTTATGTGCCAATGCAATCGTCATCGAGCCGGAACCGGTTCCGGCTTCAATGACTTTTTTGCCCGGCCCAATGCCCATCGTCACAAGAATGAAGCCAATATCTTTTGGATAAAGGATTTGTGTGTTGCGCGGCAGATCATTTAAAAGATCCGCAAGCGAGGGCTGAAGCAGAAAGAACGGCGAGCCCATGTGACTGAAAACTTGCGTGCCCCAGAGTTTGCCAATCAGCTCATCGTGTTGCAGAATACCGCGATGTGTTTCGAGTTTGCCGCCTTCTTTGAGCGTGATAATAAAGCTCTTGTGCCGCAGACCAACCAGTTGGGCAATATCACCAGCGCGGGCGTTGGATGAAGTAACATTGAATGGCATGAGTTTATTGTACTCCTTCAATGTTCTCGTGCTCCATAATGTCAGCGGGAGGCAAAGGACGGGTTGCAATGCGCAGTCGCCAATTGATCATGCCCAAGGCAATTGGCATGCTAACCGCAATGATGGCAAGGACAGATACGCCAAAAATGATTAAGGTCATCCCCAAGATATTTTCCTGATGCGCGCCAAGGGCCGAGCGCACGGAACCGGTCACGATAAGAATTACACATGCATTCCATAGACTATGTAAAAACATGGCGAGCGCGTACATTCCGATCATGCGACCGGCGCGTTTGGTGGTGCGGAACCATGCGATGCCCCAACCCGTCAAGCTGGCGGCGACGATGTGCATCATGGTGCTTCCGCCGCGCACGATCAACGTGGTAGCCCAACTCGAATCGGGTTGAACGGAGGCCAGCAGGCTTTCCACCAATCCAAAGCCGGTGCCGCTCAATGCGCCGATAACGAATCCCTGTGCAGGTGATGAAAGATGATTGAAGACTGTCCAGACCGTCAGTGATTTCGCGGTTTCTTCTACCACCGGTGCGATGACAGAAAAGAATAACAACGCCAGCGCAATGACAATGGGATTGAGTAAGTAAGGACTGAGCAGCGTCAAAATATCATCCGGAGTTGATGTGTTGTTGATTTGAGTTTTGATCGTATTGAGTACGGACATCAGCTCGGGGTGGAACGCCAAATAAGCGGCAATACCGAATAATAATAAAACAACCAACATCAACTCGATGAAGGATGCGAGCGATGGGCCTAATAGCATGCCTGTTCCTAAAGCGCCCCATGTGCGTTGTTTTGAACCAGTGTTCAATCCTCCAATTGCCAGCCGAGCGAAAAAATATACTGGCAGGCCAATGGACAAAATATAGAGCGGCGGCGTAATCCAGCGGAGAAAAGTATTTCCATAAAAGATTTGGGTGAGCGCAGATATGCCCAGCCATGCGAAGGCTAATAAGAATCCCACGGCCACATTCATTGGCTTGGTTGCATTGACGGTCACATCTTCACCGATCAATCGTTGGATGCTGTAATACGCGGCGGGAATTAACAACGCCCCGACAAAGAGAATCGCACTGGCAAGCAGGATTCCGTCAATGAGCGGAGGGTCTTGCCGATTGCCTCTTAGTGTCATCGCGGCTTAAATCACTACCACCATAACTGCCAAAGCAACTGCCATGATCGCGCCGCCTGTGCTGGCACTGGCAAGAAGGATCGAGCGCCAGTCTCTACCTGCTTTCGATTCCACTATTGTTCCTCAACAGTCACGTTCAAGATTTTATCACCCGGTGGCAAATCTCCGGATTGCGATGGGTCGCGCGCTGTCAGGCTTTCAACCACATCGATGCCTTTGAGCACTTGACCGAAAATCGTATAATTTCCATCGAAAGCTGGCTGAGGCGCGTACGTGATAAAGAATTGACTGCCATTCGTATCGGGTCCGGAATTTGCCATGCCTACCACACCCGGTTTATCATATTTCAAATCCGAGACTTCGTTCTTGAAAAAATAACCAGGTCCGCCTTGGCCAGTTCCACTTGGATCACCGGCCTGCGCGACAAAGCCGGGGATGACGCGATGAAACGTCACGCCATCAAACCAGCCCTGCTTTGCAAGAAAAACAAATGAGTTTACTGCGAGCGGCGCTTTGTCTGCATATAGCTGGATGACAATATCGCCTTTTTCCGTATGCAGGGTGGCAAGGTATTGTTTCGATGTGTCAAGCGTGAAAGTGGGACATGAAGTGAATTGACGAGCACCGAGTGCTGTCATACTAATCACATCATTCAAGCTGTTGTAATCGAGGATGGCTATCGGTTGCAAGCTCCCATTGATGAAGGCAATAGGAATTTGAATACCAAGTTGTAGTGCCGAATTGTGCATGGACTTTACGCGGGCTTCCGTATCGGCGCTTTGATAATCCGCCTTGAACTTTGCCGCGTCAAGTCCCAAGCTGACGGCTTGAACTCTTAATCCAGGAATTGAATTGATCAACAGACATGTTTACCCAATCATCATATTTTGCATGCAGGAGATCGCGCATCTCCCAGAACTTACCTTGATTACCTGCCGCAAGCGCAGCTTCAGTTGAAATTTGCGATTTGTCCAATTGACCAATAACAGGATCGCGAGAACCATTTGCTGGAATGAATACAGGTCGAAAGACGACACGCAGGTCGTTCGGATGATTTTTTTGTAATTCGTCCACCATAGATGCAAAACCTTGGCATCCTGTTGACTGAAAATCGCAATATGTAATCATGGTCACTGCCGCGTTATCCGGGCCGCGCACATAATCCGCGGAAGTAATTGGCGGTAGGCCGGACGAGACGTTTGCCGTCGGCTCGGCGGTGACAGTTGAGCAACCTGCATATGTGACCGGTGTATTTGGAATTGGCGTGAACGTCGGCGCAGGAGAAGCAGTCGGCGTTGCGGCTGGGGTTGATGGCGCGCAGGAAGTGAGAAGGAGAAAAGATAAAAAGAAAAAGATGAAAGCGAAAAGTTTTTTTGTTTGCATGAGTTCTCCTTATAGCATGTCAACGCCCTGCGCCGTTTCAGGGTTGCGAGCGGGCGTGGCAATCTCCTGTAAATTGTTTAAGATTATTTTAGACGCTTCCCTTCGTTGCAATGACGAACAATATCTATTGTCCCACCGCTTTCTTCAATTCGTCAAATGAAGTCATCCATGCGATTCTGTTGATAAAGCCCGCCAGCGATTTACTATGAGCGCGCAAGGCGCGCACTGCCGGCCCGACCGGATCTTCACCCGCCGCACCGCCGGGCACATCGGCATAGGCGCCATAAAATGCAAAATAGGCTTGATTCAATTTGCGGATGGTATAACCGTTCTGCACGAACAATTGCCGGCGCTGTTCCATATAGGATTTAGCTTCGCCAATTTTACCCGCGGCCAGCAATCCGTCCACGGTGACGCGCGTGGTGTGCATCTCATGATTGAAGTCGAATAGGGGAACTGAAGATGCGGGTGTGGAATCAAACAGATTGAACGATAGCTGGTTCAAATCCGGGAGCGAAGCGTTATGCACTAATTCCGGGTAATATCTTCGCATGACCTCCGCGCCGATCTCGCCTCCGGAAATGTCCGCAGTCGTTTCATTCATGGTTCGCAGTTCAGGCGTCTCATCATAAAGCAAACCAAGCGGCCGTTGTTCGAGGTAATTATGTGTCCATTCGTGTGCGATGGTGGTTGTCAGCCACGAAAGATCAGTGGTTTGCATGATCATGGTTGGATAAATCCCCACGCCGCCGATGGGAACCACGAGGGCAGAGACATTCAGCCCTTTGCTAACGCGATCCTCAAGCGCAATCTGTTGATCGAGAGTCAAATCGGGCGAGAGCGAGATGTTGGCAATTTGTTCGATGTGATCGCGCGGCGAAATGACCAGCGCCTCGGGAACCGGCGTGGAATGAAATAAGATGGATGGAATGGATTGACCCAATGTGGTGAGGCCAAAACTGGCCGCCACCTCGCTGATCTGTTCCTGGAGCACAGCCTCGGCAATTGGCGCCAGCGCAGTTTGTTTTTTTGTGAGGTCGGCGATTTGTGTGCGGAGATGTACACTCGCTGAAACTTTATTTTTGATGGATGCGTCAGCATAGATTCGGTTGAGTGCGCCTTCGGATTGATTGACTTGCTGCGTCAAAAAGAGATAATCTGTAACTGCAATCGTTCCATCTTCCCGGTTGATATAACTGGGCGTGCCTGTCGCGCCTTGCTGGATTTTGATCCAGATGGCATTGAACATCCATGAAACGTAATCGAATTCAATGCCGCGCGTGTAGACGCGCACGCGATCGGTTTCAGCTATAAGCCTGGGCTCACTGAATGTGAAAAGGGAGAAGCATAAAATCGTTAAGATTATCCACGTAAGGATTCGGTTTAGACGATAAAGCATGGGACGGATTATAACCAGAATAGTTTAATCTCTGATAAAAAGGAAGGGCGAGTCTTAGACTCGCCCTTACCAACCCCGCACTGAAGAAATTCAGTGCATACCTGCCCTCAGGATTATTCTTGTTTTTCAAATATTCGTCAACTGCCGGGAAATTCGTTGGAAACAGCATCTCCGAGTGAACTTTAGGGCCATTGCCTATAATAATGATACCCAAAGCCGTTATTTGTATAAAGACTCTAAAGTCACTCAGACAGACGACAATCATCACAATTTTGTTAATAAGATTTTTATATGGTTTCGAGGTTAAATTCACTGCCAATTCATATTTGTAGGGTAAAATCTTGACTCGCGAGGAATGCCCTCGCGGAGGAACATTCATGTCGAAGATATTAAATTCATTCAACGGATTCTTGAAAAAACACCTCAGACTTTCAATTTCAATTGGAATCGTCCTGCTGATTGTGGTCGCTTTTGTGTTCGTGCGCAGTCGCGCGAAAACACAATCCAGCTATCAAACTCAGGCGCTGGCCCGCGGCGATCTGACTGCCACCATCGGTGCCACTGGTACCGTACGCGCAAATCAAAGTGCAGTATTGTTATGGCAGACAACGGGAACCGTGGATCAGGTCAATGCAAAGGTTGGAGATCAAGTTAACAAAGGAGATGTGCTGGCATCTCTGTTGCAGACTTCGCTTCCGCAAAGTGTTATTCTGGCGCAAACCGATTTAGTGTCTGCTCAACAGGCGCTGACTGACCTACTCGACTCGGATACGTCGCGCGCCAACGATTGGATTGCTTTAAGGAATGCGCAAACAGCTTATACGACTGCCCTCAATAATCGGACTGCGCTCAATGGGCCGGTGACGTATCAGGAAGTTGTAGTGGTGGAGATTAATTCCGTGCCAGTCCCTCAGGTAAGAACCTATCGCTCCAACCCTGATCCAACCGATATTGCAAATGCGGATGCTCAATTGGCGCTGGCAAAGGCACAGTTGGAAGATGCCCAGCGTGCATATGATCGCGTCCAAGGCGGGCCGAACAGCGACGACTTGTCGGCGGCTCAAGCGCGTGTGGACGCGGCTCAAGCGGCTCTGGGTGTGGCGCATATCACCGCGCCCTTTAGCGGAACGGTCACTCAGGCACAGCCTACGTCTGGAGATCAGGTTGCCTTGGGAACACAAGCTTTCAGGTTGGACGATCTTTCCAGTCTGCTGGTGGATGTGCAGGTTTCCGAAGTAGATATTAACAGTGTTTCAGTGGGTCAGCCTGCAACCATCACATTCGATGCTGTGTCAGGAAAAACCTATAATGGAACGGTTACGGAAGTTTCCCAGGCAGGCAATACCACATCAGGCGAGGTTGACTTTACGGTTACTGTGAAGTTAACGGATGCTGATTCGCAGGTGAAGCCGGGCATGACCGCGGCGGTGAATATTGTGGTGAATCAAGTCAAGAATCAATTGCTGGTTCCAAATCAAGCGGTTCGACTCGTGAATGGTCAGCGGGTCGTTTATGTTCTGACCAACAACCAGCCCAAACAAGTTACAGTTACGCTTGGAGCTTCCTCCGATACCATGAGCGTTGTGACTGGCAGTAATTTGAATGTTGGCGATTTGATCATCTTGAATCCGCCAGCGCAATTTCAAGCTGGTCCGCGCGGACCAGGTGGAGGCGGATAGATGGATTGGGTGGTCGAAGTTAGAGACTTGAAAAAAATCTATAAGATGGGCGAGGTCGAAGTCGAGGCTTTACGCGGCGCTTCGCTGCAAATTGCGCGTGGTGAGGTGGTCGCCATCATGGGCCCCTCCGGGTCTGGCAAGTCTACGATGATGAATATTCTTGGATGTCTCGATCGCCCAACCTCGGGTGAGTATCTTTTGGATGGCGAATCGGTCGCCTCGCTGAACGATGATGAACTGGCCGCGATTCGGAATCACAAAGTTGGGTTTATATTCCAATCTTTTAATTTGCTATCAAGGCAAACGGCACTTTCCAATGTGGAATTGCCATTACGCTATGCAGGCGAAATGAACAACCGTCGGCAACGCGCAACGGAAGCCCTCGAAGCGGTTGGATTGAGCGACCGCATCAATCATCGTCCGACCGAACTTTCCGGCGGACAGCAGCAGCGAGTGGCCATTGCGCGTGCGATTGTCAATGATCCGGCGATCGTCATGGCGGATGAGCCGACCGGCAATCTTGATTTAAAAGTTGGCAAAGAGATCATGGCGCTATTGCTTAATTTAAACAAACAGCGCGGCACGACGCTTATTATTGTTACACATGACCCAACAATCGGCGAACAAACTCAACGTATTATTCATATTCGCGATGGATTGGTGGAGGATTCAGCGGAAGGCAGGAGCCAATGAATTTTACGCGATTGCTTTTAGAGGCACTTGAGAGTTTGAATTCCAACAAGATGCGTTCCGGCTTGACGGTGTTGGGCATCGTGATTGGTGTGGCAGCCGTGATCGCGATGATGGCAGTCGGAAACGGCGCGCAGGCTTCGATTCTTGGATCCATTAACGGTGTTGGCACAAATCTATTGTTTGTTTTCTCAGGAGCGCGTAATAATCCGGACGTTAAAAACCCGCGTCCCATGACGATGGGTGATGCGAATGCCATGATGAATCTTGATGCCGCGCCGGATATCAAATCGGTTGCGCCTGTTTTGCAGGGAAACGCAATCGCGGATTATAACGGGAATACCAAGACCACAACCGTCATTGGGGTCACTCCGGATTATTATGATGTTCGCAACATCACCCTTCTGGATGGACAATTTATCAACGAATTGAATCAACTTGGTCGAGCCTCTGTGGCGGTGATCGGCGTGGATGTGGCTGATGCACTTTTTAATCGCCGCGATGGGTTGGTGGGCGAAACCATTCGAGTTGCGAATGCGCCGTTTCGCATTATCGGTGTTCTTACACCAACCGGCGGTGGTTCTTTTGGCTCGCAGGATAATGAGGTCTTAGTGCCCATTACTACCGCACAAGCGAGGTTGATCTCCCGTCCCACTCCCGATACAGTGGATGTGGTTTATGTTCAAGCCACCGATTTCAGTACGGTGCAAGCGGCCTCGGATGAGATTTCGCAGATCCTGCGTACGCGTCATCGGACTCAAGTTGGGTTGGATGATTTTACGGTTTTTACTCAGCAAAGTATTCTGAGCACAGCACAAACGGTCACCGGAGTCCTGACCATTTTCCTGGGCGGCATTGCCGCTATTTCATTATTAGTCGGCGGGATTGGCATCATGAACATCATGCTGGTGTCCGTGACCGAGCGAACGCGCGAGATCGGCCTGCGCAAAGCGCTCGGTGCGCGCAAGCGGGATATCCTGATTCAATTCCTCGTTGAGTCCTCGTTATTGAGTTTGTTCGGAGGCATCATTGGAATTCTGTTTGGCTGGCTGATTGCTTTTACCGTGGGGGCAGTCGCGTCTGCTTTGGGAAACAACTTTACACCCGTTGTGGGTCTCAATGCGATTCTGCTGGCGACCATTTTTTCCGCGGCAGTCGGCTTGTTCTTTGGAATTTATCCGGCGAACCGCGCAGCAGGATTGGAACCAGTCGAAGCCTTACGATATGAATAGGCTTTGATGATTGCGGCTTTTATTTTCTTCTCGTGTCAAAAAAAGGATCGTCTCAATCGCTGCGTGGAGTAGAGGAGATTATTCGAATGGATGAAAAACTGAAACGCTTTAAAGAAATCATGGCCGAAGTCGCAGATTTAAATACGGCGGCGGCTGTGCTGGGTTGGGATCAACAAGTTAACATGCCTTCGGGTGGGGCGGAGGCGCGCGGCAATCAACTTGCGACTCTTGGCAAGTTGGCGCATCAGACGTTTACATCGGACGAGGTTGGCAAGTTGTTGGATGAACTTCGTTCGGACGGAGCCGCTCTCGGCTCCGATGATGAAGCGATGCTGCGTGTCGCCAAACGTGACTACGATAAAGCCACGCGTGTCCCGTCTTCATTTGTGGCGGAGATCGCGGTCGTTTCGACTCAAGCTTTTGAAGCATGGGTGGAAGCGAGAAAGAAATCCGATTTTTCGATCTTTCGTCCGCATCTCGAAAAAGTCGTGGAGTTGACGCAGAAGTATGTTTCCTTCTTCCCGCCCGCCGATCATCCGTATGACACGCTGCTCGATGATTATGAACCGGGCATGAAAACTGCCGATGTGAAAAATATTTTTGACGCTCTTCGCCCGCCTCAGGTGCAATTGATCAAACAGATCACAGCCGCGAAGCAAGTCAAAAATTCCTTCCTGCATATAAAATACGATGAAAAGAAACTTTCGGATTTTGATGTGGATGTGGTGACCCGCTTCGGATACGATTGGAAACGCGGCCGGCAGGATAAGGCTCCTCATCCGTTTGAAACTTCTTTCAGCGTGAACGATGTCCGCATCACGACGCGCTTTGAAGCCGATTATCCGATTGCGATGTTATTCAGCACCATGCATGAGTCGGGACATGCGATGTATGAACAGGGCAACAACCCAGCTTACGAACGTACGCCGTTGCATCATGGCGTTTCGCTGGCAGTCCACGAATCTCAATCGCGCATGTGGGAAAACTTGGTCGGTCGTTCTTTGCCGTTCTGGAAATATTTCTTCCCGCGCCTCAAAAAATTGTTTCCATCCCAGCTCGGCAATGTGGATTTGAAAACTTTCTATAAAGCCATCAACAAATTGGAACCGTCGCTGATCCGCGTTAATGCCGATGAAGCCACCTATAACCTTCATATTATGCTGCGGCTTGAACTGGAGATTGGAATGGTCGAAGGCAAGATGGCAGTCAAGGACTTGCCACATATTTGGAACGAGAAGATGAAGGAATATCTCGGCATTGTCCCGCCCAATGATGCGCTGGGAGTCTTGCAGGATATGCATTGGTCAAGTGGAATGATCGGCTATTTCTCCACATACGCGTTGGGCAATCTGATTTCGGCGCAGATGTGGGAAAAGATCAATCAGGATATTCCCGAACTCGATGAGCAATTCCGCAAAGGGAAGTTTGATGCGTTGCTGGGCTGGCTTCACACGAACATCCATCAGCATGGACGCAAGTATGATCCCCAGGAACTTGTCCAAAGAGTGACCGGTTCGAAGATCACACCGGAGCCATATGTTCGCTATCTGACGAAAAAATACAGTGACATCTACGGATTATAGATTCCAAGATAAGAAAAGAAGGACGCCCTCCTTGCGAGGGCGTCTTGGTGTTGATGTGCTTCGAAAAATTTTCCTGCTCGCTTCTCTTGCTGGACTTTTAGCGGGTTGCGCGTTCCAAGGTGGTTCATCTGTCCCGACACCTTATCCTCCCAACTATCTGCCAACGGTGATTTACCTGACGGCCCAATCCATCCACGCCACATCTGCTTTTCAAACAGCTGCTGCCATTACGCCTTCGGTGACCCCAACCATTACTCCTTCACCCATCCCGCCGACTCCAACCGCCACGGACACATCCACTCCTCCGCCCGGCATGTCATCGGGCGCCATCCAAATTACTTCGCCGGGATCGATGTCCAAAGTCATATCTCCGATGGAAGTCCGCATGAGCGTCGAGGCTGCAAAAAACACAAAGGTTTATGTCGCTTTGTATGCAGAAGATGGCAGTTTGTTGGATGATCAGTTAATCAATCTTCCCAACGCATCCAGCGGCGAATATGTTTTTACGAAGTTTACGTTCGAGATTCGCGCCGCCGCCGAAGTTGGAATCCTGCAGGTGACCACTCGCGATGATACCGGCGTGTTGATGGCGTTTCACACGGTTCGAGTTTTATTGCTCTCCAGTGGAGTGAGTCAAATCAATCCGCCGGGTGATGCCATCTATGAGCGGGTTGCATTGGAGACGCCATCTCCTCAAGCTACAATTTCAGGTGGTGTACTCACAGTCAAAGGAGTGTATTCGGCTTTCAATTCACAGCCTTTGGTTTTGGAACTGGTTGATGTGAATGGCAAAAGCCTTAATGCCAGTCGTATATTGACCATCACAGATTCGGATTCTCAAATTATCAATACCACTATACCTTATAAAGCTGATTCTCCTACAAAGGCATATCTCGTTATTCATCAGCAGGATGATGTGCTGAAAAACCCGGTGTTTTTTTCCAATCAGTATCCAATTCCATGGCTCGGCCCAGTATATGTTTACGTTCAATCGATTACACTGGATCCGTAAAACCTCAAATGCCGTGTTTTGACTTGATTTCGACATGAACAAGATCGATACACTTTGGCGAACTCGGTGCGGCGCTGCTTTACTCGACCCTCGCTCCCGTGGACAATGGAAACTTGTCAAAAGAGAGTCCGGCAGTTATAATGCCTCCTGCCTTTCAAAGGTATAAGTGAAGTTTCGGGGCGTGGCTCAGTCCGGTAGAGCGCACGGTTCGGGTCCGTGAGGTCCCGAGTTCAAATCTCGGCGCCCCGACAAAGAGTAACCAGAGACCCACGGAGATACAAATCTTTTGATCCGTGAGGTCTCTGGCAGCAAAAGGGGAAGAAAATCGTTGTACCGCAGGGTGCACGGTTCGCAGGCTTACAGTGTACGAAAAAAAAGCCATTTTGATTATCACAACATCAGGTGATTATCAAAACAAGCGAAACTGTACCTGGAGGTGCATGGATGAACAATCTCACTTTTTCACAAGCAATTGAAGGCTATCTTTTGAATGCAGGTGCGCGGCACCTTAGCCCACATACCATTGTAAATTACCTGAACACCTCTCGCAAGTTTGAAGATTATGCGGAAGATGATCTCTGTTTTGTAGCGGTCTCACAAAACGATGTTCAAGAGTTTCTAGCAGCTCAAACGAAGCTATCGAACAAAACATTGTTAAACTATCATACGGGACTTTCTGCGCTTTGGAGTTGGGCAGCGAGTGAAAGAGCAGATCGTCTCGGTCAATATTGTAAAAGAATTCTAGCTTCCCCGACCGGAGAAGCTGAAAATAGTTCTACGGATATCGAATGCCATCCGATTGGATGGCATTCTGGTTAATACGTGAGATACCCAAGAGCTAACGCAGGGTTATAACTCTGCCACAGCCGGGATGATCTCCTTGCCAAATGTCAACAGCGGTGCAATCTCGTGGACATTAGGCATGTTGAAGATAGCTTGCTGAATGCCAAGGCCGGACTGTAGTCGGCATTGTGCGATTACATCTGCAACACTCATATGCCTGGATGCAAGCCAGACCGTGCCCAAAGTTGTCTTTTCGATTGTGGCATAGTCGCGACCGAGACGTTCGCAATGGGCTTTCAACACATCCAATTTATGGCGAAGAACTTCGCTATCCGGAGCCGCGAACAGGTTGCATGCATCGGCATATTGAGCGACCAGACGCAGAGTTTTCTTCTCGCCTGAGCCTCCGATCAAGATCGGTGGATGAGGTTGGGTCAGTGGCTGCGGGCTGTTCAACGTCTCCGCCAGTTGATAATACTTGCCGTGATATGGTGTGCGTTTGCCTGACCACATCTGCAAGACAATCTGAAGTGCTTCCTCCAGCCGCTCGAAGCGCTCCGCCACTGGTGGGAAGGGAACACCCAGCCCAAGCGCCTCACGTTCATTCCATGCCGCGCCGATGCCCAAGTAGGCTCGCCCTCCAGATAGTACATCCAGTGTTGTCACGATCTTTGCCAGTAATCCCGGATAGCGGTAAATCACGCCGGTAACCATTGTGCCCAGCTTGACTTTTTTCGTGATACCAGCCAAGTAGGAAAGGACACTGTAACCTTCCAGCATCTCGTCCTCCGCCGGGCCGAGGCCAGATTGAGGATTTCGGCCGCCGATTTGGAAGAAATGATCCATTACCCATAGGCTAGCGAAGCCCGCTTCATCGGCCGCAGTTGCAATCTCTGCTAGTTTGGTAGCGATATTGATTGGTCCACTAGGCCAGGTAAAATTCGGAACTTGCAATCCAATTTTCATATATCCTCTTTATTTAATCGGTCTCTTTATCCTTCCAGAACTGCTCCAGCCAGCTTGCCGCGCTTCAGCGGCGCTTTCAGTTTGTAATACTTCCTTCGCCAGCTTGCGCACCTTGGGCAATTCTACCATTCGCACAATGGATTTCATGCGCGGGATGCCGCTGGCATTCAGACTCAATTCATCCACGCCTAAACCAATCAGCACTGGCGCCGCCAGTGGATCGCCGGCCAATTCACCGCATACTCCCACCCGCTTGCCTTCCGCATGAGCAGCCTGTACCACTTCATCAATCAAATGCAGAACCGCGGGATGGAATGCATCGGCAAGAGCAGCCAGCAAAGGATTGCCGCGCTCCGCCGCCAGCGTGTATTGAGTCAAGTCATTAGTTCCGATACTAAAGAAATCCACTTCGCGGGCCAGCTTCCGGCTAAGAAGTGCGGCCGATGGGATTTCAACCATGATGCCTGTTTCAATTGGCCAGGCATGAGAAAGTTTTTCATCACCAAGTTGCTGATGCGCCGTTTCAAGCCACCGACGCGCCTGACGGACTTCATCCACGTTGGCAATCATCGGGAACATGATGCGGAAGCGGCGATTCGCTGCCGCCCGCAGGATAGCCCGCAATTGCTGAAGGAATAAATCCGTATTGCGCAAACTCATCCGGATGGCGCGTACACCCAAAAACGGATTCGGCTCCGGCGGGAGCTTAATATATGGCACTTGCTTGTCCCCGCCCACATCCAGCGTGCGGACAATCACAGGATAATCGCCCATCGCTTCGCCGATTTGTAGCAGGGCGTCCAACTGTTCCGCCTCATTCGGAGGAGTTTCACGGGTCAGGAACATGAACTCTGTCCGTAAGAGACCAATGCCTTCGGCTCCATTTTTGATTGCGCTGCGCGCATCTTGAATGTTGCCTACGTTGGCAAAGACCTCCACACGCTGTCCATCGCGTGTGGCTGCTAGCGTATGGCTGGCTTCCATCAGTTTTCTGCGGGCTGCAATCCATTGCTCGCGGCGCGTTTTAACGTTAGCCTGAATTTTCTCGGAGGGGTCCAACCACACTGTTCCGGCGAAACCGTCCAATGCAACCATTGAACCCAAAGGTGCACGCGCAAACTCTTGGCTAACCGATGATACTGCCGGGATCCCCAATGCGCGTGCCAAGATAGCGCTGTGCGAGGTTGGTCCACCTCCCACGGTCATAATTCCCACCACAGCGTTCATATCGAGTTGGGCCGTTTCAGTCGGCGTAAGGTCTTGCGCAAAAAGAATTACCGGCTCCTTGAACATTATTGGCGCCGTGTTCTTTCCTTCCAGCGCAAAGAGCACCTGGTTTTCAACATCTTCCACATCCGCGGCACGCTGTTTAAGATCAGGCATCCTCCAACTCGCGATAGGAAGCTACCACCCGTTCAGCTGCCTCATGCCAGGCCATTCCCGCATTTTGATGATGCTCAAAAATATTTTGGCGCGCCTGCACTAGCAGATCAGGATCTTGAAGTATTAGCAGGTGAGCATCAAAGATGGCGGCTTCCGATTCTCCCGCCGTTGTTTTCAATTGTTTGGATTGCTGGCGAATGGTATTCCTAACCACATCCAGCGCGCGATCAAGTCTCTGCGCTTCTGCATCTGGACTTTGGGCCGGCTCTGTGGAAATGGGAGGAGGCTGCGGCTGATAGCGATATAAAGGTCCAAGCGCAAAGCCTTCTGAAATTGGAACGGCGCGAAAACTTCCAGATTCTGCGAAGCGAGCTTCAGGTTGGGAAACTTTCTCAGCAACTGAAACCGCTTCGGGCGCGGTTGAATTCGCCGAAGTTATCATCTACAAGTTTCTTAAGCGCAGTCAACGCGGCCTCCGCTTCGGGACCAGTGGCGTTTATCTGAATCTGGTGATTTTCAACCGCGCCGAGAATTGCAATCGCATTCAAGCTGCGTGCCGAGGCCGGACCCTTGCCATTGGTTAGATTTGTGACGCGAATATCTGCCTGGAAACGCGAGGCGGTTTGTACAAAGCGCGCTGCGGGTCGAGCATGCAGGCCATGTAAGTTATGCAAGGTGAGCACAAATTGTTTAGCAATTTCATCAGGGACAGACACTGCCTCGACAGGTTGAGCTGGAGGCGTTTCATTAATTTGCTCTTGTTTGGGAAGCAGCCCTCCTTCGGCCTCGCGACAGACCATTTCAATATCACTTCCCAAACTAATTTGCACAGCCGCTGCAATCGTACCCTCCACGAGAGGAGCAGCACAAAAACGAATTTGAGATTGCATTTCGGGCGGCAGGAAATCAAGCGCAAGCTTTGAACTTAAAACTGCGCTCCCTAAATCCATCATCACCAGCACGCCGCTAGGTGAAAACACGGATTGAATCGCTTCACTGATTTCAAGTGCGTCCGTGCCAAATTCCTTACGGCCCTCCCCAACGCCTGCCGCGATGGCAATGGGAATATTCGAAGACGAAACCTGCTTTACCAGATTCGATAACGCATTCGCCAGTTCGCGGCTGTGCGAAACGATCACGAGTCCGACCATAAATCCGCTTAACCCCTCGATGCGATCACGGTCACAAGCCAGATGCCATATACAACGGCTACAACCCCTATGGTTACCAATATCGCATCAATGACCTTCAATAGAGTGGGCGCTGGTTTTAAATCCAGAATGATTCCGCGCAAGCCGGTGAGGGAATGAAACACAACTGCAGCCAGCAGACAAACTTCCATGATCGGGATGATCGGATTTTGATAATAGGCAACCACATCCGCATAGGTCATCAATCCATGCTGGCTGAGAAAATGGTTGACCAGTAAGTGAATGAAAAGCAGGACCACGAGCAGAATGCCTGTCACGATCTTGAGCAGCCACAGCCAGGTACCTTCTCCCGAACGAGGTGTTGAAACGCTTTGAATATTCGTTGACATCTTCTACTCGCTTTCTAGGCGCTAAACATGTGGAACCCAAAAATCAGAATGGCGATAAGAGCAATCACCATCAACCCGTAAAAGAGTTGTTTCTGACGGGTCACACTAACACCGAAGGTGGTCAGGATGATGCGAATTCCATTGAGTCCATGCAGGAAGGCTGCTGCCACCACCAAGAGTTCGCCAGCGATCCAGATCGGACTGCTCATCAATTTGATAAAGCTGTCATAACCTTGTGGGCCTTGGGCAAGCTGGCCGAGAATGACCAAATGCAGGAAAAGATAAAAAGTGAGTCCCAAAGCCGTAATGCGATTTAAGATGAAAGCCCATCCGCCCGTATCGCGTCCAACAGGATTGAACCAAGTCCAGAATTTGCCAGCAGAAGGTTTGTTGTTTTGAGTATCCATATTCGTCTCCCGATCATGCCTTGCGAAATAAACTACCGACCCGTTCTTTGATGATTTGTGTGCGTAAATCCATGATGCGCCGCGCCGGATCAACGTTCGAGGGGCAGACAGAAGTACATTCAAACACGCTGTGACAGCGCCAGACTCCATTCTCGCTATTGACCAAACCCATTAGTTCGGGATTGCGTTTCAAGCCGTTCGCCTGTGCTCCAGCTAAAACAGCAGGTCCAAGATAGTCGCCATCGGTAGCTTGAGAAGGGCAGGCGCTAATGCAAAGTCCGCATTCAATACAATCAGATAGACGGATATATTGCTGATCATCCACCGACCAACGAGAAGGAGGATTCTCAACCTCCGCCTCAGGGACGGGAAGAACGGAGCGCGCCCCAACCGCTTCCAAGCGGCTGTAGAGCGATCCCATGTCCACAACCAGATCGCTGATCACGGGGAAGTTGCGCAACGGTTCCACTTTGATCGTGCCGCCATCTTGCGTGACATCGCGGATATAAGTAATGCAAGTTAGTTTCTCTACATCATTGACACGCATCCCGCACGCACCGCAAGTAGAATGATGGCAGGCGTGGCGAAAGCAAACAGTGCGATCCTTGAAGGCCCAAACGCGTTCGACCGCATCCAACACGTATTCATCCGGATCCACTTCCATTTTGAATTCGTCGAAGTGAGGCGCCTCGCCTTGTTTTTGACGATGTACTTTAATGGTGATATTCCATTTTTCGCTCATGGCTGTTCCTTAGTTGGGCGTTGTGTAATATTGTCGATAGGAAAGGAGCGGCGTATCTTTGGTGGCACAAGCCGCGTGAACGCCAAGCTTTCCGCAAACCACATCGGCGGTCTTCTCGGCCATTGCACGCAAAGTGGTAGCTTTACCGCCAGTGATGGTCACAAAGCCTTCCACGTTGTCTCTGTCCTTGTGATCGAAGCATTGAAAAGTTCGCGCTGCGTTGCGACCTGTGCCGCCCACGCTGATCAACGGACGCGTCGCAACATACTTGCCGCGCACTTTTGCATTCCGAATACCCGGAACCAACTCTGCACCGCGTTCAAGCATCAGTTTTACCTGCTCCTCGATCACAGGCACGTAATCGAGGTTGTCCACTTCAAATGAAGTTGTGCCAACCACAACCATGCGACGCTGGGGCAGGACGATGTCGCCATCACCAGGTTTGTTGAGACGATTAATGGCCCGCTGGACAAAGCGTTGATCGAAGACCACCATCACGCCCGGTGTTGGCTGGATCGGGACACTAGCTCCCGCCATCTCTGCAATTTCTCCCGCCCAAGCACCGGTTGCGTTGATTACGATATCGGAGTGTAGCTCGGTTGTCTTATTGGATGCACGCTCAAGTACTTTTAACTCCAACAACCTTTCCCTTGCCATCCATAAGGAGGCTTTTGGCCTCTGTATAAATTTTGAACTTTGCGCCATTGGCTTTCGCTGAGGCCGCAAATGAGAGTGCCAGACGCAACGGATCAAAGGTTCCATCCGGGATCAGAAAAGCCGCTAGCACATGGGGATTGATGTTAGGCTCAAGTTGCAAGGCCTTCTGCGGTGTGAGTTTTTCAAGCGGGATATGACAAGCCTCACAGCCCGCTACAAACGCTTCCCCGTATTGCAGGTCGCCTTCGTCAATGGCAATGAATAGCCCGCCGTTCGGCTCGATGGCCTGCGGAACTATTTTCCGCAAGATGAGGTTCTCATCAATGCACTCAATAGCTAACTCCTGGTCTTTGACACAATACCGGCCGCCACAATGCAACAGGCCGTGAGTCCGCCCCGAAGTGCCATTACAAATATCGCCGCGCTCAATGACCGTTACGTCAAAGCCGCGCAGTGCCAGATCGTGTGCAGTTGCCACTCCCGTAAATCCTGCCCCAACAATTAATGCCATTGGTTTACTCATATACTCAACTCCATATTAAATTTTTAGATCAAGGAATTGTTCCGTTTGCAATTCGGACAATCAATAACTTCATGAATTATTTTCGGTGTCTCCGGTGATATTTGCTCGGGCGCGCCCGGTTTGAATCCGACTGCGCTGCACCAACAAGCATACCAGCCAAGCTCCACTTTCTCAAAAGGAATGCGCGCGGCGTATAGATCCACAACTTCTACATTCATCCCCCAGCGGGCGTTGGTGATCAACTTATGGCAACCGCAACCGCGCAACTTTTCAGCGTAGAGCCGAAAGTGGGTGCAATGCCTCATAAGCAAAACTCCGCTCGTGACGCCGCGGGGGAAATCAAATGCTCGAGCGTCACCACAGATTGGAATCAGGTTCCCAGGCAAAGGGGCGAACGAGGCGAGTCCTTTCTCTAAGACGGAGAAATTGATTTCGATCGCGTACACTTTTCGAGTGAGCGCAGCCATTTGACGCGCGAGGCGTAAATCGCCTGCGCCGATCTCTAGAATAATATCGTTTGATAAGAGCTGATTAAGAACAAGTTGATATGTCGGCAGATCGTAAGGTGCCCAACGAAATTCCCACTCATTGAAGTTAATGGGACGAGCAGAAGATAAGGCAATCATTGAACAACCGTGCTAACGCCGTATGAACCGATTGAAAAATATCATCCCGAAGAAAATAATCCAGATCAAGACACCAAAAAGCAGACCCCACAAAATTCCCTCCATCCAGCCTTTGACCGGTATGACTTCCCAAGCGGTGAGCACGGCCATGCCGATACTAGTGAGGGTAATAATGATTAAACCGCGGCGCATGGAAATCCATGGTTCGGCAGGGAGATTTGATTTCTTAGTGGTGCTTTCTTTTTTGGTTTTAGCCACAATATTCTCCGGCAGGGATATAGTTTAAGAAAGGAGGGGTGGGTTTTCCACCCCTCCTTTACCGTATGTGTTAATCAACCCACTCAAAAGTTTTGGTAACGGCTTTCTTCCAGCCTTTGTATTGCTTATCGCGTAAGTCAGCCTTCATCATGGGCTTCCATTCCTTGTCTTTCGCCCAGTTCGTGCGAAGGTCTTCAACGCTCTTCCAGAAACCTACTGCGAGGCCGGCAGCATATGCAGCACCGAGTGCGGTTGTCTCAGCTACCTTCGGGCGGATCACAGGCACACCCAAGACATCGGACTGGAACTGCATCAGCAGTTCATCGTACACCATGCCGCCATCCACCTTCAACGCAGTCAGGTCAACGCCCAAATCCTTATTCATCGCATCCAGAACTTCCCGGGTCTGGAAGGCAGTCGCTTCGAGCGCTGCGCGAGCGATGTGTCCCTTATTAACATAGCGGGTCATGCCGACGATCGCGCCGCGGGCATCACTCTTCCAATAAGGAGCGAACAGGCCGGAGAAAGCGGGGACGAAATAGATGCCACCGTTATCATCAACCGTCTTGGCGAGTGCTTCAATATCAGAGGACTTCTGAATCAGTCCGAGGTTGTCGCGCAACCACTGAACCAATGCACCGGTGATGGCGATGGAGCCTTCCAGGCAGTACACTGCATCCTGGCTACCAATCTTATATCCCAGTGTGGTCAGCAAACCATTCTTGGACTGCACGGGCTTGGTGCCGGTGTTGAGGAGCATGAAGCAGCCAGTGCCGTAGGTATTCTTGGCTTCGCCCGCACTGAAGCAGGTCTGGCCGAAGAGCGCGGCTTGCTGGTCGCCCAAATCGCCAGCCACAGGAATGCCTTCCAAAGCGCCAACAGCTTTGCCATAAACTTCGGAGGAAGCCTTGATGGTAGGCAACATGGCGCGTGGAATACCCATAACCTTGAGCATGTCTGGATCCCAATCGAGCGTTTGGAGATTCATCAACATGGTGCGGGAGGCATTGGATACATCCGTGACGTGCACGCCGCCCTTGGGACCACCGGTTAAATTCCAGATGACCCAGCTGTCAATATTACCGAAAAGCACTTCGCCTTTCTCGGCTTTGGCTTTGACGCCCGGAACATTCTCCAAAATCCACTTAATCTTGGGGCCAGAGAAATACGTTGCCAAAGGCAGACCAACTTTGGTGCGGAATCGATCCTGCCCGCCGTCTTTGGCAAGTTCATTGCAGATGGTGTCGGTGCGGGTATCCTGCCAAACAATCGCATTGTAGACCGGTTTGCCGGTGGCCTTGTCCCAAACCACGGCTGTTTCGCGCTGATTGGTTACACCCACAGCAGCAATATCCTTCACGGAAACTTTGGTTTTCGCCAATGCACCCGAAATCACCGCCTCGCAGGCACGCCAGATTTCCATAGGATCGTGCTCGACCCAACCCGGCTTGGGGAAAATTTGCTCGTGTTCTTTTTGATCAATACCAACCACCTTGCCTTCGTGATCGAAGATCATAAAGCGAGTACTGGTTGTGCCCTGATCAACTGCGGCTGAATATTTAGCCATTTGGACCTCCATTTAGGATAGATATTTATATTTTGACTGACCTATTCATTTATTGGTCAGTTGAATGCCTGGCAAAGAGGCCAGGCCGCCAACTTCAACTTGCATCTTTCCATGTATCAGCAGCGACTTTTAACATCATGTAGGACGAGGTTGCACCCGGATCTTGATGCCCAGCACTGCGCTCACCCAAATAACTGGCGCGTCCTTTCCGTGCAACCAGCGGAATCGTGCCCTCCATTCCTTTTTTCGCTGCCTCTGCCGATGCCTCCAGCGCTTCATGGATAGGCAGATTATCTTGAAGGGCCTGTTTGAGAGCATTTACGGCAGGTGTGAGGGCATCCACCATCGTTTTATCTCCCACTTCAGCCTTGCCCCGCATAATAATCCCACTCAAAGCAGCTTCAACAGCTTCTGTCCAGTCTGCCAGAGATAACTCCATCTTACCGGTGGTCTTCATGCCTGCCTGGAGGAACAGGGTTCCGTAAAGCGGACCACCCGCGCCGCCAACAGTGGAAATCAAAGTCATGCCAACTGTTTTGAAGATCGTGCCAATATCTTTGTCGCTGATCTCGGGCATTTTTTTGATCACAGCTTTGAAGCCGCGATCCATATTGGCGCCGTGATCAGCGTCTCCGATGGCGGAATCAAGCTCTGTCAGGTAGACGCTGTTTTCGGAAATCATTTGGGCAACCGCCTTGATCCATCCTAGAACATCGTCACGATAAATTGGCATATTCCACTCCGTTGATAGGCAGCCAGGGCAGAATGAACTAACTGCCCTGGCTTTTAACGCTAGAAGAAACTAGACGCCCCAGCGCAAACCAGGTGTCTTGACCGGCGCGTCCCACAGCTTGATCATATCCGCATCCATTTTCAGCATGGTAATGGATGTGCCAGCCATTTCAAGGCTGGTAATGTATGATCCGACCAAATTGCGCACAACCTTCAGGCCGTGCTTGGTAGCGATCTCATGCGCCTTGCGATATACAATGTAGAGTTCGATCAGAGGCGTCCCGCCCATGCCGTTGACAAACAACAGTACATCGTCTCCGGCTTTATACGGGATGTCGCTGATAATCGGTTCCATGAGCATTGCGGTGATTTCGTCCGCGCTCTTGAGCGGCATGCGGGTGCGACCCGGCTCGCCGTGGATACCGATTCCGATTTCCATCTGATCCTCGGGAAGATCGAAGGTGGGCTTGCCAGCGTGAGGCACGGTGCAGGATGTCAGCGCCATACCCATTGAACGTCCGAGGTTCTTCGCCTTCCGGCAAACATCAGCCACTTCCTTCAGAGAGCGGCGCTGTTCTGCGGCTGCACCACAGAGCTTTTCTGCTAGGACGGTAACTCCCACGCCGCGTCGGCCAGCTGTGTAAAGGCTGTCTTTGACGGCCACATCATCGTCAGTCACTACGCTTTCGATCTCAATGCCTTCCGGACGGGCAAGATCTGCGGCCATATCAAAGTTCATAATATCGCCAGTGTAGTTCTTGACGATATGCAAAACTCCTTTGCCACCGTTCACAGCCTTGGTCGCTTCCAGCATTTGGTCTGGAGTGGGCGAGGTGAAAACTGCACCTGGGCAGGCACCATCTAACATGCCCATGCCAACGAAACCTCCATGCATCGGTTCGTGACCTGAACCACCGCCGGAGATGACCGCAACTTTTCCTTGAATGGGGCCATCGGCGCGCGTAATAAAGTCGGGGCCATAATGAACCTTGACGAGGTCAGGATGGGCCAAGGCAATGCCCTCTAATTCCTCGCGAACAACATCTTCGGGCTTGTTTATTAATTTTTTCATTGGACCATCTCCTTGTTGCTCACTTGACCAGATTGCTAAGGTTACTTCTTGGGAAGAAGGCCAGTTACAAACCAATCATAGAAGTAAATGCCAATGGCGCCACCAACAAGCGGAGCTACGATCGGAATCCACCAATATCCACTCGACCACAGACCTTGCGTCCCGACTAAAGTACCGAAGAGGCGTGGACCGAAGTCACGGGCAGGGTTGATGGCATATCCACTGGGGCCACCCAAAGAAAGACCAACTGCCAATACTGTGCCGCCGACCAAGAATGGACCAAGGTTGTGCATCAGACCAGTGTTCTTAGCATCGCCGCTAGCAAGAATGCCCCAGAGCAGAACAGCGGTACCGAAGACTTCTGTCACGAACGCATTCAGGAAGCTGTAACTACCTGTGGATGCTACACCCGCCGCCTGAGCCGTGCCCCAGAAGGCTTGACCGAATACCGAGCCTGGGCCGGTACACCAAACATTGGGAACGCCTGCCGCGACCAAGCCGTCATGATAGCACAAGTAAACGCCTAAAGCGCCGAGGAACGCGCCTATAACTTGAGCCACCATGTAGGGAACGACCTTTGACCACGGGAATCCACGCTTGAGCGCCAAAGCAAGGGTTACGGCTGGATTCAGGTGAGCACCTGAAACGCCTGCCGAAACGTACACGGCCACGATCACGGCGAATGCCCATCCAATAACAATAGTATTCCAGTTGTAAGCTGCAGCGCCAAGGCGGGGAGCCAATCCCACTTCCGCAACAACTCCATCGCCCAACAAAATCAAAATGAAGGTCCCAAAGACCTCGCCAATTAATTGTCCGAACATTTTACAATCTCCTTGTCTAGTTTGTTTTGGATAGAAAATGGAAAATCCGGAACAATGAAATCCTGTATTTTATTGTACTTGTTTAGGATCGGATGGAAAAATCTTCACATCAAGGGCACCGATTCGAAAGAGATCCATTAATCGAATAAGCTGGGTCTCATTAATAGCGAAAACGTGCAAGCATTTGGAACAATTGCCCTTGCCGAGCTAAACAAACACACTTTTCTTTCACCTCCGGATAACTTGAATTCTTTCTCCCGCAAAAACGGGAGGAGGGAAGAGTACAGATAAAAAATCACCAAAAGAAATATTGATCTTTTGGTGATTAATTCGCAATGAAGGATTAATCCAAGAAGTAAGGACCCAACTGCAAGAAGAATGATTGCCAGTCAAGCCATATAGTTTCATCGGATTAATCTCCAGAAACTTTTAAACACTAGCGTATTTTAAGTTTATATATTCAGTTTGTCCATAAGTTAACATCCTTTTGTTTCAAGATGAAACAAAAGGATGTTAACTTATGTGTCAAACTGAAACAATAAGTTGGCGAAATGGTAATTTCTAAGTTCGTGAAATAAATTTGGGCATTGCGATTCACCCCTACTACCTGAAGGTATAAGAACTTTTCCTAGCGATAATCCTGCGGTGTAATCTGAAAAACCTTTAATCTCCGCCATAAAGTGGTTCGACTAACGCCCAATGCATGGGCCATCTGCGTTACATTTCCTCGACAAAATTGAGCTGTCTGTAAAATGGTTTCGCGTTCCACTTCATCCAGTGATTGGATCGCGGGAATGGTCTGCTCACCTGCTGGAAGGTGATTTACAAAACGAAGTGAACTTGGAAGATGCGTCATTTCTATTACCCCCTTAGCACTTACCTGGATGGCGGCGCGCCCCAGCACCGCCTCGATTTCACGAATATTACCAGGCCAGGGATATCGTTTTAGCATATCATTCACATCCTCGCCCAGACTCAACCGATGCCCAAGCTGGCGCGAAAGACGCTTGATAACGCGATCCGCAATCAAAGGGATGTCGTTATGGCGTTCACGTAGGGGTGGAATGGTGACCGCAAATGCGCTTAAACAATAATACAAATCTGCCCGGAAGCTTCCCTGACTAATCAACCTTTCCATATTGGCGGTTGTGCAGGCAACTACGCGAACATCTACTTCAATTGGCCGCTTACTTCCAATCCGCTGAATGATTCCCAACTCGAGCACATTTAGGAGGACCGCCTGCGCCTCTAAAGGTAAAGCATCTACATCTTGAAAATAGAGGGTGCCGCCCTGGGCCAACTCAAACTTACTAGGCCGGCTGCCCGCCCGAATACCGCCTAGGCTTTCATCGTATCCCAACAATTCATTGATAACAAGCTCATTGGGTATGGAAGAGCACGGAAAAATCACAAAGGGTCCTTCACTGCGATGGCCGGCATTATGGATTGCATTCGCAAGCGCGTCTTTTCCCGTTCCGCCTTCGCCCCAAATCAGGATGCTGGCCTGTGCATTTGCAGTTGAACGAACAAAACTACGTACACGTTGCATTTGAATCGATTCACCAGGAATATCATCCAAGGTTAAAACAGCATTGGCGCCCACCTGATTTTGGACGAGCTTACGAACATCTTTTTCGGGACGAAGGATCAAAATTCCCCATTGCAGCTCATTCTTCTTGTTGAAAACAAACTGCAAGCTAACAATACAATTGATTGTTAGCTTTTCCAGAACAATGCTAGTCTCGATATCCTTTAATGACTTCTGTTCTTTGATAGCTTGTGCCAGCGAGGGTGGAGTGGAAAATAATTGCTCCACATGTTGCTGTGTCAGGGACTGGACAGGTTGTCGTAAAACTTTACTCGCGGCAGCATTGACGTGAATCAATCTATGATCTGCATTCCATACAACGATTCCATCACTAATGGAGGACAGGATAGCATTCAATTCTGCAAGCTGACTATTCTGCTCGGCGAGCAAATTATCAGATTGCATCTGCCCTTCAACAGCCCGCGCCATTGCAGTGACCAAACTCAGTGAATGGGGATGATAATTATCGGCCAGCGTAAACACTCCAACAGCACCGAGCGACCGTCCAGTCAAATCAAAAATTGGAGCGGCAGCATCCGCCAAGTCGTGAAGCTCTCGGCAATAATGTTCTGCCCCAATCACACGGACCGGCATCTGCTCGATCAATGCAAGGCCCAATGAATTTGTCCCTATCCCTTCCTCAGCCACGTACGAACCCTGCTCAATACCGAGCAATCTAAGCTTATCCAACATTTCCTGATCGCCCAAAAATTCGAGAACATAACCTGCTCCATTGACAAGCAAAATGACCGTATTGGAGTGTTCCACATACTGATATGCATCTTCCATGATCGGCCGAGCAATAGAGATCAGATCGAAACTAGCGATTTGCGTGGCAATAAAATGTTCTGAATTTAGATGGGGAATTCTCAGTCCCTGAGAAAAATTCACGCGCGCCCAGCTTCGTTGCCAAGAATTTGCAACCAAGGGAGGAATATTGGCCTGAAGGGCTTGGGTTTCAATAAACTTTTCCCAAGCCAATTCCTTGCTTTCACCTCGAGTCATAATTTAATCCTGACGTTAATTCTAAATCAAGAACTATCTATAATTATTATAAGACTGTACGTCGTCAGAGACAATGGGACACTTCCGCCAGGGGTGCGCTAAAAGGTTGTAGATGGATTTTCAAAAATGAGCCTCTGGGTTAGATTTGGAGTTGCAGAACCGCAAACCCTAAACCCGGAGGCTTAAGATGGAGTTTAACACAAAAAGAATGCAGGCAGCGCGGCTGAAGCAGATCGCGGAATTATTGGCGGAGGAGATAAAAGAAAGAATGGGTGGAGAGCCGAATATCGACGAAATGGAAAGAGAAATGCGCGAGCTCGTGAAACAGGCTGCGAGCTTGGGAATCCAAAAAATAATCGAGCAGGGGGAGGAAGTTTATGCGGCTCGAGGAGTTCCTTGTAGCTGTGGGGGAACTGCTGAATTTGTGAGTCGTCGCAAAGCAGTGGTGTGGAGTGTGTTCGGAAAAGTAGGATATCGGCGCCGGTATTATCATTGCCGTCACTGTCATTGCGGGCAATCGCCTTTGGATCAGAAATTTGGGATAGTGCCTGGGCAGGCGACCCGGACCCTAGGGAGTCTGTTAGGAGCTTTGGGAGTGGAAGTGTCCTTTGAAGAAGCGAGTGAATTAGCGGAACGCTTTCTGTTGTTTCGGACGAGTGACAACACGGTGCGCAAGCACACCGAAGGCCATGGACAGGCGCAGACTCCAATAGAAAAAGAATGGAAACGAGTGGCCGAAGATGAAAAGGCATTGGAACTGCGAGAGCAGAGTTTGGAGAAACGTCGGGGACGGATCTACGCTTCGATGGATGGGGTACACGTTCCTTTGCATGGGGAGTGGCGGGAGCTGCGAAGTGACTGCGACTTTCAGTCGAAAACCCTGTGCGGGTATGAAGTCGAGGCGATTCACCCATCCCGCCCGCAGAACCATCATCCGGAAAGGACGCAGGGCGTTGGCGAACGAGTGGGAGAGCAGAGTCGTCTTCAGGCCAAGAACATGAAATATTATTGCGACATTCAAGAAGCCGAACAATTTGGGAAATTACTTTGGGCGAGCGGAATCCAACATCCAGTGGACGCCCACGAAGAAATCGTTTTCGTCTCAGACGGCGCCGTGTGGATTTGGAATTTGGCACAAAAGTATTTTCCGAATGCGGTGCAGATCGTGGATTGGTACCACGCCAGCTCACGAGTGGCTGGTCCAGGCTCGCACCGAACTTTGGGAAGGGCGCATTCAGGATGTGATCCAAACTTGCCGCAGTTTGCTGTCTCCTGTTTCTGCCCGGCCATTCATCGAAAAGGCGATCACCTATTACGATCATAATGAAAAACGAATGGACTATGCCCGTTTTCGACCATGCGGTTACCTGATTGGCAGCGGGACCATTGAAAGTACCTGCAAGCAGATTGCCGCGGTGCGTCTCACATCGTCCCAGTCCTTTCGGGAAACGTTCCGGTGCACGTTGGACCTTGCCTGGCGTGATCGCCACCGCCAAAGCCAGAGCCGCTTGGCTGAGCCATGCGTGGGATTCTTTGAAACCGGATTATTTCAATTTATCCCCCGCTACCTACAACCTTTGATACTGTTGGCGAATTCAAAAGTGGGGGATAATCGGGAAAATGTTTAAGCTTTCCAAGGAGTAGACGATGAGCCTTGACCCGCAAACCAATTATCCGATTCCTGAAAATACGCAGAACGTAGCACGAGCAGCTTTCCCCAAAGGCAATTTGTATATGCGTATGCGAGATGAGCTGGGAGAAATTTACCTGGATGCGAGCTTTGCCGAATTATTCCCGGGTCGAGGTCAGAGGGCAGAATCGCCGGGGCGCTTAGCCTGGGTCACGGTTATGCAGTATTCGGAAGGCATGTCCGACCGGCAGGCTGCGGAAGCTGTACGGGCTCGTATAGATTGGAAATATGTTTTGGGCTTGGAACTGAACGATCCAGGCTTTGACTATTCGGTGTTGAGTGAGTTCCGTGAGCGTTTAGTGGCTGGGCAGAAGGAACAAATGTTGCTGGATGAACTGCTGGTGCGTCTGAAGGAGCTCAAGCTGCTAAAAGGGCGCGGTCAGCAGCGGACCGATTCGACTCACATCTTGGGGGCAGTGCGGCAGTTGAACCGGCTGGAGATTGTGGGCGAGAGCATGCGACAGGCGTTGAACGAGCTATCGGAATTTGCGCCAGAGTGGGTCAAAGGGATCGCCAAGCCGGAATGGTTCGCACGCTACGGGCGTCGATTTGAGCAAATGCGTTTGCCGAAGGATCCGGCGGAACGCGAAGCTTTGTTGGTCAGGATTGGTGAGGATGGAGCGTTTCTGCTGGAGGTGATACGCACGGCGGCCCAGGCGGAACAACTGCGGGAATTGCCGGGAATAGAGTTCTTGCGGCGGATGTGGATCCAACAATACTGGATGGAAGTGAACGAAGATGGCAGCAGGCATTTGCGTGTGCGAGGAGATGATAATCAGCCGCCCGGAGCCCTGCGATTGCATTCTCCCTATGACGAGGAGGTGCGCTATAGTGCCAAACATGAAAGGGGTGGGGTGGGATACAAAACCCATCTAAGTGAGACCAGTGGCAAGAACGAGGTCCACCTGATTACCCAGGTCACCACAACTTTGGCGACCGAGAGTGATATGCGCGCTTTGGAAAAGGTGCACCGAACCTTGGAGCAGAAGGACTTATTACCAGATGAACATCTGGTGGATGCCGGATATGTAGATGCCGAGTCGTTAGTTTCTTCCAAACGGGATTTGGGGGTTAGCCTTTGCTCTCCAGTGCGCGAGAAGGTGAGTTGGCAAGCGAAAGCTGGGGAGGGTTTTGACCTAGCCAATTTTCGGATTGATTGGGACAAGCAGATCGTGACCTGTCCCAATGGCCAGACCTCTACTCAATGGCGAAAACGACAGCAAGGCAATCGGAAACCGATAATCCAAGTGCAATTCTCATCCACCGTTTGCGCCGCTTGTGTCGTCCGCAGCCAATGTACAAAAGCCGCAACTGCAGGACGCGCCATCGCATTCCTGCCCCGAGAACAACATGAAGCCTTGCAACAAGTCCGCAAGGAACAGAACTCCCAGCCTTTTTGGAAGAAGTACGCCCAACGTTGCGGAATCGAGGGAACCTTCTCTCAAGCGGTCCGCGGCTACGAGCTTCGATTTGCCCGTTATATCGGATTAGCAAAAACCAATTTGCAGATGACGGCCACAGCCGCTGCCATCAACCTTCATCGGCTGTTTGACTGGTGGCAACATCAGCCCAGAGCTAAAACTCGAACTTCAGCCTTCGCAAAATTGACCCCGTCCCTATCCTTGCTGGCACCCGCTTGGGGCGCAGTTTGAATTCGCCAACAGTATCAACCTTTGCACGAGTGGCTGGTCCAGGCTCGCACCGAACTTTGGGAAGGGCGCATTCAGGATGTGATCCAAACTTGCCGCAGTTTGCTGTCTCCTGTTTCTGCCCGGCCATTCATCGAAAAGGCGATCACCTATTACGATCATAATGAAAAACGAATGGACTATGCCCGTTTTCGACCATGCGGTTACCTGATTGGCAGCGGGACCATTGGAAAGTACCTGCAAGCAGATTGCCGCGGTGCGTCTCACATCGTCCCAGTCCTTTCGGGAAACGTTCCGGTGCACATTAGGACCTTGCCTGGCATGATCGCCACCGCCAAAGCCAAGAGCCGCTTGGCTGAGCCATGCGTTGGGATACTTTGAAACCGGATTATTTCAATTTATCCCCCGCTACCTACAACCTTTGATACTGTTGGCGAATTCAAAAGTGGGGGATAATCGGGAAAATGTTTAACTTTTCCAAGGAGTAGACGATGAGCCTTGACCCGCAAACCAATTATTGAATTCCTGAAAATACGCAAGACGTAGCACAGACGGCTTGGCCGAAGGCAATTTGTATATGCGTATGCGAGATGAGCTGGGAGAAATTTACCTGGATGCGAGCTTTGCCGAATTATTCCCGGGTCGAGGTCAGAGGGCAGAGGAGTAGGGGCGCTTAGCCTGGGTCACGGTTATGCAGTATTCGGAAGGCATGTCCGACCGGCAGGCTGCGGAAGCTGTCGGCTGGTATAGATTGGAAATATGTCTTGGGCTTGGAACTGAACGATCCAGGCTTTGACTATTCGGTGTTGAGTGAGTTCCGTGAGAGTTTAGTGGCTGGGCAGAAGGAACAAATGTTGCTGGATGAACTGCTGGTGCGTCTGAAGGAGCTCAAGCTGCTAAAAGGGCGCGGTCAGCAGCGGACCGATTAGACTCACATCTTGGGGGCAGTGCGGCAGTTGAACCGGCTGGAGATTGTGGGCGAGAGCATGCGACAGGCGTTGAACGAGCTATCGGAATTGCGCCCGAGTGGGTCAAAGGGATGGCCAAGCCGGAATGGTTCGCACGCTACGGGCGTCGATTTGAGCAAATGCGTTTGCCGAAGGATCCGGCGGAACACGAAGCTTTGTTGGTCAGGATTGGTGAGGATGGAGCGTTTCTGCTGGAGGTGATATGCAGGGCGGCCCAGGCGGAACAACTGCGGGAATTGCCGGGAATAGAGTTCTTGCGGCGGATGTGGATCCAACAATACTGGATGGAAGTGAACGAAGATGGCAGCAGGCATTTGCGTGTGCGAGGAGATGATAATCAGCCGCCCGGAGCCCTGCGATTGCATTCTCCCTATGACGAGGAGGTGCGCTATAGTGCCAAACATGAAAGGGGTGGGGTGGGATACAAAACCCATCTAAGTGAGACCAGTGGCAAGAACGAGGTCCACCTGATTACCCAGGTCACCACAACTTTGGCGACCGAGAGTGATATGCGCGCTTTGGAAAAGGTGCACCGAACCTTGGAGCAGAAGGACTTATTACCAGATGAACATCTGGTGGATGCCGGATATGTAGATGCCAAGTCGTTAGTTTCTTCCAAACGGGATTTGGGGGTTAGCCTTTGCTCTCCAGTGCGCGAGAAGGTGAGTTGGCAAGCGAAAGCTGGGGAGGGTTTTGACCTAGCCAATTTTCGGATTGATTGGGACAAGCAGATCGTGACCTGTCCCAATGGCCAGACCTCTACTCAATGGCGAAAACGACAGCAAGGCAATCGGAAACCGATAATCCAAGTGCGATTCTCATCCACCGTTTGCGCCGCTTGTGTCGTCCGCAGCCAATGTACAAAAGCCGCAACTGCAGGACGCGCCATCGCATTCCTGCCCCGAGAACAACATGAAGCCTTGCAACAAGTCCGCAAGGAACAGAACTCCCAGCCTTTTTGGAAGAAGTACGCCCAACGTTGCGGAATCGAGGGAACCTTCTCTCAAGCGGTCCGCGGCTACGAGCTTCGATTTGCCCGTTATATCGGATTAGCAAAAACCAATTTGCAGATGACGGCCACAGCCGCTGCCATCAACCTTCATCGGCTGTTTGACTGGTGGCAACATCAGCCCAGAGCTAAAACTCGAACTTCAGCCTTCGCAAAATTGACCCCGTCCCTATCCTTGCTGGCACCCGCTTGGGGCGCAGTTTGAATTCGCCAACAGTATCAACCTTTGAGTGCTC
>CAVYTW010000030.1:0-84468 GCA_963771375.1 uncultured Chloroflexia bacterium
CCTCGCACCTGGGTGGGCGTCAGTTTTTTGGGAACTGAGTGGGATGTAAGAGATTAGCTTTGCCAATAGGCGAACGACGCCAAGGATGATTAGGAGCAGGAATCGAGGAGTTGTGGATTTCTGAAGTAGCCGGAGAGGCAGGGGTTGGCTTGGGCAATCGAGGCGTTGCAAGAACTGGATATGTAATTTGGGGTTGAGATGGCTGGTCATGTTTTTGATGAAGTTCTTTGCGGCGCTGATGTTCTTGTTGGCGTAAGGTCATGGTGATTTGTGGCCAGCCTGCCTGCCACCGGTCCGAACACAAGAGATTGCGCAACGTCAGCATGGGATTGACATGTGCGATCTCCCAATGCATGCCTGCGCCTTTCATACGCGCTTCCACCACGACTTTATTTCCACTTTCCATGGCCCCACTCCCGATCGGCAAATGTTGAGCCTGATAGCGTGGGTATTGCATATGATCGATCCGTTTTTCCAGATAGGCCTGATTGGTTTGCAAAACTTCTATTGACGGCCGTTGCATATTCAAGCGGTCCAATTCATCCAGCAAGGCTGCCGGGCCGTGATGTTTCAATTCATGCAATTGATCTTTCAACCAGGATTGGGTCTGCTCACTTTCTTCACCCCACAGCATTTGCCCGATCTCACTGACGCGCTCGGCGGCATGCGGAAAATCTAAAATCCGGATCGCCTTGGGGCAATGAAAGTCAATAAAGTTCTGTTCCCACTCCGCTCCATCCGTCACCGCCACCACCGTTTTCGCATTTTCGATGCCTCGCTCATGCGTTTCAGCCAGCGCCAGCCGCTGAAACAGGCTGGATTCTGCATTCCGGGAGAAGTACGAGTGGTTTTTGCTGTGCACGGCCCATTCCCCGGCTTCCCTCACCGGCTTTTCGATTTCCCCGATCGTGAGCGTCTTCACCTCCACCCAGGTTCCGCCCACCAGCGGCACCATGGCTCCGTCCACACTCACAAACATCTTCTTGGGATTCTTCTGAACTGCGGGACTGGTCTTTTCCAATCGCTCCATTTCCGCTGTTTGATAATCTTCATACGCTTTCCCCGCCGCTTCCACATACCGGCGCGCCGTCGGCTCGCTCACACTCACCTGCAATACAAACTCTAATTCCTGCGCCGCTTTCTCAAACGGCAGGTTGGTTCCCAGGCGAATTAAACTTTCATAAGCATGCGGCGTCAACTTCCCTGGCAGTAATTCCAATTCTTCATCCAGGGGGAAAAAAGCCTTGTCCACATTTTGGACAGACCCCATACTCGCGCTCCAGTTGGATGCTGTGACCTCCATGCGTTTGCATTGCGCGCTTCCCCTTCATCCGAAATTCCAAGGGCTTCTTACAATCCGGACACAGCGGCACTTCTTTGCTCCGCGTCCAGGCTCGCTTTTCACTCAACTGCGCCGCATCTTGCAATACCTCCGCTCTCAACTTCAGCATCCGTTCATCCAGCGCCTTTTCGATTTCTCTCAGAGTGGCCTTGGGAGGCTTTGCTCGCCATTCCGCCATTTCATCCATCGTTGACTTGCTTAGATCCTGCCACCGCTTGGCTGCCTTTTGGGTTTCCATGTTTGCTCCTCCTCCCTATCTTACTCTCCTTCCCAAAAACCTGACGCCCACCCCCCTCGCACCCCTCGCACCGGGAGTACGCAAAGTTTGTTAGTCGGCCAAGGGTAAACCAGCATAGGACGGCTTCAGAGAATCCCAAGACTTACTGAGCCAAGCGGCTCTGGCTTTGGCAGTGGCGATGACCCCCGGCAGGGTCCAACGTGCGCCAGAACGTTTCAACCGGACAGCGGCTATCTGCTTGCAAGCGCTTTCGATGGTTCCGCTGCCAATGAGATACCCGAGCTGCCGAAAGCGTGCGTAGTCCATCCGCTTCTCGTTGTGATCATAATAATGGATTGCCTTTTCGATGAAGGGACGTGCGGCCGCGTGCATAAGCAAACTTCGGCAGGATTGAATCACGTCTTGGATGCAGCCATCCCAAAGTTCTGTGCGGGCTTGGGTCAGCCATTCATGAGCTTGCGGGGTGTTGGCTCCGAAGGCGGCTTCGGCAATGGGTGTGAGATATTCGCTGGCGTGGTACCAATCCACGATTTGTACGGCGTTCGGATAATATTTTTGCACCAGGTTCCAAATCCACACGGCACCGTCTGAGACGAAGACGATTTCTTCGTAGCCGTCGACCTGATGTTGGATCCCCGTAGCCCATAACAATCGTCCAAATTGTTCGGCTTCCTGGATGTCGCAGTGGTATTTCATGTTCTTGGCTTGCAGATGACTTTGTTCTCCCACGCGGGATCCGTGGTGGTTCGGTACCGCAGAACCATGGTGATTTTGGGGATGAGAAGGGTGAATCTGCTCCACTTCATACCCACACAACGTTTTCAACTCTCGCCACTCCCCGTGCAATGGCACATGCGCTCCATCGACCGAGGCATAGATGCGCCCAGCTTGCCTTGGCAGGCTCTGTTCCTGTTCTTCTAATCCTTTCACGTCTTCTGCCGCTCGTTTCCATTCTTCTTCGAGTTGGGCTTGTGCCTGTCCATAGCCTTCGGTATGTTTGAGTACGGTATGATCGCTCACTCCAAACAATAGAAAACGCTCCGCCAATTGACGGGCTTCTTCAAACGATGTTTCCACTCCCAAGATCCCGAGCAAACTCGCCAATCCTGCTGTGCTCTGTCCCGGCTTCAATCCCAAGCGCTCATCCAAGGGCGACTGCCCACGATGACAATCCGCACACAGATAATATCGACGCTGATAATTCACTTTGCCGAACACACTCCACACCACAGCTTCCCGTTTGCCCAGCGGCTCCGCTTCCGCCCCGCATCCACAGCGGACACGACTTGCATATTTCGCTTCATTCGCTTCAATCATTTCCTGCAATCCAAGCCCACAGGCTTCTTTCGCTACCTCGCGCAGCGCTTGTTCAATCTCTGCCACTTGCGCACCTTCCTCGAGTTTCTCCTGCACCGCCTCGGTCATGATTTCCGCTATCTTTCTTACCACTGCTATGCTAAACTTCATCTCGAGCCTCCTGAATATCCTTTGGTCTATCAGAAGCCCAAAGCTTACCTTAGAGGCTCATTTTTGAAAATCCACTTACAACCTTTTCGTGCACCCCTCGCACCTTTCGCCGTGTTAGCCAAAGTTGAAAAGTGAACTCATTCAAAGTTGAAAAGTGAACTGCTTGGGGAGAGGTAAATCCTGAGTCAGGATGAGTTTCTGATTCCACCAAATGCGAACTTCCAGAAGATTTCGGACTTCGTCTGGAATTCAAATGAAGATCCACATCTTCGCGCAAAGGCACATTAGGAATGCGGATCTCTTGGTTGAAAATGGAAATGCGTTGATAGCCATTCACGGTTCGAATCTCGTGCAGACAAAAGATGTCTTTGATGGAGGTATAGGGTTTCGGCACAACGAATGGACGGAAGAGAGTGCGATGGGCTTGATGCGCTTTATCAAAGCGGATGCTGGGGATTTCGCCGGTGGTGGAGTGAACTTGGTGATCATTGTAGCGGGACAGCTCGTATTGGAGAACAGCTCGGCCTTCTTCGATCTTGCTTAAATTCTCCAGGGCACACGTGCGAACAATCCGATCTTGCAGCCAGCGATAGGGTCTTTCAATTTTTCCTTTTGCTTGGGGCGACAAGGCATACGAAACATCGACGCCCATCACGCGCATGACTTGTCGCCATTGCGGATCGACATCGTCTGTCACGAGTTTATGATCTCGCCAAACACTATCCCGATTTTGTACAAAGCGAAAGACGCGCAAGTTGTCGACGTAGTAGCGGACAGGTGCGCCATAGGCCAAAAACAAGGCTTGGGCAGCTTGAATATGCGCCCAGGCAGTCTCGCGCAGGAAAAACTCTGCGTACAATAGTTTGCGACTAAAATCATCAATCGAAGTGATGAGCACCCATTTTTCACTGGCGTAGGGAGACCATGGATGGGTTGAAGCATCATGTTGGATCAAAGCTCCCGGAGCAGACGTGACCACCTCTCGGGTATGCGCCTTTCGCTTGCGGACCGGAAGATAACAATCCTGCTCTTTGGCTCGTTGAGTGATCGTCGTCGCGGAAACAACATGCCCTTTCTTTTTCAGTCGATCCCGTATCGCACTGTAGTTGTAACTACTGATCGGAAGTTCAGGATCCTCCACGAGTTCTTTTTCCCGTTTCAGTTCCGCTTTCACCGCTTGCTCGGTTTCTTTGGAAAGCCGCCGACCGCTTTGACGCGCATAATTCAGTTCATACTTTTCCGGCGAATGTTGATATTGTTTTAGAATTGCAAAAAAACGCGTCTTCCCGACTTCCAGCATTTCTTGTATTTCTATCCGAGTCAAACTCCCCTGTTGGTATCCATTCAATAAAACCTTCACTTGCTCCGCACTGAACCGCTCATGCAACTGTGTCATTTTTCTGTCCTCTTTTGGACAAAACTGTACCACTCAAACCGGTTCACTTTTCAACTGGTATCAGTTCACTTTTCAACTTTGAACAGTTCACTTTTCAAGTTGGTTTGACACTCGCACCGGGAGCACTCAAAGTATGTTAATTTGCCAGGGATAAAGAGGAATGAATGGGTTTCAAAGAATCCCAAGATTTGCTCAGCCAAGCGGCTCTGGCTTTGGCGGTAGCGATGACACCGGGAAGTGTCCAACGTGCGCCCGAACGTTTGAGACGTACGGCAGCAATTTGTTTGCAAGCACTTTCGATCGTGCCACTCCCGATCAAATACCCGAGTTGGCGAAAACGAGCATAGTCCATCCGTTTCTCATTGTGATCGTAATAATGGATCGCCTTTTCGATGAAAGGACGAGCCGCGGTGTGCGCAAGCAAACTGCGACAGGATTGAATCACATCTTGAATGCGTCCTTCCCACAGTTCGGTACGCGCTTGCGTCAGCCATTCATGAGCCTGTGGCGTGTTTGGGCCGAACGCTGCTTCCGCAATGGGTGTGAGATATTCGCCGGCGTGGAACCAGTCTACAATCTGAACGGCGTTCGGATAATTATTTTGAGGGTGTAAGATAGACTGTGTAAACGGGAGATAAATCTTAGACGAAGACATTGGAGAAAACAGAATGACCGCAGCAAAAAGTACGAAGCAGAATATTCAGGAAATCTTGGGTCAAGCGAATGGAACTACTTTGCCGAGTGCAGAGGAAGTACAACGCGAATTATCCACTGCAAAATCCATGGATGATTTCTTTGGGAAGGAAGGCATCTTTGCGAAACTGTTCGCTCACACGATTGAAGAAATATTGGAAGCGGAAATGAGCGAACATCTGGGATATGAGCCGTATGAGGTCAAGGGTCGCAATAGCGGGAATAATCGCAACGGCAGCTACGCCAAGAAGCTGAGAACATCCTCTGGAGAAAGCACGATCCAGGTGCCGCGTGATCGGAACGGCGAGTTTGAACCACAGGTTGTAAAAAAGCAAGTAGCGAACACGAATGAATTGGAAGACAAGATCATCAGCATGTACGCCAAGGGGATGTCGGTGCGGGACATCCAAGAAACGCTGCAAGAATTATATGGAGTGGAAGTCTCGCCCACGACCTTGAGCGCTATCACGGATAAGGTCTGGGGCTTAGTGGAGGAGTGGCAGAACCGAGCCCTGGCTAGTGTGTACCCAATCGTGTATCTGGATGCAATCTATATCAAACTGCGACACGAGGGAAAAGTCGAGAATATAGCCGTGTATACAGTGCTGGGCGTAGATGTGGAGGGCCACCGGGACGTTCTGGGACATTGGGTTGGGGATGGCAACGAGAGCTCCAATTTTTGGCTAAGCGTAATCACAGATTTACAAAGTCGTGGTGTAAGAGATATTTTTATCGCATGCAAAGTGGTTTAGTACTTCGAACCATGGATGGGTTGAGTGGATTCAAGGAAGCGGTCTTGGCAGTTTTTCCTCACACCCAGATCCAACGTTGCATCATCCACCAAATTCGCAACAGCCTGAAGTATGTTACCTGGAACGATCAGAAAGCATTCATGGTCGATCTGAAGCAAGTCTATCAAGCTGCTACCCGCGAAAGTGCCGAAGCCAACTTACGTCAGCTCACCGAAAAGTGGGGCGACAAATATGCGGTGGCGATTCGCTCCTGGCAAAACAATTGGGAAGATCTGGCTACGTATTTTGCGTATCCCGCCGAGATCCGTCGCTTGATCTACACCACCAATTCCGTAGAAGGCTATCACCGCCAATTGAGGAAAGTCACCAAATCGAAAAGCATTTTCCCGACTGCGGAATCCGCTCGCAAATTATTATTCCTTGCAAATCGTGATATCCTTAAAAAATGGACCATGCCGATTCAAAATTGGCCGTTGATTCTCAATCAACTGGTGATCCGTTTCGAAGGTCGCTTGGCGATCTAAATCAATTTCCGTTTACACAAAACCCTTGACACTCTCCCATTCCCCGTGCAAAGGTACGTGCGCACCATCCATGGAGGCATAGATTCGTCCGGCCTGCCTAGCCCGTGTTTGCTCTCGCATTTCCAGGCCTTCCACATCTTCTGCCGCTTGTTTCCATTCTTTTTCCAAAGTCGCTTGAGCCTGTCCGTAACCTTCGGTCTGCTTACGCACGGTGTTATCGCTGACCCGGAATAACAAAAAACGTTCCGCCAATTGACTGGCTTCTTCAAAGGAAGTTTCTACTCCCAAGATCCCGAGCAAGCTCGCCAGTCCCGGCGTGCTTTGTCCCGGCACCAATCCTAAGCGTTCATCCAGTGGAGACTGTCCCCGATGGCAATGCGGACAAAGATAATATCTCCTCCGATAGTTTACTTTTCCAAATACACTCCATACTACCGCCTCTCGCTTCCCAGTGGGCTCTGCCTCTTGTCCGCAAGCACACATTACGTCACTCGCATATTTTTCTTCGTGGGCTTCAAGCACCTTTTGCAACCCACGTCCACAGGCTTCTTTTGATAGCGCTCTCAAGCGTTTCTCGATCTCCTCCACTTGCGTTCCTTCACTTATTTTCTCCAGAATTTCAGCGGCCAGTAGTTCCGCAATTTGTTTCATTCGAATTGTGCTAAACTCCATCTCGAGCCTCCAAGGTGTCTTTGTTCTATCAGAAGCTCAAAGCTTACCCTAGAGGCTCTTTTTTGAAAACTCGGTTACAACCTTTTCGTGCACCCCTCGCACCTTTCGCCGTTGACATGGACACCTCATGCCGTTATAATATCGTCCGCTTCTGCCCTGGCAGTTGGAATATGCTAGGGCAGTTGTTTGTCGAAGATCCCGCGCAAGCGGGAAAGAACCAGCTTCCCCAATGTTCGGCGTAGGATGAAAGAATCCCGCAGATGATTTGGCGAAGTGAATGACTGGAGAAAAAAATGAGATACGCAATTGTAGAAAGCGGCGGCAAACAATACAAAGCCGTCGAAGGACAGGCGATTGAAGTGGATCGTCTGGCCGCTGAACAGGGTGCCAAGCTTGATTTAAAAGCCCTGTTGATGGCCGATGGCGATGACGTGATGGTCGGGACCCCAACTATAGGCGACATTCAAGTCAAGGCCACTGTCGTGGATCACTTCCGCGGCGAGAAAATCTTCCGTTTCAAATACAGCCCGAAGAAACGAATTCGTGTACGCGGCGGCCATCGCCAGCAATATACGCGGCTGATGGTGGACTTCATCGGCAAGCCCGGCGAGACTCGAAAAGTTGAAAAAGCGGAACCGAAGCCTGTCGTAGAAAAGAAGAAGGCCGCGCCGAAAGTCGAAAAGGCTGAGGCGGAACCCAAAGTCAAAGCGGAGAAGCCCGCTGCCGAAGGTCCCGCAAAAGAAGCGAAGCCCAAAAAGGCTCCTGCTAAGAAATCGTCAGTAAAAGAATCCGAAAAGAAACCCTCGACCAAGAAGTCGAGCAAGTAAAGTGAGAGGTAGAAATGGCTCATAAAAAAGGTGGCAGTTCAAGTCACAACGGGCGCGACTCCAATGGTCAGCGTTTGGGCGTCAAGCGTTATGCAGGTCAATTCGTTTTGGCAGGCAACATTTTGATTCGCCAACGCGGCTCCAAGATCAAACCCGGTCTAAATGTAGATGCGGGTAAGGATGACACTTTGTTCGCCACAGCCGATGGTGTGGTGATGTTCGATGTGGTGCGCGGCCGCAAGCGTGTCAATGTGATGCCTGCAGCAAAGGAATAACATGAAAGCAGAAATTCATCCAAAATTTTACACAGACGCCAAAGTGGTTTGCGCTTCGTGCGGCACCACTTGGACCACGGGTTCCACCAAGAAGGAATTGCGCGTCGACATTTGCTCGAACTGCCATCCATTCTTCAGCGGCGAAGCCCAACGCATCATTGACATCGAAGGACAGGTGGATCGCTTCTATAAGAAGTTGTCTGCCCGCCAGACTTACGTGGATACCAAAAAGGCTCGTGACGCCGCGAAGAAGTCTCCGGAGCGCCCCATCACTGAGCTTGAACTCTCGACGCGCGCGACGGAAGCGTTGGCTAAAGCCGGCATCACCGAAGTCAATCAATTGTTAAAGAAACTCTCTGAAGGTGAAGCGGCGGTGCTTGCCATCGAAGGTTTTGGTCAGAAGTCGATGATTGATGCAAAAAAGAAACTGCGCGCATTGGGGTATGAGTTGCCCGAGGCATCCACCGCGGATGCGTCCGCGTAGCATTTGCACAGGAAGTTTAATCAGGTAAACTTGACAGGCAGATACGAAAGTGTCTGCCTGTTTTGCTGATAAGGAGAATGCATGCGGCATACCCACGGCTCGATTGAAGTCATCTGCGGCTCGATGTTTAGCGGCAAGACGGACGAGTTGATTCGGCGGCTGATACGCGCGAGAATCGCCAAACAGAAAGTGCAGGTTTTCAAGCCCGCCATCGATATCCGATATGCAGTTGAAAAAGTCACATCGCACATGGGCACAAATTTCGAGGCGATTCCCGTTGCCAACGCAGCAGAGATTCGCAGTAAGCTTGAAGCAGATACCACTGTCGTCGGCATTGACGAGGCACAATTCATGGATGCTCAGGTTATTAATGTGGCGCAGGAATTGGCGGAGCGGGGCGTCCGCGTGCTGGTGGCCGGACTCGATATGGATTTTCGCGGCGAGCCATTCGGTCCGATGCCGATGCTGATGTCGAAGGCCGAGCGCGTAGATAAGCTTCATGCCATCTGCATGGTTTGCGGAGATGAAGCTTCACGCACACAAAGGCTTGTCAACGGAAAGCCAGCGCGCTATGATGACCCGGTGGTGATTGTCGGCGCATCCGAATTGTATGAAGCGCGTTGCCGCATTCATCATGAGGTGCCGCGATAATTCGCAGGAAGAATCAAATGCAGGATTATAAAGAAGTATTGGCCGAAATTTTGATTGATGAAAAAACTCTGCAGAATCAAATCGCCGAACTCGGTGCGGAGATCAGCCGAGATTATGAGGGTCGGAATTTAATCCTCATCTGCATCCTGCGCGGCGGAATGGTTTTTCTCGTGGACTTGATGCGTCACATCACAGTTCCACACATGATGGATTTCATGGCAGTCTCTTCGTATGGTGCGGGTATACGCGAAACAAGCGGCAGTGTGCGCGTGACGTATGATCTTCAAACCGATATCCGAGGCAAGGACGTATTATTGGTAGAAGATATTGTCGATAGCGGCAACACAATCGCCTCGGTGCTTGAATTTTTGCAAACGCGTCAGCCGCGTTCGCTCAAGGTGTGTACCCTGTTGGATAAGGAAGAACGACGTGAAGCAGCCGTGCCGGTCCATTATCGCGGCTTTCGTATCCCGAATAAGTTTGTCTTTGGCTACGGTCTCGACCTCGACGAATATTATCGCAATCTTCCATTCGTTGGTGTAGTAGATCTTAAAAAATATAAACCGCCTGCGTAAAAGAACATGGACGATCAAGACTCTTATGCAAGACGCTGGGTAGCGAAGGTGCGCGGTCAGATCATTGCGCAGGGTGGAACACCTGAACAAGCCCTTCATGCAGCACAGATGTGTCACCATAAAGAAAAGCCCGAAATTATTTATATGTCGTATCCCCTGCCCTTTTCATCATTATTAGATTCCGTTCGCAATGCGTTGCCCGACGTGGAACTTTATCTCGTTGGCGGCGCGGTGCGCGATATGCTGCTCCATCGCGTCTCTCACGATCTTGACTTTGCGATTCCTAAAGATGCTATTCGAGTGGCTCGCCGAGCTGCTAATGCTCTCCATGCCGACTTTTATGTCTTGGATGAATCCTTTGATACCGCACGCGTCATTCTCTCCGCCGATAACGGCACGCGTGACATTTTGGATTTCGCGGCGTTCCGCGGCTCCGACTTAGAATTTGATCTGCGCGGGCGTGACTTCACCATCAATGCCATCGCGTTCGATCTGCGCAATCAAACCATTCTCGATCCACTTGGCGGCGCATCGGATTTGCGCGCCAAATTAATTCGCGCTTGCTCGGATACTTCACTCAAAGATGATCCGATTCGAATCCTGCGCGCGGTGCGTCAAGCCGCGGCGTTGGATTTGAAGATCGAAGCCGAGACGCGCAAAGCGATGAAACAGGCCGCGCCTCTGCTTCCGAATATTTCTCCCGAACGCCAGCGTGATGAGTTGTTCAAAATCCTCGAAGGTCCGCGCCCTGACGCGTCTTTCGCGCGCGTTGGAAATGCTTGGCGTGTTTCCATATCTACTTCCTGAACTCTCAGCCATGAAAAGCGTGGAACAATCTGCGCCACATGTGCACGATGTGTGGGAACATACGTTAAGTGTGATGCAAAATCTTGAGAGCACTCTTTCAGCTCTTGCATCTAGTTACGACGCTGAGAAAACCAACGACCTGTTCACTGGTTTACTCACGCTGCGGCTTGGACATTATCGCGAGCAATTCGCCGCGCATTTCAATCAACCATTAAATACTGATCGCTCGATGCGCGCCTTGTTGTTTTTCGCGGCGCTATATCACGATGTATCGAAACCCGCTACAAAGTCAGTGGAAGAAACGGGGCGGATTCGATTCTTCAATCATGATCAAATAGGCGCGAAAGTCGCGGTCGAACGAGCGCGTGCCTTGAATCTCAGTAATGATGAAATTGAACGCTTGAAGATCATCATCGAGAATCACATGCGCTTTCATTTCTTTACCAGCCGCATGGAAAGCAATAAGGAAGAACCGTCGCGCAAAGCTATTTATCGTTTCTTCCGCGATGCTGGTGAAGGCGGCGTCGATTTGGTTTTGATGGGTCTCGCCGATTTACGCGGCACGCGCGGTCATACTTTGACGCAAGAAAGTTGGAGCGCCGCGTTGGATGTTGCACAAATATTGCTTGAAAATTATTGGGAAAAGCCGGAAGAAACGGTCGCCCCGCCGCGTCTGATTAACGGACTCGATGTGATGAATGAATATCAACTCGAAGCGGGTCCGCTCATCGGTCAGGTACTCGAAGCGATCCGCGAGGCACAAGCCACCGGCAAAGTATCGACGCGTGAAGAAGCGTTAGCGTATGGTCGCGAATGGTTAAAGGAAAGTCAAAAATGAATTTCGTTTTCTTTGATCTGGAAACCCAAAAGCTGTTTCAGGATGTCGGCGGGCGCGATGCGAGCAAATTGCGTTTAGCTTGCGGCGTGACGTATTCGACGGACAAAAATGATTTCAAAGTTTATTGGGAACGCGACGCGCAAGCACTGGTCGATGAATTGAAAACCGCCGATAAAGTAATCGGCTTTAATATCAAAGAGTTTGATTATGAAGCTTTACGTCCATACGCACCGACATTTAATTTCGCATCGCTCCGGACTTTGGATTTGCTGCTCGATCTCAGTCGGACTCTCGGCTTTCGTATTCCGCTCGATTCGCTTGCAAAGGCTTGCCTCAATGCCAATAAAACTGCTGATGGAATTCAATCGGTGGAATGGTTTCGCAACGGCGAACTGGAGAAAGTCGCTGAATATTGCAAAGCCGATGTGGATATTACGCGCCGCGTCTATGAGTTTGGACGCAACAATGGATTCGTTTATTATTATTCAAAGTTGGGAAGTAAATTAAAGGTCAACGTAAATTGGAAATGACATAGGAGAAAATAAAAATGGAAAAAGTTAAAGTTAATGGTATCAATATTGCATACGAGCGCCGCGGACGTGGTGAACCGCTGGTTTTGATTCACGGTTATCCTTTGGATCGCACAACATGGAATGAGGTTGCGTCATTACTCGAAACGAATTTTGATTTAGTTATTCCCGACTTGCGCGGCATGGGTCAAGCGGATGCAATGGATAAAACATATACTACCGACGACCTCGCATCTGATGTCGCTGGTCTACTCGATTATCTAAAAATCAAAAAAGCATTTGTCGCCGGTCACTCCATGGGCGGATATGTTGCATTGGCGTTTGCGCGCGCATATCCCAATCGTGTGCGCGGACTTGGGATGATCTCTTCTCAGGTTTTGGCTGACCCGCCAGAAAGAAAAGAAGGCCGTTATAAAACGGCGGCAGAGGTTGCAGAAAAAGGAATCAGTGTGGTCGTCGATTCAATGACGCCCAAACTTTCCGCCGATGCGCGCATTCAATCCTTCGTGCGCGATGTGATCCAACGACAAAAACCTACGGGTGTGATCGGTTCGCTCAAAGCGATGGCAGAACGAGATGAACTCGAGCGAACTGTTTAAATCATTCAAGTTTTCGGTTGTCATTGTACATGGCGATGCGGACGCGTTGATTCCCGTCGAGCGCGGACGCGAGATGGATGCCGAGTTGCCGTCCGCGCATTACGCCGAATTGAAAGGCGCGGGTCATATGTCGATGATGGAGAAGCCAAAGGAAGTATCGGAGGCGTTGAGATTATTATTGAAATAAAGTTTGAGTTTATGTTAGAGGGAAAATCCCATACGTCCGCTACATGCGCTGGTGGGGGAATTGCCATTGTAAAAATACTCTTTAGGAAGTGGCACAGCTCAAGAGATAAAACCTAGCTCTGTATCGATGTAAATTTCCCCTTCAAATTTAAGAAAGGTACCTCAAACCACCGATAAGATAATTCAGCAATCAACCATGTCAACCCTAGGATGGCTGAAGAAATTATTATTGGATAGTATGAGTTTTTATCAGACAAAAAGAAATATGGTGCAAATCTTAAACATAAATATAAGATTGGAAAATGATATAAGTAGAGGCCGTAACTGATTTGTCCTAGCCGTTCGGTTAATGGATAATCAAGTTTGATAAGAGAGTGGGAGTTAGTCGCGATGTTCAATATTAATATAATAAAGCAAATCGATATTCCAGTCGTAGCGTAGGCATTCACAGGAATCGGTCTTATGACCAGGCAAATGAAAACAATCAAAGACAACAATTGAACATATGAATGATAGATAAAATTTATCCAGGGAAGTTTGTTGTTGTAACAATACGCTCCAAGAGCACCTACAGCCATACACTCAAATCGCAATCCATTAAAGATATTCAAAACCATTAAGTCTTTAAGAAGGAAATTAAGAATTGGAGTTAGAGAAAACTTAATAATTATAATGCCTACACAAACTAAAACCAAATTTAATTTTTGACGAAAGACCCAAGGCCAGGCAGCATAAAATTGTTCTTCAACTCCAATACTCCACAAGTGTATCATTGGGGCGGAAAGGGATGCAAAGTTTGGCATTAGACAAAAGGCTAGAAGGATTTTTACGCTAGCAGATAAAGCTGAACTATTGTCTGGATTAAACACGCTCGAAATGTATCCTGGCCCAAAAATAAGAGGAAAGAGCAGTAGACCAATAGTTGCAACAAGATAGTAAAGAGGCCAAATTCTGAGTGCTCGTCTAATGTAGAACTTACGAACAGAAACTGTTCCAGTTGCGTCGAATTCATGTAAGAGTAGGTAAGTAATTAGAAAACCACTCAGGACGAAAAATAAACTAACTGCACTTTGGGCATCAATAAAAAATTTTGTGGCATACGCAAAGACAATAGGCAGAGGGACAACATTCTCGTTGATGTGAGAAAATATAACTGCCAATGCCGCATACGCCCGAAGTGTGTTGAGTCCAGGTAGGTAAGATGTTTTTGCAGGCGGAAGATGTAATGTTTCTGTCATTTATTCTGACAGCTAGTGTATATGCGGCTACTGGATAACTGCTTATAGATGGTCACCACTTCTGTGTCAATTTAGAACGTTATACAGACCAACTTATTCTTTCATCTTCACCAAAAATAAAGTCGAACTATCCAATTCTTGTGCCTTCATCTCAAATTGATCTTTCAAACTTTTGATCAGCCGCGAGAGTTGACGCTGTCCGTAGGTGCGCGGGTCGAAGCCCGGGTCAAGTTGATAGAGCGCGTTGCCCATCAAGTCGAGCCGCGCCCAGCCGTCCTCTTGAACCGCCATATCGAAGGCTTGCTCAAGCAAAGGCATCGGGTCGGCTTCGCTCTTGGGTTTCGCCTTGGAAGTTGATTTTCGTTGCGATGAGCGTGCTTGTGCCGCTTTCGTCCCGGCCACCAAATTTTCCGTATAAACGAACACGTCGCAGGCGTTGACGAAAGGCTTGGGCGTTTTCTTCTCCCCGATGCCCATCACAAAAATTCCAGTCTCGCGGATGCGTGTGGCAAGCCGCGTGTAATCGCTATCGGACGATACCAGACAAAACGCATCGACGACGCCCGAATGCAAAATGTCCATCGCATCGATGATCATGGCGCTGTCAGTGGCATTCTTGCCGATGGTGTAACGGAACTGCTGAATGGGCTGGAAGGCGTGGAAGTTCAACGTCTCTTTCCAGGAATTCATGTTGGCTGTCGTCCAATCGCCGTAGATTCGTCTGACGGTGACCTGGCCATAACGCGCGCCCTCTACCAGCATTTGCGGAAGCAAGGATGGTTGGGCGTTGTCGCCGTCAATCAACATCGCGATTTTTTGTCGCGGCAGGTTTGTAAGTTGTTCATCAGTCATAGGTTGATTATACATTACATCAGTATGTCATTGATCACGGAGTTGCTATCGGCGTGATCGCGCCCAGGTTGTGGATTCTGGGAGGAATCAAATCGAAATTGGTGCAGGCATTTTGTCCCACACGTTGAAGCAGGCTACCTCCTGAATTAACAGCCACTTGAAAGGACGAGGCTTGTTGGGCGGTTATATCCACCGTGAGCTTTTCACTCACTTGATATCCTGCAGGAAGAATTGCAACGCATTTGGTTTTATCGGGATGCACGCGGCCTTCGTCCAGGGCACTGAGCGTGGCACAAATGTTGGTCAAATCTGCATGGCCAGTGTTTTGGATGATGATATAAGCGTTGGTCACTTCGCCCATGCCATGCCGAATATCAATTGAATTATTGCAACTGAGGATTTCTGTATTGACCGCAGCCAGCGGTGTTGAAGTGATCGTGGGCGTCAAGGTCATAGGAACAAAGGTCATTGTTTCGGTCACAACTTGAGTATCTGTGCCGGTTGGCGTTGTTGGCGTATCGGTCAGTGCAACAGGCGTTGCATCAGCAGTAACAGGCAACGGCAGAATGATCGGTGTCGGACTTAAGATGATTGGCGTCGAAGAGGGAAAAGGAGTTGAGGTAGTATAGGGAATAGGCTCAACCGCCCAGCCGCTGCATCCCGATAATACGAACGCGAATAATGCACAGGTGAAGGTCAGACGTTTCATCTTCAGCTCCTTCCGTGCTTCAATTGTATCCCGTCCACAATGCGCGTCAACAAATATTAAGACTGCCATTGCGACCGCCCTTCGGGCGCGCGGCAATCTCAATTATGCATTCAAGACGAGATCGCCACGTCGCTACGCCGCCTTCGGCGTGCTTCGCGATCCTCGCAACACTTGTATCTGACGCAAGTGCAGGTGTGACGCCCTGTATTCTTAAGAGCCAAGCGATTTCAGATATTCTCGAATCGCCAGCGCGGCCGATGCGCCCTCACCGGCGGCTGAGGCGGCCTGCTTGGTTGATCCGGCCCGCACATCTCCAGCTACGAAGATTCCCGGCAAGCTGGTCATCATCTGCGGTGCTTTGACAAAACCGCGTTCATCCAGTTCTGCTTTACCTTTCAACAAATCGTTGTTTGGTGTCAGCCCAATAAAAACAAAAACACCATCGTAAAATGTTTCTTTGGTTTCATCGGTTGCAAGATCCTGTAAAACAACTGCTTCCAGTTTATTTTTCCCGCGCAATTCCTTGACGGCACAATTCAGAATCACATGCATATCTGATCGTTCACCAACTTTATCTTGAAGTATCTTACTCGCCTTCGGTTCAGATGAATTAACAACGATATCGACTTGCTTTGCAAATTTGGTCAGAAACAAGCCTTCTTCGAATCCGCTGTTGCCACCGCCGACCACTAAAACTTTTTTGCCTTTATAGAATGCGCCATCGCATGTCGCGCAGAAGTGAACGTTGATCCCGAGTAAATTATCTTCACCAGGAACATCCATGCGACGATAACGCGCGCCGGTTGCAAGTAATAACGCTTGCGTGTGATAATGAATCTCGGAGCCGATCTCAGCCGTGAGATATTGACCTTCGCGATCAATCTCGACAACTTCCTGCGCCTGCAAAATCTCCACACCGAATTTTTTCGCCTGCCTTCCAAGCCGCGCCGCGAACTCAGCACCCGCGATGCCTTCATCGAAGCCAGGGAAATTATCAAGAGTTTGCGTGATGCCAGATTGTCCGCCCAACCCGGCTTTTTCAATCACAAGCACTTCACAACCTTCACGCGCCAGATAAAGTGCGGCGGTCAATCCCGCCGGTCCGCCTCCGACCACAATCACATCGTAATATGATCGTTGAGCCTCTGTTTTCAATCCGAGCTTTTGAGCAAGTTGGGCATTGGAAGGTTCAACCAGAACCTTCCCGTCGGGAAAGATAATCGTCGGAATGATGCGCTTGCCTTCATTGATCTTTTCAATGAATTCCACGCCTTGAGGATCGTCATCAATATCCACGTTGGAATATTGAATCCGCTGGTCGCCGAAAAATTGTTTCAGCGCGTTTGCAGTCCGGGCACCACACCGCGCCATAAACCATGATAGTTGAAGGATTTAGATTATAAAGATCGGGATTTCGCTCTGAGATGGTCGACATCTCACTCGAAGAGTAAGGGTTCTTTTTCCGCGCCATAATTTCTCCTTTCAAACATAGATAAGGAGAATCCCCAACTTCTTACATTTAGATGGACTTATTTCGTTCGTTCCTGTGCTGCCCGTTCCAAGATTTGGAATCCTTGATCCATCAAACGCTTCAACTCTGACTTGTTAAAGGATTGCCCGGCTTCGATCTTTTCCAGCGCCCTTAGTAATCCACCGCGCACGCCGCTGGCGCGGTGAGCCCAATACGAGTCAACGGAGACGCGCTCTAGACGCATAAGCAAGAGACTAACTAATTGAGCTTGCTGTGGAGATTGCATAAAACGTGTATTGCGTACAGATCTCGATCGTCGGAACTTATAGATTATCATCAATCGCTTGTCGAAGCGCAGCCAAGTCGAGGTCTTTTTTATCCAGGAAAGCAATCGCTCCCAATTCCTGACCCAATCGATGAAATTCCCGATCCGGGTAAGCGCTGATCAACACAATTCTTAGAGTGTGGAGAAATCGCCTTTATTCTTCGTGCACAAAGGATACCATCCTCATCGCCCAGGACCACATCAATAAAAACCAGTTGAGGTTGTATCTGGCGCGCCAAGTGGACCGCGACTTGAATATTTTCAGCCTCATAGATGGTGGCTTGAGGACATACCTTTCCAATCATATGCTGCAAATGACCGCGGTAGCGATTATTATCGTCAACTACCAAGATGGATATTTTGAAAAACTCTGTTGATTCAACTGTGGAAGGAGTCACAGCTGCTTTCTGGCCCGATAATCCTAAAAGAAAAGGCTGTTGCATGACGGCCTTTACTGCCTCCAGCCGACTCTGGACGTTTAGTTGCTTATAGAGGCGGGTGAGATGGTTTTCAATCGTTTTTACGCTTAAGCCCATTTCTTGGGCAATCGCCTGATTATCCTTCCCGTCACGCAAAAGGCGGAGTAATTCGTGCTGACGGCTCGTTAATTGCTGTGCAGATGCCTCTTCCTGGGATTTGCTCACCAGTTTATTAATTAATGGAGACGACAACCACCGTTTGCCCGCTAGAATGCGCTGTATGGCTAGCTTTAGCTCGCTGAGCGGCTGGTCCTTTAGATGATATCCATCGACACCAACATTCAACAATCCCTGTACATAGACATCATCATCATAGGCGCTGACGATCAATATTTTCATTTTCGGGTAGCGTGCATGGATCTGCCGAATGGCTGAGATCGGTTCAAAATCCGGCATAGTGACGTCGATGATCAGGCAGTCAATTGATTCCTTTTCCAAAGCGATGAAAACCTGAGGACCGTTTTCCGCTTCAGCAATCACCACGATGTCTGGAATCTCCTCGATCACTTTCCGAATCCCAGCTCGGACAACCGCATGATCATCAGCCAATAAAATACGATTCTTTTTCATCGACAATATTTATACCACCGTCAGCCATTCCGCGTTAAGCCATCTTCCAAAACCTGAAAGAGGGGTAATCCCCCAAACATCATAAGGGTCGTATACAACCCCAGAAAATTGATCTATGTTATTATAATAGAATGACATTAGCTTTCGCTCATTGCAAATGAGCATCTTCCTCATCCCCGATCAGTTTTCAAAATAAGTTATGCGAGCGATGAGCAAATATAATCGATTTGATTTGTTTAACCGTCGGGAAATATTTGTCTTTATTCTCCTGCTGGCCGTCATTATTTTTTTAAGCCTAACGACGACTACCTTTCTCACCACAAATAACCTCCAAAACGTGTCCAGAAATTTTGCCTGGATCGCCATTCCAGCATTTGGTGAAAGCCTCGTCATCATCATCGGGGGAATTGATTTATCGGTTGGATCGGTGATGGCGTTATCGGGTTTGGTTACAGCTATGGTGTTACAGTCTGGGTTATCAAACTTCCTGGCGGTGATGGCAGGATTAGCCTCGGGAAGTTTAATTGGGTGGATCAACGGGACGCTGGTAGGTCGCGTTCGTTTTCCACCCTTTATAGTTACTCTGGCAACAGCCAGTATTGTGCGCGGGATCGTTTTCGGCCTCGCGGGAGGCTGGCCGATTCTGGATCTGCCAGCCAGTTTCCGTTATCTTGGTCAGGCGGACATTTCTGTGGGGCCGTTCGCATTTCCAGTTCCAGTCCTAGTGGTGATTCTTTTGGCTGTGCTGGTATTTGTATTTTTGAGGCAGACAGTTCTTGGACGCTATATTTATGCTCTTGGGGAAAACGAGCAAGCTTTGATTGTGACGGGAGTAGGGCTACCCCAAATTAAAACCATTGTTTACATCCTGTGTGGAGCCCTAACAGCAATTGGTGGAATATTAATGACCGCCCGCTTGGGAGTGGCTGCACCAACTGCTGCGACCGGCTATGAGTTGAACATTATTGCCGCGGTGATCATAGGAGGGACCAGCTTGTTTGGTGGTGAAGGAAGCACTCTTGGTGTGCTGTTGGGAGCAGCATTTATGCAGGTGTTACAAAATGGCATGGTACTCCTTGGGATACCAACATACTGGCAATCCGGTACCCTTGGTTTAATGATACTGTTTACTTTATTGCTTGATTTATGGCGCCAGAACAGGATGCCAACATGAGTCCGAAGCGCATTTTCCTTTTGATTATTTTTTTTATCCTTGTTTCCTGTCAAAAGGCTCCGGGACAGCCTTCCACAACAGCAAATTCTTCTGAAACCAGTGTTCCCTCGCGCCGGAAAATTACAATTGCCTGGATCCCCAAAGGCCTCAATAATCCTGTCTTTGAAACGGGGCGGCTGGGGGCAATTCAAAAAGCAGCTGAACTCTCAGCAGCTGGTCCCGTCGATGTGGAAGTGCTCTATGTGGGGCCCGTGGATTCCGATGGCGCCGAACAAGCTAGCGTTGTGGACGATGTCGTAGCTCGCGGGGTTGACGCGATTGCGATCTCTTGCGACGATCCCACCGCTTGCATTGACCCGATCAACCGTGCAGTAGCTGCCGGGATTCCAGTGATGACTTGGGATTCCGATTCTCCGAAGAGCAAACGTTTTACTTACATGGGATTGGACAATATCCAGGCCGGGCTTGATGGAGCAAACCTGTTAGTGCAAGCGATGGGGACCGATGGAAAAGTGGCAATCTTGACCGGTGTTCCGGGCGCAGAGAATCTGGAAACCCGGATCACAGGCTTTCGCGAAGGTCTGGCCAGCTACCCCAACATTCATATCATCGCCACAGTTGTAACCAATGATGATATCAATCTGGGTGTTCAAGCCGTTGAGGATACGATGGAGGCGCATCCTGATATAACGGGTTGGTATTTTGCTGGAATGTGGCCGCTCTTTGCGGACCGGGGTTCGATGCCGCTATGGGAAGACGCCGCCCTGCATCACGGCATGAAGACGGTTGCTTTTGACGCTTTGCCGGTTGAATTAAAACTCTTACGGGATGGTTATTTATCAGGGCTTATAGATCAAAAAAACTGGTTCTGGGGCTACGAATTGATCCAAATTCTTTATGATCATGTTATTGCCCAAAAAGGATTTCCGGCATTTGTCAATTTGGGCTATAACATCATCACGAAGAATAACGTCGATGCCATGCTCCATGCCTGGGATACCAATGACTTTACTGCTCCTCTTCCGCCGCCATAAGCCATGGAACCTCTGCTACGTGTGATCAATCTTTCCAAACGATTTGGAAACTTGCCAGCTGTTTGTCAGGTTAGTTTTGACGTACAACCGGGCGAGGTGGTTGGGTTGGCGGGCAGCATCGGCTCAGGAAAATCAGTGTTGGTCATGCTGCTTGCAGGTTTATATATCCCGGACGAGGGCAGCATTTATTTTGATAACCAACGCCTTAGGTGGCCTTTCAATGCTCAACGATTAGGGGTCGGTGTCATTCATCAGAAACCCGACTTGGCTGACCGGATGGATGTAGTGACCAATATGTTTTTCGGAAACGAAATCGGCTGGCCTGATGGTCTCTCCTGGTTAAAAATCCCTGATCAAAACAAGATGGAACAGGAGACTGAACGCATTCTTAATAAATTAGGCGTTCCCATCGTTTCCTTTCGCGAAAGAGTATCAAATCTGACCAGCGAAGAACGCCAAATGATCGCGATTGCTCGTGTTCTGACACAAAACGTCAGGTTGGTGATCATTGATGAGCCGACCATTTCTCTTTCTTATCCCTATCAACAAAAACTTTTGAACTTGATCGATGAATGGCGACAGAAGGGCACAGCAGTTATCTTCAGCAGCAACAACCTAGAGCACTTATTCGCGGTGACCGACCGGATCATCACCCTTCACCAAGGGCATAAGGTCGCCGACTTGAAAACCGATGAAACCAACCGCGAAACGATGGTGGCTTATCTGGTTGGCACAGATGCAAAACCTAACACAAATACAACGATCTTGGATTTCGATAGCTATGATCGCATCCGAAGGCAAGCCGAGCAACTTCATTACTACCAGATGATTTTGGAAAAAGATCTTGCCGCCCAAGACACATTGAATCGTCAGTTGATTGAAGAATTAGCTGATCACGTTCAAGCATTGGATCAAGCCAACTCAGCTCTTCAGGAAGCTCATCGCCGTTTACTTTCTGAGGGCGAGCAGGAACGCAAACATCTTGCGCGCGAGCTACATGATCAAGTGGTTCAAGATCTATTGAGCGTCAACTATCAACTGGAAGGTCTCGAGACAGAAAATGAACTGCCTGCGAGTCTGGTAAACGAATTGACGGAAATTCGTCTGGGGATTCGTGAACTTGTAAATGAATTACGTCAAATCTGCGGAAATTTACGACCTCCGACAATTGATAACCTCGGTCTGGGCGCCGCGCTTCAATCGTATACTCGTGACTGGGGAGAACGGACCGGCATACATATGACCCTAAACCTGGACATGAAACTTGGACGATTGCCGGAAGCGACCGAGCTTTCCATCTTTCGCATTGTTCAGGAGGGTCTTAATAACGTTTGGCGCCACGCCAAGGCTTCATCTGTTGATATTTCTGTTAAGCACACATCCCCGCGGACTCTCATGGTTGCTATTGAAGACGATGGATTGGGCTTTGGCGATGATTTCGACATTGACAACCTTTCGAAAAATGGTCATTTCGGTTTACTTGGGGTAAGTGAACGCGTGGCTCTCCTCGGAGGCCGGATGCAGTTGAAAAGGCGGACAGATGGGGGATCGTTGTTACAAGTAGAAATTCCACATCCAAGAGTTTCACCGGACGCTGAAAAGGATATTTAGATCGCGATAGGGGGAATCCCCCATCATAGATAAGGGGAAAAACTGAGACAACCTGCAGTAATTTTGTTAAACTAAATTTAACCAGTTTTGTCGCTACTGTCAGTGCTTTAGTGATAGTCAAATAAATGAATTGCAATCTGAAATTCATACCTTAACTCCAAAAGGAAAATCAGGCATGGTGGATAACACTACTGAATCTTACGCGCTTCGTATGGTCAATATCGAGAAATATTTTGGCCTCGTTTGTGCTCTCCGGAACATCAATTTGGAGGTAGGCCGGAACGAGATTATCGGTCTCATCGGTGACAATGGTGCCGGGAAATCAACCATGGTAAAAATTCTCACCGGCGTGTTTTCCCCAACCAGCGGGGAGCTTTATGTTGCTGGCCGCAAGGTGGAATTTCGTTCTTATAACGTTAAGCAAGCCCACGCCCATGGCATCGAAACCGTGTATCAGGATCGGTCGCTGGGCGAGAAACAGGTCTTGTGGCGGAATTTCTTCATTGGGCGCGAGATCACGCTCCCCTTTGGCTTCCTCAATGTTAAAAAAGAAAAGGAGATTGCCAACGAGATTATGGTCAACACCATCGGCTTCCGGGGGAAAGGGATAACAGTCGATTCGAATGTCAGTTTGCTTTCCGGGGGTGAGCGCCAGGGGGTATCGATCGGGAGGGCGATGTATTTCCAAGCGGAGCTTATCATCTTGGACGAACCGACCGCTGCCCTTTCTCTTAAGGAAGTACGGAAGGTGATCGCCTTCGTGCACAAGATCAAGGAAGGCGGGAAGGCTTGCATCTATATCTCCCATGACATCGAGGACGTATATGAAATTTCAGATCGCTTCGTGATTATGGACCGCGGTGAGATCGTCGCCAGTATCGCTAAGAAAGATATCACATTGAAAGCTCTGGATGAATTCCTGCTCGAATATTCGCATGGAATGAAAGACAAGGAAGAGAAATGAAACCACGAAAAAACTCTCCGCTTGCGTTTCTTGGAAAAATCGAAGGTCTGCCCATCGCGGTAGTCTTATTAGTCCTCTATATTGTGTTCATCATCACCGCTCCCTTGGTTTTCCAGGGGTATCGCATCTACATGTCTTTCTTGCAGACAGTTCCTCCGTTACTCGTCTGCGGCCTGGGGCTAACTTTCGTGATTACTGCCGGAGAAATCGACCTAAGTTTCTCCGCGGTCATGGCATTTTCCGGTTTCATCTTTGCGTGGGGCTATAAGACCTTTCCTGCGCCGTGGGGACCGTGGCTTTCAGTCCTGCTTGCCCTTGCATCTGGCGGCTTGGTTGGATATATCAACGGTGTGCTCGTTGCAAAACTCAGAGTTCCTTCAATCATGGCTACACTGGCCGCTCAATTTTTCTGGTCCGGAGTTTCGGTCCTATTGGCGGGCGGAAAATCCTGGAGCATCGAGGGCATCACCACCAATGTCGTCCATACAGTCTTTGTCGGCCGCCTATTTGGCATCGTACCCGCTCAGGCGTTCTGGGCGCTGGGCTTGGCGATTTTTCTATGGTTTATTCTCAATCGACACAAGTTTGGGGAGGAGGTCATGTTCGTTGGCGATAACGAGGATGTTGCCCGTGTGATGGGAATAAATGTAGAAGCGACCAAGATCAAGCTCTTTACGATGATGGGCGTAATCGCCGCCTTCGGGGCTCTGCTCCTCACGATTGAAATGAATACCTATTTCGACACCCAAGGAGACGGTTTCCTCCTGCCGACAATGGCAGCGGTGTTCATTGGTGGTACATCAATCGCTGGTGGAGCTGGTTCCATAGTCGGTAGTTTTTTTGGCTCATATATCATTGGCTCGTTGGATGCTGGCGTGGTCGCGACTGGCATCGGTGGATACTGGACACAATTGGTGAGCGGTCTCGTTATGGCCGCTTCTGTAGTCCTTAACATCCTTATCGGCGACGGTTCCATCGCCAGATTTGCTGCCCGGCTTCCCCGCTGGGCTTCGTTCGGTCGTTCAAGTCCAGATGTGGAAACACTGAAGAAATGAGAGGAGGCAGATGGTTGCAGAGAATATCAAACCAAGATTTATTCAAATCAGCATATATCAAACCATTCATGTTCACTAGAAAAAAGGAGAAGAATATATGAAACGCACGTTTAGTATTTTGGCTGTCTTATTGATGGCCGTTCTTGTCTTGTCGGCTTGCGGGACGGCCGCCACACCTGCTGCTTCTGCAGCTTCGGGCAAGCAACTCGTCGTCTATATGCAGATGGGCGGTACTCAAGGCGATGCATCCACTCTGGCACGCACCAATGGTGCTGAGGCTGCTGCGAAGGCATATAATGTCAAGCTGATCGAGCAATACTCCGGCTGGGATCCGAATAAAATGGTCGATCAGTTCAAGCAAGCCATAGCCGCAAACCCGGACGGCATTGAGATCATGGGACATCCTGGCGACTCCACCATGGACCCGCTGATTGACCAGGCTGAAAGCCAGGGCATCATCGTCACCAGCGGCAATAACCCGCTCGCGATAGCCCAAGCAAAATATGCGAGCAAGGGCTTCGGATACGCCGGCGCCGATCTGCATGCCGGTGGTTTCCTAACCGGCCAGACAATGGTCGCGGCTGGACTAAAGTCCGGTGATGAGGCCGTCGTCTATGACATCTGGCACAATGCAGGACGAAGCGTTAGCTCCCAGGGTATTGTTGATGCGCTCACGGCTGCTGGAGTCAAGGTGGACAAACTTGACGTGACCGATGCAGTAGAACTCAGACGCCTCGCTAGGAATCCCGATCCTAACTGCCTATATCGCGGCTCATCCCAACCTGAGAGCCATTGGCACCCAGCACGGCAACGTTACTACGATCCTTGAGAAAGTCCTCCAAGCGGCCGGCAAGAAACCCGGTGACATCATCACTGGCGGCATCGACCTGGCACCGACAACGATTCAGGCAATCAAAGATGGCTACCTCAGCACGAGCTTCGATCAGGTGCTTTATCTGCAGGGCTATTACCCGGTACAGCAGATCTGGCTGACCAAGAATTACCTGATCCCGGGCCTTTCGATAAACACCGGTGTCGGCGAGGTTACCCCGTCGAACTTTGCAACAATTGCTCCCCTGATCCAAGAGGGCATCCGATAATTCTGTGATCTAAATTCACCCCACGCCCCCATCTACAGATACAGATGGGGGCGCTTTTCATCGTCAACTTATAATAAGGGTTTTTCTAAACTATCGAATCTCCCTCAATTCTTTGTCCCTTTTAGCCCTGTAAAAGTACATAAATTCACGTTATAATAAGCTGGTAATTATCCAGTAGGTCGATTAAGGGTATGAATTGAGATTGTTCATCACAGCAAGACTTCGCAAGAATTCTGGAAAATAGTCTTCATGCTATCAACAACGTCTGACCAACAACCAAAAAGTGACACAATCTCCGAATGGAAAGTAAGCACAGAGGTAACCTTTGAGCCTGTCTCTGCGAATCCCTATGAATTATCTTATGCATGTCTTATCATCCCTCGATTTAACAGCCATTATTTAGTTGGAGATCTGGCAGATAACCTATATTCCTGGATGAAAGAAATTTGTCTTTCTTTCGGTTGGAGATTGGACTTTTTGTCCGTTCAACCGGATTACTTGCAGTGGATTATTTGCGTTCCTCCAGCAACGTCTCCCGCCAACTTTATGAGTATCATTCGGCAACAAACTTCTCAGGAAATTTTAGATAACTTTCCGCGAATAAAAAAGGAAAATCGATCCATAGACTTCTGGGCACCCGGTTACCTTGTGATTGTAAGTACCAGTCCTCATCCGGCAAAGATGGTCAAGGATTTCATTCGATTGACACGTGAACAGCAAGGGATTTTTAAAAACCGGGCTTGAGAAAAGCAATCATTTAGCTCATTCAGAGATCAGAAATGTGAATCTCCGTGTAGCTGGCGCTAAAGCCTATTAAGAGTCTATCCCGTTCTGCTCATGGCTTGCTTTTACAAGTCAATCACAATATACTTGAGCCTCAAGGATACTTATTTCAATGCCAGACGTCAATCTTAGCAGAATAGGTGCGCTATTACGAGGCGTGTTGGAGTTGTTGTGGAATAAGCCAGAGGGAATGCCCGCCAATGAAATATTGGCTTTTCTACCTGAGCTGACACCTTTAACCGATTATGAAAAGGGATATTCACCGTCTACGAACATCCCGCGCTATGAAAGAATAGTACGGTTGACTACTATTCCGCTAGAAAAGGCTGGATGGCTTGTTAAAAGTAATAAAGGAAGCTGGTGTCTTACTGAAGAAGGGCGGCAGGCTTGCCGAAAATTTCCAAATGTACAGGAATTCTATAATGAGGCGATAAAACTTCTGGATGAGGCTAAACAGAGTGTCCCTTCCTATATGATGGTAGCCGAAGAGGCACAGGAAAAAGCGTGGGAACAAATCCAAAAATATCTTCAAGAAATACACAGAACCGAATTCCAAAACCTTGTCGTAGATCTCCTAACAGCGATGGGATATCATATCATCTGGATTGCTCCTCCAGAAAAATCCCGCGGTCAAATTGATATCATCATTTATGTGGACCCTATTGGTGCCAAGGGACCTCGTATTGTGGTTCAGGTAAAACACAAGGGCCAAGCGATTACCATGGAAGGCATCAAAAACTTTCTATCCGCGCTGGGTTCGAACGATTTTGGATTACTCGTTTCAAGCGGGGGCTTTACTCGTGAAGTAAAGGATGAAATCAGGAACGAAGCTTTTCAGAAACTCACAATCTGGGATTTAGAAAAATTCTTTGACTTATGGGTAAGATATTATGATCACCTAAGTCAGGAAGCCCGAAATCGGCTGCCGCTAAAAGCGATTGAGTTTCTTTATCGAGCCGGAGATATCTAACGGAAACTGCTTCCGCGGTCAAGCAGAGATTCCCGCACGGTTCATTTGGATCAGAAGGAAGATGCAATGTTCATAAACAGTAAATCCTTCGATGAGAATATAAGGACTCTGTTTAGTGAAATCGAATTGGCTATTCAGTGGAAAAGACCTAGTATTTTGCTGGCCATATGCAAATCGAAACTCAGCCAAAATAAAGCGGAAAACGCACTGGAAAGATCAGTACAGAAACTCGGGCAAAGCATCGTGAGGGTCATCGTAAATCAGAAGCATCCGGATGCAATACAAGCGATCCTAGAAAATCGAAGTGTTGATCAATCAATCTTCTTCGTGTCAAATCTCGATCAAGGCGGTGGCGATGATGGCAAGAATGCCTACCGAATTCTCAATCTATATCGGGAGTGGTTCATCGAACAGGGAGTCAGATGCGTGTTCTGGCTTACCCTCAGTGAAGCATCAAATCTACCAAAGTTCGCTCCGGATTTTTGGGCTTTTCGCCACCGGGTCGTCGAATTCGTAAGTCCGCACGGTTCAACCCAAAAAAGTCTGCCTGCCGGCGCCTTGATTTGGCATATACAAGATTCCAGCGATTCATCGCAAAGCCTTAGGGATAAGATTCGATCTCGCGAAGAGCTACTTAGCCAATTGCCCAATCAAGCCGAATCCGCGGTAGCAAGGATTGAAATTCTGGGAGCTCTCGGTTACTTGTACTGGATGCTTGGCGAGAATGACAAAGCATGGCAATCATTGACAACGGGAACTCTACTCGCCAATATAGATGAGTTATCACAGATAAAATCATGGCTTTTGAACGGTCTGGCTATACTTTCGTATGAAAAGAAGGAATACCAACAAGCATACCAAATTTACACTAACATTCTTAAGGAAAAATCGAAAGACGGATTCTTATGGATGAATCTAGCCATCGTCCTTAATGCACTTGGAAAAAATACTGAGGCTACGGTTCATGGCCGTAGAGCTTTGCGATTAATTTCTACGAACGCCCGGCTTTGGAATACTATGGGGCATCTTTACATCTGGATGGGAAAACCAGATCAGGCGGTTTCTTTTTTCAAAAAGGCAGTGGAACTGGAATCAAAAGTTTCGGCCTATCACATAGCACTGGCGGCATGTTACAGTTTGTTGGGATTATCGGACGAAGCGAGTGAAGAAATCGCTTTAGCCCGCAAGAATTCAGACGATCAGGATCTGTATTTAAGAATCTGCCAAGAGGCAATTCTCGGGAATCCTGAAACAGCACAAAGTTTGTTAAGATCATCCATGATGGAAGGACAAATATCAAAGTTTAATGTTCAACGCGATCCAATCTGGAGAGAGACGATGGAAGACTCGCTAATAGAAACATTGCTCCAATGATATAAAAATATTTCGTTTTTTACGAGCCGAGCCTTTGACTAAAGAGAGAAGATTAATAACCTATGAATTATGAATTTCCGATCTTGATTCTGAATCTGGCGCTCGCTATTGTGTTTGGATTGATTGCCTATGGCAGATCCAAAGTCCCAGGCACGACTAGTTTAATGATCTTCTCCGCGTCTCTTGGGATCTGGTCATGTTCTTATCTCGCGCTGCATCTCTTTTCAAATTCTTTCCTCGATCAAATTTGCACCGCAGTGATTTATCTGAGCAGTGCTGTTGTAGCCTCCGCGCAACTCACTTTCTGTCTCTCATATACAAATCGGTCCGCTTGGATATCCCGCCCAGTTATCGGCCTGCTGGGTGTTATCCCGTTGTTAACGCAGATTCTCTTTTGGGTAGCGCCCTGGCGTCTCATCTTCTTTACGAATTCTTATGAATATGCAAATCACTTTATTCTGACAGGGCCATGGGACAGAATCTGGTCAATCTATCTTTATCAGCTGGTAGGTGCTGGAACGATTTTATTAATAGATGACTTCGCTCGGAGACCCCGCCCCTTGGCGCGATATTGGGTGATTCTGATCGGCTGCTTTGCACCATTCTTGGTTTTGTTAACAAGAATCATGAATCTAACCACTCCATTTCCTATGGATTTAACGCTTGTTGCATTCACATTGGCCGGCCTGGGCTTTTGCTATGGATTGGCGAATCGCGACTTGATAACTTCGCTCCCCCTTATTCCTGAAGTGGTGGTCAAACACATGGATGACGGATGGGTTGTTTTGGATACCCAGAACATTATTGTTGATATTAATCCGGCGGCCGAAAAAATTATAGGGCTATCCCGCGAAAAGGCGTATGGGCAACCCATAACAGCCATTCTAACGGATTTTCCCAATTTGAGAAAATCCCTTGATGATGTTCAAGAATTAGAACTGAAAAGGAGCATCAAGTCGCAAGAAAAGTGGCGTTATTTCAACATCCGCATTTCCTTGCTCAAAGATCATCGCGACCTGAACTTTGGACGTCTCATCATCTGGCACGACATTACAGAACGCAAACTCGCAGAAGATGCGCGCCAACGGGCTCGTGACGAAATGTTTGTTCTCTTGAATGCCATCTCCAGTGCAGCTCAAGCGATCAACTTAGATGAATTCCTATCTGAATCCATTTACCAGATCATCATCCCCTTTCGAAGCCAAATGGTGGGGATATTCTTATTGGATGAGCGACAGAATGGAAATGATAATCAGACATTGTTTTTGGCGTCTCATTTTGGAATCCCAGAAGAAGGCGTGACAGCCTTATCGCACATGGATTTATCCACTCCCCTTGCGGATCTTACGTTAAAGAACCGGCAAGTTGTTATGATTGAGGATATCAAAAATGACCCGCACGTTCCGCCATCTCTGCTGAAACCCAACCTCGAATGTTTGCTGCTTTTACCGCTTATGGTGCAGGCCAGCGAAGAAATTAGGCCTGTGGGTTTTATGTTTTTAGGAAGACGGGAGAAGCCGGTTTTTAGCCAAGATGAGATCGTGCGCGTGACAACCATTTCGGACCAAATTGCAACTCTGGTGGACAGTGACCGCAGGCGTAAATTGGCTATCACTCTTTCAGAGCGTCAGAGAATTGTAAGGGACCTTCACAACTCAGTCAGTCAAAAACTATACGGCCTCGTAACACTAACCGAGGCCGCTCAAGCCGCCCTCGAAGCGGAATCTCCGATGAATCCCTCTGAGATCTTGTCCCGAATAGGGGAAAACGCTCGACAGGCAGTCAAAGAAATGCGCCTTTTTCTCTTTCAAATGCAGCCGCTCGATATAGAAAAGGAAGGATTAATCTCCGTCCTGCATCATCGTCTAGCGGCGGTGGAAGGCAGGGCCGATATCAGAGCCAGACTTCTTTCCGATGAAAATGTGTTCCTTACAAAGGACAAGGAAGTTGCTTTATATTTTATTGCGCAGGAGGCCCTCAATAATGTGTTGCGGCATGCACGTGCAAAATCAGTATTAATCACCGTCAAACAAGGAAAACGTAATGTTATACTTAGAATTCAGGATGATGGAATTGGATTTGACCCAAAGAAGGTTGAGCGTGGAGGAATGGGATTATCTAACATGAAGGAAAGAGCGCTTCAGATTAATGGCAAACTTAATATTATGTCAAAGCCCGGACTAGGAACAAAAATTGTGATTACGGTTGGGAAAGATCAAACAGTTAAATCAATGGAACACAGGCGGAATCCATGACAAAGATTCGAATTCTTGTTGTTGATGATGAAAGTGTGGTTCGAGAGGGTGTGGTGGCAATCCTTTCGCTTCAATCAGACATGGCGGTCGTGGGCGAGGCTCACAACGGGCTCGATGCTGTAAAACTGGCGAATAAAACCAAGCCCGATGTCATCCTTCTCGATATGGTCATGCCCGAACAGGATGGCTTGGCTACCATACCAAAAGTGAAAGAGATCCTGCCGGATAGCAAGATTTTAGTATTAACAAGTTTTGCAGAGAGCGATCGCGTTTACCAAGCAGTCAAATTGGGAGCACTCGGTTATCTGCTCAAAGACGCCACAAGAGTACAACTGTTACAAGCGATTCGAGATGTTGCAAAAGGCCAGGCATCGATCCATCCTTCCATCGCGATCAAAGTGATTCACGAAATTGATCATCCATCTCAGGTGCTTTACACTTCTAACCCACTAACTCCACGGGAACATGAAACGCTAAGATTTAATAGCTCGAGGATTAAGTAACCAGGAAATAGCGGCTACGCTTGTAGTCCACGAACGAACCGTTGCCAAATACGTGAGCAGTATTCTTGAGAAGCTCCAACTTGCAAATCGAACACAAGCAGCTCTTTATGCCATTCGTGAAGGACTTACCGAAGTAAAGAACAAAGGTAAAAAATAAGTCAACACTTTCCTCGACTAGCAAATCACTTTGCATAAGACCCTTCGCATTACAGAAAGTAATGGAGGGTCTTATTTTATTTCAACATCATTCTCATAGATACGAAGGGCAAATATCGCAGCGTTTTCATGATTTGACGCTAAATCAAGAACAGATATAGGGCGGTTACCATCGGTAATATGACCACCTATTTTTGACCATAAAAACATATCTTTTCCGGTCATGATAAAAACGCAATTCACCACTTTCTTAGGTTTCCAATAAGATATAGGTTTCATATAATGCAGTCACATAAAAACAAAAATTCTTCTTTTGGGAGCTTAAATTGTTTCTGGGTAAACATTCTTCGAGGTTAGATAAAAATAATCGCCTGTTGACTCCATCTCAATTCAGAGAAGAATTGTCAAACCGCAGCTATATGACGCAGGGCTTTGATCGGAATTTGCTGGTTCTGACAAGAGACGCTTTCCAGGAAGTCTATCGAAGAGTGGTATCGCTAAATATCGCCGACCCTCTGGCTCGTGTGCTACTTCGAATGATTTTGGGAACCGCACATGAAGTGCATATGGATAAAAACGGACATCTTCCCATCCCTGGTGAACTAAAGGAATTTGCCAACCTGCATGAAGATATTTTGTTAGTAGGTCAAGGCGATTATTTTGAAATCTGGTCGGCTGATTTGTGGAATAGCCAGGAAACTCAATTAAAAGACGCGGACACAAATTCAAGTAGGTTTTCTAAGCTTACGGTAGCTACACGGTAACAAACAACTTATTCTCAGGATGATGGAATCGCCATGCTAGCAAAATCGAAACCAACAAACCAATTCACAAACAAAAAAATCCGAATTCTTGTCGTAGAAGATCAGAATGTGGTTAGGGAAGGCATCGTAGCCATACTTTCATTTCAGACTGATATTGAGGTGGTGGGCGAGGCGCAGGATGGAATTCAGGCGGTTGAACTAGCGCAAAAAACCAGACCCGATGTGATTCTTCTTGACATGGTCATGCCACGACAAGATGGCTTAACTACCATTCCCCAGTTTAGGACAGTTGTGCCCAATGCTCGTATATTGGTTCTTACCAGCTTTGCCGAAAGCAACCGGGTTTATCAGGCAATAAAGGCGGGAGCACTTGGGTATATGCTCAAGGATACAACGCGAACACAACTTTTGCAGTCCATCCGCGATGTGGCATCAGGTCAGGCATCAATTCATCCGTCTATCGCGATGAAAGTGATTCACGAGTACGACCAGTCATCCGAGGAGTCTTATTCTACTGAGACCCTCACCCGCCGCGAACTGGAAGCATTGCGTTTGATTGCCCGCGGTCTTAGCAACCAAGAGATAGCAACCATGCTGGTTGTCAATGAACGGACCATTGCAAAATATGTTAGCAGTATTCTCAATAAGCTGCATGTCGCCAACCGCACGCAGGCGGCGCTTTATGCAGTTCGAGAAGGCCTTGCCCTATCGGTAACTGATTAGATGGAATCCAGCGCTGTGATGTGTCATAAATATCCGGTCACAAATGACCACGACAATTTGGAGCGCACGGTCAATATTTACAACGAGAATATACATCATTATCTGATTTTGATTTATTTGAGAATTCATATAATTACTTTTATAACAAAAACATTTGCTTTCCTAAAAGAGGATCGAGGATTCAATGAACGGCTTTGATTATATTGTCGCAACCGATTTTGATAGAGCATGGTTGAACTTCGAATTGGACCTTCCTTTAAGGCCGGAAAAGAATGGCAGCCCCAATCCATTTTACATTGACCGGCCCGGGAATCCAATCGCCGAGTTGACGGATGCATTGTTGGCGCCGTTCTATCGGCCTCCAAAATTCTTCTTTTCCGGACATAAAGGCTGCGGCAAATCCACCGAGTTGCTCCACCTCTTGAGCAATCCGGAAATCCAAAAGAAATATTGGCCTATTAATTTCAGCATTCGAGAAGAAGCCGATATCATCGACCTTGACTTTCGAGATGTCCTACTCGCGATCGGCAGCCGATTGTTCCGAGAATATCGGAAAAAAGGCGGAGATTTACCTGAACAGCTACTCAAAGAATTATATGGATGGCAGGGGAAAATAGAAAGAGAAGTATCCACGATTTTGGAGGGCCGGACTTCCGAGGTGGAACTTGCTACGTCTGTCAATACATTCTTTGTCAATGCCGGACTGAAAATGAGGTTGGAACCTGTAACACGGGTGCAGCTGAGACAGGTCGTGGAAACCGATATCACTGGATTAATCGCCGTCATCAACCATATTGCGACAACGATTTACGCCAAGGAACATCTCATCCCTCTGATTCTTATTGACGACATGGATAAGCCAAACCTAGATAAAGCGCGGGCAATCTTTCATGATCGAAGGGAAATCATGATGCAACCGAATTGTGCAATTGTTTACACGGTATCCAGCGCCTTATTTTATAGCAAGGAATTTGATGCAATCCGTGATCAGGCTTTCTTTTTACCGAACATTTATTTGCATCCGCCGATGGAACCAGATGTCCATCATGAAGAAGGGTATCAGACTCTAAGAAGGTTTATCCATATGCGGATGATTCCTGATTTGATTGAAACTCCTGCTCTGGAACAAGCAGTAACCTATAGTGGAGGAGTGTTCCGTGAGTTGGCGCGTATCGTTCGCACAGCAATCGGTCGGGCAAGAAGAAGAAAAGCGGTCAGGATGGATTGCACTGATATTGAGTGGGCCGCCACCGAAATACGGAATGAGTATAGACGCATTCTAGATAAGGAAGACATAAAACTCCTTAAGAAAATTGGAGAAGACAACCATCTCGAATTCAACGAACGGATGCGGCCTCTTATGCAACTCCTGGCTCTTTTGGAATACCGAGACGAAGAGAATTGGTGCGATATCCATCCCGTGTTAAGGAAATTATTATATGACCATTCTTAGTAGCGATCCCGTTCAGTCCAGCGAGCCTTTCGAGGAACACCTGGAGATCCTCGGCAGAGAATTGGAAATGGCCATCAAGTGGCAGAGGCCCTGTATATTGCTTGTTGTCTACAGCTCCGTGTATGCACGCGAGGATGCGCAAGCCGAACTTGAAAACTTCCTGATCGATTTACATCAAAAAACAGACCATATAAGAATTAAAGATCGGGAGCTGGTCAACAGTTCCCATTTCTTGAAGGAATTCAGGGACCCTGAACATACCATTTACTTTGTCGAGGATCTATACAAAGATGATAGCAAACAAATCAACACATATAAAATTCTAAATTCGCAAAGAGATTTCTTTGTAGAAAACCGCATTCGTGTCGTTTTCTGGCTGACGCAGAATGAGGTTACGAATTTTGTGCATTATGCGCCTGACTTTTGGGCACAGCGCCATTGCTTGATTGAACTAAACGAAGCTACCACATCCGAACAGATTTTACAGGAAACCATCGATTCTGTCTGGCTCGGAATTGGAGATCGCGCCGAAGCAATTAAGGGATCCAATGAAAAGGTCTCCTTATGCAAATCGCTTTTAAACGATTTGCCTCAAGGAAGCGAATCTGATTTCAACTCGCGCGAACTGGTTATTAAATCTGGGACTCCTTTATTGGCGAAAAGATGATTATGAAAATGCAGACCAGCTGTTGCGAGAAGCACTGAAATGCGCCAGCAAAATCCAGGATAACCAGTTTGAAGCTGAGTGTTTCAATGCAATCGCCCTCGTCAAGACCAGTCGCGTGAGCATTAATGAAGCGATTGACGCGTACAAGCAGTCCATCCGTCTGGCGCCTGAACAATTCTTAGCTTGGAACAACCTGGGAAATCTTTGCTTAAAAGTCTTGCGCAACGATGAAGCAATGGTGGCTTTTCAAAAGGCAATTGTGCACAATCCAAAAGACCCGATTGGATGGAATGGATTGGGGAATATATATTTTGTGATGGGTTACATTGATGACGCAATTGCTGCATACCGAAAAGCTATCTCGTTCATGCCCGCTTTTGCACAGCCATGGAACGGTCTGGGAGACATCTACTCAGCCACCGGCCGCATAGATGATGCAATCAGGGCCTATCGCAAAGCAATTGAGTTGAACAAGCAATATGTCACACCATGGCTTCGATTAGGGATTCTTTTTGTAAGCTTGGAACGATATCGCGAAGCCATCAAAGCATATCAAGGTGCCTTAAGTTTGGAGCCTAAAAACAGCGCTATTTGGAACGGACTTGGGACTGTTTATCTAAAATGTGAATCGCATGAAGAAGCGGCAGAGATGTTTTCAAGCGCAATCCAGCTAAATTGTGAGAATGGTTGGGCTTATCACAATCTTGCACTTGCCTATACTCATCAGGAAAAGTTCAACGAGGCGGTGCCGTTATACCTAAAAAGCATCGATCTTTTTGCGGAAGAAAAGGACAAAGCCGTTTCATGGAATCAACTCGCGAACGTATATCGCCTGCTTAACGACTACGATAATGCGATTGCCGCTTATCAGATAGCAGATACGTTGGACCCCAAAATTCGTGCATCTAGGAATAAAAGCTCGAACACAACAGGAACCCCTGAAAAGCAAGCTTCAAATCCAGATACCGGTAACGGCGAATCCTTCGGAGCCCCATCTGATCCGCAAATGACATCAAAAAATGATTTGATCATCGGTCAAAAAGACAGCTCCACGACATCAGAGCCGAGACATCCATCATTCGAAATGCAGGCGTGGATGTTCAATTCTGAAAACGCAGAAGAGGTCAAGAAACCTTCGTCGAAAGTCGAGGGAGTTCCACAAACAACTTATGAGCAAGCTACGACAGTTCCAAGCAAGCCGGAAAAACCGGAATCCAAAGGAGACAACAAGATGCCTAACCTAATATCCGCAAAAGAAACTCAAACGCAAAATCGGACCGGATCACGAGAGCATACTCTGGGGTCAAGTGGTTTGGATACGTCAAAAGTCGTTGGCGCTGATGAATGGAATGCTAAGGGAAACGATCATTTTAAGCGTGGAGACATGGAGATGGCCATCCAAGCCTACAACCGAGCCATTCAACTCGATCCCTCATTTGGGTGGCCCTACAGCAATCTGGCGCTTACCTATTTGACACAAGGCCAGCATGCTGAGGCGATCCTACTTTATCAAAAAAGTTTTGAATTGCTCAAATCAGATCAGGATAGAGCCGTATCCTGGAATGGACTGGGAAATATTTATCGGTGCATTAACGATTATGAAAACGCCGTTGCCGCATATCAAAAAGCTGCCGAACTGGATCCGGGCACGGCGGGGATGCGTGATGGAACTAATAATCTCCAAGCAGACCAAAGCAAGAACAATGCTCAGACTTGGAATGATCTCGGAGAAACATTTCTCAAGGCAGGAACATTTGACAAAGCGGTAAACGCGTTCTATAAAGCCATTGAAATAGAACCCAATAATGGCTGGCCTTACGCCAACCTTGCACGAATTTTAGTATCTCAAGGTCAATTTAAAAAAGCCATTGCTCTTTATCAGAAAAGCATTAATTTGTTGAAAAATGATAAAGACAAAGCGGCTGTTTGGAATCTTCTCGGCAACGCCTATCGCAAACTTAATGATTATGACAATGCTGTCAAGGCATATCAAAAAGCTGTGATCTTGGCCGACGAAGGTGTCAATTTGCTTACTCGAACGCGTTTCAGTTTGTTGAGCAATTGCAATATTGATTAGCAATTCCAACAATTCTTATTACCATGGAGGTAGAAAATGAACGATTATGAGTTCTGGAATGAGTTAGGAAAGATATTCAATGCAGTTGTTGCCTATCAAGAAAAGGCGGTTGAATTCAACAATCGCTTTATCAATCCGTGGATTCGACTAGGCAATGTTTTCGACAAGGAGGATAGAAATCAGGAGTTGATCCGTGCTTATGAAAAGGCCCTGGAACTGGATCCTGCCAACGCCCAAAACTGGTACGAACTCGGTAATCTATACTTCCGGGAGAAGGATTATGAAAAGGCGGTCGAGGCATACAACAAAGCCATTGAGTTTGCGCCTCAATCCGGATGGGCATACAACAATCTAGCATTGACTTTTGTCGGTCAGGGCAAATATGCCGAAGCCCTTCCCCTCTATCAAAAAGGGGTTGATTTGATCGACGATGACAAGGATAAGGCGATGGTATGGAATCGAATTGGCAATGTCTATCGCAAATTGAACGAATATGATCTTGCCGTTCAAGCCTTTCATCAGGCAGATGAATTGGATGCAGAAAATGCAGGCTTCCGCGACGAGCTGGATGATGTGCCGGAAAGTAATGTTCAAGCGCAAAGCAATGCAGATCAAGATCTGGAGCAAAAATCTAAAGAGAATCTTAACCCGATTCAATTGATCCTTTCGGAGAGCCAAGCTGAAGATAAAGCTTTGGCAGAGGCCGAGAATCCATCTGAAACCATGGCTTTATCAGATACAAATGCGGCAGAACCTTCTTCTGTAGAAACTTCCTCTTCTGAAGAGGTAGCGCAAGTTGCACCGCAAGCCGAAGAAGATCGTCAGAGCCGCCAACAGCCTGCCCGCTTACTGCAACAGCCATATCGCCAACGAAAGAACCGCTTTTTTCAGCAGCGCTCTTACGTTCGAGCCACAGTTATTGCTTCGGCAGAGGCCAATAATCGAGCTGATACCGTTGCTTTATCGGATGCAAACACAACAGAACTTTTTTCTTCTGAAGAGATAGCGCAAAATGTTGAGAAGGCTGAAGATATAACTTTGGCAAAGGCCAACAATCTACCTAATATCGTTGCTTTATCGGACACGCCTGCAACAGAACCTTCTTCTGAAGATATCACGCAACAAAATGTTGAGCAAGTGATATCGGAACCTGTGATCGTTCAAAATGAAAATACTGAAGATAAAAACGCTTTGGAAATCGCAGGACAACCCAACAATGGCGAGGCGACCGAGAATAGTATTTCCGCGAATCAGCCGGCCCAGGAATTAATCGGCGATCAACAGACGACCACAGTGGTTATCCAGGACTCTAGCGAGACCTATACCGAGATCCCGGAGATTGTAACAGTTACGACAACCGACACTACAAAAGTTGTCATCACAACCGAAGAAGGCGGTGATTTAGCCATCGCCGAACCTGAAACAAATCAGAACGTATCAAATGAATCTTCTGTCATACGGGTTGAACTTGATATCGAAGACGAAACAGAATCTATCGACTCAAGTGCGGCCGAGCAATCAGCCTATGAGGCGTTTCTGAAAGAGAACCAGGACTTGGTCGTTAAATCTGAGGAAGAATCAGAAGATCCGATGCCTGATGCTTTGCAAGAACCAGCCGCCTTTGTGGATTCTTCTGGTGACCTTCAGATCGAAATGGACACGAAGAATGCTCACGTGTGGAACGAGCTTGGAAATATCTACTTCAATACAGCCACCTATGACGATGCGATCGTGGCATATAGTAAAGCCATTCAACTGGACCGATGCTTTGCGTGGCCGTACAGCAACTTGGCGTTGACTTACGTGCAGAAAGGCCGCTTCACCGAGGCAATCCTTTTATATCAACGCAGTATTGAATTATTCACCAGCGAAAAGGATAAAGCCATCTCCTGGAATCGCCTGGGAAATGTCTATCGTCGTCTCAATAATTACGATAGCGCGATTGCCGCGTATCAACGCGCTGACGAGCTCGACCCGGAAAATACTACGCTTTCCCTCCAATCCCGCTTCAGTTTGCTTGGCAACTATCCTGTTGAACAGCAATCAAGCTATGTCTCAGGTTGATGAAGAAGGAATGCCATGAGCGAACATGAACTTTGGAATGAACTTGGCAATCTATATTTCATGTCGGGATCATATGAGCAGGCGATCCATGCGTATCATAGATCTATCCAAATGGATGGCACCTATGGAAAACCATACAGCAACCTGGCCCAGACGTATGTGCTTCAAGGAAAATATGACGATGCCGTGAAGTTATTTAGAAGAAGCCTTGATTTGCTGGTGGACAACAAAGAAAAAGCCATATCCTGGAACCGGCTGGGGAAGGTTTACAGGCACTTAAAGGATTACCAGCAAGCGGTGATTGCCTTCCAGTGCTCTGACGAGCTGGATCCGGAATGCAAAGAAGACAGCGAAGAACCCGGGCAGATGCTTTATGCTTCATCAGATCTATCTATTCCTCTTCAAGAATATTCAGCTTCATTGCCTGACCTGGAGGTGGAGGCCACTTCGGTTCCGGATCAAACGCCGGATGAGCCCGCTCCTGAAATAACAGCTGACGCGTGCACTTTCACTGATCTAACCCAGCTTGAGGAAAATGCATCCATCAATTCTGAGATCACTTCCTTGACCAATTGGTCAAATGTTAATGCCGATTACCAGGATAATGATTGGTCTCCAGCGTTTTCGAATGACACCGAGATTTACCTTCCCGCCTCAGATGCCGAAGGCATTGATGAAGAGTTTGCGATTCCCGAAGAAGCGCTCATCGACCCAAGTCAACAGCTCGAAGAGAATATAACTTCGACAGAGTTGTTCGAGCCTGCTTCCGTGAAATTAGCAAGTTGGCAGCAGGCCAAGACTTAATCCTTTTCAAGTCCCTCAGTAAAACTGGTTGATCGTCGCGGAACGGAATATCAGGTAAGTAGATATGCACAAGACCTAGCAGTCGATGTAGAGGAATTGCCCGTTGCTTCAATTGTTCCGGTTGAGAAAAGCCAAGATGCGCCAATCCAAACCGAAGAACTGCCGGAGTCAGTCAAAACTGGAGAAAAAATCTCAGGAGCGAATTCAAAAGAAATCACGGACCTTGAAGTAGAGATCGCAAAATATAAAAGAGTCGTCCAAATCAACGACCGAAACGCCTCTGCATGGGATGCCCTCGGGACACTTTATAAATCTGCCGGTTTGTACAAAGAAGCTATTCTGGCGCATCAACACGCAATATCCATTGACGCCGCTAGGGCTGCTTATTATCACCATTTAGGTTTGGCCTTCGCGGGGGCAGGACGCGATGAAGATGCAATTTCCGTTTTTCAAAAAGTCATTGAACTGGATCCGGATCACTATCTGGCACACGCCACGTTAGGTGGATACTATCGAAAATTAGGATTAGAAGAGCTCGCTCAAAAACATATAGGAAAAGCCATGAGAAATATTTATGATAATGAAAGCGAATATAATCGCGCATGCTTGGAAGCGATCTGCGGTAATGTAGATCAAGCCATCGGTCTTCTTCGAGCTGCTTTAGAGAAAAAACAAACTTACGTGGAATGGATCATTCATGATCCGGACCTTGACTTCATCAGAGAAGACTCGCGCTTCAAGGAACTGATTTCAAGCTATAACAGTTAGAGCAATAATGTCAGAAATTACCCTGGCATACGAGATCTTGTAGAAGCTGATGCCAACGTTATTCTTCCTCGAGAATCAAACTCGATGCAAAGGCTGAAGATCGTTTACTTCAGCTCTACAAGATGTCTCGAATAAGCAAGTTGATGGTTGACGGCAAATCACTCCAAAGAGCCAAGGGTTCTCGCTACTGTCAGAGTAACCATCAACCTATCAATCTGAGGATGGTTGTCGTAAATATATACGGAGATCCGTCACGCCCATGGCAAGCACGGCACTGTCGAAAAACGAGATCAGGTTGGGAGAATGATACCGATTAAACAGTCTCAAGATTCTTTCAATCGGTTAGCCGGTGCGCCAGCACACGGACTGCGCCTGGGATAGCTTTCTCGGAAACAAGAATCAGATATCCTCCGCCACCTGCTCCGGAAAGCTTCCAACCGAGAGCGCAGTCTCGGTATTCATTTATTAAAGCCGCCACACGATCATTCATCATGTTTGGAAACATAGCTACCTGAGCTTCAAATCCTTCCCGCATGGTTTGTCCAAAACGGGCAATATCCTGATCAAGAATAGCCTGCCAGTGACCTTCTGTCGCGTCAGCCAGTGCCTTGGCACGCCCCCGATCAAAAGTTGTGTTCGACAATACATCGTAATCAGGAAAACGAGGTCCAAGGGAAACCAAATAGAGTGAGCTTTCCACAAAACGCAAAAGGGGTTCATCCGTGCGATGTTCAATGTGCGAGGGCCAGTACTCGCCTTTATAATACGCGTATGCCAACCCGGGAAACACCAGGCCAATCGAGTCTTGCGAACCCGAAATGACTTTTGTTCCGGGAGGATTATCGTAGCAAAAAAGGATTTTTGCGATTTTTTCGTAATCTCCCTGCGGAATTCTGGGCCCCCAGAGTTCCTCTGCATGACGTCTGGTGCTGGATGCCATGCCGCTGCGTTCATTGAATTCCAAGGTTGGCTCTAACGAAATGGTAATCACCGGACCCGGATAATGTTTTGAGACAAAGGGCTGGTCAAGCCAGCCACCTGCCAAATCAATTCGATAAGGCATATAATTCCGCTGACGCAATTGGGTGGTAGAGCGCGCTTCCAGACCCGGATATGGCTTACGGTCCAGAATGATATACCGGATCCCCAATGAACCACACAAGTCGCGTTTTTCGGCAGTATGCCCATCAGCATTGACAACAAAAAAATTCGGCATGAGCTCACGCAACTCGGCCTCGAAATCCAGAATGCCTGAGCCACGTGAAATAAAAGCATCCTTCACAAAGGACACCGACTTGATCATGAACAACCGTTCTTGCTCGGTGTTGACCGTCGATCTTCCTTTCAATTCGAAAATTGTCCGATCCGAGCCCAACGCTACATACAAGTCACCATACTCCGCGGCTTCACGGAAAAATTCAATGTGCCCACTATGGAGCATATCGAAGCTACCACTAACAAACACTTTTGGGTTCATGATTTACTTCAGTCGTCATTTCTTGAGAATTAACCATATAGAGGTCCAAAATTGGAGCAGGCCCGGTAATCTGCTCCTTGGAAATCGGTTGTTCCAAACATGGTCCACGCACTAGGACGAAATATTTTTTCATCTGGAACGTTATGCATACAGACCGGAATGCGCAGCATGGACGCCAGGGTAATCAAATCTGCGCCAACGTGGCCGAAACTAATCGCCCCATGATTAGCACCCCAATTATTCATTACCGAATAAACGTCACTCAACGCCCCTTGGCCTGTAACTCGCGGTACAAACCAAGTGGTTGGCCAAGTTGGATCAGTTCGATCGTTGAGCACTTTGTGCACTTCAGCAGGCAGATCGATGGAGTGACCTTCGACGATCTGAAGGACTGGCCCCAATCCTTTTATCAGGTTAAGCCTGCACATGGTCATCGGCATGCCGCCAAGACTTAGGTAACCAGATGAGTAACCGCCGCCACGGAAATATTCCAGAACTGCCGGATACCAGGTAGTGGACTTCAAGCAGGCTTCCGCTTCCCCCGGCTTGATTTGCCACCACGGTTTTATAACCGGTTTCCCATCCCGAGTCATTTGTCCCGTCCCATCCAGAGTAGCCGCTCCCGAATTGATGAGGTGGATCATGCCGCCTTCCGCGAGACCCGTGAGCGAGTGTCCGCTGACGCGCTTCACAGCTTCAGGACTCCAATAGGTTCGCACATCCGCAAAAATCTGGGCAGTGTTTGAGAGTAAATGGCCGAAGAGCATTGATACAGCATTCAGCGAGTCATTTTCTGTCGCTACCACAAATGGCTCTCGGATCCCGTTCCAATCGAAGGAGGTATTCAGGATCGCCTCCATAAAATCGCCATTGGCGTAATGATCGGTCCACTGACGCTGTCCCTGAAACCCCGCGGCAATTGCATTGTGGCCAAGCGCTTCCTCTCCGAAGCCCAATTCCGCCAACTTGGAATTGCCAACCATCAGATCTCGGGCGATCAAAGCCATTTGGACAACGTCTTCCCAATCCCGGTCCTTGGAGGAACGGTCGCGCTGCTCTGATGATGGATTCTTGTCCCATCCCTCTTTGCAAAATAGCTTGACCCACTGTATTGCCACATGGAACTCTTCCGGATCGAAAATCTTCTCTTCCATCCTTCGCATCAACTCGCTCATATCAATCGAATCGACACGCATACCCAAATATTGCTCAAAGAATGGCTGATCAACGATTGACCCTGCAATTCCCATGGAAACGCCCCCCATTGCTAGATAGGATTTTCCGCGCATGGTTGCTACAGCCAGGCCGGCGCGTGCAAACCGTAATAATTTTTCCTGCACATCATCCGGAATATCCGTGGAACGGGCATCCTGCACATCCCGTCCATAGATTCCAAAGGCTGGCAGGCCTTTCTGATTGTGAGCAGCCAGGACCGCCGCGAGGTAGACCGCTCCGGGACGTTCGGTGCCATTGAATCCCCAGACAGCCTTGGGGGTTAGCGGATCCATATCCATTGTCTCTGAGCCGTAACACCAGCAGGGTGTGATTGATATCGAAACGCCAACATCAGAACGCGCAAACATATCAGCCGCACGAGCCGCTTCGGCGCTACCGCCGATACAAAAATCGGGAACGACACATTCGACCGGAAGCCCGTTTGCGTGGCGCAAACTCGAAGTCAGCAAAGCTGCAGCGGCTCGGGCTAATGCCAAAGTGGGTTCCTCCAATGATTCACGAATGCCCCGACGACGGCCATCGATAATGGGGCGAATCCCAATTTTAGGAAGGTTTCCGATGAGGCGATTTTCCGCGGGCCTCATTTTGATAGTGGAAGTAATCGTTGTCATATGTCCTCTTCAGTACACTTCTTGAGTGGGTATCATTAACTCGATTTCGGATGCCAATTGTTAATAGGAACATCGCCTCACTGCACCTCGTCAGATATTTGAACCTGACTGCGCAACCGTTCAAAATCTTCAAGGTTGAACTGGCCCGCTCCAATTTTCAATGTGTTGGCGGTCCCAGCCGCCACGCCGCAGACAACAGTCCCTTTAAACGAGAGCCCGTGCAAACATCCATAGGTGAGTCCGGCAAGCATACAATCGCCTGACCCTACAGCGCTTTTCACATCTACACTCGGACTTTTTGCGAAAATTATTTCGCCTGATTTCACAGCAATTGCTCCCTTAGCTCCTAGAGACAGCAAAATGTTGGTTGCATACCGTTTCGAAATCTCAGTTGCTATTTGAGCAAAATCCAACAACTCGGTAGATTTCAGACCCAAAAGGGTTTTAGCTTCGGCCTCATTCGGTTTGACGAAGAAGGGCCCAGCTTCCAAACCCTTGCGCAAGGCATCTCCGCTGCTGTCGAGGAATGTCAGTACGTTTTCCTTGCGGGCGATTTCGATCAAATCTGCATAAAAGTCAGATGGGACACCTGGAGGCAAACTCCCGGAGAGGGTCACAGCTTTATATTTCCCAATGACTTTCAAAATATGCTCACTCAACTCATTTACTTTTTCCAAAGGTACGGATTCCCCCAGCTCATAGATTTCGGTCATGGTTTGCTTTTCTTTATCCAGGATGGATGTACAAGTTCGCGATTCAAAATTGGTATGAACGAAATCGGTCTGGATTTCCTCTCGCTGCAATTCTTTCTCAATATACTGACCGGCAAATCCCCCGACCCATCCCGATATGACTGGGACCTCCCCAAACTTTTGCAATGCTCTGGCGACGTTACAACCTTTTCCTCCCGCCAAGGCAATAACAAATTCGGGCCGGTGGATCTTGTTGATCTCAAATTTCGAGACCACAAGTGTCTTATCAATTGCTGCATTTAAATTCAAACAAAAAATCATAGCTGTATTATTTTGCCTTACCGGATGAGTTCAGGAATCGAATCCGTTCACGGACAATTTCAATCTGGGCATTCCGTCCCGCGGCCAAATATTTGCGCGGATCAACCAATTCACTGTCCTTGTTCAAAACGCCGCGGATCGCGTCGGTAAAAGCCTGGGCTAGCTGCGTGGCAACGTTGACTTTGCACAAGCCCAAGGCTATTCCTTGCTTAATATCCTTATCCGATACGCCTGAAGATCCGTGGAGAACCAGCGGAGCAAACACGCGCTTCCTGATCGCTTCGAGGCGAGGTAAATCCAAGGATATTTGCTTGGTCTTGAGACCGTGCACTGAACCTAATGCTACAGCCAGCGTATCGACTCCTGTTGCACTTGCAAATTGGGCCGCCTCATCAGGCTGCGTCAAAACAATTGCCAATTCATCATATGCTTTTCCATCAGGTTTAGGCACTTCACCTACTTCTGCTTCCATACAAATTCCAATGGAATGCGCCATTTCGCAAAGCCGCTTGGTGACAGATACATTCTCCTCAAAGGATAATTCATCGCCATCGAACATCACGGAAGTGAAGCCTAACGCAATGGCTTGAAGCACCTCACTTTCGGTGCCATGATCCAAATGCAACGCAAGCGGCACAGTAACGCTTTCAGCGGCAATTCTTCCAAGCGCGGCAATATACTTGAGACCCTGAATTTCATTGCCACTTCCGATATATGTCAGCGCCCGATGGCTAACTTGGATGATCGCGGGAGCATTTTCAGCCTGAGCAGCCAAAACGATGGCTTGCATTTGTTCCATCGTATTCGCATTAAAGGCCCCCACCGCCCAACCTTCCTTTTGGGCTTGCAGAATCCAGGGAAATACATTTTGAAGAGTCATGCAATCTCCTCAGGGTTCAAGATGATTTTCTGGTGGGCCAATTGATGCGCGCCGATTTTTTCAAACACATCCGGCGCCTTCGAGAGTGGGAAGCGATGGGAAATCAATATACCCATATCCAAACTGCCATTCAACAATGCATCAATCGTTTCTGTCCACTCATGTCCAGGGAAAGGCGCCGAATAAGACATAAAGCAACCGACGAGGCTGATTTCGCGGCGCATCAGGTTTTCAATGAAGGTTAATGGAAGGCTCTTGTCCAAGGGCTGATTCCCAGCCAGAACGATCTTGCCATGCGGGCGCGTAAGTGCAATGGATTGTTCCAATACTTGCGGAACGCCAGTTGCCTCCAATGTCAGATCAGCTCCATCACCGACCAATTTTTGTATTTCTTTCACTACATCGACCTTTGATGGGTTGAGCGTAAAATGCGCGCCAATTTTTGAAGCTATCCGCAGATTGTCTTCCAAAATATCGGTAACAATAATCCGGTGCGCGCCAAGAATGCGAAGCCATTGCACGATCATCAAACCGATTGATCCCGCGCCCAATACAATTGCCGTTTGTCCACGTTTGAAATCCCCCAATGACAGCATATGCCTTGAAACCGTCGAGGGTTCAATCAGCGCGGCATGCTCAAAGGGCAAGGCATCTGGCAAAATGAAGACATTCTTTTCGGGCAAGTCAACAAATTCAGCAAAGCCGCCCGATTGGCGCGAACCAATGAATGAATAATTGTGACAGGCCGAGTAATATCCTCGCTTACATTCTTCGCATTCAAAACAAGGCACAAGCGGAATAATGGCAGCATGTTTGCCTATATAACTTTTACTGACCCCATCGCCAACGCGATCAATTACTCCGGAATTTTCATGTCCCAGAATGAGTGGATACATTCGATGTCCATCCACGTAGCGCTTGATGTCCGAACCACAGATTGAAATGGCTTTGATCTTCAAGCGCATATGTCCCGGACCCGGCTCCGGAGTCGGAACATCTTTATATGTGATGACCTTCTTGTCTTCAAGAACAACAGCTTTCATGTTAAATTCTCCGTTTATATTATTTGAAATAATTTCGCGTGATCGTATCCAGCGTTGCAAAATCGTCCATCAATTTTCGAGACAAACTCCGATAAACCCCGAACAATTCCTGATACAAAGCATGGTTCTTCGAGGATGGTTCAAATACCTGCCGTCTCGGAAGTAAATCAGATACACAAGCACCAATATCCTTGCGCATTTCAATCCCGTAAGCCGTCAAAGCAAATAAGCCCAAATCATGTCCGCCTTCACCGCCATCCGCGCGCTTGGCGACAATAAATGGCTTTCCATAAATATCTGCCTTGATCTGACACCAAACTGCGCTTTGAATGGCCCCACCAGAACCCAAAAATTCATCAATCGAAACTCCGTGTTCTTCGGCAATCTGGAGATTATCATAGACTGCGAAAACGCATCCTTCCATGATTGCCCGAAGCAGATCCGCGCGGGTTGTACTATATGTCAAACCGAAGAATACTCCTCGTGGGATACTGCTCCACAAAGGAGTCCGTTCACCGGCCATATACGGCAGGAAGATCAAACCATTGGCCCCGGGTTTTGACAGCTCCACCTGTTTGCTAAAAAACTCGAATGGATTCTGACCGATTAAATTACCTGCGCTTACTTCCGGATGCCCAAGCTGGTCCCGGAACCAACTGAGCGAGCCGCCGCCGACAGTTCCGGCTTGAAGGAGATACTGTCCCGGAATCACGTGATGTGAAAAAATCAAACGGGGTTCCACCAAAACATGATCTAGGCTAATTCCCACACCGCCCGCCTGTCCCCCTTGTTCGTTGGTTTGTCCGGGCTTGATTACGCCTGAACCCAACGCGCCGACGGCCGCATCCAAGCAACCGGCGATCACCGGCGTTCCGGGTTTGAGTCCAGTTTGCTCGGCTGCTTTTTCAGTAACCGTGCCTACAAGTTCCGAACTGCGACATAACCGGGGCATTTTCTCGATTGGGACACCAATCTTCCCGGCAATCTGCTGATTCCACTTTTCGTTTCTAATATCAAAAAAATGGTAGCCGTAGGCTTGGGTGTAGTCGCAAATAAATTCGCCTGTAAATCGAGACACGATGAAGCCCGTCGCTTCAAGAAATTTATGGGCTGAATTAAAAATCTCAGGACGATTTTTCTTCAACCATATCAACTTGGGAGTAATATAAGCAGCATCCAAGGGATTGGCGTTGAGATTCACCAGACTTTCAGCTTCCGGTAATGATTTGAGCCAAGTCGTCTCCTGCTCGGCACGTCGGTCCAGCCAGATCATTGCAGGATGAAGCGGATTGCCTGCGCGATCCACCGGGATCAAAGTCCAGCCAACTCCGTCAACGCCGACACCAGCTATCGAGGCAGAAGCAACTTCACTCGTCGCGAGAACGTCTTAAATCGTCGCGCAAACAGCTCGCCACCAAGTATCACCATCAATTTCTGCCCATAACGGTTCTGGGCGATGTAGATCGTAAGCAGCAGAAGCATGTGCCACCAACTGGCCGGCCCCTGTCCATAACGAGGTCTTTGTGCTCGAGGTGCCTACATCCACTGTGATGATAAATTGAGATGCCATATTCTCCCGACACGCCTTAAATCATTTTGTTGCGATCTTCCCATCCAGGTCCCACAAATCTTGCCAATCTTTAGCTCCTTCCCAAAGGAAAACCTGGCCTTTGATCAGGCGGCAATTCTTATCAATTGCGGCAATTTCCTGCATTTCTTTAGTGGTCAGAGGTTCGGTCGTAGCGGATTTCAGATTGCTCCAATACTCGTTGGGATGAATGGAAAACGGGATCGGTACCTGCCCGCGTTGCACAGCCCACTTAACACAGATGACCGCCGGGTGAACATTTCAGCCTCTTGGCAATTTTGGCGATCACGGGATCTTCAATATCAACAGTATCCTCCGGGGTCTTGTCGCGGTCCGGCCGAGTTGGAGAACCAATGGGTGTAAAACCAATCGGTATAATCTTATTGTCAATGCAAAATTTAAAGAATTCAGGCTGCTGGAAATGAGGATGCAGTTCCATCTCGTTGGCGGCAGGCTTGATCTTTGCATCCCGTAACAGCAATTTCAATTTTGGAACCGTCATATTCGAAGTGCCGATGTGCCGAACCAGACCCATCTCCACCAGCTTTTCCATCTGCCGCCAGGTTTTCATATAATTCTCGTGAATATAGGGCACTGCCTGCGGGTCACGGGAATCCACACCTACACCGGGAGCATGATAATTCGGAAACGGCCAATGAATTAAATAAAGATCAAGGTATTCCAATTGCAAATCTTTAAGGGTTTGCTTGCAGGCAGGGATGACATCCTCTTCAGCATGTTTATCGTTCCAAAGCTTTGACGTAATCCACAGTTCTTCGCGCTTTATGCTGCTACTGATTATCTTCTGAAAGGATACACCGATTTCTCTTTCGTTCCCATAAACGGAGGCGCAATCAAAGTGGCGATACCCGATCTCAGCGGCGCCTAAAACCGCTGCCGCGATGTCATCAGCGTTAAAACGATCAGAGCCAAACGTTCCCAAGCCTACTCCCGGCATCATAGCACCGGTATAGAACTTCCTGTGTGGTACGGCATGTGGATCAATTTTTTCAGGCGAAGTATTCATGAGTATTCTCCTAAGATTGGACAAAATGTTATTTCTTGCTGATTGGCGTTACACCCTTTTTCAAGATAATATTGCCGTATTTAACTGTTTCTCCGGTCATGAGGACAGCAAAGGCTCCCTTAGCTCTATCATAGAAGTCAAACCGTTCGATATGTTGAATGGGTGAGGTATTAGGCCAGTGTTTGTCAACGACCTGTCGATAGGAGATTTCGACGGCTAGATCAAGTTGGTCGCCTGAAGCAGCGGACATCATAATCAAAGGACTTTCAACATAAGTATCCAAGGCAAAAAGAGGCAGGATGGCATCCAACATCGCGGGAATCTTGATGCCATCCGCTCGTAATACGCGTTTTCCATAAGTTTCCCCCGGGAAATGTGCATCGGCAAGGACAATTTCATCGCCATGCCCCATACGACAGAGGGCTGCCAATAAATCCGGGGAAATCAGAGGTGATATTCCAATTAACATAAATAGATGCTCCTTGTCTTTTTCATATCAGTTAATAAGCGAGGTTGCTTCATTCTGCTTTTATTATATCAAGGCTATCTTGCTTCAGCGCCGGGCAAAGTTTTACGAGCATTTTTTGAAGGATTTTTCCACAGCAGGCGCTTGCATCGCGCCTCGGTGGTCTCACTACGCGGAAAAATATCTTACTTTCATTGCAGATACACGCTGAGCGCTGGCCGATTCCTTCCACGCCTACTGCAATGCAGCCATCGCATGAGTTTCGATACTTATGCGGTGAGGGCGACCCGCGCTTTGACGTGCGGGTCGCCCATCTTGAGAACTTGTCGTCAGTGGAAAATCAGTAGAGATTAGTAGAGCACGCCCTTGGCAGCGTCAGAATCAATGTTGTCCTTGGTCACCAAGAGGAATCCCGTGTCTACAGTGGCCGGAATTGTCTTATTGTTGAAAGCGACATCATAGGCATCCTTGACTCCCAAGTAGCCAAGATTATAGGAGCTTTGAACAATAATCGCCTGGAGGGTACCATCCTTGATGAAAGCTTGCTCTTGGTCCGCACCATCGAAACCAACTGCCACGATCTTCCCTGAGAGTCCCGCATTCTTGATCGCGGTGCCCATGCCGATGGCGGTCGGTTCATTTGCACCGAAGATGCCTACCAGATCCGGGTTGGCTTTAAGCACGTTCGTGGTCTGGTTGAGCGCGGTGGGCATATCGGAGTTGGAGTATTGGTTTGGAGAAATAATAGTGAACTTCGAGTTTGTCTGGATATAGTCAGTGAATCCACCGACGCGCCCGATCTCGGACCCAGCACCGGCTACATAGGACATAATGGCCAATTTGCCTGTGGTCACACCTTTTGCAGTAAGCGCATCAACCAAAGCTTTGCCAGCAGCTTCACCAGCTGCCTTGTTGTCTGTAGCAAGGAATGACACATATTGGGACGGATCACCAGCCAGCGCAGAGTCGATAATGAGGACGGGGATGCCGGCTTTCTTTGCATCTGCAACAGCCGGCTGGAGGGCGGTCGCATCCGACGGGGCAAGTACAATCGCCTTAACGTTGCGGTCGATCGCGCTTTCTACAATGTTGATCTCCTCATCAATGTTGCTCTCGGACTGGGCGCCGAGGAAGGTGACGGTCAGTTTAGGAGTCGTTGCCCTAAGTTCTTTCTCGGCAGCTACAGCTCCTGCCTGCACGTTCTGCCAATAGCCAGAGTCACCAGTCTTGACGATGACTGCAATCTCACCCCCGGCCGGGGCAGCAGCAGCCGGCGCAGTAGTCGGAGCCGGCATGGCAGTCGCAGCCGGAGCAGCTGGAGCGGCAGTGGCTGGCTCTGGCATCGCAGCGGGAGTGGGAGTAGCACCGCATCCTGCCAAAAGCATGGAAGCGGCCACAATAAAGCTTACTAGAACGAACAGTTTTTTCATTTCTTCTCCTTATGGATTAGTTAGTATTGAATGAACAGATATTACAGATATTGTAGTTAGTGAGCGATAGCGATAGTTTATCGGATGCGAAGCAACCACCTCCTTTCCGGATTGAAATGGATCTAACTTTCATTTCTCACCTGCGAGTCCTGACCTGGTCAAGCGTTACTGAACCAATGACGACCAGGCCGATAACGATTTGCTGCACGAAATAGTTCGCACCTGCCATTGTGAGGCCTACCGTGAGTATTCCGATGATAAAGGATCCGATCACCGTTCCTAACACCGTGCCCGTGCCGCCCATAAAGCTCGTACCGCCAATGATCACTGCGGCAATGGCATTCAATTCGTAGCCAACTGCGCTGTTGGGCTGGGAGGTGGTCATCCGTGAGGCGAGGATAACGCCGACCAGGGCGGCCAGCATACCAGAGATGATGTAGACGGTGAGTTTAATTTGGCTGATATTGATACCGGAAAGCCGCGCCGCCTCTTCGTTCGATCCTGTAGCGTAGATATACCTCCCGATCCTCGTTCTACTGAGAAAGAAACCAAAGATGAGGGCCACCACGATCATGAGAATTACCGGGTAGGAGATGCCAGGGAATTGTCGCCCGGCCTCGAAGAGGGTATTGTTGCCTAAACCGCCAAAGCCCTGCGGCGCTGGGTATGCGTTGGCGTTCGTGATGGTAAGAGCAACTCCGCGGGCAACCATCATCATGCCGAGCGTCGCGATGAACGGCGGCAGCTTCAATTTGATGATCATCAGCCCATTGAGGGAACCCGTCACAACTCCAGTGAGCACGCCGATGACCATGCTGAGCCAAATCGGGACTCCCTGAAGCGCGACCATCACGGCGACCGTTCCGGAAAGGGCAACGACCGAACCGATTGAGAGATCAATGCCGGCTGTGATAATGACAAAGAGCTCGCCGATACCCATGATGGTTACCGTGCTGGTCTGCAGGGCGAGATCGAGGACGTTTCGAATGGTGAAGAAATACGGCGCCACTATCGAGAAAATGATAAACAGGATAATCACCGCGGCGAAGGTGAGAAGCCTGTCAAGGGCTTCCGCGGATCGGTTCGATGTTTTAGCGGTTTCGGAAGGTTCTACTTTTTTATTTTGTTCAACTTTTGTTTCGTTCATGACTGCTTCCTCGCTTGGGTTGATTTTTGGTCGGACATACGCGCATCTCCTTGGGTTGATTTTGTGACTCCAGCCGCATATCTGAGGATTTCCTCCGGCGTTGTTTTAGCGGTGGTGAGTGTTGCCGCGAGGCTCCCCTCGTGGAGCACCAACATACGATCCGTCAAGCCGACTATCTCAGGCAGATCGGAGGAGATCATGATGACACCCTTGCCCTCGCGCGCCAGCGTTTCGATCAGCTCATAGATCGCGTATTTGGTGCCGACATCAATGCCGCGAGTCGGTTCGTCGAAGATCAAAATCTTCGAATCATTGAACAGCCACTTCGCCACGACCGCTTTCTGCTGGTTGCCTCCGGAAAGATTATTCACAATCTGGGTGAGGCTGGGTGTCCTAATGTTGAGGTCGTTTACATATTGCTGCGTGGCTTTTATCTCTTGATCACGAGAAATTATGCCAAAACGCTTTGAAATCTCCTGAACGTTTGCCATGGTGACGTTCTCTGTGAGTCGCATTTTCACCGCCAGCCCCTGCTCCTTGCGGTTCTCCGAGAGGTAGGCGATACCCGCTTTGATGGTATCGGCGGGTGAGTTCAGGGAAAGTTTGCGACCGCCCATGATCACATCACCCGAATCGATCGGGTCGGCTCCGAAGATCGCTCTCCCCAACTCCGATCTTCCCGCACCCATGAGACCGGCAAAGCCGAGGATCTCCCCTCGATAGAGGTCGAAGGAGATATCGTGAAGAACTCCCGCCCGCACGATATTATGAACCTCAAGCAGTTTCTCCTTCGTGGGAACGTTCTGCTTCGGCGGGAAAACGGCTTCGATCTTTCGGCCCACCATACGGCTCACGATTTCATACGGTTTAATAGCAGTGAAATCATCGGTGCTGACTGAATGCCCATCGCGGAAGATGGAGATGCGATCCACGATGTGTCTCAGTTCCTCGAGACGATGAGAAATGTAGATGATGGCGACACCGTGGTCGCGCAACGCATGGATGATCGAGAAAAGCTCATCAATCTCGGCTTCCGACAATGCACTCGTTGGCTCATCCATGATGAGAACTTCCGAGTTGAGAGAGAGGGCTTTGGCGATCTCTACCATTTGTTGTTTGGAGACAGGCAATCTTCTCAATATGATCGTCGGATCCAGGCGGATTTTGAGGCGGTTGAGAATCTCCAATGCATCGGCATTCATCTTCTTCTCGTCCAGCGTGCCATACTTGGTCAGCGGCTCCCGGCCAATGAAAATATTGGCCGCCACTGACAGATGGGGGAGAAGGTTGAGTTCCTGATAGATAATCCCGATGCCTGCTTTATGAGAATCGTTTACGTCGCGGAAGGACACCACTTTCCCCTTGTAACGGATCGTCCCCTCATCGGGCTGGTAAACCCCGCTAAGGATCTTCATGAGCGTTGACTTGCCCGCCCCGTTCTCCCCGACTAAAGCATGCACCTCACCCTTGCGAAGGTTGAACGATACGCCATCAAGCGCCTTCACACCCGGAAAGCTCTTGGTAATGTTCTCGACTTCGAGGATTACCTCACTTGCAGACGACGAACCTCTTATTTCCATATGTACAAACTCCAGTGTGACAGCATTGTGAAATGCTCCTAAGCCTTCAAATTATTACTTGTGGTTCGGTGATGTGAAAATGGAATATTCTGTACGGAGTTTTTATGATTTTGCTGAACTATCACCTGCCTTCATCCTTCTTTTCATGAGATTGATCACGAGCGAAAATCGGAGGATATGATAACGTTACCATATCAGGGTAAAAAACCTTTACTTTTGCATTCATGTACTACTCTTCCTTAGCGGGACCGCTGGACTCACGCTCAATGATCTCGGTAGGTAAAAAAATTCTTTGAAATCCACCAGATAGCTCACCCATAAGCCGTTTCAATAATAGTTCAGTCGCCAACCTACCCATTTCATAAGCCGGCTGTATGGCCGCAGTAAAGAAATGTCTGACAAGCATAGATTCAGGAAAATCATCGAAGCCAACTACGGAAACATCCTCGGGGACTTTTAACTGTAATTCACTCAAGGCTTTAATGATCCCGAGCATAATAAAGTTGTTGGCGCCAAATATCGCCGTTGGCTTAGGCGATTGCACCATCAGTTGCTTAGTGAGCTCATAGCCGCTTTCCTGGTTAAAAGCCCCATAATAAATAAATTCACATTCATTGAGACCTGCTTCGGTTAGAGCCTGCTTATACCCTATCACGCGGTCAATAGCAGTAGAAACCTTTTTAGGGCCCGTAATAATTGCAATCCGCTTGTGTCCCAATCCAATCAGCAACTTTATCAAACGATAGGAACCATCTTTCGAATCCGAACAAACAAAATCTGCCTTCACACCTGAAACGCGACGATCGAGTACCACGACATTAATACGATTTGTTTCTAAGAATTTGGTAGTCTTGCCATTTCCACCCGCCGGAACCAAAAGCACGCCGTCCACCTGCCTCTGCGCTAACATATTAGCGTATTTTTCTTCCTTGGTTTCAAACTCATCGGTATTGCAATATATCACCGTGTAGTTGGAAGCCTCAGCGACGTCTTCAACCCCTCGAGCCATCAATGTGAAGTATGGGTTCGTTATATCTGTTACCACCAAGGCAAGCGTATTTGTTTGCTTTGAACGAAGACCTCGGGCTAGTGTATTCGGGACATAGCCAAGTTCTTTGATGCTTGCTTCCACACGTTTTCGAGTTACATCGCTGATATAGCCCGAGTTATTAATTACTCGAGATACGGTAATCGGTGCGACACCTGCTCGTTTTGCTACATCATGTACGGTTGGCATTGAAATTTTCTAATTTGCCTAGATGATATGGTAACGTTGTCAGGATAACGATACCATCTTAATTCCATTTTTCACATTTGTCAAGATTTATGAGTTTTTGCATTTTAAAATCATAAGGTCTTACTTGACAATTACGAAGATGAAAATGATTGCTAGTTGTGCCAACGGGTAGTAACTGGCGTTGTCAAACAATTTCGCTGCTCGATATCCTTCCTGAAGTTGATACAATTGATAACCGGGTTTCAGAAGCAGTATGAATCCCACAATGGCGCTTGCCAACAAATAGGGCCAGCCTAAATCTAACGGAGAAATCACTGGAAGGAGCATACCAATAATTACCGTAAGCCCCAACGCGATAACAACAATCAGCCCTGCTCGTTTGGTGCCAAAGTGGATGGGAATCGTTTTGGCATTGACGCGCTTATCTTCGATGGTATCGTTCCAGTCTGCCGGAACATTTTGCCCTCCGATTTCCCAAAAAAATACCCAGGCAAATATGAGCAGCAGGAGATATGGCGAAGGATTAGGGTTTACAACAAAAACGGCAGCGATGGGTCCACAGGACTTGACAAGTCCGCTCACCAATGTTCGCAGGTAAGTGATGTTGAATAGCAGACAATAAACAACTTCCAGAAGCGCGGCGACAACCAAAATGATGACAATAACCGGGTTGAGCAGATAGGAACCGATCAGAGCCAAAGCAAACCAGCCGGTAAACCAGAGGCATCCGTCCCGGTTACTGAGCACATTCTGCGCCAGCGGATAGCGCATATCAGATGCCTCGACGGAATAACCAGCGTTGATGCCGCCGACAAACTTTGCCCGATCCACAGCAATTCCGACAAGATCGTTTAGGGCGTATGTCGCTGTATAAGCTGCAAAGGCGGTGAAGAGGGATATCAAAATGACCTGCCATGGAGGAAAATTGCCCAAGCATAGCAAAGCGCAAAAACCCGGGGCGGCAATATCCAAAATCCCGTGTGTAGTTCTTGAAAGCGCAAAAAATCGTTTCATATGCCGGACCTATCTGCCTCCGTACGGAAACTAATTCTTCTTGATGAAATGTGCCATGTAATTTACATCTTCTTTGCCTGCGGCTACTTTAAACTTACGGGTGAAGGGATTGTATATCAAGCTAGAAATCCTTGAAAATTCCAAGCTGTTTCCTTCTGCCCACTTTTTCAATTCTCGGGGACGAATCAATTTTGAGTATGTGTGAGTTCCCTTGGGCAAAAGTCGCAATATATATTCACCGCCTATGATCGCAAACAAAAAGGCTTTCGGTATACGGTTGATCGTCGAAAAAAAAGCATGCCCGCCCGGCTTCAATATCTTCGCACAGGCCGCCACAATTTTTCCTGGCTCCGGCACATGTTCCAGCATTTCCATACACGTCACGACGTCGAAACTGCCCGCGTGTTTTCGCGCGACCTCCTCGACACTTTCGTACCGGTAATCTATTTCCAGTCCTTGCTTTTGGGCATGCTGTTTGGCAATCTCAATGGCCGCCTGGGATAAATCAATGCCCGTCACTTGGGCGCCGGTTTTGGCAAGCGCCTCCGATAAGATGCCGCCTCCGCAACCTACATCCAATATTTTCGGATTGCGCACTGTAAGCTTTTCCGTGATGAAGTTCATACGCAGAGGGTTGATGGTCTGGAGAGTCCCCATTTCTCCTTCGGGATCCCACCAGATTCCGGACACCTTGTCGAATTTTTCAATTTCTTTGTTGTCAGCATTTTCAAATGATGTCATCTTTTATAGCGATCCAATCTTCCAGGGATTTGATAGCGGATTCGATTTCGTACGCATCTACGTCATTCACAAAAACACATATTCCTATGCCGTGCGGTAATGGAACTCGTTGCAATCCATTCCGGTGATCCGTGCGCTCTTGCAAAGACCGCCAGAGCAGGCGGGGATCGAGAATGGTCGTGTCCAGCATAATACCCAGCTTGGTGATCAAGTGGAATATCCTGCCGGTCTCCTCATCAGACAACAAGTTCCGTGTCCTAGCGATCAGAATGGATACAGCAATATCAAGCAAAACTGCCTCACCATGCAGTAAATGGGCTTCGTGGCGGGTCTCCAGCCCGTAACTAAACGTATGCCCGAAATCCACCTTGCGCGCCAGATCTTCTTCAAACAAATTCGGTTGTAATTCCTCTAGCATTCCACAAATTGCGGAATCAAGAATCGTGTCGCCCTCTTCATTCTGAAATTGAGCTTCGACGCTTTTCGCTCCGTGCGTTTCCAGCAGGGAGAACAGCCTTAAGTCTTTAATGACAGCTAATTTGATAATCTCGCACAGCCCATTCAGGATATGGCGCTTTGGCAAAGTTTTCAGGAGGGACTTATCCAGCAAAACCTTTTGCGGGGAGGCAAAGGCTCCAAGACGATTTTTGTTGCCGTTGAAGTTGACGCCGGTCTTAATGCCTATTGAAGCATCCACGTATCCTATTAGCGTCGTAGGAACTTTGATGTGCGGTACGCCCCGACGATAACTGCCCGCTACAAAGCCGACCACGTCAGTTAGAACGCCTCCGCCAATTGCAATAATTGGTTCGTCCCTGCGGTGGATGGGAAAGGAATCTAATTCCCGCACGATGGAAAGATAATTTTCAATAGTCTTATTTTCCTCGCCGCCGGGGAATGTGATGATCTTTGCCTCAACCCCGTGATACGAAAAATAATTTCGTATTTGGGCGGAGTAATGCCTGTCAACATTACTATCTACGACAACAAACCTGCGGCCATTTTCAATTCTTCCCAAAGACAACAGAGCCTCGTTCTGCGGGTTAAAAAGATCGGGGGCATTGACAACCTCATATTCAATCGTGTGTTGATAGGTAACACGCTGCATGTAATTTCTATCCGTCATACAACCTGACGCCAGTTGGACTTGGCCTCCAACACCCTCCTGGCAACACTTTGAGCGAGTTCCAGGCTATGGTTTTTATAGTTGCCGCATTGCTGAATGTTGGCATAGGGCACTTCGCGGGCATTCAAAATATCAATCAAGATGCGTTCGTACACACTACAGATTTTTTCCGCGTTGCCCTCGTTATATAAAACAAGGTAGAAGCCCGTTTGGCATCCCATTAATCCCACGGAGAGAAAATTCCCTGGCATATATTTTTGAAACCCTGCCAGCAAAAAATGCTCGAAGGAATGCATTTCCGTTGAAGACAAAAAGTTTGCATTGGGCTGGTTGATACGCAGGTCAACGCAATAAACCATATCGCCCTTCGGACCTTCCGTGAAGGAGCGCAATTTCACGTGAGGGGCTTTCAATAATCTATGGTCAAGTTCCCCAACGGTGCTGGCATCCCAGCCTAGTTGTTTAACGTCTATCATAAATCTCTCCTGATTCTGAATGGATGGATAATCTGATCACACAGATCATCCGTTGAAGCGTGTCCTGTCGAAATGATTTTATCAATAGCCGTACCTACACAAATTGTGACAAATGCCTGAAGCTGTCATTCAACGCCTTTTCCCATGATTGAACATGGTGGTACAACTCAACAGACGCATAACCGGAAAATCCATGATCTGTTAAGGCCTTGAAACTGGCAGCAAAATCAAGTGTTCCTTCACCGGGAATTTCATGAAAGTGAACAATGCCCGTCAGGGTATTTGCAACCATTTTATCCACCAGCAATTTGCCGTCTGGGTGTTTCGTGCTCCGCAAATATATAAGGATGGGTCTTGCTCTTTCCAAGACGTCAAAGCTTAACCCCGGCACCGAAATCAAGTAGGTAAAAATTTCGTCGTCAAAGGGAGTGGAGCCTGCAAACAATCCGTTGTAATCCACATAGACTGGCGTCTGCGCAATGTTGACGGAGCTCAGGATGGACTCAATGCACTTTTTCTGCTCCCTGCGGGGTTTTTCATCATAAAAATAGATCGGATGGTCTTTGTCCACCAGTAAATAATCCGCATATTCTGGGAAGTAAATTAGATAGCTGGCGAAATCCAGATCGAGAGTCAGGTTCTCCGCCATCTTCACAATTTTCAAGTTATACCCCTCCTGGGCATCGGAAACGTGAAGATAACGCGTGTATGGAGCAGCTTGCGCCAATGCAGAGACATAATCCTTTTCCGAACAATACATGTGGCATAGATCCAAATGTAATTGGAATTTGGGCGAATTGACTTCATGGATAAGAACTCAAGCCCTGTTCCACCGTTTCAATGAACATCCCCGGCTCCGGCTCGATCACAAGGGTGATGTCTTCGTCATCCTTGACCGTTCGCAAACATTGATGGATGCTATCCACCAGCAGTTCGCGCGGGTTAACCGACGGATTCGTCACGTGTTCATCCCGGATGAAGCCGCTTCCAAACGTGACGAGTGAAACGCTCAATTTGCGAGCGACATCAATCCCGCGTCTAACCAGATCGATGCGGCGCTTTCTCCCCGCCAGATCGGGACTCATTAGGGAAGGTTCGTGCGGCCTCGACGGAGTAAAAAAATGTGAAGCAGTTGCCACACAAGCAGGTTTTACCTCAACCCTGCCAAATCGTTTCTTAATTGCTGCGAGGTACTCGTCCGTAATTTCAAATGGATTGAACTGGTCTCGATGAAATGAAAGTTCGATTCCAGGATAACCAGCTTTATCAACCACGCGGATTGAATCCAAAAAATCCAGGTTGGTCAAACCAAAAGTACTGTAACTTAGTTTTATCATTTTACTTCTCCAAAAAAACCTAAACCGACTTCGCCGTCACTACAGGCAAATCAGCTCGTTCCACGGAAACCAAATCTGGTTGTATCTTCAAAACATTTGAGACACAGAAGCTGCTAAGATGTGGTTTTCCAGTTTGAAGCGATTATACTGCGGCAGGCTGCTGGTGTTATTGGATTTTTCGCGAGAGGTAACTTTGACCTGCTCCAGTTATATATGCCAAGGTTTATGGTAGTCTGGAATACAGAATCGTGGACATCAGCTTCGAATGCCGATCAACCACTCTTTCATTAAAGAGTCAGCTGACTAGTACCGTGACATCATTGTTTTGATTTATGTTTGACGAATTTTTCTTGAGCCTTTTCGCGAGTAAAAGACCATTCAATTTTTGCCTTCTGGTTGTTGCGTCTGGTCTCCCATTCGATGACTTCTCGATACAGGTCGAATTCGGAAGCAATCCGGCGATTGAGGCACTGCCCACCCAGGACACCGATTTCAATTTCGGCCATATTCAACCACGAGGCATGGGTAGGCGTGTAATGAAATCGCAGGTGGCTGAGAACGCGATTGGCTTCTGCATTACCAAAGATTTCAATCAACGTCTCAGTTGTATGTGTGTTCAAATTGTCCAAGACGACCTCAATGTATTCGGCCTCCGGATACAGGCGGTCCACTAAATAACGCATGGCATAGGCAAAGTCGAGCTTGGTACGGCGGCGGGTGACCAAAACGTGTCGCCTACCTGCTGGGGGTTCTACAAAAATAAACAGATTGCGTGTTCCACAGCGTTTATATTCATAGTCCTGGCGCGCTATTCTGCCGGGTGCCATGGGAACAGGTGCACGCTTGTGTGCGTGCAATTCTTTACTCTTTTCATCGAAACAAACCTTTGGATGTCGAGCATCATAAGGCTTTTCGTAGAGGTCGAGAACCTCAAACATGCAGGCTAGAAACTGATCGGTCACTTTGGGGATGCACCATTCCTTGATGCGCCAAGGTTTGAGTTCGTTTTTTTCAGCAGTAACCGCACGGTCTCAAAGTTGATCCGTTTCGTTATGCCGTGCTCGACTGCCGCTACCAATAACAGACGAATGGACCAGCGCGTATGTCCGGGCGGCGGCGTGCTCGTGGCAAGCGCAATGATCTGTGCCTCTTGCCTGCCACTCAGGATTTTCTTTTGACCCGGCCGTGGCTTCTCTTTCAGAGCACTCTCCATTCCTTCTCTGGCGCACCGTCGGCGGATGCGTTCTACGGTCGCTCTGCCCACGCTTAATGTCTCCGCGATTTCCTGATCCGCCTTTTCTTGATGGCACAGCAGCAAAATCCGCGCTCGGGTAATCCCTCGTGCTTGGTTTTGGCCTTTCCGAACGATCGCTTTCAAACATTCAATTTCTTGCTCATTCAGTTTGATCGTCTGCTTTTTCATTTACCCAGCATACCACCAATCATATACATCATGTCCAGGTACTAGGAGCCTGTCAAACGTGAATTGATGGGTGAATAGAGAGGCGGTATGCTACCTTGAAAAAGGGGTAGCTATGGCCAAAAAATATGTTGTCACCCTCGCAAACGATGAACAAGGGCAGTTGCTGAAAATGATTGGTTCAGGAATAGCAAAAGCACGGACCATAAGCCGAGCCAGGATTCTCTTGAAAGCTAACGAAGGCTGGCAAGATAAGGAAATCAGTCAAGCGCTAGATGTGAGCATTCCAACCATTGAGCGAGTTCGGAAGCGGTTTGTATTTGAAGGATTTGAAGCATCATTGAAGTCGCGGCACTCAAAGCGCATATACAGTCGCAAATTGGATGGTGAACCGGAAGCCAGGCTGGTTGCTTTAGTTTGTAGCTCACCACCGGAAGGATATGTGCGCTGGAGTTTGCGTCTGTTGGCAGATCGGGTTGTGCAGATGAAAATCATTGATAGCATCTCTCATGAAACGGTTCGCCAAGTATTAAGCGATAATGAATTGAAGCCTTGGCGCAGAGAGGAATGGTGTATTCCAACCGCGAATGCAGAATTTGTCTTTCACATGGTAGGACAGGAACCTACCACTTTGGAAGACGTTTTGGATGTCTACCAACGTCCGGCGGATCCAAAACGCCCGCTGGTGTGCTTCGATGAAAGCCCAGAACAGTGGTGAGTGAGAACTCGCCAAGCTTTGCCAATAACCCCAGGACAGTTGGAAAAGTATGATCATGAATATCGGCGTGAAGGCGTGTCTAACTTGTTCATGTTCTTTGCTCCACTTCAAAACTGGCGCAACGTCAAAGTTACGGAACGACGCACCAAAGCTGACTGGGCTTACTGTATGTGCGATTTGGTCGATGTCTATTTTCCGCAGGCCGAAAAGATTGTGGTAGTTCAAGACCAACTCAACACCCATTCGCCTGCCTGTCTCTACGAAGTGTTTGCGCCAGCAGAAGCCAAGCGCATCCTGGATCGACTGGAATTTCATTCAACGCCCAAACATGGAAGTTGGCTTAATATGGCCGAAATCGAGTTGAGCGTACTTGGCAGACAGTGTCTCAATCGTTGCATTCCAAGTCAAACCATCTTGATTCGCGAAACCGAAGCTTGGGCTCTTCAACGGAACAATAAACAAGCTACGGTCAACTGGCAATTCTCTACTGAGGATGCACGCATTAAACTCAAACGCCTCTACCCATCAATCGATGCTTGACACACTACTAGTTGTGGGTCAGATTTATAATAAAAAGACCATCTTACGATGGTCTCTAGTGCCGAGGGTGAGATTTGAACTCACGACCAAGGGCTTATGAGTCCGCCCCTCAATCTCCATCCCGAAGTGCTAGTAAATACGGGATAAAAAGCAAATCTAGCGACTATTTTCCCATATATAGGGGGTTTTAATGTGATTATCTTTTCGATAATCCCCTGCACTTCATAGTGCAGGTATATGGAGGATATTACAATAGGGAAACTTCGTCAAGGTTTTTCTCCCTAATTATCACATCAAAGTCTCACGCCGCTAGCTCCCCCTTCGGAACAATCCTTTTCTAGAAAATCCAATTACTTCGCTTCTCGAATCAGAGTGATCTGCCATTGAGAGCGGGGTATTGATCAAATCCTAAAGTCAACTTGAATCAGGAAATTTCACTACACCGGTCAGTTTTAGAATTCTGCACCGCGTCAATCCTGAATAGAAAATTGCGTTATAATAGCCGAAAGTTTCAGTCATATAACCGAAAACTTCGGTTATCATATATTTCGCAATGGATCATATTATGCTAAGGCCTCTGCTTGGATCAAAAGGTTCCGAAAATGTCTTAATCTTCATGGTAGCCCGCGATGAAGGTTATGCAAGAGAAATATCTCAATTCTTTGGTATGGATATTTCTACCGTTCAAAACCAGCTAGACAAATTAGAACTTGGTAGCATCTTGGTAAGTCTTACGAAAGGGCGAACACGTATCTACACTTTCAACCCAAGATATCCATTTCTCGAAGAGTTGAAACAATTATTGGAAAAGGCACTTTCCTTTTATCCTGAAGAAGAACGGGAGAAACTTGTCATGAACAGGCGCAGGCCTCGACGCCGCGGTAAGGTTTTATGAAAAGCATCAATAAAATGACGCAAGCTGAACTCGCAGCATACGTTCAATCGCATTTGCAAGAAAAAGGGATTACAGTTGTCTTATCCGGTGGTGCTTGTGTATCAATATATACTGCCAACAAATATATATCAGCTGATATAGACTTAATAGATGTTTATTCTGTTGCCAGAAACAAAATAAAAACAGCAATGGAAGAGATTGGCTTTAACGAGAAAAATCGGTATTTTGTTCATCCAGACACAAAACACATTGTCGAATTTCCACCTGGTCCGCTTTCCGTAGGCGAAGAATCAGTGACACAGATTAGGGAAATAAAGTTGGCAACCGGAATCTTAAGAGTAATATCTCCCACAGATTGTGTTAAAGACAGATTGGCTGCTTATTATTTTTGGAATGACCAGCAGTGCCTAGCTCAAGCTTTATTAGTTGCGAAACACAATCGAATTAACCTTGCAGATATTAAGAGATGGTCACAAGCATCGGGAAACAATAAAGGATTCGGAATATTCCTGGAAAAATACTCTGGCAATAAGAGAAGTCGATAGCGATAGGTGTAAGTGAAAAACGGATTGTTTGGTAGTCCCGGCGGAATCAAAAACCAAAGGGGTTATGCGGTTAAACGCAACCTTCGGCTTGTTAAGTGGGTTCCGTGCCGTGTATATTTATCATCATGGATATCTTGTCCGGTGCCGTGGAACGGATCTCCATCTGTGACTAAGGTCAGATAACCATTTAGGTCAACGCTTTGTTATTCAGGAAATCTCCACGAATTGCGTCTGTCACGCACAGAGAACTAACCATATTCGTTACGGAACTCAAGGTTTTAATCATTCCAAAAAGGCAATAGACAACACATCTTATGAATACTTTATCAGCTACAGGCTTCAACAGGAAGAGAAAAGATGTTTTAGGAACCCAAGAGTTTGGATCGCTGGTACTGCCTTGTTTGGAGCTATGTTATCCTTAGCTGAAAAATACTTGAGTATGTTTAATATCTTTTTCTTAGTTGAAGCATTCAGCGCCTAGACCATATATACGGTCAGAATGTATATTGATGTTGTTGGTCTTTGGAAATGCTACACCAGATGGCAATTAATTTGGAACTCCATCGGGAAAAGAATTTCAATGGAAAATCGAGACTAAATAAAACTGTTGTGGGGCGACCACAAAATAGTCACTAAGAAAATCATCACACAAAATCCTTTCAAGCTAAAAAAAGGTTGGTGCTTTTCCTATTCAGGTTAATATAAATTGCCAGCAACGAACTGTTGCCAATTCAACATTGGAAATACGCCCAAAAGATCGAAGAACCTTTCAGGCAATATTTTGGAATGAGCTAATTCATGAATTGAAAAAGAATTGGTCGGGCACATAGAAATAATTTCTGCGCTAAAATCATGAGGCGCCATTTGGATTGGGCGAATTTTCCGAGAAGCAAGAAAGAATAAAGTCCGTTCATGAACATTATCCACGCGCACTATCAACCTGAAAACCCAAGCGGCATTTTATTTTGGGCAGAAACATCCGATGCGCCCGCGCCCAAACAATCACGCGCGGCAAAAAAGCCCAAGTCCCGCCTGCATCCATTTTGTGCGGATACAGCCACCCTCAAAAATATTTTCAATCTCGATGGTGCCTCAAAAACCGTCACCCTGCGCCTGCCTGCCGTGCGCGGCGTGCCCGTGCCCTCGCCTCAACTCATCCACAACTGGGATTTGGATCTTCAAAAACCAACGCTCGATTCATTTCTCATTAATGGGATTTGGATGAACCCTATTGAGGCTCTCCCTGTTTTGTTGGCCCACGCCTCGACAACGGACGCATCCACCCCGCCCACGCCCGATCTTCGTTACTGGAGCACGGTTAGCGCTTTGGTATTGGAGACCATCGCCTCGCACAAACTGATTCCCGCGCTGGTCGCAATAGAAGATAAATACGAAGCGCGCTGGCTGCCTGTGTTGGACGCGGCAAAAGACGCTGCGCGCCTAGCGCAGTTAGAAACTGCCATGCCCGCTGTTTGCCGCGCGGGTGTGGCTGATGACGATATGCTCTTATCGCCGCGCATGTTGCTCAATAATTTTCTCAACGACTTCTGTGATTCACTGGCGCGGGCTTGGGGAAAATCTTCCATGCCGCGTTTTTATGTCGGCGCGGATACTCCTGCCGCGCGCTGGGTCGAAGGCTTGTTTCGTCAGGACCCAACCATCAAAGCTTCGCCCGCGCAATTGAAAAGTCTTACCATTAGTTACAAAGCATGGATGCGCAATCTGCACGTTGCGGGCGATGCCACATTTCGAATTGCTTTTCGCTTGCAAGCACCCATTTTGCAAAAAGAAGCCTGGCAACTTCATTATCTCATTCAAGCCAAAGATGATCCCAGCTTGTTGATTCCTGCTGAGGAAGTCTGGAAGAAAACTAAAGGCGCGCTTACTCATCTCGGCCATCGCTTTGAACAGCCGCAGGAAAAATTGCTAACAGGTCTTGGGTACGCGGCGCGTTTATTCCCGCCCATCACCGACAGCCTGAAAGGGAAACGCCCCACTGAACTTTCAGTGGATACCAATGGCGCGTACACCTTCCTGCGCGAGACTGCGCCATTGCTGGAAGGTGCGGGCTTTGGTGTTCTGGTCCCGCCGTGGTGGAACAAGAAAGGCGCGCGGCTTGGCGTGAAGGTCAAGATGAAATCGAAACAGGAAGCAGGCGCGCCTGGCAAAATGACAATGGAGAATCTGGTCAATTACCAATGGCAGTTGTCGCTTGGCAAAACAGAACTGACTGAAAAGGAATTCAAAACGCTGACAAAGTTGAAGTCGCCGCTGGTGCAGATTCGCGGTCAATGGGTGACGCTGGATGCGGAACAGATCGAAGCGGCGATCAAGTTCTGGGAAGAGGGCCAAACGCAGGGCGAGATCACTCTCTTTGAAGCGATGAGGATGGGCTTGGGCGGTGAAACATCCGCGGGCGGCTTGCCTGTGGATGAAGTGGTCACTGACGGCTGGCTTGGAGAATGGATGGAACAATTCAAGCAATCAGAAAAGTTAGAGCCGTTGGATCAGCCTGTCGGATTGCTCGGTCAATTACGCCCGTATCAACAATATGGATATTCGTGGCTGGCTTTCCTGCGCAAGTGGGGCTTGGGTGCCTGTCTCGCAGATGATATGGGACTTGGCAAGACCATTCAAACGATTTCACTATTGCTGCGCGAAAAAGAAAAAATGGGAAAACTTTCCGCCCCTGTTTTGTTGATCGCGCCTACATCGGTGGTCACCAATTGGGAGCGTGAGATTGAAAGGTTCGCCCCAGGGCTGCAGACCTATATTCATCGGGGCAGCGGCAGACTGAGGGGAGAAGAGATGCGGAACGTAGTCAAAGGTAAAGATGTAATGTTGACCAGTTATCCCGTTGCGCGTTTGGACGCAGAATCCATCCAATCCATTCAATGGCTGGCGGTCATTGTGGATGAGGCGCAGAATATCAAAAATCCAGCCGCCAAGCAAACGCAGGCAATTCGAAAATTCAATGCTGAGTTTCGCATCGCTTTGACAGGTACGCCTGTGGAAAATAGACTCTCCGAATTGTGGTCGATCATGCACTTTTTGAATCCAGGCTATCTCGGCGGGCGCACGCAGTTTCGCGCAGACTTCGCATTGCCGATTGAACGTTATCACGATGAAGCTGCTTTGAAACAACTGAAGCAGTTGACCACGCCTTTCATTTTGCGCCGCGTCAAAACAGACCCGCGCGTGATCTCGGACCTGCCTGAAAAAGTGGAGACCAAAGTCTATTGCAATCTGACCGAAGAGCAAGCCACTTTGTACCAAGCAGTTGTGCAGGATGCGATGAAGCGAATTGAGGAGGAAGAGGGAATTCAGCGGCGCGGTCTGGTATTGAGCATGTTGATGCAATTGAAGCAGATTTGCAATCATCCTGTGCAGTATCTTCATCAAACGCGCAAGAGTAAGAAAGGTGACTCAACCCCGTTCACTGATTTGACAGGTCGTAGCGGCAAACTGGAGCGCCTCGGCGAATTGCTCGAGGAAGTATTGGCGGAAGGCGACCGCGCCTTGATCTTCACGCAGTTTGCGGAAATGGGCGAGATGCTGGCAAACTATTTACCCGGCGCGTTCGGCGCGGCGACCCAGTTCTTGCATGGCGGCACATCCACGAAGGCGCGTGATCAAATGGTCAAACGTTTTCAGGAGGATGAACACGCGCCGTCCATTTTTATTCTGTCATTGAAGGCAGGCGGCACAGGTCTGAACCTGACGCGCGCCAATCATGTTTTTCATTTTGACCGGTGGTGGAATCCCGCCGTGGAAGATCAAGCCACAGACCGCGCTTTTCGCATTGGACAGAAGCGCAACGTGCAGGTGCATAAATTCGTCACAACGGGAACGCTGGAGGAAATGATTGACGACATGATCGAATCCAAAAAAGGGTTGGCACAGGCAGTGGTCGGGAGTGGCGAAAATTGGATCACCGAGATGAGCACGGATGAATTACGCAGGGTTGTCGCGTTGAGGAGGTCATAACATGCCATACGATTATTGGTTCAAGCCAACAAAGGCCATTCAAGCTAAAGACGGGATCAAGGCGCAGAGTAAGCGCGGGGCATTTGGAAAGAACTGGTGGGCGCAGAGATGGATCGCAGCGCTGGAACAACTTGTAGATTCAGGCCGTCTTGCGCGCGGGCGAAGTTATGCGCGCAAGGGTCAGGTGCTTTCGATTGAAGAAACCAAAGATGGCATTACCGCACGCGTGCAGGGATCGCAACGCACGCCATATAAAATCAAAATCCAGATCACGTCCCTGACCGACGCGCAATGGAACAGGGTTATTGATGCGCTTGCCGAGCAGGCGATTTTCAGCGCACAATTGCTGGCGGGAGAAATGCCGCGGGAGATCGAGCAGGCTTTTGAAGCCGCAAAGGTGAGCTTATTCCCTTCGCAACGGAATGACTTGAAGACGGATTGTTCCTGTCCGGATTACGCCAACCCATGCAAACACGTCGCGGCGACACATTATATTCTGGGCGAGCGATTTGACGAAGATCCGTTTTTGATCTTCCGTTTACGCGGACGCACGCAGGAACAGGTGATGCAGGAACTTCGAAAACGACGCGCGGGCGCGGATGAGATCGTCGAAGATGAGGTTGAAGAAGCCGAAGCGATTATTCCGCTGGAAGATTGCATTCCCAATTATTGGGGATTGGGCACGCCATTGGAAAGATTCTCCATTTCGATCCGTCCGCCTGCGATTGAGATGTCGTTACTCAAAAGACTTGGACCTGCTTCATTCATTCCCGACCCCGGGATTGAAGGGCTGTTGCACGATGCGTATCAAATCGTCGGGCGCAAGGCGCTTCAAGTTGCATTTCAGGAACAGAAAGAAGAGAACGATTCACCTTGACCTGAAACGCTATCCCATTAAGCCCAAACACTATTGACACTTAAGATGTATAATGTCAATAAAAAATTCCTTATTGACACTTCCATGAAACCAAAAGATTTTTTGAACGCATCAACCGGACAAGCTATCCGATCATCCAAAGGCTATTGGACATTTATTCCTGCCCCTTTGCCACCTGAAATAAACTGGACCTCGGACCTGGTTACGCTTGCCGGGGAAGCAGAGCGAAGATTGGCAGAGCTTGCCTGGATCGGGTGTAACTTTCCAGAGCCGCACGTCATGGTACGATCCTTCATCGCGCAAGAGGCGGTCATGTCTTCGCGAATTGAAGGCACACGCGCCTCGCTGGATGATATCTATCATTATGAAGCGGATCAACTATCTTTTCTTGAATCAAACTCGGATGCGCATGAAGTTTATAATTATGTAGTCGCGCTCGATTATGGGTTATCGCGTCTTGTTAAATTACCCGTCAGCCTGCGGTTGATTCGAGAGCTACATCAAAAACTGATGACGGGCGTTCGCGGTGATATATGGAATCCAGGCGAATTCCGCCGTACACAAAACTGGATTGGACCGGCAGGCAGTACGCTTGAGACTGCGCCCTACGTTCCGCCCCATCCCGATGAAATGCTGGTTGCGCTTCAGCAGGTTGAGCAATTCATTCATGCAGATTCTGACCTGCCTCCGCTTGTGCGAGTGGGGTTGATCCATTATCAATTCGAAGCAATCCATCCTTTTCTGGATGGAAACGGACGCGTTGGACGGTTGTTGATTATGTTGCTGCTGTGTCAGTGGGGTCTGTTGCCACAACCTTTGCTCTACCTGAGCAGTTACTTTGAAAGACATCGACGCGAATATTATGCTTGCCTGCTCGCAGTTAGCCAGCGCGGCGAATGGGAAGAGTGGATTTCGTTTTTCCTGGTAGGTATTCGCGATCAATCCCGTGATGCATCCCAACGCGTACAAAGCTTGCAGTCCTTGCGTGAAAGGTATTATCAGATATTTTCTGGAAAACGTGACAGTATTCGGCTGAGCAAACTTGTGGATTTTCTGATTGGTCATCCTATTATTACGATTCGACAGGTTGAAGAAGGTTTGAAAGTGACAGACTACAAAATTGCCCAACGCTATATCGCAAAGCTAGAGGATGCGGGCATTTTACGGGAGACCACTGGAAAATCCCGCAACCGAGTTTTTCGTGCAGATGAAATATTAAAGATCATTGAAGGCTCGCTTGACAATTGAAGAACATCGCAACCACAGGTTGGATTGAACGGCTGTAACTCAGCATTGGTTAATGCCACGCATCTGATTTCATCCACCCATGATCTGGTACACTTCAGCAACTTTAGTTTTAGAGGATTCAGCACATTAGATGAAGACACTGACCAAGCCGCGGACTGAAAAACAAGGGGGCGACTTTGCTTCCCGCCTGAACGATTACTCGTACACAAGAAAGCCTGCCAGCATTTCCTTCAATTCAAATATATTGTTTGCTGGTTGTAATAAAGATTGTGGTAATTAAAGTATTTTATTGCAATAGTTTGCCATATATGGCATAATAGACGTATGAAGTTCGAACGCCTACTGACCTTGGTCGGCGAGCAGCCCTTCTTTGAAACAGGACTGCTTCTTGCCGGAAATGTGGATCCTACCGATGTGCGCCGCCAATTGTCTCGATGGGTGCGAAGCGGACGTGTTCGTCAACTGCGACGCGGGTTGTACACCCTCACTCCGCCTTATCAAAGCATCATTCCACATCCATTCCTGATCGCCAATGCTTTGATGCCAGGTTCGTATGTCAGTACACAATCTGCAATGGCGTTTTATGGATTAATCCCCGAATATACTCCACTGACTTTGAGCGTTACGATGCTTCGTCCATCACAGTGGGATGGCGGATTTCACTTTCAGCACCTCGCTCCCCATCTCTTTTTTGGATATCAACTTGTGGAGCTTTCTCAAGGGCAACAAGCATTCGTCGCTACGCCTGAAAAAGCTCTGCTTGATCTATCACATCTTACTCCCCATTCCGACTCGCCAAATTACCTCAGCCAACTCCGTTTGCAAAACATGGAGCGTTTGGATCTCAACCGTTTGATCGAATTTGCAGAGCGCGCCGGGAAACCAAAATGGCGGCGTATTGCCGTTCAAATCAAAGACCTTGCCTTGCAGGAAAAAGGTGAATATGAGGACTTATCATGAAAGAATATTTAAAAACACTGATTCAGCCTTCATCATCACCTGTTGAAGCGCGCAATTGGTCACGCGAATACTTACAGGCATTGATCTTGCAAAGTTTACAACGCACGGGCGCAATGACTACAATTGCTTTTCATGGCGGCACTGCATTAAGATTCTTGTATTCACTACCGCGTTATTCTGAAGACCTTGATTTTGCTCTCGAAAGAAATTCTGAGTTGTATGATTTCCGTTCATACCTTCAAGCCATTCGAAAAGACCTGGAAGCACAGGGCTATAAAATTACGGTTAAGGTGAATGATCAAAAAACAGTTCACAGTGCTTTCATTCGTTTTTCAGGGTTGCTTTACGAATTGGAACTTACGCCGCATCAGGATGAAACGTTGGCAGTCAAACTTGAAGTGGACACCAACCCACCTGCCGGGGCAGTGTTGGCCACATCTCTGGTTCGTCACCACGTTTTACTTAATTTACAACATCATGATCGTGCCTCATTATTGGCCGGTAAACTTCACGCAATCTTACAGCGTCCTTATCTTAAAGGACGCGACTTGTATGATCTGATTTGGTATTTGAGTGACAGGGACTGGCCGGACCCCAATTTAACGCTTCTCAATAATGCGCTGCGTCAAACCGAATGGGTAGGTTCAAGCCTCGCCGTTGAGAACTGGCGTGAGGTTGTAGGTTCAAAAATCGAGAACATATCTTTTGAACAGGCACTGGATGATGTGCGTCCATTCATTAGCCCACAAGAGGATTTGATCCCACTGACAAAAGACAATCTGTTGCGGTTGTTGAGGGTTTCTTAAGTTTCAAAGGCGATGTTCACGCCGTGTATACTTATCATTATGGATACCTTGTCCGGTGCCGTGGAACGCATCACCTACTACAATCCAGAAAATGGGTACACCGTTCTACGCCTGCGACCAGATACCAAATTGGGCCAGCGCCTCACCAACAAATCTTCCCTGAATTCAGAAGGCTTGGCTACTGTGGTAGGCAACCTGCCTGAACTCTCGCCAGGAGAACACCTGCGTCTGCAGGGACAATGGGATAACCATCCCAAACATGGTTTGCAATTCAAAGCGGAAGTTTGCGAACAAACCCTGCCATCTACCCTTGCTGGAATTGAAGGTTACTTGGGCTCCGGTATGATCAAAGGGATCGGTCCGCGATTTGCCGAACGCATTGTGAGTCGTTTCAAGGAAGAGACCTTCAATGTGATCGAGAGCACACCGGAACGTTTGCTAGAAGTGCCCGGCATCGGTGCGGACCGCACGAAGAAAATCATCACCGCTTGGGAGGAGCAAAAACAAATCAAGGAGATCATGGTGTTTTTGCATGGTCACGGCGTGAGCACCAATTTGGCGGTCAAGATCTACAAGACCTATGGTGATTCTGCTTTGGAGATTGTACAAAAGAATCCGTATCAACTCGAACGCGATATCTACGGTGTGGGTTTCAAGACTGCCGACAAGATCGCCCAGGCCTTGGGTCTGCCTGCCGATCATCCTTCGCGCATTGAAGCTGGGATCGTGTTTGCCCTGAACGAAACCATCAACGAAGGGCATGTGTACGCTCCGCAAGAATTATTGGCGCAACGCGCCGTCGAACTATTGGAAGTGCCGCCGGAACTAATTCCACCTGCTCTGGAACGTCTGGCACAGGATAATCGCATCCGTCCAGAAATGATTCCCTTGGACAACAAAAGAGCAACTTCAAAAGTCATTTCGGAATCTCAAGGCATATATGGCACGCCGGTGATCTATTTGACCCCGCTTTACTTTGGAGAGCAGGGCGTCGCAGAACGCATCAAAGCGCTGGTGGGCACAACCTCTAAAGCAATCAACCACGTTTTGTTTCCCGCTGAGAATCTCTCGGAAGAACAACAGGCAGCCATCCACGTGGCTTTGACACATCCAGTCAGCATCCTGACCGGTGGACCGGGAACCGGAAAGACCACTTGCCTGAAAGAACTCATCACGACCCTCGAAGCTCAGCACAAAAAAGTTGCACTGGCCTCACCCACCGGCCGCGCCGCAAAACAACTCTCGGAAGCTACCGGGCATCCCGCCAGCACCATTCATCGCCTGCTGGAATATTCTCCAATAGACGGCTTCCAATACAATGAAGAACACCCGCTCGAACTGGACTTTCTGGTTGTGGATGAAGCCTCCATGCTGGACCTTCTGCTCACAAATCACCTGCTTAAAGCGGTGCGTCCGGGAACCCATGTATTGTTTGTAGGGGATGTGGACCAGCTTCCCTCGGTGGGAGCGGGCGATGTGCTTCGCAATCTGATCAGTAGCGGCATTGCGCCGATTTCGCGGCTGACCACTATTTTCCGCCAAGCTGCAAATTCAAAGATCATCACCAATGCTCACCTCATCAATCAAGGCAGGTTTCCGGTGTTTTCCCAAGGCGATGGCGACTTTTTCTTTTTCCCTGCCGAAGATGCGGAGAGTGCTGGAGACTGGGTGATCCAAGTGGTCACGGAAAGAATCCCACAGAAGTTTGGTTTCAACGCTATACAAGATATCCAGGTGCTGTCCCCCATTTATCGTGGTCCCGCCGGGGTGTCCGCATTGAACGAACGCTTGCAGGAAAAGCTCAATCCTTTTTCAAACAACAAACCAGAACGGAGATTATATGGGACGATTTTCCGCCTTGGAGACAAGGTGATGCAGACTCAGAACAATTATGACAAGGATGTGTATAACGGCGATATTGGTTTCATCCGATCCATGGATCTGACCGAACAAACGCTCACTGTGGACTTTGATGGACGCTCTGCCACTTATGATTGGAGCGACACAGATCAGCTGACCCTTGCATATGTTGTCTCGGTTCACAAAGCACAGGGTTCGGAATTTCCGGTGATCGTTATGCCAATCGTAACTCAACATTACATGATGCTACAGCGCAACCTGCTATACACATCCATCACACACGCTCGCAAATTATGTGTGCTGGTGGGCAGCCGCCGCGCCATTGGCATGGCCGTGAAGAACAACAAAGTTGCGCAGCGCTTCACGGCACTGGAATGGCGACTGGAAGTGAAATAGAGATTGTTATCAAAACAGAAAATAGAATAACATAAATTGGTCAGATAATCCCTCAACCAAGAAAATCATATCGCACGCCCCTTTCATTGCTGAAAAGTCGTCGCACAAAAGCGGTTATACTTTGAGAGGCCCTGGCGGAAAAAAAGTGGGCTTCCAAAAGATGAATGCCCCCGTATCGAACTTCCTCCACAAACTCCGCAAATTCGTTCAGGATGAATCCAATGCCCAGATGGGCGCATTGGAACAACAATGGTCGCATCCTCTGAATGAGCGCGTTGCGAGGGGATGGGCTATTGAAGGCTTGCACGTTGAACAATTCAAAATGGAATCGCGCACCTGATCTGCACCGCCAACGAGTCACGTTTTCGCGAAGGGGACCTGGTTGTTGTACATCGCGGCGATCCACGTGATCCAAATGCCTTGAACTTCGATTTGCAATATGACGGCGAAACCGAATTGGATGTCAGCCTGATTCGCGGAAACGCATATTTTCTTTCCGAGTATCTCGATGACTGGATCATGGATCAGGACTGGTTTGATGCCAGCCTTTTCTATCTCTCTGCGTTGGATACGGCTGCTGATTCAAATCTGGGACGATCGGTCATCCTTCCGTTATTACAGGGTTCTCTCAATCCAAAAATAGATTACGCCAAATACGAACGCGCCCGGCTAGTCAACAAATATCCCTCCCAAGTCTCCAAATCCAAGGTATCAAAACCGATCAAAAAGATCAATTCCAGTCCTCATACTTACCCAAACAAGGAACACACAGTTCCTGCGAAAGAAAATCCATAAGCACGCGTTCTTGAAGCATCCTATTTGCATCCCATTTTACGCCATCGATTTTAAGACTTCTCAAGGCATGAACTTGTTGACCGATGGCAGCACGAATCTCTCCGGCCCTTTTCGGGTCATCAGCCCAGACAAACGCCCATCGATACATCCTGGTCAATTGCTTGAGAATTCCTGTACGGACACCGGACTCGCTACCAAATGAAACACAACTTACGCCCGAAGCTAAGCACTGCAATATACTGAGAGCATTAATCTCGCCCTCAACTATTAACAACGTGTGATGTTCAGGCAGTGCATCCCATAATCCAAACAGAAGAGGCATGCTACCACGTCGCGATAGGTAGCGAAGACCGCTTGGATTCTCGTCAATGAAACGGTATTTCACAGCGGTTACAACATAGTGTGAGTGATCGAAATCGAACCAGGGCAATATGATAGCCGGCCGTGTGCATTTCGCCTTTGGATCAAATATATGGGAAAAACCTAATTGCCAGGCATACCATACCCCACGATGCAGGCCGCGTCGCAACAAATACTCTCGCCCCATCATTGCATCAGAATTGAGTAATAACCGATCAGACGCTGCATCCACTTCTTTCCATGCTGACAATTGCCAATTCGGATCAGGCAACTCGAATTGATACGGCATCGGTTTGGGGAGAGGCTTGGGCTTATCGACGCTTTTGTGGTCCTCGCCGAGATGGAGCAACGCAGTTTTGAAATCTATGTTGTCACGACGCATAATGTAATCCAGGCTTGTATGATACTTACCATCCCCGCACTTGCGACAAAACCAGCGGTATCCATCCTGTGTTTTTCTTAAGATTGAAGCGGTCCGTTCCACCGCAGAAGGGGCAGGGACCAACATAGTATGACCCGTGGCGATTCAGTTTGGTGTCCGCCTCCACGAGCGAAAGAAGATCAAAAGTCCTATTTATCTGAAACGCGTCCACTTAAACATCCATTTGTTATTGCAGCGTTACCGTTCTGCGGATCAAGACTGGAGCATTTGTCCTAAGACCCGTTACTGTTACAGATGTTACAAGAATCTCCTCTTAACTGACACAAAAAACCTGTGAAGGGAATCCTCCATAAAATCTGTAACAACCGTAACTTCTGTAACCTTTAAGGATTCCATGTCACATGGACATGCCAATGCCCTGGTAAACCCTTTCAGTTTTTTTACCGTTCCGTTTAACCACAGCAGGACCATACCTGCGGGTTAGGATTTGCCCTAAGGCCTTAGATGATGTTGGGCGATTTCCAAATTCCTCACACCAGCCTTTATATTCTTTGTATACCTGACTGGACGATGCCTCCAAGCTTTCTCCTTCCAAGAGGCGATCCTCAATAAAATGGCCAATCAAGTCTTCGTCTTCGTGATACTGATCCGTAGATTCCAAGACAGAAGGCGGAGGATTCAACCCTTGCTCTTGCCATGCCAAGCAACCACGGACAAGCCAGGCGAGGATGCCGGCCGTTTCGTGGAGAAGTCTTGGCAGCAATTCCCTATCCCGTTGATGCTCGTGGGGAAGCCTTGGTTCGTCGACAAAACGCTCGCGGAACGCAACGAGCAAAATCCTTCGCCATAAGGCTATGTCATCTCCGTCCGGAACGCGCGGACAATGGTTCGTAACCAAGAAGATCTTGTGGACCTGCTTGAAGGTAACCGGCCTACCATATAAGGCTCTGGCGGTGATAAATCGGTCTCCAGTCAATTGCTTTATCAAGCCCGCATTGAGGCGGCGGCCCTCCTTGCTTTCAGATGCCCAAACCAACCTCTTGTTTCGAAGCGCGTGAACAAAGGGGCGGGCAGCATTTCCATCACCCTCCCGCAAATCCATCAGCGAATCTGCTTGTGTACTAAAGCAAAAATCGTCACCCAATACTATGGAAATAACGTCCATCAAAGTGCTCTTGCCATTCGCACCGTCGCCCCACAGAATTGGCAAAACCTGTTCCTTAGTATCACCCGTTATGGAGTAACCAAAAAGCCTTTGCATAAAAGCTATCGTGTCGCGGTTAGCGTCAAAGATGACGGACAACGCATGTTCCCATTCGGGTGCAGGCTTGTCCAAGCCCTGCCATTCTGTAGGGACACAGGCTCGAAAGTAATCAGCGGGAACGGCTTTGCGAAAAGACCCATCAGTCAAGTTAATTACACCGTTAGAAACAGGCAACAGCAGTGGCAAGGTATTCCATTCGTTGCCCTTGAGAGCCAGACCCGGAATGTTAAAAGCTAGTTCGAGCACGTTGTGAATTCGATTTCGGTGGAGCAGCAGTTTTGACCGTTTGACGAACTGATTGGAGAGATCTGTATTGTTATTGCGACGCTCTATTTCCGCGGCAGCCAAATATTCAGCAGCAAGCTCATTTCCAACAAATGTAAATACCTTCCCCGTCTGATCCGGCACCCAAAGTGTTCCATCCCATAGGTACCATTGTTTTTCAGCGTGATCAAATACCACTTTGCCTGCGAACATAGCCCCAAATAGCTCAGCATCGCCGTATTCTTCGCGATTCAGGTATTCAGTCGGGTTCGGATGGATATGAGCTTGTTCCAACAGTTGATTGAGCAATTCGGTTGTGGTCATAGTTCACCTCCCTGGGAGGAAAGCCAACTGGCAGATGCCCTGTAAGAAACGTTTCTAACAGATAATATTGTGCTAAAATGCAAGTGGAGATATCCCTTAGATTGGTGTGTTTCCACTTGACCCACTGTTTCTGCAGTGGGTTTTATTTTGTCTTGATTTATCTTAACTCCTCATAAATTTAGATCCACGGGAGAACTCATTTTTGCTGCCCGCTCCAAGTCTTCGCCGACCTGCTTGAGATAGCGATTCAGCACCTGCAGCGATGAATGGCCCATTAACCTGGAAATCGTCAGAATATCCACGCCGGCTCGCCAGCGTTCAATGGCAAATGCTCTGCGGAAATCATGCGGGGATGGGGCAGGCACGCTGGCATTTACAGAGCGCCTCCGCAGCATCATCCGCACTCCTGTTTCTGTTAGTCTTTCACCGGACCTGCTTACCCAAAGAGCTGGGTTATAGTCTTTTCGTCCCTTGAGGTACAGTCGAAGAACGTGGCGAGATTTCTCCCCCAAATATGAAGTCCGTACTTTCCTACCTTTGCCAGATCGGATCAAGATTGTGCCCTTGATGGGATCCAAATCCCCCTTATTCAGAGCCAGAAATTCAGCCAGTCTCATCCCTGTATCTAGAAGAACCAGCAGCACTGCCCGATCACGGGTGTCCAAAAGGGATCCGCGGTGGCAGGTGTTCATCAAAGCTTGGATCGTTTCGATGCTGACAGGGTCCAACGGCTCAAGCGGAACGACGGGTCCCTTGACCTTATTCATCGGGTTGCGCCAGCCGACCGGCTCAACCTCGTATTCGTACCACCGCAAAAATGTTTTGACGGACCGGTAATAGCAATGGACGCCGCCAGGCCTGTGTTTCCGCTCCTCTAGATAGATTAAGAAACAGCGGATATGATCTGCGGTGATCTGGCTGATATTCAAAATGGCAAGGCTTGAGCTGAACTGAACAAAGCAAGAGAGCTTCTTCCGGTAAAATTCGATGGTGCCGACAGCCAGGTTGCGGGAATGGCAGGCGTGCAGGAATACGCCGATCCATTCCTCCAAGCTATCGTTATGATACAGGTCCGATGAAAAAGCCGAATCTTGATGATTAATCATTTTCTCTCACAAATTGAAAAGGCGGGAAGGCCTCTGCCGTAACAAGCGACAGGGCGAGCACAGCAGTAGAAACAGATAGCACGCCCAGAAAACAATCGCCAAGAATGTTTGTCAAGGCTTCGAAATCTTCCGCGTCGACCTGAGAGGTTTGAGAAGTGGAGGCACGGTCGGTCTTCAGCAACAAATCGATGGTCGCCTCACCACCCAGTTTTTTATCGTAAGTTTTCACGCCCTACATATACCAGAATTCAAATGGCGCCTGCCTTAAAACGTCTTAGAGCTTGTTTAAGAAATCAGTGCTATGATGCGGGTTATGAAACGCAAACCTTATCCGAGTGATTTGACGAACGAGCAGTGGGTGCGTTTGGCGCCGCATCTGCCGCAGGCGCAAGTGCGCGGCGCTCCGCGACGAGTGAACCTGCGTGAAATCATCAATGCGCTGTTGTATTTGTCGCGCACCGGCTGTCAGTGGCGGATGTTGCCGCACGATCTGCCACCTTGGGAAACGGTGTATGCCTACTTCAGGCATTGGCGCGGAGATGGAACCTGGGAACGGCTCAATCGCGAATTGCGAATTGAGGTGCGAGTGATGGAAGGCAAGGACCCGGAACCGAGTGCGGCGATCATGGACAGCCAATCGGTGAAGACGACCGAGAGCAGTGGATCGCGAGGCTACGATGCGGGCAAGAAGGTGAATGGCATCAAACGACACATCTTGGTGGACACTTTAGGCTTGATCCTAAAGGTGGTGGTCCATACGGCAGAGATCCAAGATCGGGATGGGGCGCGTCTCTTGTTGGAGAAAATCAAGAAGTGTTTTCCGCGCTTGCAGAAGATCTGGGCCGACGGCGGGTATGCGGGCGCCTTGGTGGAATGGGTTCAGCAGACCTGCGGCTGGATTCTGGAGATCGTGAAACGGAGTGATGTCGCCAAAGGTTTCAAACTCCTGCCGCATCGCTGGATTGTCGAACGTACCTTTGGCTGGCTGAATCGTTCGCGACGCTTGAGCAAGAATTACGAACGCCTGACCGCTTCGAGTGAGGCCTTGGTATACATCGCCATGCTGCCCTTGATGACTCGCAGATTGGCCAAGCAACAAACTTGCTTTGCCTGACCCGGGCCTTGGCGGATTGCGCCTGTAGGCTGAAAGGAAGTTGATTTTGATCTCTTGAAATCACTGCGCTTTGATCTCCAGCGTATCCTTCCGATTCATTAAGCTTCACTATCAAACACTCTCATGCATTGATTTGTTAAACAACCTCTTATAAGGAATCATGCATTTCGCCGTGTCAGAACTCGTGAGACATCTATGAAAACGTTGCATTTGTCGAGGGTCTGCGATGATCATATTTTGGCCGAACCACTTCATGAGCAGAGCATATGTCTGGAGGCCGGGGCTCAGTCAAGGGCGGCGCAGCCGTCCTGCAGGGATGCGAAGCACCTTGGACGGGGATGCCAAAGGGTAAGGCATAGCTCTGGTTAGGACTACTGAACCACTTTGCTGAAGTGATTTAATTGAGATCCAACATAAAACAAATAATAGTGGGGCGCACAGTGCGCGAGGACATGGCCCGTCCGTAGTGAGGGATTGAGAACGCCTTGGTAAGTTGTCAAAGCGTGATTGTGGGTACGACCTTTAAAGTAACCCCTTCTGGGAATGTGTTATTTGCGATAGTCAGGAGAAGCTCGAATTTGATCTCATAATCCCTGTTTCAAAGGGTGGCAGCAGCACTGTCCGGGATATACAGCTGCTTTGTGAAAAATATAATCGGGAGAAGAGCGCGACAAGATTGTATAGAAAGGGCTAAGAACAATTAATAGGATATTGTCCTTGCAAAGTATGATACGCTGCGCGATCACACTTTGCCATGAGTATCGTATGATCTTTAGAAGTACATTTCACATATCCGGGATGGATTCGTCTTCTGTTTCAACAGCAGGCAGCTGCATCTGCAACGTTTCCCAAACTATGCGTCTCATGTCATGGATTTCATTAGCCCACTGTTTTAGACACACCCGAGCTTTGCAAGCCTGATCAGCGTGAACCCAAGGATGTATAATTAGCTGGGAGATAATATGCCAGAACTATCTCGTTTCTACGGGATCATCATCCGCATGTTCGCCGAACATGGCGGTCGACATAAAACGCCGCACTTTCATGCCATTTACAAGGAAGATGAAGCCGTATTTCGAATCAATCCGGTTCAAATGCTCGATGGCTCCCTTCCCGCGAAGCAGAAGCGGTTGGTTGAGGCGTGGGCCGAGATTCACCAAGATGAATTGCAAGCCGCCTGGGAAGCATTGGATAAAGGCCAGCAACCCAATCCTATTCAGCCGCTGAGTTAATCGAGAGGTGTAATATGAAACATCCCATATATCACGTTACGAAATTTGAGATCGTTGCACCGTATGCATTACGCATCAGCTTTGACGACCACACTCAACAAACCATTAACTTCTATCCCATTTTGCATGGGAAAATCTATGGTCCCCTTCAGGATCTGGCTGTATTCAACCAAGTTAGATTGGATCCGGAAGTTCGAACGCTGGTGTGGCCTAACGATGCCGATTTCGATCCGGCGGACCTGCATGACTGGCCGAAGATAAAAAAGGGGTTCATTGAACATTCCCTGCAATGGGAAAATTCGTAGACTCACCCAACAAAGACTTAGGGCGCTCTGCGAAAATGCAGGGCGCTCATTTATTAATCAGGAGGCAATCTGTGACAACTCAGTTTCAAACCGCGGTCAAGGAAAGTTCGGAGGAAATGGCATGGTTTCATCATAATATGATTCCTTTATCAGGTCATGGCTGGTGGGTCAGCTTACGACCTGTATTGAATATTTCACATACACGTTTTTATTGAATTTTCAGCTGGCATCTGACATTCCTTTCATCGCAACTCGCGTTTATCTCTACGGCACGCTTACGGTCAGCATTTCGAAATATTACCAAAAATCAGGCCTGCCTAATCCCAGATCCGGCGCATACTCAAACAGCGCCAGAAGCACCCAGGCCATGGCCTGCTCGACCCTCCAGGTCTCCTGTTCATCCCCAGCCAGGAGTTCCTTTCGCACTTCACACTTCACCGTATATCCTTTCGATTCCTCATCGATGGCGGCATAGGCCTTCATCGCGATACTCGGGCGGATCCCGTGGTAGGAAAGGAATCTTCGGATCACAATCCCCATGCGATGCAATACATTGTTTTGACTCCAAACCACCTTGGCCTGGTTGAAATGGATGGCCTGGTTCAGAGACTTGCGCAAATCCGGATGTTTGTTCAGGTATTCGCGCAGCAGGTAAATCGAGACCATCGGCACTCCCGCGACTTCATCCACCTTGGAACGATGAAGATACTGAGCCTCATAGATTTCCGTCGCCAGATCAAAGAGACCCCAATCCGGCTTCATATGACCCAGATCCTCGGTATCCTGAAAACGCATGGCGAGCGCGCTGAGGATTACCGCATCGTCACGGGCCGAACGCTTGCCGCGGACCGCGGAAGGCATCTCGTCCATCTCTGCCAGCACGGGGGATTTATTGGCTTGCTCCGCATCCAATTCCCTCCAGCGCTCAGAGACCTCTGCGTCCCACTCCGGCGAAGACAGGAACAACTGGAGCGGCATGGCGATGAGCCGGAAGTTCAGTCTCTCGCCGGTATCGTTCTGCAATTGCAGCATGGCCGTCTGCCAAATGGAGATGGTCCGATCGAAGTCGCGGCCGGGCTTCACGTTCACCAGCATGCGCACTTCCTTCTCAAACATGGCGCTTTCTTCGCTCGCGGAGAAAGCCTGGTGATGAGCGAGGCTTTCCTTGATCCGCGCGACCAGAGCCGAACTGGCCGCCTGTTCCACTTCGATCAACACACTCCTGCTCTCGGCCAGGGCGATTCGATGATCCGGTCTCAGCACGTTGCCTTCCCCATAGGAAAGGGTCTGGTCCGTTGAAATCTGGACGCCGGAGCGCTCCGCCAGGATATGCACAGAGACCATCGAAAGGACATGGGCCATGGCGTGATCATCCTGCATGAGCCCGAAACCGTGAGCATCGGGGAACCCAAGTGGGTGCAGGAGCTTTGCACCCCCTTCGGCCAACACATAGATGGCCGGTGGGCGCTTCACGTCCCCCGGCTGCTTGATGGTTTTCAATAACCGGCTGATCAGTGGAGAACCTTCCAGGGAAAATCCTGTCATTCGATCCAATGCGCGCACCAACTTGTCGCGCGGAAATCCGGTGGCGTCCTGCAACTGGCGTGTATCGGCAATTCCCTTAATGGCCAGGACTTGCAGGATTCCTTTCCAGCGGTGATCGGGCATGGCGCTGTCCAGTGCCTTCATCATTTCATCGAGGGAGGGAAAGTCGGCGCTCATGGGTGCCTCCCGAGTTTCGGATCTGAATTCGTGAGCATGCTTTCAGGTTTGAGCTTTTCCCGGAAGCCCTGTGCCAAGACCTCCCCAGCGCTTCGGGCGTCCAAGCCCTCTTCGATCGCCATCAAGGTCTCGGTCACCACCTCCGGCCAATCCCGGCTGAGAGGCTCCAGAAGAATTTGAAGGGTGTCAAGGTTCAAGTTTTTGAAAGTAGGCGATATCATGTTTCTCCTTTGCAGGCAGTGTCTACCGGTCGCCAAAGCGGCGTGCGCATATATCTTGCACTTAAGCAGCCCATGCTTTAATTAATTAATAGGGTTTCACGCATGGTGACTATTTATGGTCATTGGTGAGGATCTGGATCTGCGCATATTGATCGGCGATGATTCGTTTCTGATCTGTGATAATTTTGCTTGATTGATTGATTTCAACTTCTTTCTCTTTCAAATTTACTTCCAACTCTGCTTTCTCCTTCCTGAGTTGTTTCAACTCGTCTGAAGTTTTCAATTTCAGAACCCTCAGTTCATCCGAACTCGAGAACACCGCATCGCGATGCTTCGATTCGAGTTTTGCGATCATCTGCACGAAGGTTCCGCTGATGTGCCTGCCAATCTCGGACACTGTGCCCAGGGTGAAATCGTTCTTCGATTGTTCCACACGCTCTCCCGCTGTATGGAAAAGTTCCGGCCAGGGTTCCCGAAAAGCTTCCAGCAAAGAGCGTGTCGCCCTCAGGTAGATCTCCTGAATTCTTTCTTGGGGAATTTCTTTTTGTTTCATAAACATGGTGTATCCGATCCTTCCTGCGTACGACCACCGTACGCTAAAATATAATTTCCAAAGCTGCCGTTTCACGAAATCGGTGAGCCGCTTTCTAGCGCGATCAAAAAGATTTTGCAAGTCATCGGAGAGCATTTAGATGGTCCTCCCGGTCCGGCCTTCGTTCATTCATTGTTTCGCTTGCAGCGATGGTCATTCTTATCCTTTCCATCTGTAGTTCGCATGACGTGGTTTTCATAGTTCAGATCAAGACGGACCTTTGTCGTGTTACACAGGAGCCCTCGTGTAACATTCAAAGCTCGGTGCCCAAGTCAGCCATGGAGAGCGGCTGCTCCGCCGAGTCCTC
>CAVYTW010000031.1:0-98133 GCA_963771375.1 uncultured Chloroflexia bacterium
AGTATGCGAAGAGAATTTTTCACATCAAGTTCGTTCGTCGATATGAATAATACCCCGTATACAAATGGTGCCCGCCACGTCATGGAGCGGACCTCAACCCCGCCGAATCGCCCCGGCAATGATCACCTGGATTTTGCTTCTTTGTCCTCGGGCTTGTATGTTTCCGCCTTTTTGACCCATCTTGCCACCGTATTGTGAGTGATCCCCAGATGGCTGGCTGCCTCTTGCAAACTCATGCCGCCCCCAATCAGTTCCATGCCTTGCCGGGAAATGAGCGTATTTTCCTAATAACTCGTTCTGTCAAATAATTTAGGAAAATGCCTTAAAACCATATGTTTTATTTAAGTTTATTCAAATTTTCGTCTATTTGTCTATACCAATATCATATTACCGCCCTTGGTCTAGGAGGCCCTAGAGTAGAACCCAAAATCGCAAAAAATCCCTGCGGATTGGGCAGCGGGTATTAGATGTGGAGTGCATTCCCAAAATGAGTATGGGGGTGGCTAACAATCGAATAGCCTGCCAGGTGCCACTATGAAGGCGGCTCCTTCAGCTGCACCTGGCGTGTGAGCTCCGGTCAGCCCTCGCCCGCCGCTCACCGAGGCAAATGTAGATGTAGAAGTGTAGAAGCAAGGGCACTCACCCACCGATATTTCGGTGGGATTTTTTGTTTTAAGGCTTAGGAGGCCAATATGAATACCAAATCAACGTTCGTGATCTACCTGTGGTTGCTGGGGCTGATTGCCTCAGCGATCGTTGCGATGTCACCCTTGATTGCGCTGGGTGCCAACCAGATCACCTTCACGGTTGTGCCCGCATTGCAGTCAGTTTGCGTCGTTGTGTTCGGACATTAGCCATGGACAAGGTTCAAATCCTCACAACTTGTCGTGCGTGTGGAGGCCAAGCCTATCTCCCCACTAACGAAGAGATGAGTACCGCCGATGGACGGACATACATCCGCCATATTCCGTGTGTCGCTTGCGCAGGCTCAGGCCGGGAAACACGCTGGATCAATCTACTTGACTTCGTACGAATGCTGAATGCCATCGCTATGGAAGATGGCAATCCCAGAGCCAACTCTGATTTCGGGTTGGCTCTTTTTAATTCTAAACAAAAGGAGAATATCAAATGATCACAGAACCTGTAAGTAAACCAGAAGCCATTTGTACCGAAGCTCCAGCAAGCTGGAACACATCCTATGTAACCCAGGATGGCTTCGTCTGCCGGATCACCCTGCGTGGGGAGACCGGCAAGGACTTGCTGGATAAGGCTAGTGTGGCATTGAGCTACTTGATGGAGCATGGTTTTCAACCGGAGCGCAGTCAGCGCCGAGATACCAAGCTATGTCCGATCCATCAAGCCGAGATGAAGAAGTTCGAGAAGAACGGCAAGTCCTGGTACAGCCATAAGCTGGATGATGGCAGTTGGTGCAATGGCGGAAAGCAGAAGTAAGAGGACAGAATGGACGATTACTCAGTTCACATTAACTATTCGCCCTGTATGCATCGGCACATTGTTCCGGTCACCACAGGCAGTATGCACTTTAGCGAAGGCGAAGTGTCGGACAACATCCATGAATATCTACTGTGTCTCGATTGCATGGAATATCTCACCGAAGCTGAGATCCGCTCACGGTGGAATGGAGATTCAAGTGGGGAGGATCGCCATGTTGACTTCTGATACAACTCCGGTTCTACCCGTCATTGATAAAAGCCAAGCAGTTCATCGCAAGGCTGGGCCGAAACGAGACAAGGTCGAGCAGACACTGTCGCAGATCCGTGCTCTGCATGAGGTCTTGAATTCACAGCTGTATGCTTATCCAACGGAACGGCCACAGATCAACTCTCCCGCCGATGCAGCCAATCTATTGACTCCCTTCATCGGCAACTTGGATCATGAAGAGTTATGGGTCATGAATCTGGACACACGCAATCGGGTGAAGAGCCTGGTTGTGGTTTACAAAGGCAGCGTCAACTCAAGTCAAGTGCGTGTCGGTGAAGTGTTCCGGCAAGCCGTGGCGGAGAATGCACCGGCGATCCTGCTGGCACACTGCCATCCAAGTGGAGATCCTACTCCCAGTCCCGATGATGTGGTAGTGACCCGTGCCATTGTGCAGGCTGGAAAGCTGCTGGATATAGACGTGTTGGATCACATCATAGTTTGCGCAGAGAAATATGTTTCTCTCAAAGAGAGAGGTCTCGGCTTCAGCTGATCTTCGCATCTGATGAGGAAACAAAGTCAGGTGCTGATTTCAGGGCTTCGCCGGAGATCACAGAAGGCGAAGCACAAGAGTTACGCATCTGATGAGGAACTACCCAATGCCGGAGCCTGAATGCAATGGAGTTCAGGCTCTGGTCACTTTAAGGAGAAAACCATGAATGAAAAAATGAATTACCAATCATTGATAGCACAGATCAATAAACAAGTGGAAGAGTTGGCTCAAGCCACCGATGCAGCAAGGATGAGTGAAGACATGTTGCGTTATCTGGATGCTTTTTCCCGTTTTCATCGCTACAGTTTGTACAACATGTGGTTGATATTGATGAGCCGTCCAGACGCAACTCATGTGGCAGGCTTCCGTCAATGGAATTCCTACAACCGCTTTGTCAAGCCAGGCCAAGTCGGCATTCCGATCCTGGCCCCGATATTCATTAAGAAGAAGGAACGTGAGGAGCAGGAAGAGGACAAGTTAATAGTGCGGGGCTTTAAAGTCTGCTACGTTTTCGATATTTCGCAGACCGATGGCGAGCCATTGCCCGAACCGCCCGATTGGAAAAAGCCTGAGAAGAATGCGTTCTTGAACGAACGGCTCATGGCTTTTGCTCATGAGCATGAGATTTCGATCACCGAGAAAGAACTGGCAGGTGAAACTCAAGGTGTTTCGATGGGAGGCAGCATTGAAATTGCTCCAAGCGCAGGAACCAGCACCATGGTTCATGAGATCGCTCACGAGCTCATGCTGCATCATGGTTCGGAGTTACCAACAAGCGTCAAGGAACTCGAAGCCAAGTCAACGGCCTTTGTTGTATGTCGGCACTTTGGACTTCAATCCATTTGTAGTCCGAATTACATTGCTTTGCATGGAGCGACATCCGACATGTTCATGGAACACTTAGAACGCATTCGAGTCGCGGCCATGCAGATCATAGAGTTCGTTGAGAGAGGTAGCTGCGAAATTTAGAACAAGAGCCCTGTCAGGAACCAAGAGAGGGGAATTGTTCCTGACAAGAATTTTTTCATCAGGCCAATTGAGTATCTTAGTGAAACCTGTGGAGTTCTTCTCATCAGATGAGTTTGTAAACTAGATAAATTTGGTATTCTGTAGTATCCTAAAAGTACTGAACATTTGTCTGAGGAACATATGTTCTGTGAAGAAGGAAAAGAATATCCAATCCATTATCTTGCACTTGAACTCAGAAGTAAGTCAGACATGTCTATGTCAAAATTCTATTTTTCGGAGGTCTTATGAACACCAATTTTTTAACAGCATCAGAGATCGCAAATTTTCTAAAGATCAGCAAGGCCTTGGCCTACAAATTACTAGCCCAAGGGGAAATACCAAGCGTGAGATTTGGGAGGGTTGTGCGGGTTAAGTGGGAGGATTTAGAGACTTTCATCGCCAAGAACCAAAGCAATGGAACACGTGCAGGCTCTACCGGAACACAAAGGCAGTAGGGAGGAAATCATGCTAAGCAATGATATGGGCCAGAGTGAAATCGAAGATACCGATCCAGTCGACAAAAGATGTCTCAGCCCCCCGACATCCTATTTTCTCATCAGATGAGAAAATAGGCCAAGTAAGGTATTTCTATAATCAACACCATTCGTTTTAACCATTAAAGGAGACAATATCATGAGACACAAGCTTTTTGAAACAAAAACGTCCAGCTGTGGTCAGCAACAGGACGTAGAAGTAAATCCAGTCAACCACCCGATTGAGGAGATTAACTATGGACAACACAGATAATACCACTATTCCAGGGGGAATTCAAAAGCCAATAAACGGGACCGAGCAAGTAGATAAGACTGCAAAACCCACCGATGATGAATTGGCTGTTCGCTGGTTCGAGCAGCATCCTGATACCATTTACTGTTTTGGCGGTTTCAGACGATATAAGAATGGATTCTGCGTAGAGTTACCTCGTACAACAGTAGAAATAGAACTTTACAACATCCTTAAAGAAGCAAAATCAGAAGGGGTAAATCCGAAAACAGGTGGGTTGAATTCTGTAATCAACTTTGCAAGGATCGAAGCAACGTTTCCCAGCGAAAAGATGGATAAGCAACCCAATACGTTAGTTCTTAAGAACGGTAATCTTCATATACCATCTGGAGAATTTTTCGATCATTCACGTGACTGTTATGCGCTATCTTCGCTACCCTACAATTATCAACCAGATGCCATACCGCACGCTTTTCTCGAAGTTCTTTCACGACTACTCAAAGATGAAGCTGAATTTCTTCAGGAGTTTGCCGGATATTGCTTAACGCAGGACACACACCTCGAAACAGCCATTTGGCTTATTGGTCCGTCAGGCAGCGGTAAATCGGCTGTTATCACGGCATACAAAGCATTGCTTGGAGATTACGCAGCCCAACTCAGTCTTTCCGAGATGGAGCGATCCAAGTTCTTCCTGCCTCATATCGTGGGGAAAAAACTCATTTACTCAACGGAACAAGTTACAGATAAACCTACGACCCTGGATATCTTAAACAAGATCGTGAGCGGCGAGACTATGATGATCGAGGAGAAGTTCGAACCCGCATTTCAATATACTCCGTATGCAAAGATCGCCTGGGCCCTCATCCAAAATACCGCATATTTCACCGGAGGATGGTTTCTTTCGGAGATTCAAATTCGTCTCAATGCCAGCCTTGCCAGAGGCGCTTAGAGATCCAAACATCAAAGAACAGATAAAGCGAGAAGGACCGGGCATTTTGAATTGGGCTCTGGAAGGGTGGAAAAGGTTGTACGATCGAGGCTATTTCGAGATTCCGCAATCTGTAAAGAATACAACGGATCGCATTCAGGGTAAGAGCAATCCAGTTCAGAGTTTCATATCAGATTGTTGTGAAAAAAACTCCGCCTATAGACAGCAATCAGAACCTCTGTATGAAAGCTATTGCAGCTGGTGCTCAGAACATGCACATAAACCACTCTCTACAGTCAAATTTGCAGAAGAATTAGAGACCCTTGGATATGATGGTCCCAGTAACGGTCGTAGTTCCAAGGTTAAGGGTCGCCGATATTGGTATGGGTTGAAAGATAAAAGAGATTAATTAATCGATTTAACCCGCTACACCCGCTACACAACAAAACAAGGAGACAATTATGACAACAAAAAGAGCTCAAGGCGAAGGTACGATCCATCGCAGAAAGAATAGCACTTTGTGGATCGCCCAAATATCTTTGGGAGGACAGCAAATCACCAAGTATTTCAAAACCCAGGGACAGGGATTAGATTGGCTTCAGACAATCAGGACCCAAGTTCAAGAAGGTCTGACTTATGACAGCACCAGGATCACTCTAGAAGAGTTTATGGTCCAGTGGCTTGGCTCTATCCGCACTTCGATACGTCCCAAAACCCATAACCAATACAGTTATATCGCTCTAAAGCAAATCATTCCAACCCTTGGAAAGATAAAGCTCAAGGATCTTCACCCGGAACAGATCCAAGCACTCTACAACGCAAAATTGGACAACGGCATAAGCCAGCGAACAGTTCAGCTTATTCACGTGGTCTTGCACCGATCGCTGGGCCAAGCGCTCAAACAAGGACTGATTATTCGGAACCCCACCCAGGCAGTGACACGTCCAAGGGTTAGCCATAAGGAAATGATGGTACTTTCAGGAGATCAGGCCAGAACCTTTCTAAGTGCCGCACAGGATACTCGCTACGAAGCCCTGTTTTATTTGGCAATCCAAACTGGAATGCGAGAAGGTGAACTTCTGGGCTTGAAGTGGTCCGATCTGGATTGGGTCACCAAGCGATTGCAGGTAAAACGCCAGCTTCAACACGTTTCAGGACAGGGGCTGGTCTTTACAGAGCCTAAATCAGCTGCGGGTCGGCGCATGATCGTATTAGATTCCAAACGCAATCGAAAAGCTTCGATCCCACCTGGAAAAGCAGAATGTGGAACGACAACTCGCTGGAAGTGCCTGGGTTGAAAACGATTTGATCTTTCCAACTAAATTGGGATCTCCCATGTATTCTGCGAACATGTTCAAGATCTTCAAGTCTGTCTTGAAACTCGCCGGATTGCCGAATATTCGTTTCCATGACTTGCGACACACCGCTGCAACACTCATGCTTCAACAAGGCGTTCATCCCAAGATTGTCCAAGCACGATTGGGACATTCAGATATAACTTTGACGCTCAATACCTATTCGCATGTCTTGCCTTCCATGCAGGAAGAGGCAGCAGATAAACTCGATGAGTTGCTGACACCGATCAACGTAAGTCAAGAGATCAAGAAAGTTGAAGAGCATCAGGCAAAATATGAACTTCAAAGCGGCGAAAAATAAAACCTGGACGAATCTGGTTGCAGTACGGTTGCAGTAAAAAAAGAGCCTTCAAAAATGAGGGCTCTCTTTTTTCCCGTTTGTAGAGGGATTTGGGCTATTTCTGCCCATTTTTAGCTGGGGATTAGGGATTCGAACCCCAATTCTCACATCCAGAGTGTGATGTGCTGCCGTTGCACCAATCCCCAATTTAATGTACTAGCTGATCCAGAGTCAGCCGTCCTGCCATTAGACGAGCCCCCACTAGGATGCCAAGCATCCTACCAGCGGAACAGAATTCTAACACGGGCTATTATTTGCGGCAAGCCTGCACCATCCCAATTATTCCAAGATAAGCCAACTCAAAAGTCTATCGCTTTGTTATAATCAATGACATCCAAAAGTAATAAAGGCGTTTTCATGAGTTCCAGAATCTTTCGACAATGTTCAAGGCAAACCTATTGATTTTATTCGCGAAGCGGTCGCAGAAGATTTGCGAACAGGCCGCTTCAACTACGTCCGCACGCGGCTTCCGCCCGAACCAAATGGCTATTTACACATCGGTCACGTCAAGGCATTTATGATTGACTATCTCATCGCCAAGGAAAATAATGGCGAGCTAGTATTGCGTTTCGACGATACGAACCCAACCAAAGAAGAGACTGAATTTGTAGAGGCCATTCAGAATGATGCGCGCTGGCTTGGCATTGAATGGGTAAAAGTCACCTACGCCTCGGATTATTTTGGCTTGTTATATAAATGGGCTGTCCAACTGGTCAAAAAAGGATTGGCTTACGTGGATGATCAAAGCCCGGACGAGGTCAGCGCAAATCGCGGTACATTGACCGAACCTGGCAAAGAGTCGCCGTATCGAAAACGAAGCGTGGAAGAAAATCTTGATTTGCTGGAACGCATGAAGAACGGAGAGGTCCCGGATGGCTCACGCGTGTTGCGGGCAAAGATTGACATGGCGCATCCCAACATCAACATGCGCGACCCGGTGATGTACCGCATCATCCACGAGCCGCCGCATCATCGCACCGGCTTGACGTGGAAAATTTATCCGATGTATGATTGGGCACACGGACAAAACGATTCAATGGAAGGGATTACGCACTCGTTATGTTCGCTTGAATACGAAAATCATCGCCCGCTCTACGAGTGGTTTCCCGAACAGCTTGGAGTATGGAAGCCGCGTCAGATCGAATTTGCACGCCTCAACCTGACCTATACCGTCATGAGCAAGCGCAAACTGCGCCGCCTCGTTGAAGAAGGCCGCGTAACCGGTTGGGACGATCCGCGCATGCCGACGCTGTGCGCGATGCGTCGGCGCGGTTACACGCCCGAGGCGATTCTCGATTTCATTCGCCGCGTCGGTGTCGCCAAGAATTTCAGTATTAGTGATGTGTCGTTGCTTGAAGCCTGCGTCCGCGATGACCTTAACAAACGCTCGCTGCGCCGCATGGCTGTGCTTCGTCCGCTAAAAGTTGTTATTGATAACTATTCCGACTCACAAGTCGAGGAAATGGACGCGGTCAATAATCCCGAAGATCCAAATGCAGGCGCACGCAAAATTCCGTTTTCAAAAGTCGTTTATATCGAGCAGGATGATTTTCGCGAAACGCCGCCGCCGAAATATTATCGTCTCTTCCCTGGCAACGAAGTCCGACTGCGCTATGCGTATCTCATCAAATGCACGCGCATTGTGAAAAACGATCAAGGCGAAGTGGTTGAAGTACATTGCACTTATGATCCCACTACGCGCGGCGGCGATGCGCCCGATGGACGCAAAGTCAAATCCACCATTCATTGGGTCTCTGCCGCGCACGCCAAGCCCATCGAAGTGCGGATGTATGATCGCTTATTTACAAAAGAAAATCCCGAAGAAGATGATGATTTTATCAATTGTTTGAATCCCAACTCGTTGGAAATTTTGAATGGACATGCCGAGCCGCTTCTTTCCACGGCGAAAGCGGGTGACCGTTTCCAATTCGAACGCCAGGGATATTTCTGTACCGACCTCAACTTAACTTCCGACAAACCTGTTTTCAATTTGACCGTATCGCTAAAGGATGCTTGGGCTAAGATCGAGAAAAAGGGTAAATGAAATCAATGGGAAACTTCTGGGATGGCCTAAATGAGCCTGCCAGCAACACCATTTCGGCATTGCTATGCTTTTTCTTTTTTCTTTTGGTTTATGGCGTTTCATCGCGTGACAGTGCTGTTGCCTCGGATGAAGTTGCAACATTCCGGACTGGCATTACAGTTGCAACCGAGGGTCATCTTTATATTGACGACCTGTGGAAATTTCAGCACATTACTCCAATAGGCACAAAAGGCATTGGCGATCATCTCTACTCGTGGTATTTTCCTGGAAATACCCTAAGTGCTGGCCTGATTTATATCCTGACCGCGAAGAAAGGGGATTCGCCATATATAATCAATAACCCAACTTACGGAACATATGAGTTGGCGCCTTCGGAATATGGTGCGCGAATCGCATTGAGATTGAACGCCCTGCTTGGCGCCATTGGTATGGCCATGTTGTTCCTGCTTCTAAAGAAACATTATCGATGGGAGGTGGCTATTGTTGCAGTTTTATTGATCGGTCTCACAACAGATTGGTGGAATGAATCGCGAATGTTCTATTCAGAAATAGGCGCAGGAGCTTTTCTCATTACCAGCCTCTATTTCGCGGATAATAAAAATCCATACCTTTCCAGCTTATTTCTGGCTATATCCATCCAATTTCGCCCCACGAACATTATCGCTCTTCCTGTTTGGGGCTACTCCATGTGGAGGACCAATCGAAAAGCCTTGTTTTCTGGCATATTCCTATTGGGTGGTTTAGCTTTTCTGGCGTTATATAATTTGGTAACTATATACTTGACGCATAACGCCTATTTTTCGCATAGAATATTTTCAATCAACCAGCAGTATAATTCAAAGTATAAAGAAAAGGAAATTCAAAATGATAAATAAAAACTTGAGTGACCTATTACAAAAATTAGAAAAAGAAAAGAAAAATGTTGAAACATTCTTTTTGCTTCCATCTGGTTTATTGCGAGGAAATTTTGAGAAATATAACCAGAACGAAGAATTTGTGACATTATCAAATTGTTACTTATCAAATACTAAAATTGAAACAAAAATAACAATTTGGGTTGAAGTAATTCATGGATGGGGAACTAAATAATTATTCCCCTGCTGTAAATTTAACGTTGTCAAAACTAATTTCCTTACAAGTAAAACCTTGTTTATATGCCCCACCTTCGTAATCATTTATCACTAAAAAACACAATTCTTTCGTGATTGGATTTTCAACTAACGTAATACTTAATTTATCAACATTTCTAAACGTAGCTTTTTTTGATTCTTCAACATACATATATCACTCCCTATCTCCCGCACAAGGAATATTCACAAGCCGTTATTGTGCGGGAATGTGCTAACGGTTTGCGTTAAATGTCAAGGGAAATTCACTAAATTTATTTTACCTACGGTAAATCCTTACCGCAAAATCTACATACTATTGCGTCCTTTTTTATAATCTCTGCACAATAAGGACATTTCTTTTCATCGGTTCTTAGTCTTTCAACTTTCGGTTTTATATAATGCCTCAGCGTAGTAGCGGCTTGATTAGCAAGAACATTAGCAGATGGCATATCAAATTCAAATATCGTATTTTCTTTTTCTCCGCTTTCATTATTCCAATCTATAAGAAGATAATAATCCGACAACTTTTTAGTCGCAGGAACAGCCAGAGCAAATATCCCCAATGCAAGAACTCTTCCAACCGTAACGCTCTGTGTTATTTTTGATCTATCGTCAACAACTATTTGATTTATCGAGTCACGAGATATCCGACCAAGTTCTTGTCCCGCCGAACTTATAAAAACAAAATTATTTTGTAAAATAACACATGTAATCGGATCATCATGTTGTCCGACATTACTTAATCCAGTTATATGTTTGCCAAGATTTATACTTGCAATAGGCTTTAGTGTTTCTATTTTTTCTTTTTTAGTCTGCTCTTTTTCATTAGCAGACCTAACCGATATCACAATACTTATAATCAATAATATTGCAACAACTATGCAACAAAAGTAGAATGAACTATTACTTGTATCATCTTGCAGTAATGAAGGCAAAGGAATAGTTAAGAAAATCATTTTAAGACTCCCTTTTCGTATCTGATTCTTACAACAACTCTTACCATATTACACACAAAAGAATTCATTTTTTCTGATTATTTTTCTTCCTCTTTCGGCATTGGTGGGGTATTCAACATTGCTTTCAAAATCTCTTTTTCATCAATGCCATAGAGAGAAAGTTTCTTGTTATATTTGCTACTTCTTTTCTTAGTTATTTTCTTTTTTGTTTTCTTTTTTACTTCTGCCATAGTTTTATCCTAGTGCTAAAATGTCAGTGTGCCGCAGTAGCTCAAGGGAGGAGCGGAAACCTACTAAGTTTATGGATGTGAGTTCAAATCTCACCTGCGGCACACTTTCTAGTATTGCTATTTACTTTCCAATCAAATCCTTATATGTCAATCTCTTGCCATTTGATTTCTTAATTGCTTGTATCATTCTGTTTCCGTCTTTTTCATTGCGAGTATTATACCGATAATCAAACTCTGCGAAATAGCGATCAAGATGTTTGTCTGAGACGCTGTGAAAAGTACCGCTCAAAGAACGCTTCAATTGTGAGAAATAACCTTCGGCATTATTGGTATAGGCATGTTCCGTTGACATACTCACCTGCTCCATGATCTACAACTTTATGACCTTTGTATTCTCTGCCAACCTCATTATAAGCGTGGAAAAGTGTCGGTATTCAAGGTCGCTTTCTTGCTTACACGACCATTCAAAACCTCTTTGATATTTCGGCTTGATACTGTTCCCGATAATACTTGAGAATAAACCTTACCATTGCGTTCTATGGCTGAAAGAACTGGAGTCTTGGTCTTGACGCTTCTGCCCTGAGTATTAGGCGTTTTCTTACTGGCATGTTTATTCTTTTCAAGTCCGCCAATATAGGTTTCATCTACTTCCACATTTCCAGTTAATTTCTTTTCAAATGTATTATGTACCATTACAAAACGAATTCTTTGAGCCATAAACCAAGCGGACTTTTGAGTGATACCTAACTTACGACCTAATTCACAACTTGAAATTCCGTTCTTGTCCGCATTGAGTTCTTGAATTGCAAGTAACCACTTGGATAAAGGAATGCGACTATCTTCAAAAATTGTACCAACTAAAACCGAAAATTGCTTCTTGCAATTATGACAACGCCAAATTCTGCGATAGGTTACTTTGCCTGTGCGAGTTTTGCGATTGCCGTTTTCTGTTTCAATATAATCTGCTCCGGTATTCTTGCAATGAGGGCAAACAATTCCATTTTCCCATCTCATATTTTCCAAAAATTTGTAGGCTTCTGCTTCATCCGAATATTGCTTTGCGATGATTGAGGAATTGAGTGTATTTTTGTTGGTCATAGGTAGTTTCTCCTTTTATGTGTTAACTACCTAAATTCTACACTTGTTCGGCTAGTTTGTCAAGTGCCTAAAATACGGTTTTTCCCATCTTTGAAATTTTATTTTGGCAAGACGGCCTCTTCTTTAGGGGTTGTCTTTTTTGTTTGCTTAGAGTTGGATTTTTTTTGATTCATCTGTTAGAGCCTCAGTAATAGATATTTTTCCGTTTCGATTTTTTACTCGATATTTAAATTCTTGCTTAACACCATTATTCCCTTGTAAAGTTATCCTAACAATATACTGCTTTCCCTTTAATTGGTATTTTGTTGTACCCCAAGAATCCCTGCCATCCAAATCCCGTTCTAATCCATAAATAAATTTATCTCTGTGATCGGCATATGCCCACGCGAAATATATCGTTTGAGGGGATTGGTTCGAAGTTGAGATCACGATATTGGAGGTTTTCCTTGACCTTCTCATTCTTCATTGTTTCAGTTGGTATGAGCCATCTTCCACAATGATGAAGTAAGACTTCATTTTTGTCATTTATCCATTCAACTACAGACCATACCCTCTCGGCTCCGACCTCGCTTTGTTTGTTAAAAACTTCGATAAACAAAGTATCAAACTCTCCAGTCACCTCTCTTGAGAGCGTTATTCGCTTCTCAACAAAATCGGTGTCCCAAACATCATGACTTAGTGTTTTTGGAGCATTACCAAAATCTCGAATTCTCAACGTCGGTACTTTGTCCTTTTGCTGTTTTCTATCTTTCTTTGTTTTGTTTTTATTAAATGACAGCAAAAGCAAAACAACACCGACAATAAACAATATTGCCCCAATTCCGAAAATAATTTCAGCTACCCAATATTGCATATTTGGTTCCAATATGGGTAGCGCAATTCCCATCATAGACAGAGCAAATCCGATTACAATCGCGGCTAAATCTCGACGCATCCCCCCATTTTACCCCCTGCCGAACATTATATATGTATTTCATTTTTTCCTTTGCTTTTTAAATCATGTTCCCCGAATTCCTTGTGATCACCAGCCTCCGAAATTTTATTTTGCCAAAATGGTTTCTTCTTTAGGATAGGTTGTCTTTTTAGTTGATTTTTTGTTTTTCACGGGAAGCATCCTTTTTATATTCTTCTATTTCAAAATTTGCATTTGTTCCATGATTCTTTACTAGAAAACAAAATTCAATAGCATCTGAATTTGTTGGAATTAGCCTCACGCGAAGATAAAATATATCTCTTTTTACCTCAACGCCGGGATTTCTTAATTCACCAAATGAAAAATCTTCATTACATACTAAATAACAACTTTGCTCTTCACGATACTTTAAAAATCAAAGCCGTTTCATGGGGCAATCCATTTGGCTCAAAATTCACCTGATTCAATCCATCTTTTAGGGAAAAAACATCTATCAAATCATCTTCTTTTTTCCAAATTCCATTAATTGGATCAAGAAATGGATTCCAGTTCGTATCACAAGCTATCAATTGAATAGCAACCTTGTTGGCAATCGCTTCATCTGACATTCGGATAGGTTGATTACAAAACTTCATCCAAGCAACAATTGGCCCAACATAATTATTTTGTAATTGATTTCTAGGCGGTATACGCGCAACGGAATAACTAGGCAATTTATAAATCTTAAGAGAAGACTTTGCGGTTTCAAGTCTTTTGATTTCAACTTCTTTTTCTTTTATTGTATTATCCTTTTCATCCTGAATAGTTTTCTGTTTTTCATAAAGATTATTACTTGCTCGAATATATGTAATAAATAGGATAGAATACAGCGAAACCAAAATTAAAACAATTTCTATGATTTGAACTCCAACAAACTCAATAAAATTGTTTAAGTCTCTGCCTAGCCAAAGCAAAAGAACTAGTGCGGTAATATGGATACCAGTTCTCCAAATCGCTCGTATCATATCTGTCCACCCAAACCACGATTTAATCTCATCCCACCAAAGAGGAGAAAATTCTTTCCAGTATGTTTTGGTTTTTTTGTCCATACCCCCATTTTACCCCACGCTATACGAAGAAATATGGGTTGTGCGGTAAGTATATAGTTACCTATAATTTTGCACGATACTATTCTTTTTTCAACTTTGGTTACGGCAACAATAGCTTTACAACGCCGATTCTGATTGGTCTAGCCGGCATACTCTTTAGCCCAGGACATTCTTTGTTCTTTTATTCTCCCATCATAATCTTATCCATTACTGGTGGGCAATTGCTATTCAAAAGGGATCGTCCCTTGGCATTGATTTGCCTGTTTACGGCAATCGGCTATATCGTAATGGCAGCGATGTGGGAAAGTTGGTTCGGGGGAACGGTCTGGGGATCCCGGCTAGTTGTGCCTATCATTCCAATCATCGGCATATTGCTCGCAGCAACCATTAACGAATTGTTCAATGCAACTAACAAGAAGTTACTCAGCATGGTCATCCTATTAGGTGCGTTGGGATTGGGTATCCAAATACTTACTATCCTACAAAGCCCCGGAATTGCATTTGCAGAATATGCCCGAACCACTTCCTCAAGTCAATTGGATACCATTTGGTCTCTTAATAAAAACTGGTTGGCGCTGGAAATTAAAAGTCTCGCGCACTGGACCGTTTGTAATATTGATGCCTATAGCTTGCGCAACCTCTTTTCTCAGTGCAGATAAGCCTGCATATCCGTTCGGGCTATAAGCTATTGAGAATCTCAACCGCCTTCTTCAATCGCTCCAACGATTTTTCTTTTCCGATAATTGGGATAGCAAAAAACCATAGCTCGTAAGGCTATGGTTTAGGAAAGGTAGCGGGGTAGGACTCGAACCTGCGGCCTCCGGGTTATGAGCAGCAACTCTGTTCCCGCAACCTTTGACCATAAAGCTCAAATTATTAGGCTAGCCCAGGGTCGAAGGTTCAAGCTAGCCCAATAATTTGTGATTGGTTCTTAAACCGATCAAGACGCACACCGAAACCGATCCATGCCGCACAGCTGGAGGAGGAAAAAACGCTGGTGGATGAACTGTACTCTCTGTTTTCGACATGATGCTACGCATCAGTCCGTTTTGCTCTGAGTTTTCTTCGCGACTCTCTTTTCAGTTCAATGCGATGAGCGTTGTGAACGAGACGCTAATCCAGTATTTGGTTGGGGATGGTTAAAGTATCGTCTTTTATATAAGACTCCTTTCTCAATTGATTAGGTTGCGCCACAAGTCACTTTCTAGCGGTCTACCGAGATTGAAATATATGGTTCTTACTATCAGGCGATACCATTTGTGTTGTTTATGATCTCAATCCGCAATCAGGTGTTGTTGAAACGTTCTGATCCTCTTCGTTTTTGCTCACGCCGCAGGTAGCAATTGAAACAAGTGACATCTGGCTTAATTATCTCAGCCGCAATTGTTTCAACCGAATATCCATGTTGGACCATATCTGCGATGCTCCACTTCTTCTCACGCCTTACGTGATCGAACGTGAGAACCTCAATATCTCTTTCGCCACAATCCGCACAGGGATTTTGAGAAAGGTATTCAAAGACAAATTGTTTTGCTAAAGTCTTTGATTTCTGTCTTGTTTATTCATTTCCAATACTACATCCGTATTGTTTGCATATCTATCACGGCTGTCTTGTTGCTGGCAAGATCGGAAAACTGATTGGAGATATCCCCGTTCTTTGTTGCGAATATTGAACTCTGAATCATCTTTTGCTTCACCGCAACAAATACAAGTATGCATATTGTGTCCATTCTGTCCAATATACAAAGCATTAATTACGCATTAAATAATCCGTGTCTTCTAAAAATGAGCTGTGATTTTAAAATCACACCCCCCGTATTTAGTGTCGGGGATGCAATTATGGACTTTCAGCCTTTACATTGTGGTGGGCGCGGAGGGGCTCGAACCCCCGACCTCATGTGTGTGATTTAGGCGGTAATTTGAAAACTGTGTTGATTATGTATGAATGTATCTAATTTATGGTTTTTTATGCCCCTGTATTCCAATGCATCCAATTTGTTTTTATATATAAGCTGTAAATAAGCTGTGCTAACCAGCATCAAATGTCTTGTTGATATTCTTAGATGATTCCCCTGAAACGCCAGGTAGGTGATGTGAGTGCGCGTTCAATTCAACACCTATAGTTGGATGATCTTTGGATTCGTTCCTACTACGAACATTTTAGACTGCATTGATATTACCGGGATCACGTCTACTAAAACATCGGAGCAAAAGTGTTAAGCTTCGCTGCTCCGATGAATGGTCTCAATAAATTTCTAACCCTTCACCGTTTTTATGGGCTAATATAATCATGGGCGTGATTTTCACTGCCCAGGAAATGGATTATTTTGTCTTCTACAACACCTTGCACTGCAGCCAGGCCAGGTAAAAGGTCTTTCTCAGGCAAAGCCTTCATTTCTTCATTGGTCAACCGGTCTTTTCGCCCCAACGCTTTCAACAGGGCCAGCTCCAGATCGGTGGCGACATTGATTTTGCTAATACCTCCACCTGCCAGATGAATGGCGGGGGTAATTAGTTCCGTGGGTGTACCGGACCCGCCATGCAGAACCAGGTGCACCGGGGTGTGCGCCCGAATAGCTTTTATCCGTTCCACATCCACCCGGGGCTTGCGCACGGTATAAGCTCCGTGTGCGGTGCCCACAGATACTGCCAGGGCATCCACCCCAGTTGCATTCACGAATTCTTCGGCTTGGTCGGGATTGGTAAACGATTCCTCATCCGTGTCCGATTCAATAAAATCGGCCGTACCAATCCGCCCCAGTTCTGCTTCTACGGAAACCCCGCGGGCATGGGCATATTCGACCACTTGTCCAGTAATCGCGATATTTTCAGGCAGCGGTTTGGTTGAAGCATCAATCATGACAGAAGTAAAACCATAGGCAATGGCTTCCTTGATAAGATCAAAATCCTGGGTGTGATCGAGATGTAAACCTACCGGTACCGTGGGCCGCTCTGCTTCAAATTGCTCCCAAAAAGCCTGGGCAAACTCGGACAGGGAATATTGGTACCATTTCAATTCAATCTGTGCGATCTGCACGATTATGGGTGATTGAGTTTGCTGACCAGCATGAAACACCGCACGGATCACGGAACTGTAACGCGGTGAAAATGCACCGACTGCGAACCCACCTTTTTCAGCTTTTTGGAGCAGATATTTTAAAGTTACAATATTTTCTAGCCACCGGACAGTTTTAGGAACGAGCATAAAGTGGCACCGAGAATGAAAGCGAGTGTAACAGTTTTCGATCTATGAAGCGCAGACCAATTTGGAACAGGCTGAGATCGCGACGATCTTTGCGATCCACGAGATGACGCAGGCCTGCGCGAATAGTCTGGCTACCCACGGAAAGGAGCCAGTCGTAGAGGAACGCCACCGCTAACGTAAGGCGAGACAAACGAGCAGCGTGATGAAGCATAGTACCTTCCAAATCAAAGCCGTGTTTTTTGAAGTCTCCAAACATCTCTTCGATCCACATCCTTCTGCGATAATATCGCACGGTCAAAGTTGCATCGGGCAGATTGGTGGCGAGACACCAAGGTTCCTTTTCGCCAACCTGCCAGTAAATCAAAACGGACACCGGATACATTTCTTGCTGGGTCAAATATGCTTTTGGACACCAAGCGGATTGTCCGGCTTTTTGAACAAAGCTAGCCAAATCTTTCCAGCCCGTCTGCTCGTTGAGCCACAACCCCGTGTTACCTTTTTGGCGCAAGACATAGAACCAATGCCATACATCGAGCTGCCGGAGCACGAAAATTGAGCCAAATTCGCTGTCTCCCACCACAAAAACGGGTGCTTTTGGAGGAAGCAGGCTGCGCACATATTTCAACAACTTCACCTGCCGTTGGCCGGTGCTGTGACCGCGAACGTATGGGATCCAAGTCCAGGCCATCGGAACCGCTCGGTGACGAAAGGCTAGAGAGACCATGAGCAACTGGTGGCCGAAACCAATTTTGGTGCCATCGACCATGAGACGGATTTCGCCCACCCGTTCAAACTGTGATTGCAACCAGCCCTTGGCAATCGGTTTATACCAACGACGCACATCGATCGCAGGGTTCGCCAGAAATCGGCTCAAGCGTCGTACCGTACTTTCGTTCTTTGCATTGCTGATCACGTTTCCAGCAATTTTACTCAGGTGCACAGAGTGACTATGATAAATTCCTACCAGCAACCATACAAAATTCTGAACTTGGGTGATTCGTTGTTTTGGACGCAGTTCACAAATTCGCTGAATCCAAGTACGATAGGTCATGTTGATCGGCATTCGAACCTCCGGGCAAAATGTTGGTCGCAAAACAACTTTACCCGATTTTCCTTGCCGATCAACTCTTCTTTCGCTAAACTGTCAGGTGACTAGAATATTTTCAGGCCTTCGAAACATTTTGCTTATCTCCTGACTATTTTATGCTGTTGGCTATCCATCCAAGGGTCCAACCCATACCTGTTTGTTCTTATCCCATTTCCATCCCGGCAAAGCCAAGTTGATATCCAGGTGTTCCCAACCAGCCTCCACTCGTGCCATAGTATCTTCCCAGGAACGCAATCCACTTAGAGCGTCTACCGCTTCAACATTGCAGGCTCCTACGGCGACGGCCATGGTGATAACCTCTTCCGGAGCGTTGTGGCGCAGTAAGGCGCTTAAGAATCCGGCAATGGTCGTGTCGCCAGACCCGGTGGTGCCGACCACATCTACTTTAAAACAGGGGGCCCACAACTCGCGGTCGCACCACAATTTCCACTCAAGCGGACAGGCCCGACCCAAATTTTTAATGGCCGTCTCAGCTGCGGTGCGCAAGTAGAGGCCGTTTGAACCCAGTTTAATCACGACAATTTTGACGCCCATCTCCAGAAGCTCAGTGCTGATGTCTTGCAGCAGGACAGGCGTTATCTGGTCCAAAAGCGCTCCCCGGGCACTCAACTGATTGAAGAGCTCACGGCGCAATACGAACAACAATTCTTCAAAACTGGGCAAAAAGATATCTACAAAGGGCAAAACTGATTTTAGAATGAGCGGCCAATCGGCTTGCCCACTCTCGGTCATGGAATTTGGATAAGCCATATCCATCGAAGTGGTTACTCCGGTCTCCTTGGCCCGCTGCATCACTTCCACCAACTGCCGGCCATTGTTAATATACATCTGGCGCATGATGGGCGGATACCCAAAATGGAACAAAGCCGCTTGATTAACGATCTCGTAAGAAATATCCGCGGCAACAAAAGTATCATTGGCGCCCGGGCAATGTAAAATTATGCGGTCGGTATCTCTGGGGCTGATAATCACGGAGTAAGATGTGACCGCCGTCGGATCAACTGCGATCCCCTCGATCAAATCCAGATCTTTTTGGGAGACCAGGTCGAGTAAAATTCGCCCCAAGGGGTCCGCGCCGACCTTGGCTACCAAGCGGGTTGGCACGCCTAGGCGTTGAAGCGCCAGTCCTGTGTTTGAAGCTGGACCGCCGGTGGAAAATTGGGCAGCTCCAATCTGGATAAGCCGTCCTGGTTGAAATACACTTTCAAAATTTCCCTTCGGAAGTTTTTCAAAACTCGGAAAGATATCCAGGCAAAGATGCCCGGCGGCAACCGCACTCAAAGGTATCGACATAGAGACCCTCTCAGAATGGTTTAACCTTGCCTGTGCCGAACCAAGTGGCCGGCACAGAGGGTAGGCTCATCCGAAAGTTGCACCTGTTTTATGTTCCAAACTTCGCAACCACATTCTCCGCGAACAACTCCATTGTTTCAACATCATTCTTGTAACTGGTAAAGATCAACATCTGCGTTCCCGCATCCTGATACTTGCCCACCAGATCCACTGCCTGTGAAACAGTCAATGCATAACCGCGGAAAGGATCGGGTAGGTGCATTCGTTCCTTCTTGGCTTTGAGAGCGGCCTCGTCCTTTGCTAAAAGCAGGGTCGTTGAATTGGTGCGCTCGATGGTGTTCGGATCACGTTTGAGCCTCTCGCAATGCCGGTGCAACACTTCATACTTCGATTTCACTGTATCAGGATCGCCGAATAAATTGCAGGCGTCCGCCCAACGCGCCACTGCACGCAGAGTCAACTGCTCACCACTGCCGCCGATCAGAATAGGTGGATGCGGCTTCTGCACGGGCTTGGGTTCCAGAATCGCATCATGAATGTGGAAGTATTTGCCATCGAAGGTTGCGCGCGGCTCACTCCACATTTTCAACGCAACTTGGATCGCTTCTTCCATCTGAGCAATGCGCACCGCCGGTTTTTCAGGGAAGATCCAGCCATACTGGTTGTATTCTTCGACATACCAACCTGCGCCGATGCCGAACGTTAATCGTCCGCGGCTTATGATATCCACGCCCGCCGCGATCTTGGCCAGATGCGCCGGGTTGCGATACGCTACCGATGTGACCAATATTCCCAAACGAATCCGGCTGGTGATTGCCGCGAGTGCGGAAAGTGTGGACCAGCTTTCCATGAACGGCTCCTGGGGATCGCCCACACCCTGCATCTGGATCAAATGATCCATCAACGAGAACCAGCTGAAGCCATGCGTTTCCGCCCACTGTACTTTGCGTTTCAACGCCTCGAAAATATCCTCTGAGCCGAACAACCACGAAGGATTATGGATTCCGAATTTCATAACAACCTCTCCCGTGTGTACAAATAGATTTGGATGGCATTGTATTCTCAATCCTATAGAATTCAATTCTTGGGTCTAAAGAGAACCTCCATTGTCCGAAGGCTCCCTTTACTAAAGCAATTTTACAGCAATCTAGGATGAATGCCTTGTTGAAGCATTAGGGTCGCGGGTGTATTCAAGTTCACCCGCGAAAATGGGTCTTTTTTCACTAGGTATTGATTTGCGTTTACTTAATTCGAACTTTAACCGTTGCGTTCGTACCAATGATATCTGCCAGATCGACGTCATCGAGCAGCTTGATCTTGATCGGGATCAACTGGGTTACCTTGGTATACGTACCAGAGGTTGTAAAGCTGATGGCTGAACCGGTGAGTTCTGTCGAGGTTACAGTATTGACATCCTCCACATAACCATCAAAACTCTGGCCATACGCATCCAGTGAAACGGTCACGCTCTGTCCTGGATGTATTTTTAGGATATTCGTTTCTTCTACATTTGCCGTGATATACATATCCGACGTATTTGCTACAACCAAGACGACATCCCCGAGGGTAGCATAGTCTCCTTTTTGCATATTGACTTCGGTCACCGTGCCGTCGGCGGGTGACCGAAGGTATGGGCTATGTTGCACCTGTGCAAGAATTTGTCCCGCCTTTACCTCATCGCCTTGAGAGACGTTCATGTTTATTAGTTGACCACTTGCGTTTGCGGTAAGCTGGTAAATAGCCGTGTCCACCTTGGCGTTATCCGTCTGATAATAGAAAGAACCTTCATAAATAAAGTATCCTGCGATGCCTAAGCCGGCAAGCAAAATCACAATCGCAGCCGCGATGATCATAGTTTTACTGATCTTCCGGTTTGCTATTTTGGGTGTGAAATCCTCTTCGTATTCACTCTTTTCTTTATTAGTTGCACTAGTTGCCATGTTCTATTGCCTTTCTTTCGAATTGACTATTGTACATTCCGGCGTAAAAACCGCCTGCCGCAAGCAGTTCCAGGTGATTCCCCTGTTCGATAATATCCCCATTATTCATTACGAGGATGAGATCGGCATTCTTAATTGTTGAAAGCCTGTGCGCGATAATAAAACTTGTCCTCCCTTTCATGAGCGTATCCATGGCCTTCTGAATCAGTATTTCCGTACGTGTGTCAATTGAGCTTGTCGCCTCGTCAAGGATCAGGATTTTCGGATTGGCAAGGATGACGCGGGCAATGGTCAATAATTGCTTTTGCCCCTGTGAGATATTGTCCGACTCTTCGTTCATGATGGTATCGTATCCCTGCGGAAGCGTCCGGATGAATTCGTCGCAATGGGCGGCTTTCGCTGCGGCAATCACCTGCTCCCGTGTTGCGCCAAAAGTCCCGTAACGAATGTTATCAAGAATGGAAGCGTTATACAGCCATGTATCCTGCAAGACCATGCCGAATACGGAGCGCTCATCGCTTCTGGTATAGTCGTATATGCTATGCCCATCGATCTTGATATCGCCGCTATTGATATCATAAAAACGCATTAAAAGTTTTACAATCGTCGTTTTTCCCGCTCCGGTTGGACCGACAATTGCCACCTTTTCCCCTTGATGGATGGAGGCGGAAAAGTCATGGATAATTGGCTTAGCGGCATCATAACCGAAAGCCATATGTTCAAAAGACACGTTCCCCCTAACCGCACCTGCAGACGCAAGGCCGGGGTCAGGGCTCTCTTCCGGTTCATCGAGAAATTCGAACACGCGTTCCGAGGCGGCGATGGTCTGCTGCAGTGTATTGGATATGGATGCAAGCTGCGTGATGGGTTGAGTGAAACTCCTCATATACTGGATGAACGCTTGGATATCACCAATTTCAATAACCTTTTTCACTGCCAGGTACCCACCCAGTATGCAAACGATGACGTAGCCGACGTTGCCGACAAACTGCATCATCGGCTGCATGATGCTTGTAAAAAACTGCGACTTCCATGCACTATCGCTCAGCATTTCGTTGATCACGTAGAAGCGTTCGATGGAATCAGATTGCTGGTTGAAGGCCTGGACAATGGTGTGTCCGCCATACATCTCTTCCACATGCCCATTCATTTTGCCGAGTGACGCTTGCTGTGCGCTGAAAAGTTTTTGCGATGCTTTGATGATGGCGCCGATGAGTCCGAACGACATCGACACCGTCAAAATTGCAGCCACGGTCATCAGCACATTGATGCTCAACATCATCACCAGCACACCGATGACGGTGGCAACAGAGGTAATGAGCTGAGAAATGCTTTGGTTCAGCGACTGGCTGATCAGGTCGACGTCATTCGTAATCCTCGAAAGGACCTCGCCGTGCATGGTGGTATCGTAAAACTTTAGTGGCAGGCGGCTGATTTTCTGATCAATTTCCTTGCGTAGATTGTAGGTGACCTCCATGGAAACGCTGGACATGATGAAGGCTTGTGCGTAGGAAAAAGCCATGGAAATAGAATACAGGAAAATCAGAAGCGCGATAATCCTGCCAATATAGGCAAAATCCATATACAGCCCGGTCCCCAAATAGTAGGCGATCAGCCCATCAGCCAGCTTTGTGGTCACGTTGCCCAGAAGCTTCGGGCCCACAATGGAAAAAATGGACGATAAGGCGGCAAAAATCATCACAATGATGATTTTCACTTGATAAGGCTGCAGATAACGCAGAAGGGTCGTGAGCGTTTTGCGCGAATCCCTTGCCTTTGCTCCCTGCGCGTTAAAATCGAAATTACGCCTCAAGCTCATCCTCCGAAAGTTGCGACTGGGCAATTTCGCGGTAGACTTCACAACTATGAAGAAGCTCGCGGTGAGTTCCTCGACCGACAATTTCGCCATTTTCAAGCACGATAATCTGGTCTGCAGAAAGGATGGTGCCCACGCGCTGCGCTATGATCAACAACGTGCTCCCGCCCGTTTCCCGGTGAAGCGCCTCGCGCAGTGCGGCGTCGGTTTTCATATCAAGAGCTGAGAAAGTATCGTCGAATATATAAATGGGTGCGTTTTTCACGAGGGCTCTGGCAATCGACAGGCGCTGTTTCTGTCCACCCGATAAATTTGATCCGCCCTGTGCAACGTGCGTGTCGTATCCATCAGCCATCGTTGAAATGAATTCATCCGCTTGGGCAATGCGCGCCGCACGTTTTATATTATCGAAGGTGGCGCAGCGATCTGCATACAGCAGGTTGGATTTGATCGTTCCGGAGAACAGTATGCTTTTTTGAGGAACATAGCCGATTTGATCGCGCAGATCGCTGCGTTTCATATCGCGTATGTCAACTCCGTCCACCAGGATGCGCCCGGCAGTTACGTCGTAATAGCGGATCAACAGGTTTGTCAGGGTTGATTTACCGCTCCCTGTCACGCCGATAAATGCAGTCGTTTCCCCGTGTTTCGCTTTAAAGCTGATATTCTTAAGCACCGGCTCGTCGCTGCCGGGATAGCAGAAGGTCACGTTATCATATTCAATATCCGGAACAAAATCCTCTCTGGGTCGAACCACCTTTTTCTTGTCTTTAACCACCGTGTCCGTCTCAATGACCTCTTTAATTCTGTTGGCACTGACCGCCGCACGCGGAATCATAATAAACATGACGGAAAGCAACAGAAACGACATAATAATCTGCATGGCATACTGCATAAATGCCATCATCTTCCCGATATCCATCGCCATAGCCGCGATTTGATGTGCACCGACCCACACGATCAATACGGTCGTAACGTTCATGATAAACATCATGGTCGGCATCATGATCGTCATGGCGCGGTTGACAAAAAGACTGTTTTCGGTAAGCGTCCTGTTTGCGCCGTCGAACCTGGCCTCTTCAAACTTTTGGGAATTAAATGCGCGGATTACGAGCAAACCCTCCAGATTTTCGCGGCTGATCAGGTTCAATTTATCCACAAGCGTTTGCATGATCCGCATTTTGGGCATGACCACACTGAAGAGGACGATGATGACAATCACTATCGCCAGAACCGCTCCGACGATTGTCCAGGATAAGGTGCGGCTTTCTGAAATAGCCATGATCGTACCGCCGGTGCCTAATATGGCCGCATAAAATAGCATGCGCACCAGCAAGACAATCAGCAATTGGATCTGTGTGATATCGTTGGTGGTTCTGGTGATCAGGGATGCAGGCGAAAATTTGTCCAGTTCATGGTTCGAAAAAGTCTCCACTCTCTTAAATAAATCCGCTCTCATATCGCGTGCGGTGAATGCCGCGATCCGGGCGGCAAAATACCCGACCGCGACAGAACACGCAGCGCTAAGCAAGGTTATTAGTATCATCTTGATGCCGGTTTGCACGATATAATTGACGTTCCCGCTGAGCACACCGGTGTCCACAATATCCGACATATAATTCGGCAGCGAAAGGTCGCAGATTGCCTGTACTACTAAAAGCGCCAGGGCTCCCGATAATATGCCGATATATTCCGACATGTATTCAAATACCATGATCATTGGTGCTTCATCCTTTGATGTAGGTTAATACTATTCGATGCTGGCATACAAGTAATCTGTCCACACTTTCGCGGCATGGTACGGCGGAACGCTTGTCTGCGCGTCTATCATTGGGATTACGCCGGGTACAACACGGGGTCTCAAACCGGTTTGCATCAGGGCGTTCGCATTACAACGAATACTGTTCCAGGTTGTCCACCAGCTTGCCCAGCAAGCGGCCCAGCTCCTTGCGCTCCTCCAGCGAGAAATTGCACAGGAACTGTTCTGCGCTCTCCAGTAAAAGATCATTAATGGCCCGGTACAGCTCTTTTCCGGATTCGGTCAACTCCACGCGCACCACGCGCCGGTCCTTTGGGTCGGCCAGCCGCTGGACATAGCCGTTGTTCACCAGCCAGTCCGCCGTGCGTGTGGCGGTGCTGAAGGGCACCCCCATGATGCGGCTCAGGTCGCCCATCGTAATCGGCTCTGATTGGCGAGAAAATACAAAGCCAATAGTAAAAAAGATATCCCGGTCATTGATCTGACCAATCTTCTCGCGCAGGTTATGTTCCTGGATTCGGTTTTTGACGTTCAGTATCTGCTCAGGCAGTTTTCCCCTTAGGCGGCGCTGCAGGTAAACCAAGCGTAGGAGGATGTCAATAATGTCTTTTCGCGTTTCTTCGGTACCAGAAAGTTTATTTTCGCTCATCAATATTTCCGTTTGAAAATATGCTATGCGAAAATATATCATTTCAGAAAGAATTGAGACAGTGAAAAATGACGGGTATTCAGCATGATTTTCTGCAGGATCCTGTGGCGCATAATTATCAAGATCGCCAGAGCGGGCAACAGGCTGTTTGAACATCAGCCAGCCGTTGCGCATGATGATGGCTGCTGCTGCGTGAAATCCCCGCCTCTTTTAATATGGATTTGACCAGCTGAGCTATAATACAATTGACATGCTGCATTGCCTCAAAACAGCAGGAAGGGTAATAGTGCGACTCTATCAGGCAAAACTACAGGCGGTTTTACCATAGCCCCTCCGGGCGGTGGCAATATCTCATATGTAATATTTGCTAATCAGGGGCAGCAAATAAATATCAACCTCTCGGGAGTCGGTAAAGATGGCGTGCTAGCGATGTATGGTTTTAGCGATGGTCAGCCTTATCTGCGCTATGTGACTGAGCAAACTATATTCAACATGAAGCTACCATCCACTCAGGATTACATTATTCAGGTTGTTCCAAGAGCGGGTGCGGTAATTAATTACACGCTTGTTATGACGATAAAATAAGACTATCGCCGTTCTCCGCTTGCAGTATACTTAGCCACTTGTTTCTTCAGCTTCAAATGCATCCTGGGCATACAATTCACTCAAGCGATTTTAGCCACTCCCGTAAATCTGCTTCTTTAATATTATGGAGTTTTGCAGAGAAAGATAAGATCTCTAATTGTTATGGCTCGAAAAAATATGATGAAGAGAATAAATTGATAAACCTTAGAAAACTGCTTACTGGAGAAGGCTTGAGAAAAGTCCCGGAAATAACGGTCTTCTTTTGGATCACTAAACTTTTGACCACTGCCATGGGCGAGTCAACGTCGGATTACCTTGTTCATCAAATAGATCCGGTTATTGCAGTCATCATGGGAGCGATTGGATTTGGTATCGCCATTGCCCTGCAATTCTGGACGCGAAAATATGTCGCTTGGGTTTATTGGCTCGCTGTCACGATGGTTGCAATATTCGGGACGATGGCAGCGGATGTGGTACATATCGTGCTTGGAGTTCCGTACTGGCTATCGACAATATCCTTTGCTATTGCGCTAACAGTGATCCTCTTCATTTGGCATAAAACAGAACAAACACTTTCCATCCACAGTATCCTCACGCCTCGGCGCGAAATCTTTTATTGGCTAACGGTAGTAACAACATTTGCTCTTGGTACCGCAGCGGGTGATATGACTGCCATCACTTTCAAGCTTGGGTATTTGGCTTCGGGTATTCTTTTTGCTATACTATTCGGCATCCCACTCGTGGTATATAAATTGTTTGGTGTAAATGAAGTAGTAACATTTTGGGCTGCATACATATTCACGCGACCCCTCGGTGCCTCATTTGCCGACTGGTTCGGAAGAACTCCGAACGCGGGAGGCATTGGATTTGGCACGGGACGAACGGCAGTTGTTTTAACGGCACTGATTATCGGCTTCGTGGTTTACCTGACAATTTCCCGCAAAGACATAAAGGAAGAACAACGGAAATAATCTACCAACTCGATTGCTAAAATAATTTCCAATTCACTGAATAAATCGTATTGATATCTATTGCGCTGACGAAGCCGCGTTTTGCTTTAACGAGGTTTGTCATCTTCGAAGCTAAACCTTTCATGCAGTATGGACTTATGAAATGGATTACACGTTCACACGTGCACGTAGACCGCGTGGCTTGTCCGTGGTTGATCACCCGCTTCATTGATAACGAAGCAGAATTTCTATTTGTCCCTTCCAGCCAGTTGGAGAAAGTTGTCAAAGAGACTGGTGCGATTCCCTTTGATGCGCCAGGAGTTGAGTTGGGTCACCACGAAAATCGTTGTTCATTTGAATCGATCATTCTCAAATATGGATTGAAAGAACCGGGCCTCTTGCGACTTGCAAAGATCGTTCATGCCGCAGATGTTTCAGAAGATATTGACAAAGAACCAATCGCACGAGGATTGGAAGCCATTGCCAGCGGATACAGTTTGCGTTTTCCGGAAGATATGGAAAATCTCGAACACCAATTCGAAGTCTATGACGCACTGTATGCGTGGTGCCGACTCCAGGTCACCAAGGGTGAATAGCATCAGTGAAAACAGATCGCAACATCACTACCCTGTTTGCGACGCGCATCATTCGCCTTTTCTGTTACGGATTTCTTTCTGTAATCCTTGCGCTTTATCTCGCGCAGGTGGGTCTCTCGGAACAACAGATCGGTCTACTCTTCACGCTTACGCTGGCAGGCGATGCAGGCATCTCACTTTGGCTCACCCTATCGGCGGATCGCTTTGGACGCAAACGTACGCTGATTGTCGGCGCATTGTTGATGCTCGGCGCGGGCGTCGTTTTCATCATCACACGCAACGTAGTAATTCTCATGGCTGCGGCAATCATTGGAGTTATCAGTCCGAGCGGCAACGAGATCGGTCCGTTTCTGTCTGTTGAACAAGCTGCGCTTTCGCATCTTCTTCCCGATGAAAGGCGTACGCAGGTTTTTGCCTGGTATAACCTGGTCGGATCGTTTGCAACCGCCACAGGTGCGCTTTCAGGTGGATGGCTGGTCCAAATCTTGCAAAACAATGGACTGTCCGCAATGGATGCATATCGTGTGGTCTTGTTGGGATATTCAATCGGCGGACTTATCATCGGCGCTCTCTTTCTTTTGCTCTCCCGTAACGTTGAAGTGGATCCAGCATCCCAGGCTAAATCCACGCCGCACGTTCTCGGTCTCCATAAATCGCGCAACGTAGTCATCCAACTCAGCGCACTATTTTCTGTAGATGCTTTTGCCGGTGGACTGATCGTTCAATCCATGGTCGCATATTGGTTCTACATCAAGTTTGGAGTGAACCCCGGTATCATCGGCTCGATCTTTTTCGGTGCGAACGTGTTAGCTGGCATCTCGGCATTGCTGGCTGTGCGGCTTGCCAATAAGATTGGGCTGATCAACACCATGGTCTTTACACATGTTCCATCAAATATCGTTCTAATCCTAGTGCCGTTAATGCCGACACTTCCATTAGCAATCACATTTTTGTTGTTCCGTTTCAGCGTCTCGCAGATGGATGTGCCGACGCGTCAATCCTACACGATGGCAGTCGTCGCGCCGGATGAACGCTCAGCGGCTTCCGGCGTGACAACCATCGCGCGCTCTATGGGCGCCGCGATCGCCCCATCGCTAACAGGAATCTTTCTCTCTGTGCCGTCACTGATCAGTCTGCCATTTTTTCTAGCAGGTGGATTAAAATTGGTTTATGACGTCATGCTCTATCGAAGTTTTAGCACGTTGAAACCGCCCGAAGAAAATTGATGTCCTTGATCACTTCCACGGCGCAACAATAATAGAAGTCTGTGGATCAGCAGAATGCCCGAGGTATGGGAGCCCCCACGCCAACTCGATGGTCTTCAACAGCGAATAATGAGTGTAGGACGTACTATCTTGAAACCCGTTTTTTGCTTGGGGAGAAATCAGGATGGTCGCGACTCGGCCCCCCGCCTCAGCCGGTAATCCACAACAAGAATGGTTTCCCTGGCCTTCATCCCATGTAAGAACTATTAAATAGGGTTGACCGCTCTGGTCCAAAGGAGGCAAGAGCTGATTCATAAAACTTCGCAGCCAGATATCCGCGATAGGTACATCGCAGTCATGCGCGTCATTGCACAGGTCCGGTGTGACGAAAATGAAATTTGGCAACGCACCCGCTGCGAGGTCCGAAGCAAGCTGCGTGAGCGGCACGATGCTTCGATTGCATCGCTGGGCATCCAACCAAATCGGCATAAAATAAATGAAAGGATTATGTTTTATGGCGTAGTTGCCAGCCTCAGCACCTGTAAAGCAAGGCAAGGGCATATCTTCCTGATACGTTTTCCAAGTTCGTCCACTGGCCTCGATGAGATCAGGCAACGACTGATTATTAACATTACAACTGGTGCAATCAAAGGTGATTCGAAACGTATCGCCGCCGATCATTGCAAGATAATTAGGTAGACTCGGATGGGTTACGGCATAGTACTGGTTGAGCAAAGTATAGGATTGCGCCAACTTATTAAAATATGGCATCTTGGCGCTGCCCATCACCGTGCCGAATTCCTTATTTTCAAAGACCACAATGATAATATGCTCAAAGTTCGGCACCACCGGGGTTGGTGTGGAAGTGATGCTCATCATTGGAGATGCAGGCAAGGTTGGGCTAGGTGCCAGTGAAGGAATCGGCAAGGCAGTTGCTGAGGGAAGCACCGCTATGGTTGTAGATGGTGAACACGCACATAAACATAGTCCCATCCACAAAACAACGAAAATATATTGATAGAATTTCAATAATCGCAATCCTCTTGCTATCGTATAAAGTTCTGTTTGTTATATCATGAACGCGTTCCCTCCGCAAATGGGCAATTAACAAACGCAATCTTCGTTATGAAGAGTGGTGGGTGCTCTCATTTTCTTTGCGGGGAGAAGAAAAGATTTCAGAAATATACCGTCGCGAAGGCATCCACCAAAACATGTATTACAAGTGGAGCAAAGAATTTCTGGAAGCAGGCAAGCAGCGTCTGGTAGGAGATACCAAGCGCGAAGCCGACAGCACGGAAGTAAACGACCTGCGCAGCGAGAACGAACTGCTCAAGGCAGTCGTGGCAGAGCTGACTCTGAACAAACGTAGGTTGAAAAAAAGCTTGCTGGGCCGGGGAATCACAACATGGGACGATTGATTCGAAGAGATGAGACGGAGAAGAGCGAGATCATTCACATCGTGGAACATTCTGCCTTGCCGTTGAAGAAAACCTTGGATGAACTGCAAGTTCCCCGCAGTACCTTTTACCGTTGGTACAAACTGTACCAAGAAGATGGACTGGAAGGGCTGATCGATCACCGACCCAATCCAAGACAGATCTAAAATCGCATTCCGCAGGAAGTGAAGCAGCAGGTCGTGGAATTGGCCTTGCAACATCCAGACCGTTCGCCGCGCGAGATTTCCTGGCTATTCACCGATGAAAAAGGCTATTTCATCTCAGAATCCAGCACCTATCGCATCCTCAAGAGCTTTGACTTGGTGGAAAGCCCAGCCTTCACGGTGATGAGTGCTGCCGAGAAATTCGTTCATCCCACCACGCATGTTCATGAACTCTGGCAGACCGACTTCACGTATTTCAAGATCTTGGATTGGGGATGGTACTTTCTTGTCTACCGTGCTGGATGATTTCTCGCGATATATCCTGCCATGGAAACACATTCCGGATATACATTGCAAGCAAGGAAGAAATATTCCGGATAAGAAAAAGTGCGGATTTTCTTGGAAGGATTGCACGGCGAAAACACGATAGCCGAGCTTTGTAGCCGGGAAGGCATTCATCCGAAAATATAATACAAATGGAGCAAAGAATTATTGGGCAGGTAAAAACGTTCAGTTGGGGATGGTTTTCTCAAGAAAGCTTGACGGATTTCCATCTTTATGTTGCCATGACACAAATTACTCTTAAATCCGCAAAATCTAGGAGCATCACATGGATTCTTTGGCCTGAAAATCGGTTCTTGAGAAAACCATGTTCAGTTGGGGCTTATCGCTTGACATTTAGTGCGCCGCACCATATAATCACTATGTGATCAAGACCTTCAAAGACAGCGAGACACAAAAAATCTATCAACGCGAAAGGTCTCGTAAACTGCCAGTAGATATTCAGCAAGTGGCTTTGCGGAAACTTCGTATGATCAACAATGCTATTAATATCAATGATCTGCGCATTCCGCCAGCAAATCGACTCGAAAAACTAAGCGGTAACCGAGCAGGACAATATAGTGTTCGAATAAATGCTCAATGGCGGATTTGTTTTGAATGGAAAAGTACCGATGCATTTAATGTTGAGATCACGGATTATCATTAGAAGGAGCAAGGATGACTACCAAACTATCACCCATCCATCCCGGCGAAGTATTGCTGGAAGAGTTCATCAAGCCGATGAACCTGAGCCAGAACCGCCTTGCTATTGACATTGGTGTGGATGCGCGCCGCATTAACGAGATTGTGCTTCATAAGCGCGCTATCACGGCGGATACTGCCTTGCGTTTGGCGCGTTTCTTTGGAAACTCTGCTCAATTTTGGCTCGGACTGCAAACACAGTACGATCTTGATGTTGCCGAAGATCAACTTGGCAAACGGCTTGACCGCGAAGTACGACCGATGGCAATAGCTGGATAAATTGGAACTCCGAGATGTTTTGCGAAACTCTCGGAGTGTTTTTGATTTGTGCAACAGAGAGGATGCGCCAACCTATATACTCTGTTTGGACTACGTTTTATATCCAATCCAAATTTACGAAGTAAAAAGGTTTCGATAGAGTCCGTTATTGTCGCGACCATTGATTGCAATTTTAGTCATCTGAGTGGAGACAAAAGAGGGTTTCGGCAGACAAAAAACTATTTCGATTTTGTAAAAAGTCTTTTGATAGTGTACAAATACCTTGCTGCATAAAGTCTGTATGGTGTGGCTATTAAAGCGATCTTCTTCTATCACCGGAACGAGATCAAGCCAGAGGAGAGACAACGGCAGAGAAAGCCGCCTACCGCGTGCATCCGACAAAGCAGCGTGATCTTGTCACGTCCACAAGCTACTCAAGGAGCATTTCCGCAACCTGGTCGAAAAGAAACTGCTTGTGCAGCAAGGCGCCGGCAGGGCAACCAAATGCGTCCTGCCGCGATATGAACAGCACAAACGCAATGAGAATAGGAAGACGACAATAACAAGCCTTTTAGAGCAGCTACCGAAAAACGTCGCAGACGGAAAGCGTGAGGCCGAGCGGATCATAGAGCGGCTAGAAAGCAACTACCGGATCACCCAGCCGGCATCAACGTTTTGGCGCCGCTTTTCCACGCCGCGACAGGAGCACCAAGTCGACCGCTTCCTCGGCATCCCTGAGAAGCGTCTTGCGCGGCGTGCCTATCTGTGCACGCATGGTAAGGCCACGAGCAAAATCAATGAGCAGGCTTGCGCGGACGGCCACAGGAAAGTCGGACGGGATTTCTCCAGCGGTGATCCCGTCCCGGAAACGACCTTCCACCAGCGCCACGGCGGCAGCGGCAGCGTTCTGCAGGAATTCCCGGACCTCAGCGTCGTCCACAAGCGGCGCGACGCACTCGAGAAGACACCCCCGAGGGGATCCTTTCTCCGTCGCGCTTTCGACGGTGTGCCTCAGGAAGGCGGCGAGCGAGTCGCGAAGAGTGCGCGGCGAGAGGAGTGCCTTCGCAGCGAGAGCACCTTTCGTCTCTGCGTACGCCCTAAGGACGCGCAAGAACAACGTCCGCTTGTCTCCGAAGACGGAATACAGGCTCGGCCGTCCCACGCCCATCCCGGCGACGAGATCGTCGATCGTCACTCCGTCGTAGCCCTTCGACCAGAATACCTGGGTCGCCTTTTCCAGCGCGTACCTCTCGTCGAAGCTGCGCGGCCGTCCACGCGTCCTAGCGTCATTTTGAGACATTTAATTTAAAACTCCTGGATAATGGCCATCGCACCAATATATAACCGAATAGTCCGTAATTAGCAAGCCGACCTTGGCCTCGCGGGGCCTCACAACTCGACCTTCACCCCTCACCACGGAGACACCTATGGAACATTCGATCGCACTCGTCACCGGCACCACCTCCGGGCTCGGTTTATGCAGCAGCCCGCATGCTCGCCATCGAGGGCCGCTCTGTGATCCGCGGCCCAGACGCCGCGTTCCTGAAGTTCGCGGAAGGGATGTTCAAGGCGTGTACCGAGAAGGGCAAGGCAGGGCCTCGGTCGTATTTTCGAGAGGGGCAAAGAGAGCAAATACGGCGTTGACGAAGAGCAGGTCAAAGCTGTCGAACTCGGCCTTCACCCGAGAGGCGAGGGCGTCGATGTCCGTCAATGAGCGCGCGTCGCTCGAAACCACGATGGCGTCCTTTCCAAGCTCTTTCTGCGCCGATTTCAGGCCAGCTGGCGAGCGACCCGTCACCTGAACACGCGCACTCCCATCGAGGAGCATCTCCGCCGTCGCGAGCCCCATGCCGCTCGTGCCGCCGATAATCACCACCTCTTTACCTTGGTACCGTTCCATATGTATTCTCCTCGCGAGGTTAGGGTTGCTTTGCTTATTTTAAACTGTTTAGTATGATAATAAGGCGCGGAGACTGCTGCCAAGTGATTTTTGAACTATTTATTTCAAAATACCGTAAGAGCCCGTGGACGAGCACGTAGCTCCGCAATCGCCTGCTGATTCAGGTTACTGGGATCAGTTCAGCCGCGATCGGGCTCTCTTTCAGAACACCGCTCTCAAGTTGCTGCGGAAGAGAAATCGACGCCGGAGACGTTGACGACGGCCTGCCACGCGGCTTCCTGGTTGGCGCGATCGTGAAAGTGCGGGTGACGCATCGCCTCAATTGGGCCTGTGAGCTTCTTCGGCGCCGAGGCGAAGAATTGGCCCGAGACGTCGGTTCCGAACTCCGACGCCTGGAGGTACCGACGGGCCGCGGTCTCCGGCGCCTGATTCATGCCGGGAATGAGGTTCACGATTGGGATAAACAGATACTTCAACGCCGGGCTAGCGTTTCGCACCGCCTTGGTGTCGGTCGCCGCACCGGGCGCGACGGCGTACACGGCCATGCCGGAGGGTAGCCGCCGTGCCAGTGCAGCGGCCCACCAAGCGACGAAGAGCTTCGCGTCGGCATACGCCCGGTTGGGCTCGTACTTCACGTTCGGCCCGCTGCGCACCAGGGCTTCAACAGCGGCGGTTCGGTCACCCTTGTGGTGTTTGGCCGCGAAGGCCGCCACGTCGGTGTAGCTGAACATAGGGACGTCCCCACGGGCAGGTTCCGCGCCGGCGATAACAATCCGCGCGTTGGGGCTCAACAGGTTGGCGCGGAGCAACCCGACAGTCAGTTGATGATGGCCGATGAGCGGGGCCTGATCCTCCTCGATACCCACCGCAGTGAGGACGTGCTTCTTACCTCCCACCATCCCTGCATTGAGCAGCAGGAAATCGATCGGCCGACCCCGCTTGACCAGCTCGGCGAGGGCGGACTGGACGCTGGTCGGTGCGTTCAGATCCAGCTCCAGCGGCGTGAAAACCTGTGTCTTGGTCTCAGCCGCGAGCTGAGCGGCCGTTTCTTGAACCCGGGCCAGGCTACGCCCGGTGACGATAACCTGGCGGTAGCCCTCGATGGCGAGCATGCGGGCTGCCACATAACCGAGCCCGGAGGTGGTGCCGGTGACGAGTGCGATCGAATGTTCCATGTTTATTCTCCTTGTGAGGTTAGGCTTGCTTGGCTGATTTTGAACTGTTTAGTATTATACTCCGGTACGGAGGCTGCTGTCAAGGGATTTTTGAACTAGTTATTTCAAAATACCGTAGGACCCCGTGGACGAGCACGTAGCTCCGTAATCACATGCTGATTTTGGTCACCGCAACCATTTCGCCGCGACCGGCGCTCCTTCAGGACACCGCGCTCAAGAATGCTGCGTAAGACAAGTCGACGCCGGAGACACTGACGACGGCCTGCCGCGTGGCTTCTGCACAGGCGTGTATTTACTCCCGCACTGCATGCATTTATAGCGTTGACTGCCCACCCCGGTCACCCCATCCCGGTTTTGGCGTTCCTGACTTCCACATTTGGGGCACGTATTCATACCTCTTTACTACCCCCATCAATATAGCCACTCCTAGCTACTCATGCCAACCACTACTTTTTCAACAGCCTGCTGCATTTTGCGAACAATATCCAATCCTATGTTAACTCTAACCCAAGGCCAAGTAAATGATGACCTTCAATCGGATGCACCTAATGCCTTCTGCGTTTTTTGCGCCTTGAAAATCTTTGCAGAGCATTTAGTACAGGGGCATTTTGGATATCATCAGGAATAATAGGTTCACTTAATCCTTTTCTTTCTGTGATAGCGCCGCTAATAATATCTGTGAAGATTTCCTGGCAACCGATTCTTTCTAACGCATTTTTTTGCAGGTCTAAAGTCTGATCTTGAGTAGAAATTCGGGCATAACTAATAAGCATAGGTTCTATTTACTATCTCAAATCTCAACCACGAAGTCAAGATGTGATACATTGATTAAGCAAGAGATCCCCTCTCAATTGATTACATTGCACTACACGCTATTTTCTAACGGCGGTCTAAGCATTGAGAAAATCGGTTATTCGCTTAACGTCAGGCAACGCAAGCATCTTCGGTTATCATTCCCTCCTTAGATCAACGCTATTAAAACGTTCAGAGCCTCTCCGTTTTTGCTCACGCCTCATATGGCAGTTGAAACAAGTCACATCCGTCTTCGCTATCTCAGCAGCTATAGTTTCAACTGAATATCCATGTTGAATCATATCTGCAATGTTCCACTTCTTCTCACCTCTTATATGATCGAACGTAAGAACCTCAATATCTCTTTCGCCGCAATCCACGCAGGGATTTTGAGAAAGATATTCAAAGACGAATTGTTTTGCCAAGCTTTTGGATTTCTGTCTTGACTGTTTGTTCATCTCCAATACTCCATTCGTATTGTTGGTGTACCGGTCACGACTATCTTGTTGCTGACAGTCACGGCAAACTGATTGAAGGTATCCTCGCTCTTTATCGCGAATATTAAATTCTGATTCATCTTTCCATTGTGTACAACGAATACATCTGCGCATCATATCTCCAATGTATAAGCTGTAGTGAAGCTGTGAATTTTAGAAATGCACCGTGATTTTAAAATCACAACCCCCATATTTGGACTGGGGGGAGTGAAGTTGCAATACCGCATAAGTTACTATTGACTTGAAGAAAAGGGGTTCTCGTGGCAAACTTTCCTCTTGCTGAGAAAGGAAGGAGCCTTGAGAACCCGACAGGAATTGTACATCGGAACGGGGGTGGTATACACGTGCGAATTGGAGCAATGCCCCTGTTGTCACGAGAGTTTGCGAATCGCGTACACCAGTAAATTCAAAACTGTGCAGACGATGGAAGAGCGGCTGCGGATTGCACAACGAGCGAAGCATTGCGTCAATCCAGATTGCGTGCTCAATGCCGGAGCATGGGGCTCCGTCCAGTGGAGACAGATTGCACCAGTTTCGTGCAGCTATGGGTATGACGTGATTGCCCAGATTGGGTGGCAGAGGCAAACGTTGCAGCGGCCTTTTGCAGTGATCCATGAGGATCTACAACCTCAGATGGGGATTTGCGAGTCGCAAGTGCGTGGGTTGTACCACTACCGCTACCTGCCCTTGTTAGCGTGTCATGAGCGGCAACAATTGGAACATTTGAAAGAAGTGGCGGAGCAGGCGGGATTGATCCTGACGCTGGATGGGTTGGCTCCCGAAGGAGGCGAACCGCGGTTATGGCTGGTGCGCGAATTGCTGAGTGGGGCGACCCTGCGCTGTGGTTGGATGAGCCAGCAAGACCAAGCCGCCTTCGCAGCCTTCCTGCGACCGATTGCTGAGATGGGTCTGCCGGTCAGCGCCGTGTTGAGCGACAAGCAGAGCGGTCTACTGCCTGCGATTGCCGAAGTCTTTCCGCAGGCAAAACATGCGCTGTGCCAAATCCATTCTCTTCGTAATGCGGCGGCGCCGGTGGCTGAGGCCGATGAAGCCATGAAAGTGAGACTACGGCAAGGGGTTCGAGAAACCATCGGAGAATGGATTCGGCAGGAAAAAGGCGAGGAGCAGGGTGTTTTGAGCGTAACCGGAATGTTGCCTTCGTCCGTTGAGGCGCAACCAAAGACTCAGCCTACTTCTTCGGCAGAAGAGGCGTCGGCTCGACGCGATGCGATTCTTCGCGATCTTTGCCGTCGTATTCGGTATCTGCTCACCCTCAAAGGGAATCCTCCCTTGCGCCTGGCAGGCTTGGAGATGTATGCCCGCCTGAAGGAAGTCGAGCAATGCATGCAACGTCTGATGAGCCATCAGACCACGCCTCAGTTACTGGCCTTGCAACAAGGACTCCACACGAGCCTGAATTCTGTTCAGGCCACTTATGATCTGATACGCGAGGCTGGGGATTGGTTGGAACAGATCTCCGACTTACTCGATCCGGAAGGAAAGCCTCTGCGCTCGGGCCATCAGGTTCGCCAGGAACTGTTCGCCCTTCTGGATCAGATCCAGAGCACTCGAACCTTGGATCCTTTCCTCCGCTCCTCTTTCGATAGCATCCAAAAGACCACTCTGAATTATGCCCCCGGCTTATTCCATTGTTACGATCTCCCCGGATTGCCTCGCACCAACAACGATCGCGAAAGTGAATTCCGCGATCTCTACCGACGTTTGCTTCGCACCACTGGACAAAGGGGACTTACTCGGCGCATCATTCAGCGCGAAGGCGCTTGGGAACTTCTACCTCGCCCAAAAACCTTGCAGATTACCATCCAAGCCCTCTCACAAATTGCTCACGAAGATTACCAAATCGAGCATCACCGCATGCTTCAACATCGGAAGCGTTTTAAGACTCCATACTCGTTCGGCTCAACAATCTCAGGCCCAACTACAACGCTTGGTACAAGACTGGACCGCTTTACCCCCTGATAGCTCATAGTAACTTATGCGGTATTGCGTGAAGTTGGCATTTCTGCCTTTATATTGTGGTGGGCGCGGAGGGACTTCGAACCCGCGACCTCATGTGTGTGATACATGCGCTCTAACCAGCTGAGCTACGCGCCCGGAGTGACGTGGATTATAGCCGAGATAATTTTCTTGTGCAAGATGCATTTCCCTTCGCGGGTGGGCGTCAGGTTTTTGGGAAGGAGAGTAAGATAGGGAGGAGGAGCAAACATGGAAACCCAAAAGGCAGCCAAGCGGTGGCAGGATCTAAGCAAGTCAACGATGGATGAAATGGCGGAATGGCGAGCAAAGCCTCCCAAGGCCACTCTGAGAGAAATCGAAAAGGCGCTGGATGAACGGATGCTGAAGTTGAGAGCGGAGGTATTGCAAGATGCGGCGCAGTTGAGTGAAAAGCGAGCCTGGACGCGGAGCAAAGAAGTGCCGCTGTGTCCGGATTGTAAGAAGCCCTTGGAATTTCGGATGAAGGGGAAGCGCGCAATGCAAACGCATGGAGGTCACAGCATCCAACTGGAGCGCGAGTATGGGGTCTGTCCAAAATGTGGACAAGGCTTTTTTCCCCCTGGATGAAGAATTGGAATTACTGCCAGGGAAGTTGACGCCGCATGCTTATGGAAAGTTTAATTCGCCTGGGAACCAACCTGCCGTTTGAGAAAGCGGCGCAGGAATTAGAGTTTGTATTGCAGGTGAGTGTGAGCGAGCCGACGGCGCGCCGGTATGTGGAAGCGGCGGGGAAAGCGTATGAAGATTATCAAACAGCGGAAATGGAGCGATTGGAAAAGACCAGTCCCGCAGTTCAGAAAGATCCCAAGAAGATGTTTGTGAGTGTGGACGGAGCCATGGTGCCGCTGGTGGGCGGAACCTGGGTGGAGGTGAAGACGCTCACGATCGGGGAAATCGAAAAGCCGGTGAGGGAAGCCGGGGAATGGGCCGTGCACAGCAAAAACCACTCGTACTTCTCCCGGAATGCAGAATCCAGCCTGTTTCAGCGGCTGGCGCTGGCTGAAACGCATGAGCGAGGCATCGAAAATGCGAAAACGGTGGTGGCGGTGACGGATGGAGCGGAGTGGGAACAGAACTTTATTGACTTTCATTGCCCCAAGGCGATCCGGATTTTAGATTTTCCGCATGCCGCCGAGCGCGTCAGTGAGATCGGGCAAATGCTGTGGGGTGAAGAAAGTGAGCAGACCCAATCCTGGTTGAAAGATCAATTGCATGAATTGAAACATCACGGCCCGGCAGCCTTGCTGGATGAATTGGACCGCTTGAATATGCAACGGCCGTCAATAGAAGTTTTGCAAACCAATCAGGCCTATCTGGAAAAACGGATCGATCATATGCAATACCCACGCTATCAGGCTCAACATTTGCCGATCGGGAGTGGGGCCATGGAAAGTGGAAATAAAGTCGTGGTGGAAGCGCGTATGAAAGGCGCAGGCATGCATTGGGAGATCGCACATGTCAATCCCATGCTGACGTTGCGCAATCTCTTGTGTTCGGACCGGTGGCAGGCAGGCTGGCCACAAATCACCATGACCTTACGCCAACAAGAACATCAGCGCCGCAAAGAACTTCATCAAAAACATGACCAGCCATCTCAACCTCAAATTACATATCCAGTTCTTGCAACGCCTCGATTGCCCAAGCCAACCCCTGCCTCTCCGGCTACTTCAGAAATCCACAACTCCTCGATTCCTGCTCCTAATCATCCTTGGCGTCGTTCGCCTATTGGCAAAGCTAATCTCTTACATCCCACTCAGTTCCCAAAAAACTGACGCCCTCCCTCCCTTCGCTGCAATCATGGCGAGGATACCCATGGAGCAGGCGAGGGCGGCGGTAATACGTTCCAAGGATCGATAACGGTGGTAGCCGTACGGACTTCAAAGTGCAAATGCGGGCCGCTGGCGTTACCAGTGGCGCCGGCCGCGCCAATGACTTGACCTTTGTTGACAGCTTGGCCGCAAGTCACAAAGAACGCACTCAAGTGTGCGTATAATGTTTGGAAGCCGTCACCATGGTCAATCATGATCATATTGCCATATCCATAACTATTCCAGCCCTGATAAACGATCACACCGCCATCGGCGGCATAGATGTTATCGCCTAAATTGGCGGCCAAATCAATGGCCAGATGATGCGTCTGGACTGAATAATCGAAGCCTGAGAGATAATGCCTGTCGGTTGGATAAATAAAAGTGCCCGTTCCCGCGGCTGTGCTATTCGTGGGCGGACAAGCGCCCGCGCCGCCGACTTGTGCGGTCGCTGGGCTGGTACGGCTAACCCAGCCTATCTGGCCGGGTGTGTGATATTGGTAGGTGCCGCCGGGCACTATCAGCATGGTATTCACTTTAATATTTGCGTTGGCAGGATCGCCTAAGGCATTGGGGTCCAAATGGTTGGCGGGATAGTTTATTATATCTTCAGGTTTGACATTGAAGTATGCTGCCCATTGACCGAAAGGAATGCCTCCCGTCCATTGCCAATATACCCCATCCACCGGTAGGATCACAAGAGTCTGACCCGGTCTTAGATTTTCAGGATCATCCTGCAAAACGCTATAGTTGGCGGCGAAAATTGTCTTTGGTTGAAGGCCAAAGTTATCTGCGATGCTGGAAACCGTATCCCCATTTTGCACTTTATATTTAATGATGTCCTGGCGCGACCGCGTAGGAATGTTGGTATGGATATCTGTTTCTCGAACAATTCCAACAGAAGATAGATCAATCGGCCCAGCTGCAGAACCTATGGCAGAATCCGCTAAAGGGGTCGGAACTGGAAGCGGCGCGCTGTTTGTCTCTGCTTGTGGCCGCGGCTGATTGAAGTACATCTCAGCCATCCAGATCACGAAAATGATGGCGAGCACGGAAAACACATTTGTAACCGTATGCAGTAACGAATCACCCAGCCCAATCTGTAACAGACTTTGCATCCAACCGGTAAATTGACTGTTTGCTTTTTCCCCTTTGTCGGCCTTTGAATCCTCATTTAAATTATTTTGCATGCGTACTCCAGTAAAGTATGATAACATGCCGGGAATCGAGCGTCAAGCAAGCCCGCTTAACCAACGTTAATGGAAGGTTTTGAAATGAGCTCAATTGTAAAGAAGTGATGATGAACGCAGATCTAATTCTTTGTAAAAGGCGCAATGCATTCCGCACGATCATTGGCCGGGCTGTTGACCAAAGTCGAAACGGGATACGCACCCATTAATTCTGCGGAAAATGGTCGGATGAGATGCGCGAGGCTTTCCGGAGTCCGAGGCGTCGCATCCAGCCATTCCGTATAATCGGAAGGCCGAAGGATCACGGGCATGCGGTTATGAATCTTGGACATCAACTCATTCGGCGCGGTTGTGACAATCGTGCAAGAACGAACCGTTGAACCATCAGGCGAATGCCATTCGTCCCACAATCCTGCAAACGCAAAGACATCACCGCTTTCGAGATGAATAAAATAAGGCGTTTTTGTTTTTGTGCCAGGCTCAGATTTCCATTCATAGAATCCATTTGCGAGGATGAGACAACGTTTGTATTTGTAGCCGCCGCGAAAGGCAGGCTTCTCGGCCAGTGTCTCACCGCGGGCATTGATGAGCCGATTCCCAATGGCTGGATCTTTTGCCCATGAAGGGATTAATCCCCATACCAAAAAATCGGCCTTACTCGTTCCATCGTTCGGAATCGCCAGCACGGGCTGGGTCGGCGCGATGTTAAAGCGTGACGCAAATTTGTTTGGAAATTTAAAATCTACAAACGCATCTTTCAATTCGGCAGGATCAACCGTTAAAAGTAAAACGTCCGCACATTATTTCCTCAACTTTCGATAATCGCCGGCGCGCATCGTAACACCGATGGCGTCCAAATGTTCGAGCAGCGCCTGCGCATATTTGCGGCTGGTATCGAACAGGTCGCGAGCTTCCGCAAGCGAAATCTGTCCTTTCGTTCTGAGCGTCTCTTTGGTTTTCTTCACCATCAAATCATAATCCTGTTTTCGGAAAACGACTTCCGACGTAACCGCGACCAACTGATTCAATTCGATCAAAGCATTGAAGATTTCCTCACCGACCTGGGCTTTGCATTCCTTGACGGTTGGAGGTGCATATGGGTTTTCCGAGAACTTCCGAATCAACGTCTGGACTTGAGCCTGCTGACCGTTATCGAAATGAATCTCGTGCCCGGGCTTTGCAACGGAACTTCCGGTGTCATTCAGTAATTGTAGAGCGACCAGTCTTTTGATAATCGCATTGAAAACGCGCGGCGAAAATTTGAGTCTGCTCTTCAATTCTTCGCGCGGCATCCCGCGCCGTAAAGGAAATTGATGATGGTATTCATTGACCAACATTTGGATTTTGATTTGCAAATCATCCAATAACGGCTGAGTGACGATCAAATCGTCTTCCAAGGCAACCAATCGTCCATCCGCGAGTAATTCATTCAATGCATTCTTAGCAAATTCAGCTGCGAGCTGTGAGCGTTGGATCATCTCATCGGCTGATGAAGTCTGGAGCGCAAGCGCGGCTTCCCATAAAACATCTACTGGCGAACCATTTGCAAGCGAAGATAATGATTTCAATATTTCGTTGTCGAAACGTTTATGACAATTCTTTGGTTGCGTATCTACAATCATTCCGCCGCCAAGCGTTTCGCTCGGTGATGGACGACGCAAAATATATTTGTCGCCGCGCACAGCAACAATCGGATCGCGCAGTTCAAGTTGAATCCAGCCTTCTTGCCCGGGTTCAAGTTGTTCGGCGTCGAGCAATCGTATTGTCCCAATGGTTTCACTCGCGTCGATAAACACTTTGACTTCGCAAGAATGTTTTAAAGGTGAAGCAATATCTTTCAGGAAACGAAAGCGTGCGTCGACGCGGCGGGTGGAAGCATATTGGTTAAGATGAACAAGCGCTTCGCCGCGTCGAATTTGTTCGGTGGAAATGCCGGAGATGTTGACAGCTGTCCGCGAGCCGGGCATGGCTTGCTCTTCTTTTTTCTTGTGGGTTTGCAAACCTCGTATTCGTCCGATTAATCCTGATGGTAAAACTTGAATTTCATCGCCGATTGATAAATGACCATCTATAAGCGTGCCGGTTACAACTGTTCCGAATCCGCTCATAGTGAAGACACGATCAATTGGCAAGCGCGGCCGGCCAAGATCAGGATGCGCGGGTTTTTGTTTAAGGATGTCGCTGAGAGTCGTGATGAGTTGGTCGAGTCCGCTTCGGGTCCGGGCAGAGACGCGCACCATCGGCGCATCTTGCAGGATTGTATTTTTCACAGCGGTGCGCACATCCGATTCGATCAAGTCGATCCAATCTTTATCGTGGATCAAATCTATTTTGGTAATAACAATCAATCCCGATGGGATTTGCAGGAGATCAAGAATTGCAAGATGCTCGCGCGTCTGTGGCATGATACCTTCATCGGCGGCGATGACGAGAAGCGCGGCGTCGATACCGCCCACCCCTGCCAGCATGTTCTCGATGAAGTCGCGGTGGCCTGGTACATCCACAATGCCGACCTCCTCGCCATCCGGCAATGTGAGCCAGCCAAAGCCGAGATCGATGGTCATCTCGCGCTCTTGTTCTTCTTTTAGTCGGTCGGGGTGTGTACCAGTCAGCGCGGCGATGAGCGTGGATTTGCCGTGATCCACATGACCCGCAGTGCCAATGATGCGCATGGCTATCTCATGCCTTTTGCTTGCAATGATAGAAAATTATTTAGCAGCCTTCTTCGTTGTCTTGGTTTTGTTGTGGCCCATGATTCGTTCGTATGCGGTAAGCCATTCATGGCTGACGTTCATCAGCTCCTGTAATTGCTGCTCAGTGGTGCTGGAAGTCTGATGCAATTGATCCTGAAGGGTTTGAGATGAATCGTCGAGAACAGTTACGCGGCTTTCCAGTTTGTCTAAATCCTTGCGTAAGTCGCGCATCGCCTCCTCTTGGGAAAGGGAATGGCTTGTCCAGCGCTTTTGTTCATCCGCTTTGAATGCGACCCATTCCTGTCGGATGCGGTCCTCAGCCAGCCGTTGCATTTCGCTGATCTCGGCAATACGGCGCTCCAGCTTTTGATTAAGTTCGTTGTAAGCGTCCTGTGAGCGTTTCGCCGCGCGGATCGTATCATCCAGGGCGGCAACTTGCAATTCCATGTTCTCAGCCTGCTTTTTAAAAAGCTCATATTTTGCCTGCCAATCCTTCCAGGCGCGGTCCCGCTCAACTTGTGCCAGAACTTGTTGGTCGAGAAAGGCAATCTGTGCTTCTTTGCGCCCGGCTTCGGATTCCAGTAATTCCGTGATTCGATTTTCCAGGTTGCGGATGCTATCGCTGTGCAAGACAGTTTTCTCGCGCGCATCATCGGCGTGTTTGCGGACAGCGGCCATCTCCGCCTGCATATCCGTGATTTGTTTAAGGTTCTGGCGGTTGGTTTCCTCGGACTCCTTTGAGAGGTTTAACGCCGTCTCGATTTGTTTAAGTGCCTCTTCAAGTTTTGGCGGTATATCCTGAATGGCGAGGGATAGGCGTTTGTCTTCTATCGCTTGATCTTTGAGCTGTTTTTTAAGCGGCTCCAAATTAGAAGATGCGCGCAGTTCATCAATTGATGAATTGATTTCTTTCAACTCGCTTTGACGCTGCTTGGCGGCTTCGCGCTCGCGGAGTTGCGCGCTTTTCTCAATGCCTTCCAAGGCCTTGTTCAATTCAGTGCGCTGCTTTGAAAGGATCTGATCGAATTGATTCAGGCGCGCGACCGCGGGGGCCAGATCCGAAACTTCTTTCATGGTTGTCTTGATTTGTTTGGAAATTGCATTGACCGTTGTTTCGAGCGCGGTGAGACTCTTTCCAATCTCAGAAACGCTGGCCTTGCTTTTGCGTTCCTGATCATCCAGCCATTCCAAACGTTTTGTGATTTGTTCGAATTCCATGAATTCCTCCAGCAGAGGATGAATTATAGCATGGCGTGTTAATGTGCCAAGTGCTGGAACATTAACGGTAACTTATCCAGGATCGGATTCGCAGCTTGTGGAAACAATCCAAGGATGAAAAGCCCGATCATTCCGACGCCCAGCATGCCGCGTTGTGCCCATGATTCTTTGGAAGCCCAAGCTATTTTTTCGTCAGCCATGACCATCACCGCCAGCGTGCGGACCGCGCCTGCAGAAAGTCCAACGATGCCAATCAAGATCCAGAAGCCCGTGCTCAAAGATTGTTGCGCTAAACCGCTCCATAACGCGAGGCGCGGCGGGAATCCAGCGAGAAGTGGAAAGCCTGCCGTGGATAACGCGGATAAGATCAGCCCTGCTGTGGCCAGAGGAAATGTGCGGACCATCCCTTGAACGGAAGAGAAACTGAGCGATTTTGTATTTAAATCTAGGATCGATAAAGACAATGCCCATACTGCAAGGCCGATTCCGTGCGGGATGAGCATAAGAAACACGATGGGTAATCCAATTGTCGGGTCGAGGCTGAGTGATAATAAAATAAAACCTGTCTCGGCCACAGATGCGAACGCCATCATCCGCCCGAGATGACGTTGAAAAGCTGTCCATATTCCGCCGGTCACAACCATGAGCAAGCCTGCCACACGCAGGGCGTCGACCACTTGCGCCGATGTCCGTAACCATGAATAACGGTCGAGGAAGCTCATTCCCAAAATACTGGTGACTACTGGTAACACCCATAAAAGAAAGCCGACGATATAAGGGGAGCTTTCTTCCATGAGCAGGGGAATCCAATTGTAAAGTGGAAAGATGGCGAACAAAAATGCAAAACCCAATCCAAGCATTAAGGATGATTGAATGGTGAGCGTCAAATCTCCGGGGCTGGCGTCTACGCCGGCTGAAAGCCAACCGGCAACCAGGATGAAAGGCATTCCCAGGCTTTGATAGATTAGAAAACGGATCACGCCGCGGCTGGGGGCTTGATCCGGTGGCGAAAGCAAGGGCACTGCCACCAAAACAGAAAGTTCAATTAACAGAGCCGCGTAGAGAAATGGTTGCACGGCGATGGATGCAACTAATAAACTGATAATCATCAATCCAAAGGGAGTAAGGCGGCGCGCGACACCCACAGCCTCCGCACCGACAAACCAGAGCGCAGCCACTCCAAATAAAATGGCCAGCAAAGGTGCTTCCGATGAATCGAGCGTAAGATTGCGGCCAAGAATCTGAAATGATGATTCAACCTTCAGAGAAAACGAACCGAAACTCAACGCTTGATCAATCGGGACGATGAGAGCGGCTGCCGTTAAAACGATTGCAGTTACACCGCCTATCATGGTTGCCCAGCGTTCCCGCGTGACAAAGAGAGATAATCCGCCGATGACGAATGGCAGGAAAATCCACAAGAGCGGCGCGCTCATACAGTTTTCTCCTCGGATGAAACGGTGAGCAAATACGCGCCGACCAAGCCCAAACCGAGATTGATGACAACTAATAATGCCGCCACGAGAATGGATCCTTCCATCGCAGCGTATAAAATTTCAAAACCTGAAAGAGTTGTCAAAAGCCCGAGGATAACGCGCAACACTTGTGTCGTCATGCCTAGCTGAAGCAAGCCCATCGCTGTCAGTAAAACGCCACCCACTGCGACGGCGATTCCTGTGCCTGGCAGAATTTCTTCCACCCGCGGGGCGGCGGCTACCGCCAAAAGCGCGGCCATTCCCACCATGAATAGACGAAAGGCTCGTCCCTGTGTCCAGTATTTTTCAATTGGCTCTTGTCTCGCCGACAAGTTGAGCAAGGTTATAGTAAGCGAGGCAGTTGCCATCCATCCGCCGACGAGTTTTGCGGCGGCCATTCCAAAAGGCCAATGTTGGAGTACCAACCAAAACACGCCCGCATATTGTGCAGCCAGAAAACCAATTCCCCATCGCCAATCTCGATACAACAAGAGTCCAGTGGAAGTTATCAATAGAACCACAACTGCAGTCCATGACATAATGGTAGTGGCCATAATTACGGTTGCCTTTGCGTCATGAGCGAAATAAACAGCACTAGGAAAAGGAGAGTCCACATGATGCCGCTATCACCTTCGAGGATATCGGAAGCGGTTCGGCTGAGGCGCGCAAGCCAGCGATAAAGAGTCCACAGATTTTGATATAGGCGGTCAAGCCACGGCGTAAAGGATGGACGCACCCAATGAGCGGGCACAGGATTCAGTGCTGGGAAACGCGGAATAGCCCATAGCAAACCGAAGGTTAGTAAAGAAGCGAAAAGACCCGCTTCCCATGTGCCGATTTTTAGGGCTCCATTCCAGCCCCATATCCCCAGTAAAATCTGGACAAAAAGTAAAAGCCCAATTCCGATTGGATAAATGCTTCGTGCCCAAATCGGTTGTGACTTAAGCGAGGCGCGCGTTGCAGGCCGCAATGCACTCCGAATAAAACCGGTCATGAGCAGGGCTTGAGCAATCAGCAGGAAAGGCATGACGTACCAGAAGCTAAGAGCATTCCCTTGCCAGCCGGAGGCAGTTAGCGAGAAAGGCAGGGCAGACAAGCTGAACGCGCCGATTAACAAAACGCGGCTAATCCAAATCTGCTGCACGGAGGCAAGGAACAATGCGCCGCCTATTAGGACTAATGCTGTTCCCCAACTGACTGCCCCGATTGGATTTCCAAGCAGCGCCGCGGCAATTGCCAGCGATGCAAGTCCAATAATCCAGAATGGACGACCGATCAACTCGTCCGGTGCGCGCAGCCACATCCATCCGCCGTAGATTCCAGCAACGGCTGTTAAGATCAATAAAAGCGGCGTGAACGGCGATGCAAGAACTCGACGCGGGAATATGTGCCAGAACTACCAGGCTTGATGCGGCGGAGACTAAACGCAAGGTTGTGCCAAAGCCTCGGCGCAGAACCGATTCGGAACTATAAGGCAAGTGAAGCGGAAGTACGCCGAGTTCGCAATCCCGCCGCGACCAAAAGATAAAGTCCGGCTTGCGGAGGAATGGTCAAAAAATTCAGACTCTTGCCCGCTGCGGCCGTGACCACATTGGCCCATAGCAAGAGTCCGATGCCGGCAGCGCGGGTCGAAAAAGAAATCACGATGCGTTCGCTGGCAGTCGAATCATTGACCGAACGAAGCGTGATGATTAACTCAGTAATATCGAGCGCAGCCCATACCAACGCCAATGTCAATGGATTGGCAGCAGTGATCGCTAGCAATCCCAAGCCGCATAAAGTCAATGAGCCGGCCCATGCGAACGCGCTGGTAAATGTTTCATTCACGGAAGCAGTCAATAAAATCGAAACCGCCAGTGTCACTAAACTCAATGCGTAGGGCCAGATGATCGTTTCCGCGGTAAATGCAGGTGATTCAGAAAAAAGGCTCGCCGGTTTCCAGAGCAGAAAGTTAAATGACAAGGGCATCTGCGCCTGCCAAAGCAGAACGCTGATCCATGCAAGGAGCGCACCACCAACCGCCGTCAGCCAAGTAAATCGAAATTCCGGGCGCATGATTTGAAGGATCGCGACCGCGAGCGCGGTAAGTAACAACAACAAGGTTGTTATTAAGATCAACATGACGGGAGTATTTTATCAGTTTTGATAATCATTCGCCATGTTTACCGAAAATCGCCGTAAAGCCCCCGCCTTAGCAGTCACTTTGCTAGGCGTGGGGAGTAGTCGGCAATGAAGAGAAGTGGTTAAGAGGGTGGACTAATGAAATCGGATACATAAGCAGGATAAATAGGATGTTTGCGTTTGTACAGTTGTCGGGAATTGAAGCAATGCACGAATAAACGCAAGGTACATTCTAGTGGAATGTTTGATAAGTAATTCAATACAGTCATTGTACATTTTGGCCGTTCAGTTGTGGGGTTCGCGGTTTTATGTACACATGCCATATTCCTTGGTCTTCGAACTGCCCGTGAAAACGGGCTTGAAACTGATGACCCTGATCGGTTCGAACCGTGCTGATCCGGAGTTCCAGGATTTTCCCAATCACCTCTTGAGGTGTCTTGCGTGGATAGTTATGAGCGACAGGCTTTTTTCTGTACAGATCCGATTGCCCTACCTTATCGTATTCCTGTTTCCATCTATAAGGGGTGGAGCGAGGGACGTTGTGACGCCAAAGTAATTTGCAAGTCCAAGTACGACCAGCTTGAGCCTTACAGTCAATTCTTCTTTGGCTTCTTTGTGCACCAGATCCTCCAGTTTGTAGTTTCGATACTACCGTCAAGTGTCTCTGAGGATATGGCGTATTACAGTTTGGCGTAATCTTTTTGAGCTAATCTACCAATATCAAAATCTAAATTTTCCTTATGAAGAAGCTACTGTTTTGTTGAATCTTTTGGTAGATTTCCCACTTGAACATCCTTAAGATTGGGCTCCAGCCAGCTTCGACCATCATTCACAATTAATGTTTCGGCTGCTTTCGGCCCCCATGTACCTGATTGATAATTGGGGAAACCCACTGGTCTGGATTTTCCCCACGCACTCAGAATAGGCATCAAGACTGACCAGGATGCCTCTACTTGATCGGCGCGCATGAAAAGCGTTGCATCTCCCAACATCACATCGGCTAGCAAGGTTTCATAAGCTTGAGGTGACTTTGATTTAAAAGCTTCCTGATAGGAAAAGCGCATGTCCACAGGACTTAGCTGCAGGATTGAACCGGGCTGTTTGGCTTGAAAACGCAAGCGAATCCCTTCCTCGGGCTGAATATAAATCACCAGGCAGTTGGGCTTCCAGGCGAGAGCAGCCGCCTTTGGAAAGGATTGATGCGGCACGGGCCGGAACTGGATCGCCACTTCGGAAACCATCGTCTTCAGCCGTTTACCGGTTCGGAGGTAAAAAGGAACATCCTGCCAGCGCCAATTATCAACAAACCATTTAATCGCAGTGAACGTTTCGGCAGGTGAATCCCCTGCCACGCCGGGTTCCGACCTATAGGCAGGAACTTTTTGGCCTTCCATTAAACCCGCTCCATATTGGCCGCGCACAGCAATATCCCGAACCTGCTCTTCCGAGATAGGACGGATGGCTTTTAATACGTCCACTTTCTTGTTGCGGATTTCATCCGCATCAAAAGAGACCATCGGTTCCATGGCAATCAGTGTCAGAATTTGCATCAGGTGATTCTGAATCATATCGCGCAAGGCACCAGCATGCTCGTAATACGCACCCCTGTGCTCCACCCCCACTTGTTCTGCAACGGTGATCTGCACATGGTCTATATACCGGCGATTCCAGATCGGCTCGAATAGTGCGTTGGCAAAGCGCAAGGCGAGGATATTCTGAACTGTTTCCTTACCCAGATAATGGTCAATCCGGTAGATTTGTGTTTCGTCAAAAACCGCCGTGAGCAGAGCATTGAGAGCAATCGCCGAAGCCAGGTCATGACCAAAAGGCTTCTCCACTACGATTCGAACATGTTGCTTGTCCTGAGCCAGCTTGGCCGCGCCTAACCCTTTGACAATGATCTCCACAACACCAGGTGGTGTAGCCAGATAAAAAATATGGTGAGCTGGACGATCCCATTTCGTTTCATGGGTTTTAAGCTGTCTATCTAAAGCAGCATAGGTTGCAGGATCCGCAAAATCGCCAGTAATATATGACAGATTCGCAGCAAAATTATTCCACGTTTTCTCATCCACCTCGCCACATTCGCAGAAGCCATTCGCCCCATCTCTTAGGCGCTGGCGAAACTCGTCCGGGCTTCCACCTTTGATATCCAGACCAATCACAGCGAAACGTTCGGGCAGTTGCTGGTCGAGCAGCAGGTTGTAGAGGGCAGGAGCGAGCTTACGCCATGTCAGGTCGCCCATGCCGCCGAATATAACCAAGATGGTTGGATCCTTTTGAATTGTCATGATAAGTACGCTTCCTTATGGGTAATCTTATTCCCAGCGAGTATGGAAGACACCTTTGGCATCCACGCGCTCGTAGGTATGAGCACCAAAATCATCACGTTGGGCTTGGATCAAATTTGCCGGCAGCCAGGCGCTGCGGTAGCCATCGAAATACGCAAGGGAAGCCATCAAGCAGGGAATGGGCAGGCCAAGTTTTCCAGCGAGGCCAACAACCTTCCGAAGATCTTTCTGTCCTGCCATAACGGCCTTGCCCAACCGGCTATCATTTAAGAGATTGAGCAAATCAGGCTGTGCATGATAGGCGGTCTGAATATTCTCAAGCAACGCGGCGCGGATAATACAACCGCCGCGCCAAAGGCGTGCGACATCTTCCAGGTTTAAGCTATATTCATAGACCTTAGATGCGGTGTGCAGTTGGGACATTCCCTGAGCATACGTAATGATCATGGATGCATACATCGCGCTTTTGAGTTGATTTAAGATCGCATCCCGATCCCCTTTGAAACGGGTCGTGCGTACTTTGATGTTCTTGCTGGCTGATTCCCGTTCACTCTTCATGGCAGATAGATTGCGTGCGACTACTGCTGCGTCAATCCCTGGCGTCGGCACCTGGATATCCATGGCATCTTGTGAAGTCCACATCCCGGTACCTTTTTGCTTGGCCTCGTCCAGGATCACATCTATAAGATGTTTCCCGGTTTGTGCATCAACCTGTGTGAAGATGCGTGACGTGATCTCGATCAGATAAGCATTGAGTGCACCTTCGTTCCAATGACCATAAATAATAGAAAGCTCTGCATCCGACAACTCCAAGCCGCGCTTCATCAGATCATACAATTCAGCGATCAATTGCATTAACCGTATTCGATTCCATTATGCACCATTTTGACATAATGACCCGCTGAACCCGGCCCGAGGTATGTGACGCAAGGTACTCCATCCACATGCGCGGCGACCGCCTCAAAGATAGGTCTGACACGCTCATACGCTTCCTTCGGACCTCCAGGCATCAGGCTGGGACCATGCCGGGCACCCTCCTCGCCGCCAGAAATTCCGACCCCCATATAAAGAATGCCTTTTTCTCCCAGTGACTTTGAACGAAAATCCGTATCCTTGAAATGTGAGTTGCCCGCATCGATGATGAGATCGCCTCTTTCCAAGTGCGGTATCAAATCGCGAATCACATGATCCACTACTGGTCCAGCAGGCACCAACATCATAATGGCACGCGGCGTAGAAAGTACGCTGACAAATTCATCCAAATTCTGCGCGGCGATTATGGTATGGCTTCCAACCTGAGATTGTAGTTCCTGAACCTTCGATAAATCCGTATCGTAACCACTGACTGAATATCCGTGATCGGCAATGTTTAGCACCAGATTGCGTCCCATTACACCCAGGCCAATCATTCCGATTTCGTATTTTTGTTCTGCCATCTCTTTGTCTCCATTTGGTATTTTGGCTATCTTAACCATAGTTGAATCATTTGCAATGCACTCACGTCTTCAAGGAAAGACCGATTGTTCCAAGAGCTCCCTTGGTGGTCTTGTATTCTTTATGAATGATCCCTTGAATCCCAAGTCCTTGAGCTACCTCGACAAACATCGGCCGGTCATCAATATAGATTACTTGTTCCGGGCGAGCTTGAGCAATATCTAAAGCAATCCGGTACATGTCTGCATCCGGTTTGCGATAATGGACAAAGCAGGATGAAACAAAAAAATCAATAAATGTGCCCAGTTTGAATTGTTGAACACGATAAACCGTAAGTTCCCTTCCTTCATTGCTGACCGCTGCCACCTGGAGACCATATTGAGTCTTGAGCCCGCGCATCAGTTCGATCATCTCCGGGAAAGGTTGGGATTGAGCGTACATGAACGCCTTGAACTCTTCCCTTGAGAAGGAACGATCTTGATAAAACACAACTCGATTCAAATATTCATCCAGGCTGAGCTTGCCCTCTTCATAAGTATCAAAGGTTAGGTGATGGCGCTCATCCATTTCTTGATTATCCAAACCAAATTTTTCAGAAGCGTGGACTCGAATGTCGCGATCCCAGCCATTCGTGAGCAAGACGCCACCGATGTCCAGAAACAAGGTCGTAACCGGGAAAGAGTGGGTCATGGGTTGCCTGCCTTGGTCAGGCTCCACTTCCAATTGCGTATTTCCGGCATATCTTCGCCATGTTTGTCGATATAAGCCTTGTGGTCGAGCAACTTGTCCCGCAGGTACTGTTTTACATAAGCGGCACGCGTCCCCAAGCCTGGCACCTGATCAATTACGGCAGCGACTAGGTGGAAACGATCCAATTCGTTCAACACCACCATGTCGAACGGCGTCGTGGTGGTACCCTCTTCCTTAAAACCGCGCACATGCAGGTTCTCATGACCCGTGCGGCGATATGTGAGCTCATGGATGAGCAAGGGATATCCATGAAAGGCGAAGATGATCGGCTTGTCCCTGGTGAAGAGGTCATCGAAATCCATGTCGCTTAGCCCATGAGGATGCTTGCTCTTCGGCTGGAGTGTCATCAGGTCCACCACGTTTATTACACGGACCTTCAGCTCCGGGAAATTCTGTCGCAGGATCTCGACCGCAGCCAGCGTCTCCAGCGTGGGTACGTCGCCACAGCAAGCCATGACCACATCGGGATTGCCGCCTTGGTCGTTGCTGGCCCATTCCCAAATACCCAGCCCGGCCGCGCAGTGCTTGATGGCCGCGTCCATGTCCAGCCATTGCAATTCAGGCTGTTTGCCCGCAACGATGACATTGACATAATTGCGGCTTCGCAAGCAATGGTCAGTAACCGATAGCAAGGTATTGGCATCTGGAGGCAGGTAAACGCGGATGATGTCTGCCTTCTTGTTCATTACATGGTTAATGAAACCCGGATCCTGGTGACTGAATCCATTATGGTCCTGCCGCCATACGTGCGACGAGAGCAAGTAGTTCAGGGAAGCAATCGGTCGCCGCCACGGAACGCGGCTGGCCTGTTCGAGCCACTTAGCGTGCTGGTTGAACATCGAATCGACGATGTGGATGAACGCTTCGTAACATGAGAAAAAGCCATGGCGGCCTGTCAATAGGTACCCCTCAAGCCAGCCCTCGCATTGGGTCTCGCTCAACATTTCCATCACTTGGCCATTCGGGCCAACATGGTCATCGGTGGGAATAACCTCCGCCGTCGAACAGCGATCCGTCACCTCGAACACAGCGTTCCAACGGTTCGAGGAGGTTTCGTCCGGGCTGAAAACGCGGAAGTTGCGTGCATCGGCGTTGAGTTGGAGCGCGTCGCGGACGAATTGGCCCTGGATGCTCGTGGCTTCGGCATTCAAGATACCGGGCTGTGAGACTTTTACCGCGTAGTTACAGAAATCAGGCATTTTCAATTCTTTGAGAAGAAGGCCTCCGTTGGTATGCGGGTTAGCTCCCATTCGCCGTTCGCCCTTGGGGGCCAGCTCAGCAAGTTCCGGAATAAGCCTGCCATTCCTGTCGAATAATTCTTCGGGTTTATAACTCCTCATCCATGTCTCAAGGATCTTTAGGTTTTCGGGCTTGGTGGCAAACTCTTCCACCGGTACTTGATGAGCGCGAAATGTCCCTTCGACCGGTTTGCCGTCGACCTCTTTCGGGCCAGTCCAGCCCTTCGGCGTACGCAGGATGATCATGGGCCAGAGCGGGCGCTTCTTGAATCCGTTAGTCCGAGCTTGGTGTTGGATGTGTTTAATCTCTGTGACCATCGCGTTAAGTGTAGCTGCCATGAGCTGATGCATCATCTGCGGATCGTCGCCCTCGACAAAATACGGGCTATAACCGTAGCCGCGGAAGAGCACTTCCAGCTCGTCATGTGGAATGCGAGCCAGCACTGTGGGGCCGGAAATTTTGTAGCCGTTCAGGTGCAGGATGGGTAATACCGCTCCATCATGGACTGGATTTAGGAATTTGTTCGAGTGCCAACTGGTGGCCAGTGGGCCGGTCTCTGCCTCGCCGTCGCCAACGACACAGGCGACGATCAGATCGGGATTATCGAACGCGGCACCATAGGCGTGTACCAGGGAATAGCCGAGTTCGCCGCCTTCATTAATGGAACCGGGCGTCTCCGGCGCAACGTGACTGGGGATGCCGCCGGGAAACGAGAACTGAGTGAAGAGCTTCTTCATCCCCTCTTCGTCCTGGGTGATGTTCGGATACAACTCGCTGTAGGTGGCCTCCAGATAAGTGTTGGCCACAATTCCCGGTGCGCCGTGACCCGGACCGATGACATTGATCATGTTTAAATCATAGTTTTTGATGATCCGGTTGAGATGCGCATAAATAAAGTTTAAGCCGGGTGTAGTGCCCCAATGACCCATCAGTCGCGGCTTCACATCTTCGAGTATTAACGGCTTTTTGAGCAAAGGATTATCGTATAAATAAATCTGGCCGACCGATAAATAATTGGCCGCGCACCAATAAGCATTGATCTTTCGCAGAAGATCGGGCGACAGCGGTTTGTCCGTGATATCAGTCTTATTCGTTTCCATCATAATTTTCCTTTTTAATCGTCAGCCCCAAAACGCGGCAAACCGTCTTCGCAATCATCCATTCCTCGTCCGTGTGCATGACGCGCACGGCGACCCGGCAAGCCTCTATGGAAATCACGGCGGCGCCAGCTAGGTTTCGCTTTTCTTCTAACTCAATTCCGAGAAATCCCAGCCCATCACAAATTCGGGCCCGGATTACCGGTGCATTCTCTCCAATGCCGCCCGCGAACACCAGTGTATCCACTCCACCTAGTGCGGCCGCGAATGCGCCAATCCATTTTTTCACCTGATAACAAAATAGAGCAACCGCCTCAGCTGCCCGCACATCAACTCTTTCGCATTCTAGCAAGTCATGCATATCAGAACTGGTTTCAGAAATACCAAGCAACCCGGATTGAAAATTAACCATTTCATTGAATTTTTTCGCGGTGATTTTTTCCGCGCGCGCCAGATACCAAACCAAACCGGGATCCAGATCCCCAGAGCGAGTACTCATCGGCACGCCTCCCGTGGGCGTGAGACCCATACTGGTATCCATGGATTTTCCTTCGTGGACCGCAGCCAGGCTGGCACCATTGCCGAGGTGAGCGAGAATGACTCGGCCTCGCGCCGCTTGCGGTCCGGCTATGCGCGCCAGTTCCTCCATCAGAAACGCATAAGATAATCCATGAAATCCGTAACGACGTACGCCCTTGGCCTCATAGCGTCTTGGGATTGGAAACAACTGGGCCACACGCGGCAGATCGTGGTGAAAGGCTGTATCGAAACATGCCACTTGCACCAGATTGGGAAACCGGTGATGGAATGCCTCCGTCAGCAAGATCTCTTCCGGTAGATGATCAGGGTCGAAAGGTTGGAGATCGTGTAACTCTGCGACCATTTCCGGTGTGATCCGTTGCGGTTCGCTGTACTTCGGTCCGCCATGCACCACGCGATGCCCCACCGCAGTCAACGCCCCACGCCGGATTCGTTCCTCGATCCAATCCATCAATACTCCAACTGCCTCCGTATGATTTGCCGCAGTCACTGGCCGGCTTAAGTTGTCGACTTTCTGCGAGCCCTTCACCACAAAGGTCGCTTCCGGCAATCCAATCCGATCAATGCTGCCTGCCAGAATCCTCTGGAGCGATTCACCGACTTCGAACAATGCGAACTTGACGCTCGACGAGCCACCGTTGACGGTCAAGATACAGTCTTTACCTTGTTTCAATGGATACCTCGCATGAATGCGATTCTTATTCATCCTGCGAAAAAATGACCACTGTGTATGGCCCGATACTGATTTTGCCAGAGCAGGGCAACCCATCGATATTTTCCTCATGGGCCTCGACGTCAGGGGTGGGATGATTTGCAAATTTTGGGCTGTAGCTAAAGGAGTCACTGTTAAATCGCGTTTTCCACAATCCGCCGCGTGGAAAACCGATGAGATAATCCTCACGGTTTTGATTCATCATATTCACCACCACGATGACGCTATCGGTTGGGCCTTGTTCGTCCCAGCGATGGAAGGCGATGGTTTTTGCTCCATCGTCAAAATGATAGATATCCACATTTTGACCACATAATCCTTGAGTCAATCCCGACAGATTACGCCTTAAGGCGATCAGATCACGATACATTCCAAGGATACCGTTTTCATTCTCCGCCCGGGACCAATCGATCGGAACTTTATCCTGGAACCAACGATCTTCAAGCAACTCTTGCCCTTCAAAAATCATCGGGATACCGGGCGAAGTCAGAACGAGAGCACCAGCCATAGTAGAACGTTTCTTGGAAAACCAGCTATCCACATTACCCGGCCAGATCTCCTCGGGTACGCGGGACCGGCCGTTCGCGACCTCATCATGCGATTCGGTAAAAATGATCCGTCGAAAGGCATCTAAGTCATAGCGATACTTAATAGCATCACAAACAGCCCCCAGATTGCGGGATGGATCATCCGGTGCAATAACGGCCTGACGAACGGGGTTTACAAATTGGCTATCCCATTGGGCATTAAAGCCAGCGCCGCCTGCCCCTACATCCTTGGTGGGCCAGGCGTTGTTATGCATATCTTCGGCAATACTGATCTTACCGGGGAATTTTTGCTGGATTTCTTCATTGATCCACTGCATTAAGCTCCAGCCTTCGGGAAGGTCATCAGTCGGATCTCCGTCCCTACCATCAACATTCCGAATATAAGGTATGGAGTCCCAGCGTAAACCGTCGGCGTGGTACTCCTCGAACCAGTTCAGAGCGTTATCGCATAAATATTGGCGCACTTCACCGCGGCCATAATCGGGGCGCGTATCGCCCCAGGGCGTATGCGAGCGGCGATCATTGTAAAAGTAAATTCCACCTTTCTCATTTTCGCTCCAACCGTCAAACTGCCATAGATCAAGATCAGAGGGACCCAAGTGGTTGAATACGACATCCACGATGATGGCAATACCATGCTTGTGGGCCTCCTTAACAAATTGCTTAAAGGCATCCGGCCCCCCATAAATACTCTCAACGGCAAAGGGATGAGATGGATTGTAGCCCCACGAAAAGTCGCCTGGAAATTCTGCGACCGGCATCACCTCTACGGCATTGATACTCAATTCTTGAAGATAGGACAATTTTTCCATGGCAGTAGCGAACGTGCCCGGCCGCCCCTCTTCAGTGACGTTAAAGGTGCCTATGTGCATTTCATAAATGACGAGTTGATTCCCCGTAGCCATCTGAAAGTTATCATCAGCCCAGTCGAACGCTTCAGCATCATAAATAACTCCATTGCCGATTGAGCTGGTCACCTTTCTGGCATAGGGATCAATTCGAGAAAGAGGTCCTTTAGGACCGTGAATCAAGTATCTGTATTCATCCCCTGTTTTTGCGTTGGGCAAGTCGGTCGACCAGTAATCGTTCTCTTCTTTGGTCAGAGGTGTTGAGGTTTTGCCCCAGTTATTGAAGGTTCCTGTTACATAAACCTTTTCGGCATGGGGTGCCCATACGCGAAAGGTTACACCCTTTGAATGATGTATGGCTCCCATCACCGGATGTTTAATTTCACTATTCGTATTTTCTGACATTTTCTTCTTTTACTCTTTTCCTTTAGAGCGGGATTTGCCAGATAGGTTCCTGATAAATAGTCATCTTTTAGATGTGATGAGCCTCGCCGAATGTACAATTATTTTTGCCAAAGGATCCGAGTTTCTTCCAGAGGCACCGCAACACCAGCGAAAGACGGCAACATTCGCGCGGTATAGTCTGTGGCCATACGGGTCGCTGATACTCGTGTTCCATAGACATAGCCGCCTGCCACGCCTACCAGTTGCCTAATGAGCTTCATCTCCTGCCGGATAGGGTCGCTACCTTTTGCTCCATCGGCAAAAAGCTCAACCTGTACTGCCTTTGGATCCAAATCATTCAGATAAACCTGAACGTCAAAGAGGTGCTGCCCGTCTTTGGTTTCCACTTTCACTTCGACGAAGCGTAGCGTAGCCCATTTCTGTGCCAGCATGTGCTCCCAATCAACAATTTTCGCACCCACTGCACCTTTATCAGCCGCGCGCTCGCGGTAAGCCATAGCAGCCGGGATGTAATGTCCTTCTGTATACTCACGCACTGCGCGGTTAGCCGAAAACTGCGTTGTCAAGCGCGCCATGCTTTCACGCATACGCGCCATCCAGGCAGTGGGGATGCCCTGCTTGTTACGGGAGTAAAACTCGGGGATTACCTCACGCTCAAGCAGATCGTATAGAGCCTCGGCTTCGGAAGCATCCCAGGCCGGATCGTCACCATGTTCCTGACCATCCCCCAACGCCCACCCCACTTCAGGCGTGTAAGCTTCCGCCCACCAGCCATCCAACTCTGACAAATTGATGCCGCCATTGGCGAGCACTTTCATACCGCTCGTTCCACAGGCCTCCCAAGGTCGGCGCGGCGTGTTGATCCAGACATCTACACCCTGCACCAGATGCTCGGTCAAAAGCATGTCATAGTCACTAAGGAAGATCACGTGGGGGCGCACTTCGGGGCGTCGTATAAATTGAATCCATTCCCGAATCAGATCCTGCCCCACCTGGTCTGCCGGATGAGCTTTACCGGCAAGAATGAGCTGCACAGGTTTCTCAGGATTGGCCAACAGGCGGAGCAGCCTCTCCGGGTCGTGCAGCAACAGGTTTGGTCTCTTATAAGGCGCAAAGCGGCGTGCGAAACCAAGCGTGAGTGCGTTTGGATCAAACAGATGCTTTGCATCCTCGACCTCCTCCGGTAACGAGCCTGAGCCAGTCAACTGCATGGACAATTGCCTGCGAGCGTAATCGACGAGAGACTTGCTGGCGGCGGTACGAAATTGCCAGAGCCGGGCGTCGGAAACGCTGCGAATGTCCTGATCGATAGTTTCCGTTGTACCCTGCCAACGGTCTTTTCCACAAGCCTCTGTCCAAAGATCATCCGCTGCAGCCAATTCCCAACTCGGCATGTGAACTCCGTTTGTCACGTATCCAACCGGCACTTCAGATTGCGGCCAGCGCTGAAAGAGAGGCTCAAAGAGTTGCCGACTCACCTTCCCGTGCAATTGACTAACGCCATTGACCACGCCGCTGCCGCGGATCGCCAGGTAAGCCATGTTGAAACTTTCGGATGAGTCGTTCGGATTCTTCCGGCCCAAGGCCAGCAAATCGTTGAGTGGGATGCCAAGCTTCTGATCGGCGTAGCCGCCCAGATATTGTTGGATGAGGTCGGGATCGAAGCGGTCAAAACCCGCAGCTACTGCTGTGTGAGTGGTGAAAAGGTTTCCCGCACGCGTGACAGCGAGTGCAACTTCGAAGGGCTGTCCTGTCTCATGCATGAAGCTCAGGGCGCGTTCCAACACGGCGAAGGCTGCATGCCCCTCATTCAGATGGCAGACTTCCGGATGGATGCCGAGGGCACCGAGCAAACGCCATCCGCCGATCCCCAGAAGCAGTTCCTGCTTGAGGCGTAGTTCCGGTCCGCCTCCATAAAGTTCGCTGGTGATGCCGCGGTGAGCAGGATAGTTCGCCGCGTCATTGCTATCCAGCAGGTAGAGTTTTACTCTACCAACTTGAACCTGCCAGGCGCGCAGCCAAACAGAGTAACCGGGTAAGGCAATTTCCAACCGCAACCACTCTCCATTTGGATGACGCAACGGCGTGATCGGCAGTTGTCCGGGATCGTTATATGGATAGAGGGCTTGCTGCGCGCCGTCCTTGTCAATCACCTGCCGAAAATAACCCTGCTGGTAGAGTAGTCCAACCCCGATAACTGGCACACCCAGATCGCTGGCGGATTTAAGCTGATCACCAGCTACATTGCCTAGTCCGCCCGAATAAATCGGGAGGGCTTCGCTCAACATAAATTCCATGCTGAAATAAGCCACAGCGGTCAGAGGAGCCTGCAAATGGTTTTGTTGAAACCAGGCGGGCGCCCGAGCCTCCTGTCGCTTGGCTTGTACAAGATCATCAACCCGCTTGCGAAAAACGGGATCAGCCGAAACGCGTTCGATCTGGTCCCGCGAAACTGTCTGTATCACGACCCAAGGGTTGTGGGTGAGTTCCCATAGCGCCGGATCGAGCTGCCGCCAGACTTCGTCAGCGGCATGATTCCACGACCAGCGCAAATCCAGGGCCAGTTCAGCAAGAGAATCGAATCCTTCGACTTCCATAGGCAGAAGGCTGTGGATCGGGTGAATGGAACGGGATGGTTTGCTCATAGAATTTCCTTCGATTCTCTTTTAGACAAAACCTTAGCTAGTGAGTTGTCAGCGCATCGTTGACGATGGTTTGCGCTTCCTCCTGGATGCGCTTCAAGTGATCGGTTCCGCGGAAACTTTCCGCATAGATCTTATAGATATTCTCGGTTCCAGACGGACGCGCCGCGAACCATCCGTTCTCAGTCACCACTTTTAGGCCTCCAATTGGAGCGCCATTGCCCGGCGCGGTGGTGAGGATGGTCTGGATTTTTTCGCCCGCCAGTTCTTTGGTCCGGACCTGCTGCGGGGAGAGCTTTGCCAGGATCGCCTTTTGTTCCGGAGTGGCCGGGGCATCCATCCGCTCGTAAACCGGTTCGCCAAATTCGTGGGTGAGATCGCGGTATAGCTCGCCCGGGTCGCGCCCCATCCGGGCAGTGATCTCTGCGGCAAGTAAAGCTAGGATGATTCCATCCTTGTCTGTGGTCCAAACGCTACCATCCAGCCGGGCAAATGACGCGCCGGCGCTCTCTTCGCCGCCCAGGCCCAATGAGCCGTCAAGCAAGCCATCCACGAACCACTTGAAACCGACCGGCACCTCGTATAGCTTGCGTCCAAGTTTTGCGGTGACGCGGTCGATCAGCTGGCTACTCACCAGCGTCTTGCCTACTGCCGCGGTCCTCGACCACTTCGACCGGTGTTGGAAAAGGTAATTGACGACTACTGAAAGGTAGGCATTGGGCGGAAGCAAGCCCACCTCACGCGTGACAATTCCATGCCGATCATGGTCCGTGTCACAAGCGAAGGCAATTGCATATTGGTCTTTCAGGCTGATCAGGCGCTGCATGGCGTAAGGTGAGGAGGGATCCATGCGAATCTGGCCGTCCCAATCCACCGTCATGAAACGGAATGTGGGATCAACAGCCTGGTTGACCACCGTCAGATCCAAACCGTAACGCTCGGCAATCGGTTCCCAGTAGTGGACTCCTGCGCCGCCGAGTGGATCTACACCCAATCTGATCTTAGCAGCACGGATCACATCCATATCCAGAACATCGGCAAGATCAGCAACGTATGCACGAAGATAATCATAGCGATGGGTCGTGTCCGCACGTAGAGCCTTCTCCCGAGAAATCCTTTTCACACCCTTCAGCCCGCTCTCTAGAAACTTGTTTGCCTCGGCTTCGATCCAGGCGGTGATAACGCTTCCCGCCGGGCCACCGTCCGGCGGGTTGTACTTGAAGCCGCCGTCAGGGGGCGGATTATGGGAGGGCGTGATGACGATTCCATCGGCGAGACCGACCTTGCGCCCGTTGTTGTGGGTGAGGATGGCAAGGGAAATGGCAGGGGTCGGGGTATATTCGTCCCGTTCTGCAATCATCACTTCGACGTTATTGGCGGCCAGCACTTCCAGTGCGCTGGCCAACGCCGGTATCGAGAGGGCATGGGTATCCATGCCTAGGAACAAAGGGCCATCGATATGCTGTTGTTTTCGATACAAGCAAATGGCCTGACTGATAGCAAGGATGTGCCATTCGTTAAAAGATTTCTCGAACGCCGAACCGCGATGCCCAGATGTGCCGAACGCAACACGTTGCGCAGGAATCGAGGAATCAGGCGTATCTGCATAATAGGCCATGACAAGTTCAGGTATATTGACCAGCGAGGCTGGGTCGACAGGCTTCCCTGCAAGAGGGCTGACTTCCACGGGATCCTCCATCGTTATAGCATCTCTTCTTATCATATAATAAACACTCCATATCCACATCCATCAGTTGGGGAGTGTCCATCTCCGCCATTTGGGGGAGGCACAAAAGCGCAATAGAGCATGACTACCTTATTTACCGCAGCCAACGAACACGATAAATGGTCTGCCAATGATTTGATCGTCCATATGGTGGCTGAGCGACCTTATAGTGAGCAACATTTTTTGCTCAGACAAAGGTTATGACTTCGAAGGTGTTCATCGGGTCGTGAGTTGGAACTACTATATCGATCACATCAAACATAAACGGAAAAGGAATGAGCCAAAAGAGGAAGGTCCGATTCCAGGTGAAAAGAGTTTTCCGGCTCGCCGCCGGGTCGTGGAACGAACCTTCGGTTGGTTGGCAAAACGCCGCAGCGGTGCTACTCGTGGGTGTAAGAAACCACGAAATTGGCTCGCTTTCGTTCACATGGCTTCAGCCGAAATCGTTCTTGGATTAATTTCCGGATAGGTTCTAATCTGGACTTTGCCCAAAAATATTGCTAAAGAAATGCCCAATTTGCGGTTGAAGAGCGGTATTTTGAGCGAGGCGGCAATGTTTTTTGTACTTCGCGGTGAATTGGCGAAGTTCGAAAATAGATTTCTGGTGCCAACGTTTGTTTTACGATAGAGAGTGCGTCCGAAAAAGTGGGTAGCTTTTAAACATACCAAGCGGTTTGCTGGATAGACAGCTTCTACGCGGTTGTCAAATGTGCCCACTTATACTATAATGCAACCACATTAAGGAGTGTCCCATGACAAACATGAGAGTTGGTACGCGCGAACTTAAATCAAAATTAAGCGAGTATTTGCGCCGAGTGAAAGACGGAGAGACCATCATTGTCACAGAACGCGGCAAGACCATTGGACAGATCGTACCGGTCAAACCAACGTTGGAAAAGCGACTCAAAGGTCTGGCAGAATCCGGCTTCGCGGAGTGGAATGGGGAAAAATATCAACCCAAGAGGCCGGCGGCTCGAAACCGCGGTCCCAAACAACTTTCCGACCTGATCATCGAGGACCGTGATGTCCATCATCTATCTTGACACGAGCGCATTGGTGAAACAATATGTACAGGAGGGTGGTTCCACGGAAGTCCAAAGGCTGATCAAATCTGCCGACCATTCAGGAACCAGTTTGATCACGCGCTCAGAGATGGCTGCAGCTTTGGCCCGCGCAGTCCGAATGAAGATCTTTCCAGCGGGCGAAGCGGAGGCCGCTTGGAATCAATTCCTTGGTGAATGGTCTATGTTGTCACGGTTGAATGTATCTAAGCAAATTGTGGATCGCGCAGCTGCCCTTGCATGGAAATTTCCTCTGCGCGGTTATGATGCCGTACATCTGGCTTCCGCAGTTCTCTGGCAGGAGACGCTGGAAACGCAGATCACCTTGGCGACCTTCGACCGGGAATTATGGTCGGCTGGCAACCTGGCAGGCTTGACCGTCTGGCCCGAAAACCTTTCCAACAAATAAACCCATATCCAACAATTCAAATTCTATATAAGCGGAGGCCCTTGAGATGTGCCTCAGGATGCATCTTATTACCAACCGATGTCATAAAGCCCCCGCCTGAGCAGTGAGGATATGAGCATGGTTTTACCAAAGGCGCTGGACCTATTGGAATTGAATTCTTTTGAAGAGATTCCCGTCCTGTGTCCTGCTGAGTTTCTTGCAAGTTTGTGACCACGCTATTTCAAACCAATGTTGAAATGAAGAAACAAGAAATGCACGGCGACCCCGGAGTGTCAGGAAACTGTTCCCCAAAGCGCTTGACATTGCAGGTTTGCTGGCCGGTGACATAGACACCGAGCCGATTTCCAAAGTGCTGGCTGCTAAAGCGAAAAAGCGCGGTGGGCGAATGACTGACTCGATCACCGATTCCATCGATTCTGTCACCGCGACGATGCAGGGCTTTGCGTCCACAGAAGGTTATATAAGATCAAATCCTTGTTTTAGATCAGTATTTTTTAGCGAAGATGAAAGCTGATCGAGAAAAGACAGTCCTGCTATAATTCTCGTAGTGAGATTGCTATGGGAGAAAAGCACTTCACTCTGCCTCGGAAAAAGATAGCCGCCTTTTGCAAACGCTGGAATGTTTCTGAATTTGCCATCTTCGGCTCAGCTTTGCGCGCCGATTTCCGGCCTGATAGCGACATCGATGTACTGGTCTCCTTTGCACCGGATGCCAAAGTATCCATTTTCGATATGGTTCATATGCAAGATAAACTGAAGCAGATCTTTAGCCGAGATGTGGATTTGATCAGCAAGCGGGGCGTCGAAACCAGCCGCAATTATCTCAGGCGCAAGGCCATTCTCGAATCAGCGCAGGTGATTCATGTCGCGTGACGATGCTTACTGGGTGGATATTTTGGAAGCCTTCAAGATCGCTTTGGACTACGTGTTTAATAAGACTTGGGACGAGTTTTATAAAGACACTCAGTGTCAGGATGCGGTCGTCCAACGCATCGAGATTATTAGCGAAGCTGCACGAAGAGTTTCTACAGAGACACGCGCCAAATATCCGGAAATCGAATGGCGCGAAAAATGACCAGTATGAGAAACCTGGTCATCCACGAGTATGACGTTGTGGATATTAGCCAAGTTTGGGATACAGCGCGAAATAAGCTTCCGCCCCCTGATTGAAAAACTGGCGAAGATTGTTCCTCCCGAATAACTTACAGGAGGATTTTTTTTTGCTTAGAAGAGTATCTCGGCGAATTCCATAATCGGAGCGTAACTACTCAGCCGGATTTGATAAAAAGGGCTACCTGTGGCTAAAGTATCGAGAATTGTCGAATATCTTCTACTGGCACAGCTAGCACATATGACCACGAATTGGATTTTCTTGGATTTCTTCCACAGCATTTGTATTGCATTCGCCGCTACATGTCCGCTTTTCTAGCCAAATTTCTTGACAAAACCTTCATTTAATCGTAAAATTAGAATATGAGTTCTAGAATTTCAACATCTGGTCGCATCACCATTTTGTTGGGCAAATATCAGGCAACCACAGGCGAGCGCATGTCGCCGCGTAAACTTGCAGAAAAAGCAGGGGTCGCAAAGGATTTCGTTTATCGCTTGGATTCGGGCTTGGCGCGTCATGTAGATTTAGATTCTCTGGCGCGTTTATGCGACCTTCTTCAGTGTAACTTACAGGATATACTTGTGATGGAACCCCATGATGAATCCATTTGACATCCTGCCCCCCAATATCTTCAACCTCTTCACCACACAGGGACAAGCTACGCTTCAACGCCATTACATTGCGATACTTTTGCGGATTTATGCATTAGCAGAATTCAACCGTTCTGGCATCACGCGTGAAGTTGCCTTCGCCGAAATCGTGGATTATTTGAAGGAAGCCAACGCTGAGGCGGAAGTGGCGGCAGATATGACAAATCACGACTTGGATGAGCCTGATTCGGTTTCGACGGCGAATCAAAAATCCGAGCAGGATACCGCAGGCTTCGTCATCCGCAGACTCGCGGAAACAGGCTGGATCGAACGTGAACAGCACGCCGACTATTCCGAAACGATCATCCTGCCCGATTACGCTTTTACGCTGCTCGAAGCCATGCGAACCATTCAAGAACAAAAGCCGCGCGAATTTACAGGACAGTTATACGCCGCGCATCAGTTAATGATGTCATCGCACACGAAGGATTTTTCCGCCGCGCTGGCAGTGACACAAACATACGAGAATGTTCGACAGGTTGCGCGCGGGTTGAGCGAGTTAAATCACAACATCCGCCGCTACGTGGAGCGCACGACAAAACAGACCGACGTGGCAGAATTATTGCGCATGCAATTCAATGTTTATTCGCACACGTTGGGACCTGCCTATCACGCGCTGAAAACATCCGACCATGTTTCGCGTTATCGCCGCGATATTGTCAACCAAGCACAAAAGTGGTTGTATAACGAAAAGTGGCTGCAACAAGCCGCCGAAGAACTCGCCTTGCAAAGCAGGTTTTCGCCCGCACAAGCCAAACAAGAGATCGCCTATCGTCTCGACTTTATTGCCAATCAATTAGATGGGCTTGACCCGCTGATCGAAGACATTGATGAGCGCCACGCTCAATACTTGCGAACGTCGCTACGACAGGTGCGCTATCAACTCAGTAGTGCCGACGGCAATTTCAAGGACCGTTTGGTTTCGCTGGCGCAACACCTGTCTGCACTTCGCCTGGATGGGATGATCGAGTTCCCCGAAGACTTACCGCAGTTGAGACAATTCCCCGTAAAAATTCCCGATACCCACAGTTTTTACACGCCGCCGCAAAAACGCGCGCCATTCCTGCCGAACAATATCTTTTCCACGATATTAGCTCCTTCTGATCTGGCTTTGCTCCGCGCGGACACCATGCGCGATGTAACACAGGCTTTCTCTCCCGACAAAGTCAACCGCAAGGTTCTTGGCTTATTTGGCAAGTCACAACGCTTTCCTGTGACCCAATTCCCCGACGATATACGTGATGATTTGCATTGGTTAACGACCATTATCGCCTACGCTCATCACCCAGATGTGGAATATGGCTTGGAAGTCATGCAAGGTGACGCGGTTGCATTGGGCGGCTATCGGGTTGTGCCATTTGAGTTGATTAAACTATAGAGCTACGATGGTCCCGAGACGCTTCGCTACTCAACCATCAGTTATTCCGGAGCAATAATGCCTTTTGATTCATCCATCGTTTTGAGCGATATTCCTGAAAAATCACGGCGTGATGTGCCGCGCATTGTGAATCGTTTGCTTGGACAAACCTTCCTTTATCAAGATGTCGACTCAGACAAGGATGATTATTATTTTGTTCACCGTCATCGCGCTGTGTTTGAAGGCTTGCTGGAGTTGACAGGTTTCAATCTTCTGCACGATGACTACCATCGCATTTTTCAAGTTGTTTCAGAATATGGCTACAGCCGCGCCCGTTTCAAATTAGACAAGTCCCTCATGATCGTTGTTTTACGGAAACTATATGAAGAAAAAATTGAGCATCTAAGTTTGGCAAACGATCCCGTTGTGACCATCGGCGAAGTGCGCGAAGAATATCGCACCATCACGGGCAGGGAGCGTGACTTGGGCATCGTTCAATATGAAACGCTGCTCCGCCGTCTGCGTTCCCTTGGCTTAGTCGAAATTATTGACGGGCGCAATATTGATGTCCGCGATGGAGAAGCGCGTTTACGGCTGCGTGGTTCGGTCAGATTGATTCTTCCCATTAAAAGCGCGGATGAAATGGAAGCATGGTTGAGAAAGTATCGGGGTGGGAACGAGGCAGAGATGACGGAAAGCGAAGAATGAAACTTCTCACGCGCATACGTCTTGTCAACTGGCACTTGTTTGAAAATATCTCCATTAATTGCAACGGCACGACATACTTCATCGGTATCAACGGCGCTGGAAAATCTACGATTCTCGATGCTGTTCAATTTGCATTGGTAGGCGGACAGCGCGATGTGAGATTCAATCAAGCCGCATTGAGCGGGGGCAAGCGCACACTGGCAAGTTACGTACGCGGCGAACTTGGCACGGAAGGTCAGCGTTTTTTGCGCGGCGACGCGACGAGTGTAGTTGCGTTGGAATTCAAAAATCCCGACGACACGTATTTCGCTCACGGCGCAGTGATTGACGCTTTTGAAGATGGACGCGCACCTGATGTTGCTTACTTTATTGTACATAACGCCCAATTGAATGACGATTGGTTCTTCAAAGCGCCAGGGCAACTGTTTGACACGCGCGCCTTCAAACGTCATCTTGAAAATTTCTCGATGCCCGTCAATGCAGGTGTGCGTATCTTTACAAAAATCGAAGATTACCGCGTGCATTTGCTCAACAGGCTTGGACAACTCAAAGACACATTTCCCGCAAAGATCGTCAAAGGTCTGGCGTTCAGCCCGTTGACAGATATTCGCTCATTCGTTCATAACTATTTGCTCGATGAAAATCTTGTGGATGTAAAAACCCTTCAGGCGCAACTCGAAACCATGCGTCATTTCGAGACACTGGCAATCGGCGTGCGCGAGCGGATTGAATCTCTGAATGCGATCGAAGATTTGAATAAAGAGCGCGTCGCCAACCGCCGAAAGCGAATCAGCAACACTGCCATTGCGCGTCTTGCCGAAGCTGATACTTTCCTTGACCAGTTGAAGCGGTTACGCCTGCAATTGGATTCTTTCAAGCTGGACTACAGCCGCGAAGAACTTCATCGGGATGAAATTTTCCGCGCGTTGAAATTTGCCCAAGCCGCTCTCACCGAAGCGGAGATCGCCCTGCGCACCGACCAAAACGCCATCCGAGAAAAAGAACTGCACGAGAAGATCGCGATTCTGAATGTTGAACTAACTACCTTCCGCGAACGCAAAAAGGAAGCCGACAAATCTATCGCCTGCGAATCCGCCGATGCAAAAAAACTCCGCGCCTATCTCGCCGCCGACAAACTTTCTGTTCCCACCGAACTTAAATCTTTTATCGGCGACCCGCTCGCCACTCATCGGGAACTGCTTCCAATTCTTCAATCTCTTTCAAGCAACTTCTCCCGCGAAGAAATTTTGCTCTCCCAAAAAGTTGGCGAACTTCGCGACGAAGGCTCAAAACTTGAAAATGAGATTCGCAAATTGCGGACGGGCGACCGCGATACTTCTTACGAAACCGAATCGCCTCACTCGGCACGCCTGCGTCATCTCCTGCGCGCCGAGTTAAAATCTTGGCGCGGATGAAGTGAAATATTTGTGCGATGAACTTTCCATCCCCGATAAATCCTGGCAGGACGCGGTGGAAGGATTGCTTGGCTTCAATCGCTTTACCTTGCTTGTTCCGCCCGAACATTACAATGCCGCGATGAAGGTCTATCATAAGTATAAAGATTCGATTTACGGCGCGACATTGTTGGATACAGAAAATATCCTCAAACAAAATTTACCCGCGCGCGGAGAAGAGTTTTTATGCAAAGAAGTGGGGACGAAAAATCCTGCGGCCCACGCCTATGTGGATTTGTTGCTGGGTAATTACGTCAAGTGCGAAAAGATGGAAGACCTGCGCGAACATCGCACCGCCGTCACGCGCGAATGCTTTGTGCGCCGCAATTTTACAGATAGCCACCTCAATCCAAATGTCTATCGCCGCTGGTTTATCGGGGAGCGCGCCGCGCCGCGTCAAATTGAACAGCGTCAGGCGCGGCTGGATGAAATTGCGGGCGAAATGGTTTCTTTGAATGAAAGAACCTCCGCCCTGCGCGAGCGGCTTGCCCTCACTCGCGATAAAATGCGTCCCTTGGTGGATTTGGAACATGTACTTGCCACGCTGGTTCGTCTTGCGCCCGCCGAAGATGAATTGAAGGTTTTGAACAAAGAACTCAAATCTTTAGATTCGCGTAATTTAAATTCTCTCAGGGCGGAAGTGGATAAACGCCAGAAAGAGTTGAGTCAAATTCAAGACGAAGCAACTGATTCGTCGCGCAAGTTGGGAAATCTCGAAGTGGAGATCAGAAAACTCGAAGCTTGACTCAATTCCGAGCGCGGAAAGAAGCTCGGCAGAAAAACTTCAGGAGCAGAAAAACTTCCTTGTGTCCGAAAATGCGGACGAGGAGACAAAATTCGATATCCAAAAAGAATATGAAAAACGCCGCGAGCGTCAGCCGTTGGAAACGATTTTGCAAAATGCACAGCGGTATGAGGGCGATTATCAAACCGCCGAAAGGCATTCGCGTGATCAGCTGCGCGAGGCGAAGCAGGCCTATTCAATGAAATATGATTTTGGTTATGACGAGGATGATGACGCAGCGCATTACATGAACGAACGCGAGAAGTTGATTTCATCGGAGTTGCCGAATTATGAGGGGCAGATTGCCAAACAACGCGCGATGGCGGAGCAGGAATTGGTGGAAAATTTTATTCACCGTCTCCGCGAGCAGATCGAAGACGCACGACAACAGTTGGGATTTTTGAATACGTCGCTGGCAGCACTGCGTTTCGGCGGCGAGCGATTTGAATTTGTGACCAGTTCATCGCCCACGCTCAAAAAGATTTACGATATGGTGATGGACAGCCAACAGATCATGGGCAACTCGTTGTTTAAATCAGAGTTTCGCCAAAAACATCAGGAAGGCTGGGATTTGCTGTTTGAGCGCCTCACCTCCGCGCATGATGATGAAAACATCGAGTTGCGCGAACTTCAGGATTACCGCAACTACCTCAATTACGACATTCGCATTCATTATCCAAACGGCGACCGCGCCATGTTGAGCGTGATCAATGCCAAGAAAAGCGGCGGTGAAACCACCACCCCGTTTTACGTGGCAATGGCAGCATCCTTTGCACAGGCGTATCGCTTAAATCAGGGACGTCCCTCGGACACGATTCGACTCGCGCTATTTGATGAAGCCTTCGGCAAAATGGATACCGCGCGCACTGCCAGCGCGTTGAAATTCATGCAAGATGCAGGCTTACAGGTTTTGCTTGCCACCCCACCTGATAAATCCGGGTCATTGCTTCCGTTTGTGGATTCGGTTTGCACCGTTGTTCGCAAAGAGAATCATTCATTTGTGGTGGAGATTGACAAGAGTGAGATGTTGAAAGAGCTAGAAAAGTAGGACATGGCGAATAGGTTGTTGTGATTTCATTTGTGCCTTCGGCTGATACGCGACTGATTGTTGACGCGCTTCTTGATATTTTCGAGAGGCGCGAGGCTTCGTCCACGCGCGCGATGAAGATGAGGTTGCGTGAGATCAATCTGCCGACATATTTTTCACAGCAAGATCCCGAACCGCGCATTGTTACAAATCAACAAATACAAATGCTTGCAGATTCAAACCTAATTCAACTCCATTGGCTTAAAGGTGAAGAACATCATCTGCTCAAATCCATCATCCTGCCCACCACGCCCCATGCCCCGCTCACTAAGCCCGATGAACTTTACTCCCTCATCCACCGCATTCCAATTTCAAACCAACGCTCTCAACTTGAGGACCTTTTACTTGCTGAAAAGTTTCGCTTTTCCTTCAATGACTGGCGCGCCCGCGCATTAAATCAGATATTGGAAAAAATTCATGCTGGAAAATCTCCCTCACCCTTCAACCTCTCCGCATCAGACTTTTAACTCAGACCTGCTCGCCGCGCTACTAGCATTATCCTCTCTTCAAGCGGAGATTTCCTATCGCATTTTCAGTGTGCGCGTCTTCAACGATAGCAAACGCTTCGATGATTTACGCCCCGCGTTGATTCGGCTTGCACGTCAAGCCAACCCCGAATGGAAATCGTTTACCAACGAAGACTTACTGCGTGAATTAAATCTCGTTGCCAACCCTGGCTATATTCATTTATCTGGCAACTGGCAATTCACCACCATCGAAGGGGAAATATTATCGCTAAATGGTTTCTCCCCGTCTGTCGGATTTCCCGCCGCGCAAGTCGCTTCCATTCAAACTGTCGCTGTTCGCGCAGATTCTGTCTTGTGCATCGAGAATCTCACATCCTTTTACGAATTCATCCGCGCCACCCACACTACGTCCCACGCCGTCATCTGTCTCATGGGCAACCCATCCCCCGCCATCCGCCGCCTGCTTCAACTCATTCCCGAAGAAACAAAAATCAAGCTCTGGTCGGACATGGACTATGGCGGCTTCAACATCCTCTCCCAACTTCGCAAACAAATCAGTGCGCGTGTTGAGCCTTGCCTGATGGATGTTTCCACTTTTGAGAAATATGCAAAACTATCGCGTCCGTTGACACAGACTGATATCCGTAACTTGAAACGGCTCGCGCTTCATCCCAATTTGCGGGATGTGCGTCCTGTGATTGAACATCTCGTCACGCGTAGGTTAAAATTGGAGCAGGAAGCAATAGCGGAATAGTTTCGTTTTGTTATCTCAAACACGCGATATAATCAGGACAATGTTGTCCGATGAAGTGAAAATTATCGGCAAACTGCATCCAACCGCATACAACGAAGTTGTGCAAAAACAAAGCGCACTGATCAGTGACACTCCCCTGCCGCTAAAGCGCCAGGGGTTTCTTGTGGTAGTCCGCCGCACCTAGCGGGGGCAGCCTTGGACCCTTTTCTGTGCTTTTGCCCCAATGAGTCTGTCCGACCCATAAAATATTTAAAGCGGCATTCACGTCTCTATCGATCGTAAGACCACACGAACATTCAATCCAACGATCCGCAAGTGATGATGAAATGACCGGTGTGCAAGCCTTGGAACCTGACTACTCCCCACGCCTAACAAAGTGACTGCTTAGGCGGGGGCTTTACGGCGATTTTCGGTAAGTATCCGGATTTGCCCGTATGCAAGGGGAAAGTCGAACGGCGCGAGTTTGAGCAGGGATGGATACGGTGGGGCCAATATTTGCTCCCGTTTCCTGTATAGGAATATGCCAGAGTGAGGATCAACCATTTAACGTATCCCCGTCCTTTGCGAGGTAGAGCCTTTGACACAGGCCGATGTTGCTCGTGAAAACGAGAACCCCTTTCCTTCAGGAATAGGGAGTGTCAGAACCCTGCGCATTCGAATCTCTCCATAAGGGATGGACGGTTGGCGTACTTATTTTTCAATGTGGCAATCCGCTCCTCGAACTGCGCCAAACGCTCTTGGTAAACGGCTAAGTCGCGTAGGCTGATTAACAATGTAATCGCTTCAGCATAGGGGCCAGCTTGTTTTCGTCCGATCAGGTTTTCCACCCAGCGCCATGTGGAATCCTCCCGGTTGGCCAGTTCGAGCAGTTCTTGAACGCGTTTTTGCTCAGCCTCGGCTTTCTGACGGCGTAGAGTCTCTTGCTTTAACCGTTTAGCGTCCCTGAATAGCTTTTCCGTTGGTCGCTGCCCCTGCGTGAGGCTGGGCGAGTTCAGCCCAGCCAACTCTCCCAGCCGTTTTTGCAATTCAGTGCGCACCTGTGATTCGTTTTTCAAGAACCGCCGCAGAAAATCTTCACACTCCTCCCGGTTGAGTTGCGAAAGTGCCTTTTCCAGATGCGCAATAGATACCGGCTGGAGTTCTGCGCTTGCACTGGCGGCGGCTTTGATCAAATGAGGGTCCAGGCGGAAAAACTCGATAAGAGTTTGATGACTGCTGTTCAGCGTGCGCAGTCCGGGTGGGACGGGCGGCTCAGTTTCAGAGGTGGATTCATTCGGGTCGTCCAATGAAACGACCTTAAGCCAGGCCAGATAAAGGGCACGAAAATCCCCTTGCAGGATTTGCTCGCGTAAAGGGATCAGTTTGCCGAGGATACCTTCGCCCTCCACCCAATCAAAGTCCGGGGCCTCATCATCAAAAAGGAATTCCAAGACATAATAGTTGCCCTCTAACACAAGGCTAAGAATTTCCTCCTGACAATAGAGCCGAATGGCCTGTGACTCTATTGCACCTTTGGGGAAACGGAACATCAACTGGTGGGTTCCCCAGTTGGTCAGGTAAAGCATGGCGTCAAAGTATTTCAATAACACTTTGCGAGGATCGTGTTTAAAGTCACCCCATGAATAAGTAACGATCGCTTGAGTAGATGTGACCCTATCCATATGGCTGGAAAGGGCATTAACCGCGTCCTGCTCTTCAGCGGTTAGAGGCTGGTCGATAGTTTGCCATTCGTAGTATTGATATTCACTCATTGATTCCTCGACAGAACTTGTTTATCATGTTTTCCATTTCGTGCCGCAACCTGCAAAACGGCAAACTTGCCAATCTTGATGGCCTGAAATATCATCCCGTACGATAAGTTGTGGTTTTTCTGATCCGACATCTTATGATTACAATTCGAAAAGTAAAGAGGGTTTGAAAGTGAAAGATTACAAAGTTGGCAAACACTATACCGCCTTCACACCGTGCGCGTTGGCAAATAGTCTGCACACCATTAAGGGCCCATCTAAGGGTTTATCCTGTCACCAAAGACCATGGAATTGCAACAATTTTTTCGTCCAATCGTTTGATCTCCTTCCCTCCGTACACCATCAAGCCGCCAGATGCTTTTGGATGCCTTTCAAGAAATAACCGGAGTCCGGCAGTATCCCGGTATCCAAGATTATCCGTCAGTTTTACTTCTATGGCGAGTAAGCGCCTGCCGTATTCCAGAACAAAGTCCACTTCATTTCCTTCGAGCGTTCGCCAAAAATAAAGGTGTGCGGATGGGGTCAGCAAGCGCGTCAGAATTCTCAGGTGATGATAAATAAATGTCTCGAAATATGCACCATATTCGCGCGCTTTGCGAAGATCATCCAATTCAAAATAACCAGACAAAAAGACTGCCAACCCTGGATCGTTAAAAAACGCCTTTGGAGATTTTAGCAATCGGGTAGTTCGGCTTGCCGTATACGCGGGTAAACGATCAAATAGGTACGTGGTTTCCAATAAGTTCAGGTACCGATGCGTGGTGGGTTGGGATAGACCAGCATCCCGAGAAATTTCAGACTGATTGATAAGCTGTGCGGAGCGCAATGCCGCAAACTCCATGACCCTGCGAAAATCCAACAGCGCATCAATTTGAGCGATCTGCCGAAGATCACGTTCAAGATAGGTCGCAACATACCCTTCCCACCACCTTGTCCATGCCTGTGAAGAATCCAACCGGAGAAGCGGGGGCATAAATCCACGCAGGATGGTCTCTGATGGGTCGGAAAGATCCGCATTCAATGAACTTTCTTTCGGGAATTCACCATTCAGAACTTGCACCAAAATATCCGGATGAGGCCGGTTGTTTATTTCCCCGATAGACATGGGATCAAGCACAAAATAAACCGCACGGCCTGCCAGACTTTCACTTACCTGTTTCATCAACAGCAGATTGGCAGAACCAGATAAAACAAATTGATATTTACCTGGGTTCCGATCCACAGTCTTTTTGACTGCTACCAGAAGTTCCGGTGCTTTTTGGATTTCATCCAAAACAACTTGATTTGTCCCGGCCCATAAAGATTTGGGGTTTGAACGCGCCTGTTCCTGCACATCGAAATCGTCCAGGTTATGAGAACGCCAATTACAAAAAGGTTCAGCGTTTAGGAGGAGCGTGCTCTTACCGACCTGTCTCGCACCGGTCAACACAATTACAGAGTGATCCTGAATGGCGCTTTGCAACAGGGGAGTAAGCCAGCGTTCACAGTAAACACTTTCACTTGTATTATTATTCATATTATGAATAATAATACAAACACATTGATTTAGCAAGAGATGCTATTCAGAAAACGGGAGCAGGCAACTTTGATAAAGTGGGCGAACTTTCAAACTCCCGTGGTGGCTACTTACGTCACCCCCCCCCAGATTTTTGAGGCAAAATAACATGAAGCCGTCAGCAATCTTGTCCTTTGCGCAATCCGATCTTCCGTGTATACCTTTTACATTACAATTACATGCGGATGAACCAGCCAGAACATGTATGAGGTAAAACGGTGCCGCAGACTCTATATCCTCGCGGTTTACAAATTCAACGCCTGATCCAAATCCCAAATAATATCTTCGACGTCCTCCAATCCGATGGACAGGCGGATGAAATCCGGACTGACTCCTGCAGCCTTTTGCTCCTCCTCTGATAACTGAGAGTGGGTTGTGCTGGCGGGATGGATGGCCATCGACTTCGCGTCGCCGATGTTCGCGACATGGCTGATCATCTTTAAGTGATCGATAAAATCCGCCCCAGCTGCGCGTCCACCCTTGACGCCAAAACCAAGCACCGCCCCCGGACCTTTCGGTAGATACCTTTTTGCACGTTCATAATCTCGATTGTTTTTAAGACCAGCGTAGGCCACCCAACTGACCTTGGAATGAGTCTCCAGGAACTCCGCTACGGCCTGCGCATTTCGAACATGTCTTTCCATCCTCAGGGATAAGGTTTCCAATCCCTGAATGAACAACCAAGAATTGAATGGTGATTGACATGTACCCATATCGCGCAAAATGCCAGCCCGCGCTTTCGAGATATAGGCCAGGGGACCATAATCCTCCGCGAAGACCACATTGTGATACGAGGGATCGGGCTCTGTGAAATTCTTGAACCGGCCGCTTTTTATCCAATCGAATTTTCCGCTGTCTACGATCACCCCCCCAATCGAGGTGCCATGCCCACCGATGAACTTCGTTGTAGAATGTGTAACAATATTTGCACCCCATTCGAAGGGCCGGCACAGATAAGGTGTGGCGAATGTGTTGTCGATCATCAAGGGAATGCCGTATTCTTTTCCGATCTGCGCCACTTCTTCCAGGGGAAAGATATTCACAAGCGGATTGCTGATAGTTTCACCGTATAGGAGTTTGGTGTTGGACTGAATGGCACGCCGAAAGTTTCCGGAGTCCGATGGATCGACCAGGGTAACCTTGATGCCCAGACGCGGGAAGGTATACCTGAATTGGGTCACAGTACCTCCATAAAGCGTCGAGGCTGAGACAATATGATCGCCCGCTTCGCAGAGTGTGAGAATGGCTGTGGCTTGGGCTGCATGGCCCGAATTCACCTCCAGCGCTCCCACACCGCCTTCCAGATCGGCGATTCGCTTCTCCAATACATTCGAGGTGGGGTTTCCAATGCGAGTGTAGATATTGCCATCCTCTTGTAGCGCGAACAGACGCGCCGCACGCTCCGTGCTTTGCAGGTCATATGCTGCGGTCTGATAGATGGGTACAGCTCGGCTTCCAGTTGTGGCATCAGGTTCATAGCCGGAATGCAATTGTCGAGTGGTAAAACCAAATAGACGGTCCGTGTTGAACATAGGAGTTCTCCTTGGTTGTACTTGTTTAGCGTTCAGAGTTCGTCAAGTCGAAGCGAGTAGAGGTAAGGGAGACGCCACAGTCGGTGAGCCCGGCATAAAGAAGTTAGGTTGAGGTTCATGGAAGCGCTGCAATTGAACGAGGTAATCGAGGATTGGAACAGAATGCTGGCGACAAGTAACCAAAACACTCGACAAGATAGCATGGGCCGCAGCGCCTTCGCGGGTGCGGTTGCAGCCGTTGGTTTTTCTGGTAATCACCGCGGGGCGCAACATGCGCTCGGCCTGGTTGTTGGTAGCGTCGAGCGAGTCCACATACAGGAAACGCAACAAATGCGGCCTATGTTTTCGCAAGCGCTTGGCGAAACGGGAGTTATCGGCGTCGGACAGCCTGCGCTGTGTACTCACCAAAGCATCCAAGCGAGACTCGATGGCCTGAGCTTGAGAGAAGTAACAGAATGGATCCCAACGGCTTTTTTCCGCCTTCAGGGCCAGGGCTTCCTGCAAGATCTGGGTCGCTTCCCGAGCAAAGCACAGCGCCCGGCCGGTTTTGCTTTCCTGCATCTCTTTCAGATCGTTCAGCAAGTGGCTGACACATTTCTGTTTCAGCCAGGTCCTAAATCTTTGTTCGTCATACGCCAGATAGCAATCCGAAGACAAGATGCCTTTGAAGCCCTTGCCCAAGATGTCGACTACCACGTCACTGCTGCGGTTGTCCCGAATGGCGTAGACGCTGACTTCCCGATTGGTGAAGACCCAGAGCCAAGCCGACAGGGTGCCAATTCTCCAACCAGTCTCATCCGCGTGTACCACACAGCACAGCCTGACGAACTCGATCAACTTTTCGTACACCGGTCGGGCGGTCTCGGACAGCTTTTGATCTGCTTTACACCACCCGCTGCGGCTGACTGGCAATCCGAAGGCGTCGTTCAGTACTTCGCTGACCTTGCCGTACGAGACTCCCAAGCGATGCTTGAGGTCGGTAGCCAAGGCTTTCGCCCGCGGCCCCACCAAGACTCCGGCCGCCCCGATGGCGTCCGAAGTCTGATCCGGATGTCGCGAATGTACGCGTCGATGACAGCTCACACAGTAGCCACTGTAAGTCACGAAGCGGGTGATAATGGGCTTCACTTCTGGAATATCCGCCTCGAACTGCTCATGCTCCCGGATCTCTCGCAGCTTGCCGCCACATTCCGGGCAACCATGCAGCTTTGCTACCTTCGTTTCATTGACTTGCTCCGGTTTCGGCTGGGCGCGACGCGTAAATTGGCCTTGGCCCGCTTTGCGCCCGGGCCGTTTGGGATGCTCCACCAATTTCCGCCGTGCGAACGGCGCGGCTTGCCGTTTCCCCGCCCGCTCCAATTCTTCCACTTTTGCTCGCAGCCGCTCCAATTCCTTCTGCAACCTTTGGTTGAGCAGGTGCTCCCGCAGCAACTCCGCTTCCAGTTCCGCGATCCGTTGCTCCTTTGTATTCGGAAGCTTATTTTTATTCCGTCGGCTACTCATGCCCATCAGTTTAATATTCCTAGCTCTACTTCCGCAAGAGTTTTTCGGCCTGTTTTTTTACAAACCTTTGACACTTTACAAAATGCCGCTTTTGAACGCTAAACAAGTACCCTTGGTTTATAGGATTTATTTGCTATTCCAGATGAGACATACCTGTGCCCTGAAAACGATGAAAAAAAACCTCTTCTGGAGGTACAGGAAGAGGCACATGAATATCATCCTCTCATCTCCCAGAACAATGGATAGGGCTATTCTTCTGCCGGATTTGGCACCACTCTCATTGCCGTTTTCTTCTGCTTACTGAACGAGCGGTTGCCGAGGCGTCGTAGGGCCGATCCCTCAGCCTCTCTGGATAAGAGCATGTATGAAGTTATTAGCGGCGGTTTATATCATAAAAAGACTCCCTTAGCGGGAGTACGCAAAGTTTGTTAGTCGGCCAAGGGTAAACCAGCATAGGACGGCTTCAGAGAATCCCAAGACTTACTGAGCCAAGCGGCTCTGGCTTTGGCGGTGGCGATCACGCCAGGCAAGGTCCAACGTGCGCCAGAACGTTTCAACCGGACAGCGGCTATCTGCTTGCAAGCGCTTTCGATGGTTCCGCTGCCAATGAGATACCCGAGCTGCCGAAAGCGTGCGTAGTCCATCCGCTTCTCGTTGTGATCATAATAATGGATTGCCTTTTCGATGAAGGGACGTGCGGCCGCGTGCATAAGCAAACTTCGGCAGGATTGAATCACGTCTTGGATGCAGCCATCCCAAAGTTCTGTGCGGGCTTGGGTCAGCCATTCATGAGCTTGCGGGGTGTTGGCTCCGAAGGCGGCTTCGGCAATGGGCGTGAGATATTCGCTGGCGTGGTACCAATCCACGATTTGTACGGCGTTCGGATAATATTTTTGCACCAGGTTCCAAATCCACACGGCACCGTCTGAGACGAAGACGATTTCTTCGTAGCCGTCGACCTGATGTTGGATCCCCGTAGCCCATAACAATCGTCCAAATTGTTCGGCTTCCTGGATGTCGCAGTGGTATTTCATGTTCTTGGCTTGCAGATGACTTTGTTCTCCCACGCGGGATCCGTGGTGGTTCGGTACCGCAGAACCATGGTGATTTTGGGGATGAGAAGGGTGAATCTGCTCCACTTCATACCCACACAACGTTTTCAACTCTCGCCACTCCCCGTGCAATGGCACATGCGCTCCATCGACCGAGGCATAGATGCGCCCAGCTTGCCTTGGCAGGCTCTGTTCCTGTTCTTCTAATCCTTTCACGTCTTCTGCCGCTCGTTTCCATTCTTCTTCGAGTTGGGCTTGTGCCTGTCCATAGCCTTCGGTATGTTTGAGTACGGTATGATCGCTCACTCCAAACAATAGAAAACGCTCCGCCAATTGACGGGCTTCTTCAAACGATGTTTCCACTCCCAAGATCCCGAGCAAGCTCGCCAATCCCGGTGTGCTCTGTCCCGGCTTCAATCCCAAGCGCTCATCCAAGGGCGACTGCCCACGATGACAATCCGCACACAGATAATATCGACGCTGATAATTCACTTTGCCGAACACACTCCACACCACAGCTTCCCGTTTGCCCAGCGGCTCCGCTTCCGCCCCGCATCCACAGCGGACACGACTTGCATATTTCGCTTCATTCGCTTCAATCATTTCCTGCAATCCAAGCCCACAGGCTTCTTTCGCTACCTCGCGCAGCGCTTGTTCAATCTCTGCCACTTGCGCACCTTCCTCGAGTTTCTCCTGCACCGCCTCGGTCATGATTTCCGCTATCTTTCTTACCACTGCTATGCTAAACTTCATCTCGAGCCTCCTGAATATCCTTTGGTCTATCAGAAGCCCAAAGCTTACCTTAGAGGCTCATTTTTGAAAATCCACTTACAACCTTTTCGTGCACCCCCCTTAGCAAGTGGTCTTGACAACCTAAGTAATTAAGATATAATCGCTCCAATTAATAGACCTATGATGACCGTTGGATTGTTCTGTCTGTGTTTGGTTTGCATGTGTATGTGTTATATGACATCACAGAGAACTGTTCAACACGCCATCGCAGGCCACCGCTAAACAATACACTAAAATCAGTCTGAAACCGGTGAACAGTTCTCTTGACAGGAGAATGGTTCAACCGGCAACTTTTTTAAAAAGCCCGGAATACCCGGGCTTTTTGTTATCCAATAACATGAGAGGTGCCCTTATGAAAGCTAGTAATGATCTATGGCGCGACAAGACCTTTGATGGTGCGTTGCCGGAGCTTCTCCGGGAAATCGAGATCTACGAGACCGAAATTGAATTGCGTAAGCAAGGCAAGCTTGACGAGAAGTTGTTTGCCGAAACGCGTTTGCGACGCGGGGCCTATGGCCAGCGTTATGACAACGGCCAACGCTGGGATGGTAAAGCCAGCCGGATCTTGCAAGATCCGGCTGGCGAAAACAAACAAACTAAAGGGACCAATACACTCTGGGATGCCCCCGGTATGCAGCGCATCAAAATCCCTTTCGGCGGAATGAATCCTCAACAATTGGAAGTTATGGCAGAGATAGCTGAGGAATATTCCGACGGTATTGGACATGTTACGACGCGTCAGGATTTTCAACTTCACTTTATTCACATCGAGGATACCCCTGCGCTCATGCGCCGTCTGGCGGCAGTGGGGATCACCACGCGCGAAGCATGCGGGAACGTCGTCCGTAATGTAACGGCCTGCCCCTTCTCAGGAGTTTGTTCTACGGAAACGTTTGATGTAACGCCGTATGCGGAGGGCTTGGCGTATTTCCTACTCGGCCATCCCGACACACAGGATTTTGGACGAAAATTCAAGGTCGCTTTCTCAGGCTGTAAAGATCAGGCTTGTGGCCTCGTGACCATGCATGATATGGGAGTGATCGCTGTCAGACGTTTTGATGCCAACGGGAAGGAACAGCGCGGTTTCGAATTATATGTAGGCGGCGGGTTGGGTACGGTACCTCATCAAGCCAAATTGTTTGAGGCTTTCCTTCCGGAGGAAGAATTGCTGCCGATGGCGCAGGCGATCTCACGTGTCTTTGCCCGCCTTGGGGAGAAGCAGAATCGAAATCGGGCGCGCATCAAGTTCTTAGTAGCTCAACTTGGAATTGATGAGTTCAAACATATTGTGCTTGCAGAGCGGGCTGCCCTTCCCTATGATCCGCGTTGGGTCGCCTTTTTGTCCAGGCTCCATGAGTTCAGAAGAAAAGCCTATACATGCTGCTCAAAGCTTGAATGGTTCGGCGCGTCCCGCTGGCTTCGACGATTGGTACAAAACGAACGTCTGGCATCAAAAGCAGGCAGGATATGCGACGGCCACCATTACCTTGCCGCTCGGCGACATCACTGCCGACCAAATGCGGGCTGTCGCTGACATTGCCCGCCGTTTCGCCAATGGAAATATCCGAACAACCGTGGAACAGAATATCGTCCTGCGCTGGATCAGTGAAGCTGACTTACCTGAGTTGTATTCCGCTTTGAGAGCGATTGGTCTTGGCCAACCCGGTGCGGGCACCATCGTGGATGTCACCTCCTGCCCTGGAACGGACACCTGCAAATTAGGCATCGCTTCGTCGCGGGGCCTGGCAGGAGAACTTCGCCGGCGCCTTGCTGAAAAGAGTCACACCTTGGATGAAGCAGTTCAGGACCTGCATATCAAGATCAGCGGCTGTTTCAATTCCTGTGGACAGCATCACATCGCCGACCTGGGGTTTTACGGTGTAAGCCGTCACTCAGGGAACTATACAGTACCTCACTTTCAGGTTGTATTGGGGGGTGAATGGACGCACAATGCCGGCTCCTATGGTTTGGCAGTAGGTGCAGTTCCGGCCAAGCGCATCCCCGAGGTGGTGGAGAGGCTTACGGGTCGGTATGTAGCGGAGCGACAGAAAGAGGAAAGCTTTCAGAAGTTCATCCAACGCATAGGTAAGGTCGAAATCAAAAAGATCTTGGACGATCTAACTCGACTCCCCACTCATGACGAAGACGCGACTCTGTACACCGATTGGGGTGACAGTCGCGAATTCACAATCGGCGATATGGGGGTTGGGGAGTGTGCTGGAGAAGTCATCTCGCATGCTGAGTTTGGACTTGCTGCAGCAGAGCGCCAGGTGTTTGAGTCCCAAGTCTTTCTGGATCAGAACGCCTATCAAAAGGCTGGCGAGACGGCATATGCCTCCATGCTGCAGGCCGTGAAAACACTTGTGCAGGAACAATTCCAAGATGTGCCGAATGACCCAGACCGAATTGCCGATGAGTTCCGCACGCGTTTCTACGATACGAAATTATTCTGGGACGAATATGCGGGTGGCAAGTTTGGACACTACTTCCTGCGTGCCCATGAAAAGGCGAACGAACCCTATTTGCCTGAGGAAGCTCATCGACGTGTGGAGGAAGCCCAACTGGTCATCGAAGCCGCCCATAGTTGTTACGGCAAATTGCTGGCCGCTCAAACCTTACCCAAGCCAATTCCCGGAGGAGCGACGTTATGAATGTTCAACATATTAACCTCAAATTCTTCATTGAGAACCCTGAAGAAATAAATCCTGGGGAATTTTCAGGGATATTCAACAATTGGATTCAGAGGCAGGTTATGGATGAGCTTCTAATCGATGTGGCAGATTACTTGCATGTGCATCATGGCCCGGCCGTGATCCTGATCGGGCATGAAGCCGATTACAGCTTGGACAACCGCTCCGGTCGACTTGGCTTGCTCTACAATCGCAAGGCGCCGTTGGATGGATCGGTTCAGGAGAAACTAACCCGGGCGACTTATGCTGTTCTGACAGCGGCTCGTTTGCTCGAAAAAGAAAATAGCCTGAAGTTCAGCGGAAGGGAGTTGCAGATGTTGATTAATGATCGAGAGTTAGCGCCAAATACGTTGGAAACATTTTCGACACTGGAGACTGGCCTGCGGGCATTTTTCGACAGGTTGTATAAGGGAATCGAATATCGTCTCACCTATCAGAGTTCCGATCCGCGCGAACGCTTCACAGTAGATATCAAAGCCGCTGTGCCCTTTACGATAGAAACACTGCTTTTCCGTTTAGATGCACTTCTAAAGGATCTGCCTGCGGAAACCACCTATGCATAACAAGCTTTCTTCAATCGGGGATGGGATCGTTTATATCGTGGGTGGTGGGCCAGGCGACCCCGGCCTCATCACCGTCAGAGGATTGGCCTGTCTGCACCGCGCCGATGTCGTGTTGTATGACCGTTTGATAGCTTCTGAATTGCTGAACGAGGTTCCAGCCTATGCGGAGTTGATTGACGTCGGCAAGGAACCCAAACGCCAGCGCCGTTCCCAACAGGAGATTAACGATCTTTTGATTGAGAAGGCTCGCTCCGGAAAAGTCGTTGTGCGGTTGAAAGGCGGTGACCCCTTTGTCTTCGGTCGGGGTGGCGAGGAGTGCCAGGCGCTGGCCCAAGCGGGGATTCGTTATGAGGTCGTCCCCGGCGTTAGCAGCGCAATCGCAGTCCCAGCCTATGCCGGTATACCGGTGACCCACCGCGGCGTCACTAGTACATTTACTGTGGTGACCGGCCATACTGCAGATTCGGACTCTGATATCGATTGGGATTCTATTTCCCGCACTGGGACGGTTGTCTTTGTGATGGGAGTGGAGCACTTTCCCAAGATCATCGCTCAATTGCTGGCACACTCTCGTTCGCCCGATACTTCCGCGGCGGTGATACAGAATGGAACCACACAATTTCAATCGGTTGCAACCGGCACCCTGGCTGACCTCCTGGATAAGACTCAAGGCATCCAGTCTCCGGCCCTATTGATCATTGGGGAAGTTGTGCGATTGCGTGACCAGATCGAATGGTTCATGCCTCAACATTCAAGCTTACAGGTACAGGCTATTCATACTGAAATCTTTACAGGTGCAAAATTATGACAAACTCGCCACAGACCAAATCACCTCAAGCGGTTGATACCGTGGAATGGACTCCGGAAACCGTAAAGCAGGTCAGTCATGACCTTGATGGAAGTTCGCCTGAAATGATTTTGCACTGGGGTTTCGATAACTTCGCCCCCAGCATCGTCATGTCAACCGGCTTCGGCCCTGAAGGAATCGTGTTGATGCACCTGGTCTCACAGATCCGGCCGGAGACGATCGTATTTTATCTGGACACGGACCTGCTCTTCGCCCATACTTATGAATTGCGCGATGAACTGATCAATCGGCTGGGGATCCGCTTCGAGCGCGTCCATTCTGGGATTTCACTGCCGGAACAGGCTCGGCGGCACGGAGAGGCCCTCTGGGATCGCGATCCTGACACTTGTTGCCAGATCCGCAAAGTCATTCCACAACGCAAATACCTGACGAATTATCGCGCTTGGATCACCGGCATCCGCCGAGACCAGACTGCCTTTCGCACCAACACCTCTCCGGTGGAATGGGATTATGCCAATAAGATGGTCAAGCTGAATCCGCTGGCCGCCTGGACGAACGCACAGGTGTGGGATCACATTCGAGCCAATGCATTGCCGTACAATCCTCTGCATGATCAGGGTTATCCCAGCATCGGCTGCTGGACCTGCACAAAAGCTGTTGCGCCGGGCGATGACCCACGCTCCGGTCGGTGGGCTGGTAAAGTCAAGACCGAATGCGGTATTCATCTACCTTCCATGCAAAAACCATGAGCGGGTATTATCCAGTTTATTTGCGATTGCGGGATCAACCGTGTGTTGTGATCGGTGGTGGCAAGATTGCCGAAGACAAGGTGGGCGGCTTACTGTCTGTCGGTGCGCGCGTGACGGTGATTTCACCCGATCTCACGCCCCAACTGCTCGAGCTGGTTGAACAGAAAGAGATTACTCATGTCGCACGGCACTATCAAACCGGTGATCTCGCTGGAGCGTTCATGGTGATATCTGCAACGGAGCAAACCGATATCGTTCCACTGCTCTGGCAGGAAGCCTCCGCACAGCGGCAGCTGATCAACGCGGTGGATGACACGCCGCACTGCAACTTCATCGCACCGGCAATCCTGCGCAATGGAGATTTGACAATTGCCATCTCCACAGCGGGTAAAGCTCCCGCCTTGGCAGTCCGTTTGAAGGAGCGGCTGCAGCGTGAGTTGGGTCCAGAATATGGACGCTTTCTGGATTTGGCCGGTCAGCTGCGCGAGCCGCTGACTCAGCGTGTCCCGGACTTCGAGGCGCGCAAAGCCATCTGGTATAAGTTGGTCGATTCAGATGCCCTTAGCCTGCTTGCAGCGGGAGATGAACCAGCTGCATTAGAAATTATCTCGGAGGTGGTCGGGTTTCACTTTGACCCGCATCATCGGTCTTTGGAATATTCGGAACTATGACCTTGATTTTTGCCACCCGTCCTTCTTCACTAGCTCATGAACAAACTGCCCATGTCATTCGAAGATTGCAGGCAGGCCGGCCTAGTATTCAATATCGGGAGCAGGTCCTTTCCACCGGAGGGAAGCGGAATACGGATCAACTCCAGTTGGAAAATGGGTACAGGGAGTTATTCTTGCATGAAGTGAAAAAGGCATTGCTCTCTGGTCAAGTCCATGCTGTCGTTCACCCATGGGTGGATCTGCCTCTGGAGAGCATATCTGGGATTTCGATCGCAGCAGTCCCGGTACGTGATTCAGCCTTCGACGCGCTGGTCTCAGCTGATGGCAGGACTCTTGACAGTCTGCCGGAAGCTGCTTGGGTGGGAACCAGTAGCCCGAGGCGCCGCGCACAACTTTTGGCACGCCGGCCCGATTTAACGATCATGCCCTTGCGCGGCAGTGTGGATTCGCGCCTGCATAAATTGCGATCTGGAGCATATGATGCGATCATTCTTGCTGCATCCGATCTGACGCTCCTTGGGATGCAGTCATACATCACTGAGAACCTTCCCCTCGATGTCATGTTACCCGCCCCCGGGCAGGGTGCTCTTGCGGTAATGTGCCGTGAAGATGATCGGGAGAGTCTGGAACTGCTTTCCGAGATAAATGATCCGTTCACGTCTGCCTCGGTTGCCGCCGAACGAGCATTTCTTGCCGGGTTGGGAGGTGGGTGTTCTTCTACGATTGGGGTGTTCGCGCATTGCGAGGACGGGCAGATTATCCTGACGGGCAGTGTCATTTCGGCCGATGGAAAACAAACCGTTCGTTTGAGCGCTGTAGATAGTAACCCGCAAAAGCTGGGGGAGCAGCTTGCCCGGTTTGTGCTGGAGTGCGGCGGAGCAGACCTGCTTGATTGAGGAACCTTGATCAAGAATCATAAATCCTGCCGTTCCTTCGAGGATGTGTACCGTTGTTCTTCTTCTCTTTCTATGTTGCCAAGGAATGCCATGTGAACTGCTTTGAAGAAGAAATCTTCTCATCGAATCTTTAATTAGAACTTCGTGAACTTATCTACGAACTTTTCGATTTACCCAATATAATTTTCTCTAAACGCAGCAGAAAAATCAGTGATACACATCTATTGCCTTGGTCTTAATCACACAACGACACCGATCCGCGATCGCGAGAAGTTGGGTTTTAATGAAGATGCTATTCAAGCCGTATTGGCGCGTCTCGGTTGCGGAGTAGGACTCGATCGCATTACGGAACTAGTGATTCTTTCTACGTGCAATCGCATCGAACTCTATGCGGTCTCGAGTGAATCTGCTTTTGATTCGCTGGAAATCTTTCTGTCCGAAGTGCGTGGTTTTCCAATCGAGGAATTGCATTCACTCTTATATCGATTGATCGATGAAGGGGTCGTTCAGCATTTGATGCGTGTCGCGGCGGGATTGGACTCGCTGGTGGTTGGCGAACCGCAAATTTTAGGACAAGTGGCTCGCGCTCTCGAACTCGCGCGCGGACAAGGTGCGGCGGGGCCTCTGCTCAATCGCTTGTTCCAAGCTGCCATCCATGCGGGGAAACGCGCTCGAACAGAAACAGAAATCAGCCGTAATCCAGCATCGGTCTCTTCATTGGCTGCGAGTTTATGCCAGCGTGCGCATCCCGATTTAAAAACAGCGGAGGTTGTCGTGTTGGGCGCAGGCGAGATGGCGGAACTGGCTGTCGAAGCACTGCGCCAGCGCGGTGTGGAGAAAATCCTTGTAGTGAATAGGACGCTCGAACGTGCGCATGGGGTTGCTGAACGTTGGAGTGCAGAAACCGCTACGTTCGAATCAATTCACGAAGCTTTGGTCCGGGCCGACATTTTGATCGCCTCCACTGGCGCTCCGCATGCGTTGATTCACCAAGAGATGGTACGCACCGCGATGCAGGAACGTCCGCATCGTTCCCTGGTATTGATTGACATTGCGGTGCCCCGCGACATTGATCCTGAGGTGAAAGACATTCCCCACGTCCATCTGTACGATATGGACGATTTAAATGAACACCTCGAGCAATCGCTTTTGGACCGTGCAGTCGAAGTACCGGGCGTTGAATCGATTCTCGCTGAAGAACAGGAAAAGTTTATGGATACTTTCAATTCGCTCAACGTACTTCCATTGATTTCAGATTTGCATCAACAAGCTGAAGCAATTCGACAAAAGGAATTGGATAAAACTTTGCGCCGCTTGCCTGGTCTCACGGAAGCCGAGCGCGCACGCGTCGACGTATTGACCCGGACACTGGTCAAAAAGATTTTGGATGCGCCCACCCAACGTCTGCGCGCCGAAGCGGGATCACCGTGTGCGCCCGAATACGCTGAGGTCGCTCGCACACTTTTTAATTTGAACGGTCATCGCGCAAATCCGTCTATCGCCGCAGACTAATTACCAACTGCCATGAAATTGATTTTCGCAACACGTCCATCTGCACTCGCTCGATGGCAAACTCAATGGATCATCAACGCGCTGCAAAAGATTCGCCTTGATTTGGATTGTGAGGAAAAGATCATCGCCACGCAGGGTGATAGAATTCTCGACAAGTCCCTGCCCGAAATCGGCGGCAAGGGCGTCTTCACCCAAGAACTCGAATCAGAATTATTGAGCAACGCGGTTCATTGCGCGGTTCATTCGCTCAAAGATTTACCCGTTGAAAATCCAACCGATTTGACCATCGGATGTATTCCAAGGCGCGGCGAAGTGCGCGACGTATTGGTCTCATCGAAAGGTTACACACTTTCGACACTGCCTGAAGGCGCTTCGGTCGGGACCTCGAGCTTGCGTCGTTCCGCCCAACTACTTTTCCTCCGCCCCGACCTTCACCCTGAACCATTGCGCGGCAATGTGGACACGCGCCTCAGCAAAGCATTAAACAATCAATACGATGCCATCATTCTCGCGGGCGCGGGTCTGATGCGCTTAGGTTTGGATCAGTACGCGACCGAATGGCTTTCGTTAGACGCCATACTTCCTGCGCCTGGACAAGGCGCGCTCGCGGTCCAATGTCGCGCGGGCGATCAAACCACTCTCGAATTGCTTGCAACGCTGGACGATGAATTTACGCGGGAAGCGGTCACTGCTGAACGCGCTTTTCTGAGCGGACTCGGCGGCGGATGTGCGCTGCCAGTCGCTGCTTTCGCAGAAGCAAGTGTCATGCATCCAGCGTCAGTTATCCGGATAAGAGGGTTGGTGATTTCGGAAGATGGAAAACGAATCGTTAAGGTTGTCGGTCAAGGCCGCGACGCAGTTCCGCTAGGCAATGATTTAGCGCGAGAAGCAGTGGCGCAAGGCGCAAGTGAAATCCTAGTAAAAAGTTCGGTCAAATGAAACGAATTCTTGTTACCCGTCCACGCGAGCAAGCAGATGGATTCGTCGAAGGCTTGAAAGCGGCTGGCTTCGAGCCAATCTGTTTTCCTGTGATCCAAATCCGTCCGATAGAAGATAACACTCGGCTTCATCAAGCCTTGAAGAACCTCGATAAATATGAATGGATCGTTTTCACGTCGGTCAACGCGGTAGATGTTGTGTTTTCCCTGATTCCCATTCTACTCCCATTGGAAGAAGGAAAGATGGTGAGGGTCGCGGCAATCGGACCAAAAACTGCCGGGGCTTTGAAAGTGCACGGCGTCACGCCTGACTTCGTTCCCAATGAATATCTCGCTGAATCAATACTGCCGGGGCTGGGCGATTTGAAAGACAAATGGGTTATGCTTCCTCGCGCGGAGATCGCGCGAAAGGTGTTGCCCGATGCGATTGTTGCGGCGGGTGGAATCGCGCATGAAATCGCTGTTTATCAAACATTGCCAGCGAAACTGGACGCGCAAGGTTTGTCCATGTTGAAATTGGGCGTAGATTGGATCACGTTCACGAGTCCATCCATTGTGCGAAATTTTGTCGAGATCATTCGTCAGCAGGAAATGGATCCGTTTCAACTAAAGAATCAGCCGAAAGTTGCATGCATCGGCCCTATCACTGAAAGCGCGGCTAAGGAGGAAGGCTTTGAAGTTTCATTGGTAGCAAAAGAATATACAACAGAAGGATTGGTTAGCGCTTTATTGAATGCGTAACCTGGAGGCAATATGGCTGTACTCGAAATCGAAAAACGCAAAACGAATTTAGGGAATCGCAAATCGGAAATCGTACGTCGCCCACGCCGATTGAGGGCAACACCTGCTTTACGTGCCATGATCCGCGAGACGGAGCTCAACGCACGCGATTTTATTTACCCACTGTTCGTGCGGCACGGAATAGGTCGAAATGAGATTCGGTCGATGCCGGGGGTGTACCAACTGTCAGTGGAGGAATCGGTTCGTGAAGTGGAAGCCGCCATGAAGTCGGGCGTGAACGCTGTAATCTTGTTTGGCATTCCCGCAGCGAAAGATCCAATGGGTCTGGAGAATTTCGCTGATCACGGGATCGTCCAGCATGCAATTCGCGCCATCAAAAAAGAACTCCCCGAAATGGTGGTCGTTACTGATGTGTGTTTGTGTGAATACACCGATCACGGGCACTGTGGGGTCTTGAACACAGGCGAACATTATCACGAGCATTTGCCCGAGGGGTATATGTTGAACGATGAAACTCTGGATGTGCTGGCGAAGGTAGCGGTCTCGCACGCCGAATGCGGCGCGGACATCGTCGCGCCATCAGGAATGATGGATGGAATGGTGAGAGCGATTCGCAGTGCGTTGGACGACCATGGATTCGAGAACACGCCAATTTTATCTTACGCAGTGAAGTATGCATCATCATTTTATGGCCCGTTCCGCGAGGCCGCAGAAGGCGCGCCGAAATTGGGCGACCGCAAATCGCATCAAATGGACACCGCAAATGTGCGCGAAGCGTTACGTGAAGCCGCGCTCGATGTGGATGAAGGTGCGGATATGTTGATGGTCAAACCCGCATTGGCGTATCTCGATGTGATCCGCGTCGTGAAAGATGCATTTCCTGAATTGCCAATGGCCGCCTACAACGTTAGTGGCGAGTACGCGATGATCAAAGCAGCCGCGCAGAATGGCTGGATCGACGAATCCAAAGCCACACTCGAAACCTTGACTTCGATCAAGCGTGCCGGCGCGGATTTGATCATAACGTACCATGCGGTGGATGCGGCGAGGTGGTTGAAGGGTTAACAGGTTGAAAGGTTAGAACGTTGAAACTTACAAACTTTCCGACCTGCTCACACGAAATCATGGGGCTTCATGACCCTATCAAACTTGTATGAATGCACAACTTCTGAACATTCATTTTCATCTCTCATGTCGGCGAGATTCATTCCTGAAGCGATCCGCATATGTTTACATCTCAAGTACAAATTGATTTTACAAATTGTTGAGTAGAAGCTATGTCTGAAAAAACTTCTCGAACATTGAATCACTTTTGGAGTCATTATGAAGATTGATAAGTCCATTGCGTTCTTTCAAGTGGCGCAGCGATTATTCCCCGGCGGCGTGGACTCGCCCGTGCGCGCCTTCAAAGCCGTCGGCGGACAACCGTTGTTCATCGAGCGCGGCGACGGCCCATACCTTATCGATGTAGATGGCAATCGTTATATTGATTATGTTTTGTCGTGGGGACCGCTCATCACGGGGCATGCACATCCGAAAGTCATTGAAGCAATTCAACAAGCAGCGATGATGGGAACATCGTACGGCGCACCGAGTCCGCTGGAAATTGAATTGGCAAAACAAATCATAGATTTCATGCATAACATAGAAATGATTCAATTCGTTAACTCTGGCACCGAAGCGACCATGAGCGCCCTGCGTTTAGCGCGCGCATATACCCGGTGCGACAAGATCATCAAATTCGAGGGTTGCTATCACGGTCATGCCGATATGCTTTTGGTGAAGGCGGGCTCGGGCGTTGCGACGCTTGGCTTGCCCGATTCGCCTGGAGTGCCCGCTGATACAGTTAAAGATACGTTGGTCGCAATCTATAACGATCTTGATTCCGTCGAGCTATTGTTCAAAAAACATCCTGAACAAATCGCTGCCATTATTGTCGAACCCGTTGCAGGAAACATGGGTGTTGTTCCGCCTATAGAAGGTTTTCTTGAAGGCTTGAGAAAAATTACGGAACGTGAAGGAGCAATATTGATTTTTGATGAAGTGATGACCGGCTTTCGCGTTCACAAGGGCGGTGCGCAAACACTCTATCACATCAAGCCGGATTTAACAACCTTGGGCAAAGTCATCGGCGGCGGATTACCCGTCGGCGCGTATGGCGGCAAGAAAGAAATCATGCAAATGGTTGCGCCGTCAGGGCCAATGTATCAAGCTGGAACATTATCCGGCAATCCATTAGCGATGAGCGCGGGGATTGCAACGCTAGATTTGATTTGCGATCAAATAGTTTGGGATGAGATGGAAGCGCGCGGTCGTCAACTCGACGCGGGGATCAAATCAGCGGCTAAGAAGGCCGGGGTTCCGATACAACAGACGCGGGTCGGAACGATGTGGACAACTTTTTTTAGCGAGACGAGACCCGTTAATTGGGACACAGTCAAAGTCGCGGATACCATCCGCTTCGGGAACTTTTTCCAGAAGATGTTAGAAAACGCAGTCTATCTGGCTCCCTCGCAGTTCGAAGCCGGGTTCCTCTCGATAACACACACGGAGGCGGTAATCGATGAAACCATCATGGCAGTCACAGCGGCTTTTCGCTTTCCGTAATCTAGTTTGCGACATAGGGCCACTGCTCCACTTGAATGAGGCAAATACACTTCATTTGCTAAAGCCAGTTGGAAAGCTCTTGATTCCACCCAGCGTCGTTCTTGAGCTCAAACACAATACACCGCACTGGAAACTTCCTAATTGGATGAATATTAAAGAGTTAAATCCAGGCGCTAATCGCCAGGCAATAAATTGGGGTCGTTCAGGAATCGGCGATTCAGGTTGTAGCATCGATCAACTGTAAGGCGACAACGCCGAAACCTTGCAGGAATGGGTGGAACCGATCGCCGATCAGGTCGGAGCGCATACGCTGATCACTGACGACGCCGATGTACTTGACGCAATTCCTGTCACTTCGCAAGGAAGTTGCATTTCAATTTGATTAAAAGGTAATTAGGATACGATCTTTAGTTAAGAATTAAACTCGTCCAATCTCTCTGATCCATTCCTGAATTGTCTGCTTGATCGTCCGCCATTGCACGTTCATGAGCATGCGAGGCATCCGTTCGCTCTCTGCGTCATCGAAATATGAGAGTCCATACAAGACTGGGCTGATGTCATCCATCTTGAACTTCCGTTGGTAGAGGCGGATCAATTCGGGCAGAGAGCGGTGTTGGACGCCGAGCACATAGACGTCACAAAAATCTTTGCGTGCTCCACGCCCAGCGACTGCAGAAAGTTTCATGCAAGCCAGATCATCCAAAGAAGCAAGCGAGCAACTCATCTCTTTCCATATTGTTGGAGACTGCAGGAGTGGATAACGATACTCCAAAAAGGAAACTCGCACGCCCATGAGTGTGCCGTGTAATGTACCCGCCGCACTTTGTGTGGTTGTGAAATCCAAACCAGCCCTCCGAAGGGATTCTCCCAGAAGAAGCGCATCACCCATCGCGCTCGATGTGAACCAATCCAAATCCACCGAACGGCGGTGGCCAAAGTAAACCGCCAAAGCGGTGCCTCCACCTAGATAAAAACCGCGCTGATCAAACTCCCTTCCGAATTTGCGCAAGACCTGGATTTGTTTCCCGTTCAAGCCTTCAAGGTGAAATTTCACCGCTTACTCCATGGAGACGAGCGAGCAGTCTGTGTCCAAGTCTCCACCCGCAGTTTGGGCAAATCCAAAACAAGCGACCAGAACCGAATTTGGCGCGGACTGAGGCCGCGGGCTTGATGCGTAATCAACCACCTTCGCAGGCTGTCATCGCCGAATCGCTTCCGAAGCCATTGAATGGATTTCCATGAGCCATCCGTGAGCAAGCGGCGAATGATCAGGTCGCGATCCTTCGACCAGGAGAGATCCTTGAAAGAGTAATCCCAGAAGTATTTCTGCAAGCTTTTGGAGAGAGAAGCGGATGTCTGTTCAGACTCCAACGAAGATTGATTGACGAGCGCCTTTTCAACCAAGCCTTTCAATTCTTTAAGCATTGGATATTTCAAATTGAAGGAATAAACACGCATCCGCCCAACTGGATGGCTTTGCAAAAGTCCGTCCGTTTCGAATTGTTGGAGTTGCTTTTGGACCGCAAATAAATCCAAACCGCTGGCGTGCGCAATTTCGCTCGCATACCCTTCTTGATTGCCCACCAAGAAGGTTAGAATGCGTTCTCGGCTCTCTGATCCAAGCAGGGATCGTAGCATAATAACCACCAATATTATTGGTGATTATATCACAAATCTATATTCCTAAACTTAGGACGTGGAGGTTGGGTGCGCTCAAATAACTTATCCGACTTTTTCCCAAAACCCTTTGTCAGCAACTAGTGGAATGTTCGATAAGTAATTCAACATAGTCATGATAATTTTTTCTCTGCCCAGTTGTGCAAGTCACGTCGTGTCCACGACCAGGTAATAGGATAAGCCCACAAACGATTGTATTCTGGTGTACTTGCGCGAAGATGTTCAATCAAATGTTGACGGCTTGTCCAATTACCGTGTTGTAAATAACGTACGCCGAAACTTTTCAGCAAGATCTCTGCTTGATTCAGCCATGAAGCATGAGCTGGTGTAAGCAACACACGCAACCATGAACCATAAGACCGCAGAAACGATGCGGTTGCAGATGAGATATGACTGGGACCGCCATCCCAAATTAAATGAACACGCCGAAAAGATCGAAACGGTTTTAGTAAACTAGGCAAGGCCTGACAGAGGCGTTCACTATCGTTCTTATCCAAACAGCAGCTTCGCATTTGACCGCTATAAACATTAAGGAGCGCGAGAAAATTTATAGTGTCATGTCGAATATATTCAAACTCTTGGCGTTCGATTTGACCAGCGGACATAGGTTGCGTGGGACGTGCCCGTTCCAGCGCTTGAATGTTAGGCTTCTCGCCCAGGGCCAGAACGATCTCGTCGTGTGCCCACAATGCCTCGACCCTTTCATATAACCACAAAACGCGACCTGCCCGCTGTAAGAAGTCCGCATTCAGTGTGGGCGTAATCCAATACCGACTGCGATGAGGTTGCAAGTCTGCTTCGCGCAAAATAGTGAGACGGTGGAGTGAGCAATATGAGGCAGTAAGCCTCGTTTCATGGCAATGGCGGCTAAGCTTCTTGTCGACCAGTGTGTCATCTCCAAGCCCAATCCAATTGGATTGCAACAAGCAAGTTGCTCAACAGCGACACGTTGCAATGCCGAGATTTCGCGTGGACGGCCCGAGCGAGGAGCATCGTATATAGCGCTTAAACCGGTTGCTTCATATCGGCGACAGAGCCCAAATGCCAAAACGTGTCATGCTAACTTGCTGGCATAGATCACTGACCAATATCTTGGAACTTTTCATGGCCAACAAGACACGCCCGCGTCGAACAACGCGTTGTTCTGTGCGACCATCGTCAAGCAATCGCTTGATTTCTTGGGCATCGGATTGTTTCAAGCGTATAGTTTTTGGTTTACGTCTTCTCATATGTAATCGCTCTGTCTCCTGGCAATTAGGGTATGAGAAGTATATGGTTTATTAATGTGCACGACTATGTTGAATTACTTTTCAAACGCACCACTAGAGTGGACCAGTCTTTCTTTTGTTCTTCGTTAGCATACCATTCTGCGTATCCGCAGTTTATACAAGAATAGAAAATAAAACCAATGACTAATTTGCGGATACCTTGTGCAAGATTCACCTCACCTCCCTTATTGCCAGCTCTTCCGCGATAGACTTCTCTAGAATTACGTTTGGGGCAAGTGCCGTTTTTCATAAAGATGTTCCTCTGAAAGATAGAATAGTGTCGAGTATTTTTTTGAATTGTAACCTATCCAACTTTCTGCCAATTTTTGTTGGATATTACCTTCTGTAAAATTTTCTGGTCGTCAACATAATTCTCAAAATAACCACAAGTAGTACATAGATATGTAATATAGTCTACCAATTCTGATTGAGTAGGGTCAGTTTTAATTGCTCCTATCCGCCCGCCATAAGTCGCACCATTACGAATAGTATATATTGTCGCCGAATTACACTTAATGCATTTGCCGTTTTTCATAAACATGTTCCTCCGAAAGATGGAATATTGCCTGTCGTGCCTACTTCGTTCATCCGTCTCGAATTTGCGAAATAAAAGAAGAGCATCCTGCTACCCACCCTCATTATAAAGCGCACCGGGAGCGGTACGATTGGCGCATCGAAACAGGGATTGGGGCAACCGTGTTGGAGCACCGAACTAGTAAATCAGCCTCCGCCACATGGTTAAGAATCCGGGCGGATGACTTACGTTCAACACAGGGTTGTTCTTAAAAACCCATAATGACTTACTCTCCCAACCAAAAATTCTTGCGGAAGGGGCTTTAATTAGAGAAGATTGCCAACCTGAGCAGCCTCCTCCTTTGCTATACGAAAAACCCGTAGGCAGGGACTTGATATAAACTCCCAGCACATTCTTCGTTCATTTTAGATAATGCACTAAATTGCGCATTTACCTGAACAACAACTTCTTCGAAATAGAGTTCTTCGGGATAGTCTCTGTGCAAAAGGGAAACAGAGATTGGATCAACCATGTTGGATAGTCGCACTGGTCAGACAGGGTGTCGTGGTTGTTTTATATCAAGCATCCCGGCAGATGACTTAGGCAGCACAAAGACCCGGATAGGGACTTTTTTACCTTATTTGGAATAATAATATCGCGCCTGAAGAAAATCAATCCGATCTTCTCCCACAAGATAAGCGATCCGATGTTCCTGCGTCAACCGCCGCGACCAACAACCAAGCGCCAGATATTTCAAGGGCTCCGGTTTGCCGATCCCTTCATACGGATCGCGCAGGATCGCTTCTATATAAATCGAAAGTACGAAGCGCAAGTTTGCGGTCCGTTGGCCCCTGGGCCGCGTTGTAATGGAACACCGCTAGATTGGAAGGTGCGCCTGCAGGCCTTCGCCGACGAGTTTGGATTGACGATCACCGTGACCCACTATCCGACGGGCGCTTCGAAATGAAATCGGGTCGAGCACCGCCTGTTCTGCTTGATCAGTAGCAACTGGGCTGGAATTCCCTTGGAGACGTTCGAGACCGTCGTGAATTACATTCGGACTACACGATCGACCACCGGATTACGCTGTTTGGCGCGGCTCGATCGCCATGACTATCCGACGAAGGTCAAGGCGTCCCAGGAAGAGATCGACCAATTATGCATTCGCTATCACAAAACATTTCCACAATGGAATTACACCATCTACCCACATCGCAAGCCCGCTTGAATTTGACCAACTTATTGTTTTACAAATCCTACTGATTTTTGAATAATGTAAGTCACAAAATAAAGGCATTTTCTCTCGTATTTTGGGCTAAAAATGAGACTTTCTTTTTTCAAAAATCAGTAAGTAAAGTGAAATGAAA
>CAVYTW010000032.1:0-50410 GCA_963771375.1 uncultured Chloroflexia bacterium
CTCCAGTTTCGTCAAAATGCACTGCTTCTTCAGTTTGGATCAGATGCTCTTTGATCTGTTCCATCTCCGGTGCCACTTGCCGGGCGACTTCCTGGACCGCCGCCAACACGCTTCCCTCAGACACCGGTTGATGATCGAGATCAGCCATGATCTCAGCCGTGCGTTCCAAGGGCACAAACTGGTAGGTATTCAAATACGCCATCTGCGCCTGCACCCGCGGACCATACTGTGTTTCCTGGGTCACCCCTTCTGGAAACTCACCTTCGTTCACTGCTCCACATTGCGGACAATTCTTGATCTCGGCCCGATGCTCCGTCACCTCCAATTCCACGCTCTCAGGCAGATCGAACACTTGGCGCTTCTCATACCCCTGTGCAGCCACTTCGGTCAACGAGGCTTGGCAATGACGACAATCTGTAACAGCATGAATTTCGATCTGGTCCGGCTCGGAGACCGGTTCCAGCCGGTGTCCCTCATGTCCCTTCTGACCGCCACTCTTCTTCCCGCTCTTATGGCGCAATCCGTGCTTGTGCCCCTTTTTTCAACCCGTCACTCGTCGGCGGCTTGCTGCTATTATGACTGTCTTTATTCAACCGGTCTTCCAAGACTTGGATTCTGGCTTCCGTTGCCAGGTTCAGCCCCACCAGTGTCTCAAACAAAGCCACCACCGCCCTTCTTCCCCTTTTTGATAGGCAGCTCGCACTTCCTCTTGCGTGGGTAGGTGTGTCACACTCATGCTTCGCATTTTACCTGGCATTGGTATGAACTACACTAACCTTTCGTTAGAGCCATTATGGGCTGAGTAGTAACGTGTTTTGAAAACATGCATGGGATCGCGTACGATGACCCAATGGATCGGCAAGGCGGGTTTCCCACTATGAGACCAGACCGCAGTGCCGGAGGTGATTTCAATTTTGCGTTTCTTCTCGCCATACCACTCTTGCACGGTAAGCCGCTTCCAACGAGTACGTTTGTCTTCGGCAACCTTTTCCAAAGTCGGCAAGCGTTTGCCCTTCTTGCGCGGGCGGCCCTTTTGACCGGGTGTATTTTTAGCGGGCTCGTATAAGGCCGCATCCATGCGAAAACGAACGATCATCGCCACTGGATTTTTGAGTTGGCACAACTGAAAAAGGAGCTCAATGACAGCAAAACCGCTATCCGCCACCACGACCAGCTGGCGCTTGGGCAGCCAGCGACGAACTTGCAAGATCAGTTGACAGGCCCACTCGGTGAGTTTCTTATGTTTTCGTTGCTTCCCTTGGTAATATCTTTCCGAAGGTGCCAGCACGGTGAGAAAGGGCAGAGCCCAGATGCGACCCGCCCACGGAATAGGCGCCAACAGCATGATGCTCAGCCAACGCAAACCACTGGCCTTGACAAAGTGACCATGGCTCGAGCGAACTGGATCTCGATAGATTCCCTTTGCTTTGATCTTGGCTCCCCGCCGCCGCTCAATGGTATCATCCAATCCCAGAATAATTGGACCACACAGGGCAAAGGCGCCGACCAAGAGACCCAACAAAATATGGCTGGCTTCCAGACTGGACCACTTTGCACGATTTAGAACCCGATGATAGTTTTCAAAATGCTTCTCCAAACTCAGTCCCGTTACACACAAGGCCGCGGTCACGGTTCGTTCGGCAGGAGAAAGAATTGCCCCGATCAACAGAATCTTCGCATGCTTCCAAATTCGTTGAGAGAAGAGCCTCTCAAAGGCTCCCAAGATCGTGATATATTCCGTTCGCAGGGTAGGCATAAGCAACCTCTTGGCCGAGTTTTTGCTTTAGCTTATCCTGCTTTTTGTATTTGTTCAAATGGATAAAGTCCAGCTTAGGACACCAAGAAAATAAAAACTTTTTACGAAAGTGTCGTCATGCCTTTCAGGAGCGTTATCAATTTGCAAGAAATTTGCAAAGCAACTCGTGCTAGACTCTGTCTATAGATTTCCCCAATGTATGCTCGAGTGATCAGTTGAGAATTGGAAGGCAAGATGGGACCTGCGAAAGCGAACCAAAAGACCAGCTCGAAAAAGAGCAAAGCCGCCGTGAAGCCCAAGAGGGTCAAGTCTCAAGAGACAGCAAAGGCACTGATCGAGGAGAGTAATCTCCTTCTGACGCTAATAGATCATTTGCCTGACCTGATCTACGTCAAGGATATGGAGGGTCATAAGATCATTTCCAACACTGCAGATTGGCAGGCATCGGGTGGAAAAAGAATGGAAGATGTGATCGGGAAGACCGACTTCGATACCTATCCGGCTGAATTGGCGTCTCGATTTTGGATCGACGATAAGATGGTGTTGGATTCGGGCAAGCCGGTTATCAATCGCGAAGAACCCGGTCGTGATTCGCTGGGCAATCTCATTTGGAGATTGACCACTAAAGTGCCATTGCGAGATAATAACGGTCAGGTCGTGGGATTGGTGGGCATTGGCCGCGATATCACCGAGCGCAAGCGGACTGACGAAGAGTTGGCGGCAGAGCGTGACTTGCTGAACACACTGATCAACACGCTGCCGGATAGTATCTTTATTAAAGATGTCATGGGCCGCATTCTCTTGGATAATGATGCGCACCGTCGCACTCTCGGTGCAAGTACCTTGGAGCAAGTCATGGGAAAGACAGATTTCGATTTCCACCCCAGGGAACAGGCCGCCAAATATGATGCCGATGAAAAGCGGGTTATGCGATCGGGCGAACCGCTAATCGATAAGACGGAACCGTTTATCGATAAGGATCACAATCAAAGGTGGCTGCTGACGACCAAGGTGCTGCTGCGAGATCGCCAGGGGAAGATCATGGGAATTGTAGGTTATAACCACGATTTTACGGACCACAAACAGGCGGAAGAGGCACTGGCCAAAGAACAGCATGACATGCAAGCCATCATGAACCACTTGCCGGTCAAAATCTACTTCAAAGACCTTGAAAGCCGTTTCACCAGAATTAGCAAGACTCAGGCCCAAATATTCGGCCTGAGTGATCCGACGCAAGCGTTTGGCAAAACAGACTTTGATTTTTTTACGGCGGAACATGCCCAGCAGGCCTACGAGGATGAACAGGCCATTATTCGGACCGGGCAGCCCTTGATCAAGGAAGAAATGGAGACCTGGGCCGATCACCCCGCTACATGGGTTTCGTCTATCAAAATGCCCATGCGTGATAACGAGGGGAATGTTATTGGTACCTACGGCCTCTCAGTCGATATCACCGAACGCAGGCAGGCGGAAGAGGCGCGGGTGCAGGAACGTAACCTACTGCGCTCGCTGATCGACAATGTGCCCGATTTCATCTACGTCAAAGACACCCGGAGCCGATTCCTGATTGCAAACTCGACATTGGCACGCATGATCGGAGCAGCCACGCCGGACGAACTTCTCGGCAAGACCGATTTTGACTTCTTTCCGCAAGAATTGGCAGCCAAATACTACGCTGATGAGCAGGCGATCTTCCAGTCCGGTCAGCCAGTGCTCGAACTCGAAGAACCTTGGGTAGGCGCGGTCGGCAACCAAAGATGGCTTTCCAGCACCAAAATACTTCTGAGGGATGCCCAAGACAAAATCTTTGGACTCGTCGGCCAGAGCCGGGACATCACTGAGGGCAAGCAGGCCGAGGCCGCTCTGCGGGAAAGCGAGGAACGATACGCGGTTGCAGTGCGCGGCGCCAACGATGGAATATGGGACTGGAATCTGAAAACCAACGAACTCTATTATTCCCCTCGCTGGAAGTCCATGGTTGGTTATGAGGAAAGCGAAATTGGAACTAGTTCTGATGAATGGTTCAAACGCGTCCATCCTGACGACGTAATGCGGCTCAAGGCTGAGCTTAATGCGCACATCAAAGGAGATGCCCCTCTATTTCAGAGCGAATATCGTATGCTTCACAAAAACGGCCAATATCTATGGATGCTCAGCCGCGGCCTGGCTGTTCGAGACCCTGAAGGGAACGCCTACCGCATGGCTGGATCTCAAACTGATATCTCACTCCAAAAACAAGCCGAGCAGGAAATCGGCAGACTAGCGAAATTTCCCTCCGAAAACCCAAACCCAGTACTACGACTGAGCCGAGATGGCCTCGTGATGTATGCCAACACGGCTAGTGAGGCGTTCTTGAGTATGTGGGATTGTGAGGTGGGTGGATCTGTGCCAGAGTTCTGGCGAGACTTGGCTTATCAAGCGCTTGCGACAAAGGAGAACAAAACTGTTGATCTTGTGTGCGACGGGAAAGATTACTCGATGTTCGTCGCTCCCGTTGCCGAGCCGGGTTACGTGAACGTCTATGGGCGCGATGTCACTGAGAGTAAGCTAGCAGAGGCCGCACATAACCAGAGCGAGGCTTTGTTTCGGGCGCTGTTCGAGCTCTCGCCTGATTTAATCGTGCTGATTAATCCTCACGATCCCAATATCTCCTGGCCTATCATTGATTGCAACCAGGCAGCCTGCAAAATAAACGGCTACAGTCGTGACGAATTGATCGGGCATTCCATCGATATTCTGAACGCGGCACCTGGTACGCAAGCTGAACGAATCGCTTACACAAAACAACTGCAAGAGGCGGGTAATCTACATTTTGAAGTTCTTCATCGCCACAAAGACGGTTCTGTATTCCCCGTCGAAGTCTCTACGGCGCTCTTTACGGTGGCAGGGCGTGAACTGGTTTTGGGGATCGACCGCGACATCACCGCACGCAAACAGGCGGAAGAAGCAAACCGTGAAACGCAAGCGCGATTTGAAGGCATAGTGAATATGGCGGTCGAGGGGATCATCTCTATTGATGAAAGTCAGCGGGTAATCTTATTCAACCAAGGCGCCGAGCGAATCTTCGGATATAGCGCTGCAGAAGCATTGGGGTTGCCACTGGTGGAATTCCTGCCGCTATCATCCGCCGAGTTACATCACCGCCTTGTTCAAAATTTTGGTGCAACAAATGATGAACAATCACGGCAGATGAGTAAGCTGCGCGAGATCCAAGGGCGCCGCCTGGGAGGTACACTGTTCCCGGCTGAGGTTAATATTTCCAAGGTGACAGTCAAGGGCAAGATCATTTATACGGCTATTGTGCGCGACATTACATTGCGCAAACAAGCTGAGGAAGAAATTAAAATCAGCAACGATGAACTCTCGATGCTGTTCGAGCTTTCCCATTCCATGGCGGACGCAGACAACTTGGAGGATACTCTCGAACTCGTGAATCGCAATGCAGTCGAGAGTATTTACACCACCTTCGCCAGAATCGCCCTTTTAGAAGACGATAAATACATTATGCGAGCCGCATATCCTATCCGGCCCCTTGACCATGACCTTGGGATCGGTGCACGATATCCGATCATTTCCCTACCGTACACTCAACGCATTCTGGAACAGAATAAGCCAATGATCTTACGGGCCAGTGATCCGGGGATCAGCAACGAAGAAAAAAAAGTTCTCCTTTTGGATTTTGCACAATCTATCTGTCTAATACCACTCCGGAGCAGCGATTCATCCCCGACGTCAGTAAAATTAATGGGCTTGCTTATGCTAGGCGAAGCGCGGAATGAGGCGCGGGAGCCGTTCACGTCGGAAAAGATCCGTCTGGCTCAAACTATCGGTGACTCGGCTGCGATCGCCATACGGCGTATGTTGCTGCGTGAACAAACCGAGCGTCGCTTGCAGCAGTTAATTGCCCTGAGTGAGATTGATCGGGCAATTATCTCCAGTTCGGACATGGTCTTCAGTCTGGGCGTTCTTCTATCGCAAGTGATAGAGCAATTAAGAGTGGATGCAGTCGATATCTGGCTGTTCAACCCGACTTCGCAAATGCTTGAATTTGTCTCCGGCCGCGGTTTTCGAACCCTGGCTTTCGAACATGGAGAACCACTGCATCTTGGAGAGGGCAATGTTGGTCAAGCTGCACTCGAGCGGCGGACAGTTCATGTTCCGAATCTGACTGCACATGATGTTCATCCGCGTCTTAAAAAAGCCCTAGCAGAAGAACTTTTTATTAGTTACTTCGCTGTGCCTCTTATCGTGAAGGAACAAGTCAAAGGCGTGCTGGAGCTATTCCAGCGTACCGAACTCGAACCGAATGACGAATGGCTAAATTTTCTTTATGCACTTGCCAACCAGGCTGCCATTGCAATCGACAATTCTTCCTTGTTCAAGGATTTGCAAGAATCCAATATTGAGCTTACCCAGGCGTACGATGCCACCATCCAGGGTTGGTCGCGAGCGCTTGATTTGCGCGATAAGGAAACCGAGGGTCATACCCAACGGGTGACAGAGCTGACGATCAAGCTCGGGCGTCAATTTGGCCTGCCTGAAAATGAATTGGTTCATCTTCGCCGTGGTGCATTGCTGCATGATATCGGTAAGATGGGTGTCCCGGACGCAATTTTGCTCAAGCCTGGGTCGCTGACGGATGAAGAATGGATAGTGATGAGAAAGCATCCTGCTTTTGCTTATGAAATGCTTTCTCCCATCCACTACCTGCAGTCTGCATTGGACATCCCTTATTGCCATCACGAAAAATGGGACGGCACCGGCTACCCACGCGGCTTGAGCGGGGCCCAGATCCCATTCGCGGCCCGGATCTTTGCCGTTGTCGATGTATGGGATGCATTAACTTCTGATCGTCCTTACCGAGCAGCCTGGCCCGAAGAAAAAGTGCTGGACCATATCCGCTCCCTGGTGGGAACACATTTTGACCCTCAGGTCGCAAAGGTTTGTCTTGAGTCGGGCTTGCTTTCGGGTCAAAAGAGGTTGTGAATATTGGGTGCCAAGTCATAACAGTAAAGGCAATCTATTGAAGAGGAAAATGCCAATGGAACCAGTACAATGGTCTGAAAAATTCAGTGTTGGCGTGAAAATGTTGGATCAACAGCATCAACAATTAATCAAGTTACTGAATCTCCTGATCGCAACCCAGGGAACGATAAACACGCGCTCTGAACCGATCTCCGATACTCTCATGGCAATGACTCGCTACGCCCAGGCACATTTCAAAGCCGAGGAAAGCCTGATGGAAGCTTATGATTATCCTGGTTTGGAAGAGCAAAAAAAACAGCATCGCGATTTTCGAAAAAAAACCGTCGACTTCTCCACGGCTACATACTATGGGGTTGATCACATACCGGATGCCTTACTAGAGTACCTTGTCGAGTGGTGGGTTCACCACATCCTCGAGGATGACATGGCGTATCGATCATTTTTCAAAGACAAAGGTGTTGAATGAATGCAAAGGGCGAGTCGAATGATCCGGTGATTAGTTTAGCCTGTTATCGGAAGGAATATCGGTTGTACTTGTTGTGGTGGCTTGTAGTGACTGGCTCATCCACTCGGGTTTTTGAAGCAAAATGCGTAGAAATGGGCTTGCGCTCTCATCAGTCGGGTAGAAGGAAGGCATTACTGCCATTCCTTCCCCCTCAGAACCGTGCATGAGACTTTCGCCTCACACGGCTCAAGCCTTCCGTATCGTTTTCGTTAGAAAATGCGGCTTCTTTAGCCGATTGCCAGTGCAGTTGTTGATGGCACATTGGGTGGAGGAAGACCAGGTTTTCGATGCGGTCACTACTTCCTCTTGCAATGGGGATGATGTGATGGAGGTGAAAATCTGCCGGTGTTCCGTCGAGGATTTATTTACACACGGGACATCGCCCTTCTTGTTGCTTGAGGATAGTTTGCGTGCGTCCGAGGGTTTTATTGAGGCTTTGCAAGAATGCACGCTTCTCAAAGTACATCTCCCATTCGAGGTCGTATGGGTTGGCGTTATTCATAATCTTGACGTGTCTCTTGATGTTTACATCCGTGGCTTTGAACAGGTAGTAGATAACTTTCTTGCCCTTGCGATTCATACCTTCGCTTGCAAACATCCAGCGTCTGTTTTCGAGAGTACGCCAGTACCTGTACTGGCTACTAAGTCATCCGCCCAAATTTTTGAAGCAATAAAGCTCGAGGCCGTCGACAATCCTGAACTTTACAGTGTGCACGCAAAGGTTGATACTGTTGGCGAATTCAAATCGCGCCCCAAGCTGGCGCCAGCAAGGATGGGGACGGGGCCAATTTTGCGAAGGCCGAAATTCTGGTTTTGGCTCGCGGCTTATGCTGCCACCAATCGAACAGGCGATGGAGGTTGATCGCCGTTGCGGTCGCCAACATCTGGAGATTGGTTTTCTCTAATCCGATGTAACGGGCCCAGCGGAGTTCATAGCCACGGACCGCTTGAGAGAAGGTGCCCTCGATTCCCGATCGTTGTGCATATCGATTCCAAAAAGGTTTGGTACCTTGTTCCTGCCGGACATGTTGCAGAGCCACATGTTGTTCATAAGGTAAGAACGTAATGGTGCGCGCTCCGCTTTTGGCTCGCGTACATTTTGTGTGATCAGCACAAGCGCGACAAACGTTAGGTGAGAATCGCACCTGGATATTCGGCTTGCGATTTTCCGAGTGGCGTTCACACCATTGAACAGAGAGCTGTCCCTTAGGACAGGTCACCAGTTGCTTTTCCCAGTCGATGTGAAAGCTCGCCAGATCGAAACCGTCATCTGCTTTCGCTTGCCAACCTACCTTCTCGCGCACCGGACTGCAAATCGTCACTCCAAAATCCCGCTGGGAGGTCACCAGCAACTCGGCATCCACATATCCGGCATCCAGCAGATGGATGTCTGGCAACAAATCCTTCTGTTCCAAGGAGCGGTGCACATTTTCCAGTGCCGTCATGTCCGACTCCGTCGCCAAGGTCGTTGTCACCTGAGTAATCAAGTGGATCTCATCGGTGCCGCTGGTTTCGCTCAACTGCGTTTTGTAGCCCACCCAGCCCTTTTCCCGTTTCGCACTGTAACGCACCTCCTCGTCAAAAGGGGAGTGCAAGCGCAAGGCTCCTGGCGGCTGATTATCGTCTGCCCGCAGATGGACGTGCGAACTGCCATCTTCCTTCACTTCCATCCAGTATTGCTGGATCCACATCCGGCGCATGAACTCCACCCCCGGCAATTCCCGCATTTGCTCCGCCTCGGGCGCCGTTTGCACGGCCTCCAGCAGAAACGCTCCGTCTGCGCCAATCGTCTCCAACAAGGCCTCCCGTTCCGCCTGCTCCTTGGGTAGACGCATTTGTTCAAAGCGTCTTCCGTAACGCACAAACCACTCCGGCTTGGCGATCCCCTTGACCCACTCCGGCGCAAATTCAGATAATTCATTCAAGGCTTGCCGCATCGTCTCCCCCACAATTTCAATTCGGTTCAGCTGTCGCACTGCTCCCAAAATGTGGGTCGAATCGGTTCGCTGCTGACCGCGCGCTTTGAGCAGCTTGAGCTCTTTGAGTTCGCGTCAGTAGTTCATCGAGAAGCATCTGTTCCCTCTGTCCGATTACTAAACGCTCGCGAAATTCACTCAACACCGAATAATCAAAGCCTGGATCGTCCAGCTCCAATCCCAAAACATATTTCCAGTCGATCCGCGCTCGCACCGCTTCCGCGGCCTGCCGGTCCGACATGCCTTCCGAGTATTGCATGACCGTGACCCAGGCCAAACGTCCCGGCGACTCCGCTTTCTGGCCTCGACTAGGAAACAATTCCGCAAAGCTCGTATCCTGATAGATCTCTCCCAGCTCATCACGCATCCTCATATACAAATTGCCCTTGGGAAAAGCCGCTCGTGCTACGCGCTGTGTATCTTCTGGAATCGGGTAAGTACTTTGTGGGTTGAGGCTCATGTTCTACTCCTTGCCAAGCTCGGAATTTCACCAATTATCCCCCTGTGTTGGCTACTGGTTCATCCGCATGGAATTGTGATGTAAAAGGTATGCAGGGATCAGATTGCGTAAGAGAGCGTTTCTTAAATCAAGTGGCGACCATTTTAAGCATGCGACGGACGCTGGCAATGTAAACCATTGATTCACTAGAGGAGACGGTATGCTCAAAGTCACGAGACAAACGGCGATAGCGACCCAACCAACCAAAGGTGCGTTCCACCACCCAACGTCGAGGCAAGACTTGAAATCCTTTCATATCATCAGAACGTTTTACGATTTCCAAGACCCAGCCGAATTGCTGGCGAACAACCGCCACGATCGAAGCATAGGCACCGTCGGCCCAGATCAGCTTCAAGCGGCACCAACGATTATGAACACTGCCTTTGATGAGCTCAAACAATTTTTGTAAGGTTTGAAAGCCACCGGCGCCATCTTGAATACTCGCACTATGAACCACTACCAGCAGTACCAACCCCAACGTATCCACGACCAGGTGCCGTTTTCGCCCCGGCGTCTGCTTGTGCACGTCGATTCCGCGTTCTTCGCCGCCTTCCGAGGTCTTCGCACTTTGACTATCGATTATTGCCGCACTCGGCTGCGGATCCCGTCCGGCTTTCTTCCGCACTTCTTTCACCAACGTTTCATTGATCGCAACCCACAGCCCATTCCGTTTCCGACTGAAAGTCGCAGTCACTTCGCAGCGCCAATAATAGCCATAAACGGTTGGCCAAGGCGGAAAATCGATCGGCAACATACGCCATTGGCAACCCGTGCGGTTCACGTACACGACCGCATTCAGGATTTGCCACATTTCCCATTTGCGAGGTCGACCCCGCTTATAGCTCGGAAAGAATTCCATAATCTGCTGCCATTCGGTATACTTGAGATCGGTCGGGTAAGTTTGAGTGAATTTAGCCATTCCCCAATCTTATCCGACCATTTAAGAAACACTCTCTAAGGCACAAGATTATCGACGGCTTGCTTCAAAAATCTGGGCGAATGACTTTTGTAGCCAGAACAGAGGTCGAGGATCCATCCATGTCTTGTAAACAAGGGTAAAATAAAAGCATGAACAGGAAAGTACCGACACGCATCCGGAAACTGATGAAAGAATTGAACGAGGGCCTCATCCGCATTTACGGAGATCAATTGAAAGCCGTTTACTTGTACGGATCCTATGCGCGCGGGGACTATCGACAGGGGTCAGATGTAGATGTGATGGTTTTATTGAGAGACTACAAAAGTTATTGGGAGGAATTACGTCGTTCCAGCGATTACATCAGCGATATTTCGCTCAAATATGACGTAACGGTAAGCTGCTTGATCATGAAAGAAATTCAATGGAAAGAATCGGATATGCCCGTGCTTCGTAATATCCGTAAAGAAGGCGTGCCTGCATGAACGAGTACACTCAAAAGCTGATAGACAAGGCACTTGATGCCATTGAAGGTGCTGAACTCCTACTCGACCATGGAAAAACCGATCTTGCGGCAGGCCGCGCATATTATGCTCTCTTCTACATTGCTGAAGCTTTGTTAAACGAAAAGGGGCTTCAATTCAGCAAACATGGTGACGTGATTGGCGCATACGGTAGGGAATTTTCCAAGACGAAATTGCTCGACCCAAAATTCCATCGCTGGCTGAGAATAGGCTTCGATACTCGGCTGGTCAGCGATTATCATGTTGACACAAACATTGAAGCGACCATCGTTTCGGACATGATTCATCAAGCGCGTGAATTTCTGCAAGCCGCACAGATATATTTGAATAAGCAAAAATCCTGAAATGCTTCCTGTGCTGGCTCATCTGTTGAGAGTGTCAAGGGTTTTGTGTAAACGGAAATTGATTTAGATCGCCAAGCGACCTTCGAAACGGATCACCAGTTGATTGAGAATCAACGGCCAATTTTAAATCGGCATGGTCCATTTTTTAAGGATATCACGATTCGCAAGGAATAATAATTTGCGAGCGGATTCCGCAGTCGGGAAAATGCTTTTCGATTTGGTGACTTTCCTCAATTGGCGGTGATAGCCTTCTACGGAATTGGTGGTGTAGATCAAGCGACGGATCTCGGCGGGATACGCAAAATACGTAGCCAGATCTTCCCAATTGTTTTGCCAGGAGCGAATCGCCACCGCATATTTGTCGCCCCACTTTTCGGTGAGCTGACGTAAGTTGGCTTCGGCACTTTCGCGGGTAGCAGCTTGATAGACTTGCTTCAGATCGACCATGAATGCTTTCTGATCGTTCCAGGTAACATACTTCAGGCTGTTGCGAATTTGGTGGATGATGCAACGTTGGATCTGGGTGTGAGGAAAAACTGCCAAGACCGCTTCCTTGAATCCACTCAACCCATCCATGGTTCGAAGTACTAAACCACTTTGCATGCGATAAAAATATCTCTTACACCACGACTTTGTAAATCTGTGATTACGCTTAGCCAAAAATTGGAGCTCTCGTTGCCATCCCCAACCCAATGTCCCAGAACGTCCCGGTGGCCCTCCACATCTACGCCCAGCACTGTATACACGGCTATATTCTCGACTTTTCCCTCGTGTCGCAGTTTGATATAGATTGCATCCAGATACACGATTGGGTACACACTAGCCAGGGCTCGGTTCTGCCACTCCTCCACTAAGCCCCAGACCTTATCCGTGATAGCGCTCAAGGTCGTGGGCGAGACTTCCACTCCATATAATTCTTGCAGCGTTTCTTGGATGTCCCGCACCGACATCCCCTTGGCGTACATGCCGATGATCTTGTCTTCCAATTCATTCGTGTTCGCTACTTGCTTTTTTACAACCTGTGGTTCAAACTCGCCGTTCCGATCACGCGGCACCTGGATCGTGCTTTCTCCAGAGGATGTTCTCAGCTTCTTGGCGTAGCTGCCGTTGCGATTATTCCCGCTATTGCGACCCTTGACCTCATACGGCTCATATCCCAGATGTTCGCTCATTTCCGCTTCCAATATTTCTTCAATCGTGTGAGCGAACAGTTTCGCAAAGATGCCTTCCTTCCCAAAGAAATCATCCATGGATTTTGCAGTGGATAATTCGCGTTGTACTTCCTCTACACTCGGCAAAGTAGTTCCATTCGCTTGACCCAAGATTTCCTGAATATTCTGCTTCGTACTTTTTGCTGCGGTCATTCTGTTTTCTCCAATGTCTTCGTCTAAGATTTTTCTCCCGTTTACACAGTCTATCTTACACCCTCCATCTGTTCGGGTTTTTGATTCAAAATGCATGGAAATGGGCCCCTGTGTCTCATCTATGCATGACTTTATTGTATATTTGGGTTTGAAAATACTCTTGTGCGTTGCATGACTTTATTGTATACAACCAGTCAGACTTTAATTCCTGACAAAAATTAAATTACTCAAAACAAAAGAGTTTTGAATCAAAGTCTACAAAACTCTTTTGTTTTTTCCATTTCAAATTTACGGCTTTGCAAAATTGAAAGTGCCATTTGATGATACTAAGCGTATAATATATGCAGTTTCGGAATTATACACACCGAGAAAGAGGTATGTGACCATGAAAACAGATCGAACTCAGAAAGGTCAGGCATTGATCCTGATCGTGCTTGCGGTCATTGGTTTGCTTGCACTGACGGGCTTGGCAGTGGACGGCAGCGCGACCTACTCCAACCGTCAAGGCGCTACAAACGCCGCAGAAACAGCAGCCTTGACCGGAGCGCTGGATTTGGCAAACAGCCACACCAGCTCCACCGCCATACAGGACGCGACGAATGCCGCGACGACAGGCGGCTTTACTACTGGCACTGCGGCTACCGTCAAGGTCAATAACCCACCGGTAGCCAGCGACGCCTGCAACGGCACACTTCCCACTTTTTCCCAGGCTTCCAGCCAATATGTGCAGGTGGTGATCAACACGAACGTAAACACCTCCTTCTCCTCCCTCGTTGGCGTGAAGCAGACGCATAATTGCGTGGATGCTATTGCCCGCGGGCAGTCTGGAACTAGTGGTTCCATGTTCAACGGTGCGGCCATTGTAGCCACAGACAACGCCAGCGGCTGCAATCAAACCATGTTATTTAACGGAAGTGCCAACGTAACCACCACCGGTGGCAGCATCTTTGATAACTGCAATGGCAGCAGCGCAGTGTTATTGAACGGAGGCGTAACCCTCAATATGTCCGGCAGTGGGCAGGATGTTGGAGGGGTTCTCAACAACGGTGGCAATACGATTACACCGGGGATTACAACCGGCGCAGTTGGCCTCACCATGCCCGCCGCCGCCTGGGCCACCATTCCCGCCGTTCCGTCCTCGCCCACTTGCAGTGGTAACGGCGGTGCAACTTTTAATCCTACTACCGGTTCGGGAGTATCAGTGGAACGTCCGTAACTCTGAGCAGCGGCACCGCTACCTTAACCCCCGGCAATTTCAGCGGTATTAACTGTTCAATGGTGGAACCCTGACATTCAGTCCAGGCACTTACTGTATAGCGGCCTGAACATAAGCAGTGGAACCGTGACATTCGGTGCGGGAACTTACCTGCTCAACGGCGATATCAACATGAATGGCGGCACGATGACCGGCCCAAGCGGGCAAGTTAATTTGGTCATGGGCAGCAACAGTGTCAGTCAAAATGGCGGCAGTGACAGCTTCAGCGATCTCGAAATGTATACTTACGTGTGGAAGCTGGACCATGAACGGCTCGGGTAATACCCTAAACACTACCAAGCTTCGCTACTATTCAAGCGGATCAAGTAGTATCACGGTCAACGGAGGTGATACTTTGACCTCCAGCAACGCCTTCTTCTATTTGACCAGCGGATCCGTCACTTGGAACGGCAGCTCGACGATCAATCTGCAAGATCCACCCACAGGTGATCCCTACGCTGGATTGTTGATCTATATGCCGTGGACCAATACATCCAGCTTCATTCTTAACGGTGGTTCGGGCGTAAGTGTCACTGGAACGATCCTGGCACCGCACTCCAATATTACCGCCAATGGTGCCAGCAACTTCAAAGACTTGAACAGCCAAATCGTTGGATACACCTTCATCTTCAACGGTGGCGGAACGTTTGATGTTAATTACGCCGCGGGTCAGAACTTCACCACACCCTCAACCGCATACGTTGAACTGATCAAGTAGCAACTGACCGAACGCAGGAGCATGATCGAATCTGCTCGGAGCAATTAGCAACCTAACTGAAAACGGCTTTCCAAAATCAGGAAAGCCGTTTTCGTTCATCATTGATATTTATGGATGAAAAAAGTTTCTAGCCACCGGACAGTTTTAGGAACGAGCATAAAGTGGCACCGAGAATGAAAGCGAGTGTAACAGTTTTCGATCTATGAAGCGCAGACCAATTTGGAACAGGCTGAGATCGCGACGATCTTTGCGATCCACGAGATGACGCAGGCCTGCGCGAATAGTCTGGCTACCCACGGAAAGGAGCCAGTCGTAGAGGAACGCCACCGCTAACGTAAGGCGAGACAAACGAGCAGCGTGATGAAGCATAGTTCCTTCTAAATCAAAGCCGTGTTTTTTGCGAAGTGACTGCTCCTTCCAGTCGAAGTCTCCAAACATCTCTTCGATCCAGATCCTTCTGCGATAATATCGCACGGTCAAAGTTGCATCGGGCAGATTGGTGGCGAGACACCAAGGTTCCTTTTCGCCAACCTGCCAGTAAATCAAAACGGACACCGGACACATTTCTTGCTGGGTCAAATATGCTTTTGGACACCAAGCGGATTGTCCGGCTTTTTGAACAAAGCTAGCCAAATCTTTCCAGCCCGTCTGCTCGTTGAGCCACAACCCCGTGTTACCTTTTTGGCGCAAGACATAGAACCAATGCCATACATCGAGCTGCCGGAGCACGAAAATTGAGCCAAATTCGCTGTCTCCCACCACAAAAACGGGTGCTTTTGGAGGAAGCAGGCTGCGCACATATTTCAACAACTTCACCTGCCGTTGGCCGGTGCTGTGACCGCGAACGTATGGGATCCAAGTCCAGGCCATCGGAATCGCTCGGTGACGAAAGGCTAGAGAGACCATGAGCAACTGGTGGCCGAAACCAATTTTGGTGCCATCGACCATGAGACGGATTTCGCCCACCCGTTCAAACTGTGATTGCAACCAGCCCTTGGCAATCGGTTTATACCAACGACGCACATCGATCGCAGGGTTCGCCAGAAATCGGCTCAAGCGTCGTACCGTACTTTCGTTCTTTGCATTGCTGATCACGTTTCCAGCAATTTTACTCAGGTGCACAGAGTGACTATGATAAATTCCTACCAGCAACCATACAAAATTCTGAACTTGGGTGATTCGTTGTTTTGGACGCAGTTCACAAATTCGCTGAATCCAAGTACGATAGGTCATGTTGATCGGCATTCGAACCTCCGGGCAAAATGTTGGTCGCAAAACAACTTTACCCGATTTTCCTTGCCGATCAACTCTTCTTTCGCTAAACTGTCAGGTGACTAGAAAAGTTTTACAATTCTGCACCTCACGGCGCAGAAGTAGCCGACGGCGGCTGGCCCCCTACGCTTTGCTTCGGGGATGCTTCGCGAATGCCGCCTCGGCCAGTCAAGGCGTGGGGGTAGGCGTCCATGGAACGTCAAAGGTTTTGAGCGCGGAAAGATCAGTTCCCGGATCTATCTGCACATCATCCTGCTGTATCCAGCACGGATCGTTATAGCGCGGATTTCGAATGATCCACCAACCATCTACAATTCCCTTCCCAAGCAACTGAACGCGCGTCCCAGCCTGGATGCTGCTCACTAGTTCATACTTTAGAGTCTTGTCCGCTGGCCCGGACCAGCAATATGCAGTGGTGGTCACCAGCGGGTTTTGCGGAGTCGGTGTTAAGGTGGGCGTGTCGGTGGCCGGAACGGGCGTCGAAGATTCGGTAGGCGCGGGTTGAGTTTCAGTTTGAGTCTCCGCTTGGGTTGTTTCGGTCCCCGAAGATTCCACAGAAACAAACGCGGTGTTCGAAGGCAATCCCAGCGTTGGAGTTGGAGCCACTCCGTTCACGCTGATACTACAAGCCAGCAGGGCAAGAATCAATGATCCACCTGCTAAATAAATGACCGATTTTCTTCCTGACATGGTTCCTCCAAGGATATAACTGCACAACGGCATCATTATATCAACTGGTTGTTTTTTATTGATCCTATGGTTTTTTGGACGGCTTCGGTGTGGACGGCGGATCGATCATTTGTAATCCATAGAAATTATAGTTAATATCAAATTGAAGATCTTGCTGAGGCACCCAGCAAGGGTCATGATATACAGGCCCCTGGATAATCCACCAGCCCGGAACAGTTCCCTCTCCAAGCAGGATGACACGCGTCCCGGCCTTAAGCGAGCTGGCGACTTCGTACCCCGAGCCGGGTCCAAGCCAGCACAGCGTTTTATTAATCACCAGTGGGTTCTGCGCGGTGGGAAGCGGTGAAGGCGTGATGGTGTCCGTTATGACAGGCGTAAAAGTGGCGGTATTAGCGGGCTCGGGAGTTTGTAGGGTGGAAATTCCCGTTTGCATGATGAATATGGTGGCAGCCAAAACTGTCCGTTGGACGTTCGGCGTCTTACTTCCCAATGGGAAGCTGCAAGCCAGCATGGCCGCGCAAAAAATGATACCCACCAATGCAAAACGTTTGATCCGTCCATCCATATTTCATCTCCGATCTGATTGAAGCAGAATGGATGGCAAGATTATATCAATAGTCTGTATGAAAGATATGATCTGCGGAGATATTGCCGAGGCTACTGAAAGGGCGAAATTCGCTGGCCGTACAATTTTATTTAGGGCTTGTGCAACGAAGGCAGGAACTTCGTAAGATATCTCGAAGACCTTCTTGAAAAACTCACATGAGCCACCAATTCTCTTCAACATTTCTTCATAGTATTGTGGTATTAATAGGGTGTACAAAATACCCAAAGGAAATTATCTTTATGGAAATTATTGCCACTGTACATCTAATCCCAAATATCGTTGCCAATCCGTATTTAATCATGGACCCAGATGGATTGACTTTGATAGATACAGGACTACCCGGCAATCACAGAAAAATTTTCAACTATATGACTGGTTTAGGTTGCTCCCCCTCCGACTTGAAGCGGATCATCATTACTCACGCCGACATGGATCACACTGGAAGTTTGTATGCACTCAAAAAAGCAAGCGGCGCACGCGTTTATGCCAGCGCGGTCGAATCCGAGGCCATGTCCAAAGGGCGGCCTTCGCGCCAGATCAAACCCAACAATTTTTTCCGGAGACTATTAATGGAAGTTGTAAGTCGCTTCATGAAAGCCGTGCCCGTACGCGCTGACGAAATCTTGAGCGAAGGACAAGTTCTGCCGGTTTTGGGCGGACTGCGCGTCGTGGAAACACCTGGTCACACGCCCGGACACATTTCTCTTTTCTCGCCATCCACTGGCATCTTATTCACAGGCGATTCAATCGTCGCGCGCGAAGGTGGACTCGTGCGTTCAATTCAAGCCCTCACATGGGATCAAGCCAAGGCAGATGAGTCGGCGCGCAAACAAGCCGCGCTCGGCGCTCACATTGTTTGTTCCGGGCATGGACCCGTTGTTATGGATGCGACTGATAAATTTCCGAAGATTTAATAGGACATTATTTTTGCAACGAAATTGTTAACGTTTTTCTGACCATTTAGTGTAAAAATAGATTTGTAGAGAGAGACAGTTTAATTTCTTCTTATTCAAGGCACAACTTTTCGTAAGATGGAGGCTCGTTATGTCACCCAAAAAGATCGTTACCCTATTCGTTTTGCTGGCAACCCTGCTGGCATCCTTTGCCTTCACCGGCGTTGCCCTAGCGGCGTCCGGTTGCGGCGGTCCCTACCAGGTTCAATGGGGAGATACCTTAGCATCAGTCGCGTACAGATGCGGAACATCCCAGGACGCGATTCGACAGGCTAACCCCAATCTCAGATATTGGCTGTATGCGGGTCAAACGATATCGATGCCTGGCAATTACGGCAACAATAACGGATATAATGGATACAACAACCATACATACAATCCTGCCCCGCAGAATTACACCAACAATAACGGATACAACGGATACAATAACAACACATACAATAATCCTGCCCCACAGTATTACGCGTCAAATTATTCCGCCCCGCAGGCAGGCAGAACGTATGTAGTCCAATGGGGCGATACGCTGCGAAATATCGCTGACCGTACGGGTGTGAGTGTATACGACCTCCAGGCAGTCAATCCGCAAATTTGGAATCCCAATTGGATATTCTACGGCCAGGTTATCAATCTTCCCAGACCTGCACAATACTATACTGTTCAGTATGGTGACACCCTCGCGATTATTGCAGCGCGCTTCGGCACCAGCCTGTATAGTTTGGAGTCGCTCAATCAACTCTGGAACCCAAATTTAATTTACCCTGGGCAAGTCATCCGGATTTGGTAAACAAAAGCCAAGCACGCGCTTACAACGAACCATCCAATACTTAAGGTATTTGATTCCAAAACGGTGCAGGAATATTTCTGCACCGTTTTGGGTTTCTTGTTTGATATTAACACGTGTCTCGGTAACTTTTCGAAGCGTGCGCGGCTTTTCGGCGTCGAAGCCTTTAACTCAGAGTCAAATAATAAGAAAATAGTTGGGCAGGTACGATGTTCACCAATGGCGTTAGAGATTCAGGGATTTCGCTGGAAATAGGTATGCGCGTTTGTGCCAGCGCTAGAGGCCGCTCCAAATTAGAGATCACAACCAATTCCGCAGCAAGGTCTTGATTTAAATATTCCAGCAACGAGGTCAACGAATCGGCCACCTTGCCTGCTGATACGACTGCCATGACAGGGAATCCCTTCGCAACCATGGCGATCGGCCCATGCTGAAAATCTGCGGAGGAATATGGTTCAGCCTCTATATAAGTCAATTCCTTAAGCTTCAAAGCCCACTCAAACGCTGTGGAATAGTTATAGCCGCGCCCCAGCACCACACATTGTTGCATATAACGGTAACGCTCAGCCGCCAGACGGATCAGATCATCTGCTTTCAAAAATTCGTTGATCCAAGCAGGCACTTTCTCCAACAAATCACAAACTGATTTTTCGCCGCCGAGAGCGGCTGAAATCATGGCAATGGACATCAGTTCGGCGGTATAAGTCTTGGTCGCCGCTACTGCTACTTCAGGTCCGGCTTGAATATCAAGCACGAAGTCGGCACTGGCGGCAAGAGGAGAATCTGCTTCGTTCGTGATGGCCAATGTCGGGCATCCCTGACGTTTTCCTTCCTGCAAAACGCTGACAATATCCGGCGATTGCCCCGATTGAGAAATCCCGATCACAAAAGCGCCGTTGAGATTTGGCGGCTGTTGATAATAAGTAAATAGTGATGGCGTCGCAAGCGCCAGAGGCAAGCGGTTCGCTGCGCCGAAAAGATAATTAGCATAACGGCCAGCATTATCCGATGTGCCGCGTGCCGCAAGAAAAATATAAGAGATACCGCGCGACTGGATTGCACGCGCAATTTCTTCAACCGTTTTTCGTTGAGAGACCATGAGCTTTGCAAGGCATTGCGGCTGTTCCAAAATTTCGGAATACAAAGACATGCTTCCTCACAATTCGAAGTGATATCTCACCGGATATAAATCCGGAATTGAAACTGGCAATCGACCCTGAAATTTACTTTGCCCAAATAAAGCCGACGCCACTGCTTTCATCGAAGGCTCAAGAATTGAGTACGTGCAAACATATGATTGTGCTTCAGGGAACGCCATCAAGTCATAAGGCAATCGCATCGCAATTACAATGGTTGGAATGTTTCGCCGTAGGATTTCATGAACCAATTCTTGTTGGTGCGATTCATTGAAGGCATTGAGTGTTCCAACAACGATTAGATTATAGTGTGAGATTTGTTCGAGAACTCGTGCGATTTCCGGCTGCGTCGGAGCATGGGAAACAATGACCTCATCCACCTCAGGATGGAATTTGCGGAGAGAAGATGCCAAGGCGGGCATTTCGTACGAAGACGTATCAGCCGGGGTAAGGTCAATCGGCTTAGGGACGATCACCGCTACTCTTTGCCCGGACGTGATGCGGAGCGGCAGGATTTTGGCTTGATCGCGTACCAGAGTTACAGACTTCGCCGCAATCTCATCTGCGACCTTGCGATGAGCGGCGCAGCCAATAACATCCAAATCTGATTCGGGTCTTTGATTGATCAACCATTCTTTGAGCGATGAGATTCTTTCAGCGGAAGAATTCAAATCTTTAGAAGAAAGCGTTCCATCTTCCGCGGCTCGCAGCAGACTTGCATGAATAAGGCTCTGGTCGTTCGGGTCAGTCGTTATCAACAATAAATCAGCGCTAGCCGCCGCGGCGCGAACAGCATTTGCGCCCAACGCCTCGCCTTGCGAGATCGCATGCATATCCATGGCATCCGTAATAATCACGCCCCGAAACCCCAGTTGCTCGCGCAAAAGATCTTTTAGAACCGAAGAAGAAAGCGTAGCAGGCGGCGCATCCGAACCGTCAATGGCGGGTAAAGCCAAATGCGCGGTCATCACCATTTTCGTCCCGGCTCGAATCGCAAATTCAAAAGGAACAAATTCCACCTGGTGTAAACGATCCAACGAGTGATGAATAACCGGCAATCCCACATGCGAATCACTGGCTGTGTCACCGTGGCCTGGAAAATGTTTTGCAGTTGCCACAACACCCGCAGACTGAATCCCGGTCACCATTTCAGATGCCAGATCAGCAACCCTTGAAGGATCTTCACCAAACGAGCGAATGCCGATGACCGGATTGTTTGGATTCAAATTGACATCGCAACAGGGAGCATAGTTGACATTGATACCCATTGCGGCGAGTTCGCGTCCAAGCACTTCACCAGAACGGCGCGAAAGATCAACCGAACCGGTTGCGCCGAGCGCCATATTGCCAGGCAATGGAGTGGTTCCATTGCCAATCGCCATTAACTGACCGCCTTCCTGATCCACGGCGATTAGCAATGGCGGAAGTCCTGCGTTGTGAGCCACATCTTGAAATAAACCAGTCAGGCGTTTTACTTGTTGCGGATTGTCAATATTATGACTCCTAAAAAGAGTAATGCCCCCGGGTTTGAGTTTTTGGATTGCCTCCCGAATTTCAGACGACAGTTCTTCCTTGGCGCGAAAGGCAAGCATTAGCCGCTGGCCGATCATTTCTTCAAGCGATTGTTCCATCAATTATCCTTTTACCACATCTGTCATAGTCCACGTGTAGTGAAGAAAGTATTCAACTAACCCTGAGAATGCGTTCGTCTATATCCTGAACAAAATGCTGAATGATCTCATGGACAAAATTCAAGGGATCTAAATGTTCTTCCACAATCAAAGGTGTCATGTCCATGCTAAAGGAAAGAGCCGAGGTCAAATCAACGCCATGCGATTCAAAATAAGTGGCATTTGCGCGGCGACGCCCCATTGAAGCCAAGTCATAACGTTTGCCGCCTGCAATCTGCGAATCAAAGACGCCCAATAAGGCGGCTTGTAAATTTTCGTGTTCCGAAAGATCCATAGGGGACTTATCTGCATCAGCCATCCAATCCAGCGCACGCCAAACTTCGCATCCGAAAAGTTTTTTAGGGCGTTTTCCTAAAGGCAGGTTGCGGATGGCTGAAATGACCCGCAGAGCAACACTCACGTGAGTATCATGCTTATCTGCAAGGTTATGTGTGTAAACATACTCTGGGCTGGCGGAATTAAGTAACTCAACAAGATCATCCACCGGCTCTTTTCTAGAAGCATCTTTTACAACTTTGCTTGGATAATCCAAGATCACTTGCGCAGCATACTCACCCACTATAGCCGCTTTGCGCTGTTCCTTAAAGCGGACCAATCGCATTTCTTCATCTGTATAATCTTTATACAAACCGTCACGCGGCGAACCGCGTCCATCTGTGACTACCACACCTGCAAACCATTTATCGTTTTGTTGGAAGCATTCTAAAATGGGCTGCGCCGCCATGATCTCGATATCATCCTGGTGAGCAGATATGCAAAGATGGGTGGTTCGTGCCAGCGCATCCTCAACTGGGAAATGATCTGGCACGAAAATTTCTGATGTATCAAGGTGGAAACGCATAAACACCTTTCCTATGAATTGAGAGACGGCAAACTCGCCGCGGCAACCGACTGACCAATTCGGCGAATTTTTTCATCGGGCAGATGAAGTTGAATCCGCTCAAATAGTTCGGGATATTCAGATTTCAAAACGGCATCCACTCCTTCAAGCAGCAAATCGCCGCCACGTCCAGAAGTGCATCGGCCTAAAATCAAAACATGCTTGATATCATAAAAATCCGCATAGTGCGCAAGCCCATAACCAAGATAGATCCCCATGCTCTGCCAAATTTTAATTGCGCCATCATGGCCTGCTTCCAGCTTATCCTGGACAAGTTTAAGTTTGTCCGCATCCGTTACCTCAGATGGAATTTCGATCCCAGCTTTCGGTGCGAGGCGAAAAACACACTGCTGTGAAAAATAAGATGCGCCGCAACCGCGATCGCCTGACCATTCTTCAATGGGCGCTGTCGGGTTGTAATCAATCGGCGCAAAAGCCAATTCATTCAGCCAGCCCATGATATGTCCGTTTACATCCACATATCCGGCGGCTTCACTCGAACCCAGCGCGATTCCTAAAATGCCGTTATCTTCAATCGACATCGAACCAGCAAGCGCTGTTACATCGCCATCGTTAATCACTTCCAACGGCACGCCGATTTCTTTTTGGATTCGCAAAAACAAGTCGCGCACTTCGTGATAGCGATGAGCAGGTACAGCGCGAAACAGCGACGCAACCATAGGACGATTGTCAATATAGATTCCGGCTGAACTTCCACCAATCGCATCCACACGCGACATTTTAGCGGCCGCCATTTTCAGGGCCGTAAGAATTTGCTGATAGTGATACTCAGGATCAGCATGCTTGCGCGGCTCCCAAACCACTTCCTCGCTATAAATAACTTTTCCATCAATCACTGCACTAACTTTGCGATCCGATGCGCCGAGATCAAAGCCGATGCGGCAGCCATCCAAATGACGGCCGAGCTGTTGGCCGGTCTCGCGCGAAGCAGGAACTTCATCCACGCTGCAAGACAGGATTTCAAAGGTTTTCTCATAAACTTGTTCGCCCATAAAGCGATAATCAAATTTTTGACGACCATTTTCAGCGTAAAAGCTGCCAATGAAATCACCAACAGAGCGCGGACCCCCGATATAAACTTTATACGCGCCCCGTTGCCACAGCAAAATTTTCACCAGCCTTTCGGCAAAATAAAAATTCAATTCTGCTTGTGGATGCGACTCGGGTAATATTTTTGTTTCGTAACGCGATACTTGTCCGTTTGCGCGTTCAAGACCGATTATCAAAGGAACTCCGCCTTTGTTGGCAAGTTGGCGAAAAGCTCGATTAGCAAGAACAGCCGGCCGAAATTCTTCATCCAGCGGCGGCAAAAAACTTGGCTTAGTTAAATCGAAAGCTTGAGTCATCAAAGTATGAAACCTCATGTTCAGTTATGTGGAGATTACATAATCAAAAACAAAATTGACTAAACCAAGTCATGCTCACCAATTTGAGAATTAAATAACTAGTCACCTGACAGTTTAACAAAAGAAGAGTTGATCGGCAAAGAAAATCGAGTAAAGTTGTTTTGCGACAAACATTTTGCCCGGAGGTTCGAATGCCGATCAACATGACCTATCGTACTTGGATTCAGCGAATTTGTGAACTGCGTCCAAAACAACGAATCACCCAAGGTCAGAATTTTGTATGGTTGCTGGTAGGAATTTATCATAGTCACTCTGTGCACCTGAGTAAAATTGCTGGAAACGTGATCAGCAATGCAAAGAACGAAAGTACGGTACGACGCTTGAGCCGATTTCTGGCGAACCCTGCGATCGATGTGCGTCGTTGGTATAAACCGATTGCCAAGGGCTGGTTGCAATCACAGTTTGAACGGGTCGGCGAAATCCGTCTCATGGTCGATGGCACCAAAATTGGTTTCGGCCACCAGTTGCTCATGGTCTCTCTAGCCTTTCGTCACCGAGCGATTCCGATGGCCTGGACTTGGATCCCATACGTTCGCGGTCACAGCACCGGCCAACGGCAGGTGAAGTTGTTGAAATATGTGCGCAGCCTGCTTCCTCCAAAAGCACCCGTTTTTGTGGTGGGAGACAGCGAATTTGGCTCAATTTTCGTGCTCCGGCAGCTCGATGTATGGCATTGGTTCTATGTCTTGCGCCAAAAAGGTAACACGGGGTTGTGGCTCAACGAGCAGACGGGCTGGAAAGATTTGGCTAGCTTTGTTCAAAAAGCCGGACAATCCGCTTGGTGTCCAAAAGCATATTTGACCCAGCAAGAAATGTATCCGGTGTCCGTTTTGATTTACTGGCAGGTTGGCGAAAAGGAACCTTGGTGTCTCGCCACCAATCTGCCCGATGCAACTTTGACCGTGCGATATTATCGCAGAAGGATGTGGATCGAAGAGATGTTTGGAGACTTCGACTGGAAGGAGCAGTCACTTCGCAAAAAACACGGCTTTGATTTGGAAGGTACTATGCTTCATCACGCTGCTCGTTTGTCTCGCCTAACGTTAGCGGTGGCGTTCCTTTACGACTGGCTCCTTGCCGTGGGCAGCCAGGTCATTCGCGCAGGCTTGCGTCACCTCGTCGATCGCAAAGATCGTCGCGATCTCAGCCTTTTTCAAATCGGGCTGCGCTTCATAGATCGAAAATTGTTACACTCGCTTTCATTCTCGGTGCCACTTTATGCTCGTTCCTAAAACTGTCCGGTGGCTAGTTAAATAACAAAGTTATTGTATTGGTTTTCGCAAAAAGGTCAATACCCAAATGTAGTTATTAATTGAAACGAAAAACACAATAGGGTGATCCGACAGGTTGATGTCCAATTTTGGCAAGCTGGCCAGCTTGGGCATTCACCAACTGCCCTAATAGGATCTCGTCCATCTTACACAATTCAGGATGCTTGTCAATAATGGCTGCATAAGGACAATGTGCAAAGAAAATGTGAGGTCCCTGCGCACCAGCCTCCCAACGTGCTTGATAATGGTATTCGTTTAATTTTTCAATGATGAATACTAACCGTTTTGCGATTGGAATATTTAGGTTATCGTGCCCAAATTGACGAGCGAGCTTTTTGGCGATTGCATTGATTACTTTCTCCTGTGAAGCAGGAGAAAGTCCCTCTAGGACTTTTCCTAAAATTACATCAGACAACAGCGGGAAATTATCACCCAGGGATTTTTCAGACAATCCAAATATCTTCGCAGGGCGTCCGCGCCCCTGTCTTTGCAGCTCGCCGATCAAAGTAATTCTTCCATCTCCCAGCAAAATAGACAGGTGATGCCTCACAGTAGCCGCAGACATACTTAATCCACGACCAATTTGCGCGGCGGAGGCCGAACGCTGCTTCTTCAAGTAGTTGAACACGCGTTGGCGGGCAGTGATCACAGACACGCCATGATTATACTCACATATTTTTACAAATATATCTTTACATAATTTCGTTGACTCGGGCAAGCGAAGTGCTATAATCCAGCAAGTTTGCAACAGAAAATAATATATACGGAATATAAATCCATTTATGCAAATTATTCAGGTAAATTGACAATCAAGGAAAATGACTCTCACTTGGGAAACATCGTATGCCATCGCTTTAGAATTACAGCGTTTGCACTCAGATGCGAATATCGAAGAAGTGACCTTGCAACAAATCTACGATTGGACCTTGCAACTTCAGGAATTCGAGGATGATCCTGCTCTTTGCAACGACGACATCCTTTCATCAATTTATCAAGAATGGTTTGAGGAGTTAATGAATGACAGATAATAAGGAACTAAACTCTCCGGGCTATGAAATTCCGGAAGACCTCCAGCATGCGGTCAGCATTACCACGCTCGATCGGTTATATAACTGGGGGCGCCGCTGGTCGGTCTGGCCGATGATGTTTGGCTTGGCATGTTGCGCAATCGAAATGATCGCCGCGCAAGCTGCACGCTACGACCTCGCCCGCTTCGGCATGGAAGTGATGCGTCCAAGTCCGCGCCAGTCGGATTTGATGATCGTCGCGGGAACGGTTACAAAGAAAATCATGCCGGCCATCGTGCGTCTTTACAATCAGATGCCTGAGCCAAAGTATGTCGTCGCAATGGGCGCTTGCGCATCCGGCGGTGGGCCTTTCAAAGAAGGTTACAACGTCGTCGCTGGTGTTGACAAATTCATTCCCGTGGATGTTTACATTCCCGGCTGCCCACCCACCCCACAGGCTTTGACTGCTGGATTGATCAAGCTGCAGGAAAAAATTGACAAACAATCCATTCGCAAAGTCCGCTGGTATCAAAAGGGTTCTGACTCAGCGTTGATTCCGATTCCAGTTCTTGGTCCCGATCTAATGGATCCGCGTCGTTATGCTGAGATTAAGCAGCTCGCCGCTACTGTCCCCGCAGGGGAGAAATCGGCGGAGACTATGACGGAGACAAAGGAATAATATGGCTACCCTCGTTCATACTGAGACCCTTGACTTTGCGGCGCGTTTCCCCGGCTCCGTCACCGCTGACAGTCGTCCCGGCTACACTGGCTGGATGGTCGACAAAAATAAATTGATTGAAGTCGCGACTGCTCTGCGCGATGAATTTGGCTATGACCTGCTATCGTCCGTAACTGGCGTGGATTATTTTCCCGACAAAATGGAAGTTGTGTACGAAGCGTTCAAGACAACCGGCGGGCCGGGCATTCGATTCAAAGTCCAGGTTCCGCGTGTCGATCCAATTGAAGTCCCAAGCGTCACATCCATCTGGCCGGGCGCAGACTTTCAGGAACGCGAGATTTGGGATCTATACGGAATCAAATTTAACAATCATCCCGATCTTCGACGCATCCTGATGTGGGAAGGCTTCGAAGGCCATCCCATGCGCAAGGACTGGCACGAACCTTTCTACGAAGAAGATAACAAGCCGTTGAAGAGTCGCTGGCCTGATGGCAAGTTCGTCAGCTCTGAAGATAGGAACGTTTATAAAGATAACTTGCAATTCCCGCCGAACTTTGACCCGGAAAAAGTTCTCTTCGACGGCGAGGCCGCGTTATATGGTGCGCTTGCGAAATATCAAACCATTGACGCAGGCATCAAGACCGATCACGTGGTGGTGAACATGGGCCCGCAACATCCGTCCACCCACGGCGTATTCCGCGCCGCAGTGGTTCTCGACGGGGAGACCATTGTCAGCCTGAAGCCAGTGATGGGTTATTTGCATCGCAACCATGAAAAGATCGGCGAGCGAAATACCTTCCTGCAAAACATGCCCTACACCGACCGCCTCGATTACTTCAATTCGATGAGCAACAATTGGGGTTATTCGCTGGCCGTCGAAAAGCTGATGAATATCAAAGTGGCGGAACGGGCCGATTATTTGCGCGTGATCATGGCTGAACTCAGCCGCGTTCAAAACCACTTGATCCTGATCGGTATGCTGCTCAATGATCTCGGCGCATTTTTCACTCCCGCCTTGTATGCCTTCGAAGAACGCGAATTAATTTTGGATATCTTCGAGGCCGCTTCAGGCTCACGCATGATGTGCAACTATCACCGCTTCGGGGGCGTATCGCGGGATCTACCGGAGGGCGTGCTTGAAAAAATCAAGGGGCTCGTTGAAGAACGCCTGCCCCGCAAGGCAGATGAATTCGACCAATTCCTAACCGAGAACGAAGTATTGATCTCACGCACAAGAGGCGTCAAAGTCATCAACGGCGAAGATGCAGTCAAATATTCAATCACGGGTCCCGTATTGCGCGCTGCAGGTGTTCCTTATGATATCCGACGCGCACAACCTTACGGCATCTATGACCGCTTCGAATTCGATGTGGCTTTGCGCCAGCATGGTGACATCTATGATAACTACCTCATCCGCCTCGATGAGATTCGCCAGTCGCTTCGCATCTTGCAACAAGCGATAAAGCAAATCCCCGAGGGACCGATCAATTCCCAGAAACCGCAATACCAGGTTCGGGTCCCGGCAGGCAAATCGTATGGACGCATTGAAGCACCCAAAGGCGAGCTTGGCTATTACGTTGTCTCAACGGGCAAACCCAATCCGTGGCGCTATCACGTGCGCGCCCCTTCGTTCATCAACATCACGGCTCTTGAAAAGATGTGTGTCGGCGCCAAGATCGCCGACTTCGTCGCCATTTTCGGTGTGATTGACGTCGTGCTGGGCGAACTTGATCGGTAGAAATTGGAGAAGAAGCCATGTATGGAAAAGGAATCATCAAAGGTCTCGGCGTAACCCTCAAGCGGTTTGTGAATACTTATATCGATGACATCGCCTGGTGGGGACACCGCTACTATAATCCCGAAGGTATCGCTCATCGCTCCGGCAAGGATGCGCGCGGCGTATTCACGGTGCAGTATCCGGAAGAAAAGCTTCCCGTGCCGGAAGAATTCCGCTATGTGCCGTTTCTCGTTTACGATGAAGGTGCGGACGGCAAAAAAGAAGTCCGTTGCACGTCGTGCGGAATTTGCGCCAAAGTCTGTCCGCCGCAATGTATCTGGATCGTTCGCTCCAACGACCCGCAAACGGGCCGGCCCGTCCCTGAGCCGACTGAATTCTATATTGATGCCGATATCTGCATGAACTGCGGCTTCTGCGTCGAGTACTGTCCATTCGATGCCATCGTCATGGATCACGATTACGAGATCGCCTCATATCAACGCAACGTGCTCAATATGGAAAAATTGCTCAAGCCGGCTTCGTACTACAAGAGCATCCGTCCGCTGAACTATGCCCGTAATGAAGAAGAACGCAAAGCGAAGGATGCCGCCAGGGCCGCGAAGGCCGCGGCGGCTACGTCATAAATTTGTAGAGGCGAGTGCCGCCCCACAAAAATAATTGATTGGTAAAAATAAATGACAGATAAACTCACCAAAGAAACAATTCTCGCTGCACTCAGCAAAGTGCAGGAACCTGAACTGCACAAAGACCTCGTCACGCTGAACATGATTCGCAATTTGGAAATCGCAGGCGACAAGGTCTCGTTTACCGTTATGCTGACCACGCCTGCCTGCCCTCTGCGCGGACAAATAGAGAAGGAAGCGAAACAAGCTGTCTTGTCGCTCGGAGCGAAGGCAGTTCAAGTCAAGTTAGACTCGGATGTCCCCAACGATGGCCGTATGCGCGGACTGGTCAACATGCCGATCCGCAATGCAATCGCGGTTGGCTCAGGCAAAGGTGGAGTCGGCAAGTCAACAGTCGCGGTAAATATCGCCGTGGCGCTAGCACAGAGCGGCACGCGCGTCGGTTTGATGGATGCTGACATTTACGGGCCGAACATCCCAACCATGCTCGGCGTAGAAAAACTTCCACCACCGAATGGCAACAAACTCGTTCCCGCTGTGGCTTATGATGTCAAGATGATTTCGATGGGACTTCTGGTCAAGCCGGGGCAGCCCTTGATCTGGCGCGGCCCAATGCTAAACTCGGCCATTCGCCAATTTCTCGCGGATGTGGAATGGGGCGAACTCGACTATCTCATCATTGACCTTCCGCCGGGTACCGGTGACGCGGCATTATCTTTAGCGCAAGCATTACCGCTAAGCGGCGCGATCATCGTGACGCTTCCGCAACTGGTTTCGCTTGAAGATGCCAGCCGTGGACTACAAATGTTCCGCACGCTCGAGGTCCCGATTCTGGGCGTGATCGAGAACATGTCCTATCTCGATTTGCCCGATGGCACACGCATGGATATCTTTGGTTCGGGCGGCGGAGAGCAATTGGCGCAAGCCACGCAGACCCCGTTCCTCGGCAAGATTCCGATCGATCAAAATGTGCGCATTGGCGGCGACAGCGGCAAGCCGATTGTGGTTTCATATCCTGATTCGCCGGTCGCTAAAGCCTTGCGCGAGATTGCGGAAAGTCTGGCGGCGAAGATCAGCGTGGCAGCGTTGGGTGGGAAGAATGAGCTGCCAATCAACATCGTAGAATAAAAGTTTTCTAAGTAAGTCGGACTCTTTTAGTCCGACTTACTTTATCATCCTTACGGTATAATTATCTCCATGCAACCAAACATTATCGGTGTACGTTTCACAAAGATTGGAAAAGTCTATCACTTCGACTCATCTGCCCTGCCGGACGTAAGAGCAGGCGAGCATGTTATCGTGGATACCACGCGCGGCAAACATCTTGGGGAAGTCGTGACTATTTTGCATGAAACTCCTCCCTCGCCCGAAGGTGGATGGAAATCCGTTGAACGACGCGCCACGCCGCGCGATTTGCTGCTTCAACAATCCTGGCAATCCAAACAAACCGAAGCCATGATCAACTGCCGCGCCCGCGCCGCGGAACTCAAACTGGACGGCGTGAAGATCGTCGCCGCCGAATACAACTACGATGGCACGCGGCTGGCATTTCTCTTCAGCACCGAGACGGAAGACAAAGTTGACCTGAAGTCTTTAAGAAAAGACATGCAGGATTTGTATCCCAATACTCATACTGAGATGCGCCAGATCGGTCCGCGCGATGTGGCGAAACTTCTCGGCGGAATGGGCGCCTGCGGAATCGAGACCCGTTGCTGTTCCAAATTCCTGACCGATTTCAGTCCCATTTCGATCAAGATGGCCAAGGAGCAAGGCATCTCCCTCACACCGGAAGAGATCACCGGCATGTGCGGACGGCTGCGCTGTTGTCTCATCTATGAGTATGATCAATACGTTGAAGCGCGCAAGCAATTACCCAAACGCAACAAACATGTGGTCACGCCGCGCGGCGAAGGCAAAGTAGTAGATATCCTGCCGATGAGCAATAAAGTTATTGTAGCAATTGAGGCAGAAGAACGTTCCCAATGGATCACTTTTGATAAGGATGAAATCCAGCCGTGGGATGAACTCGAAGCCCTGCGCCGCAAATCCGAAGCGCCGTGTGATCGTCACGAAGGCGGCGGATGCACATGCGGACAATCGAACAAGCAAAAACCAAACTAAACCATCATCGCATCGCAAACAAATATGACCGAACAACCTGATCATTGGGAAACCCCCAAAAACATTTTGGTCGTCTTCGCTCATCCCGACGACCCTGAATTTTTTTGTGGCGCAACACTCGCACGCTGGGCACGCGCCGGACACAAGATTACCTATTTCCTTTTAACCTGCGGTGATAAGGGCTTCAATGACACCACATCTGCCGATATGACCACGGACAAGTTGTGCTCGATTCGACACGAAGAACAAGCGAACGCCGCAAAAGTCATCGGTGCGCAAGCGGTTCATTGGCTTGACCGTCCGGATGGCTATCTTGTCCCTGATCTTGATCTGCGCCGCCATATTTTACGCGCGATTCGGCGCTTCAAGCCGGATATCTTCGTCACATCCGATCCGCAAAATTTATTTGCAGGATACGGCATCAATCATCCCGATCACCGCGCCGCCGGTCAGGCCGCGCTGGATGCGGTTTTCCCAGCTCCGGGAAACAGGGCCTATTTCCCAGAATTGATATCGGAAGGCTTTGAGCCGCACAAGGTGAGCGAAGTCTGGGTCACGCTGACCAACCAACCCAACGTAACGCTCGATGTCACTGAAACATGGCCAATCCGATTGCAGGCTTTGCTTGAGCATAAAACGCAAATCGGCGATCCTGACAAATTCAAGGAGCGCATGAAGACGCGCCACACCGAAGACAGCACCGATGAGAATCCGCGGTACGAAGATAAATTCCGCGTCATCAAATACGGACAATAGCTAACGCACCTATTACAAGACCATGGAGAATGACATGGACCTAACGTGGAAATCTAGAAAAGTTGTGATTGTGGGAGCGGGCGCAGTCGGATCGTCGTTTGCGTTCGCGTTGGCACAAAAAGGTCTGGCGGATGAGATCACCCTGCTCGACGCGAATCACGACCTCGCCGCGGGCCAAGTACTCGATCTGGCTCACGGCCTGCCCTTTTACCCGCCCGTGCAGATTCACGTCGGCGAGAAGCGAGATTACGCCGACGCCAATATTATCGTCATTACCGCAGGAGCAAAACAAAATCCGGGGGAGACGCGTTTGAATCTTTTGCAAAGGAACACAGTCCTCATCGAATCCATTGTGGACGATATCGTCAGCGAAAACTCCCAAGCGATTCTCGTGATCGTCTCGAATCCGGTGGACATTCTGACATACGTCGCGTTGAAGCGTTCGGGCTGGCCGAAGAGCCGCGTGATCGGTTCGGGCACCGTGCTGGATAGCGCTCGCTTTCGTTATCTCATCAGCCAGCATTGCAACGTAGATGTGGGCAACGTGCATGCTTATATTTTGGGCGAACATGGCGATAGCGAATTTGCAGCCTGGTCGATGACAAATGTGGCCGGCATTCCAATTAACGAGTACTGCCCGATGTGCGGTGCCTGCGAAGACTGGTCGGAACAACTCGCCAATATTACGCGCGAAGTCAAAAAATCTGCATATCATATTATCAACTACAAAGGTGCAACTTATTATGCGATTGGCATGGCAGTGGTTCGCATCGTCGGCGCAATCTTGCAGGATCAACGCAGCGTCCTGGCGGTTTCCACTTTGCTGGAGGGCGAATACGGCCTTCACGATGTTTGTTTGGGAATACCAACTGTCGTAGGCCAAAATGGCGCGGAGAAAATTGTCGAAGCGCCATTGATTGCACGGGAACAAGAAGCCCTTGAACAATCGGCTCGCACCCTGCAAAAAACATTGAAGGATTTACACGCGTAAGCTCATTCATTTAGAAGGATATCCATGATTGACTTCATAAAAGAAGCACGAGCATTGTTTCCATATACCCAGTCCATGCGCCGCGATTTTCATATTCATCCAGAGCTTGGATTTCATGAAGTCCGAACGGGCGGTATTGTTGCAAAAGAACTTGAAGCGCTCGGACTTGAAGTCACGAAAGGGGTTGGTAAAACCGGTGTCGTAGGATTACTGGAAGGGTCAAAACCCGGACCGACCATTCTTCTCCGATTTGACATGGACGCATTACCCATCTTCGAAGAGACCGATGCGGAATACGCCTCGCAGAATCAAGGTGTGATGCACGCCTGCGGACACGACGGTCATACTGCCATGGGGCTGACGGTTGCTAAGATTCTCCAAAGCCATCGCGATGAACTCAATGGCACGATCAAGTTTTGCTTTCAACCATCAGAAGAAGGATTCAATGGCGAAGAAATGGGCGGGAACGAGATGATGATTCGCGATGAAGTTCTCGAAGGCCCAAAGGTGGAACGCACACTTTCGATGCATTTGTGGAATGAACAACCTGTCGGCTGGATCGGCGTTGGGAAGGGTCCCGTGATGGCAGGTGCAGAATTGTTCACGATCAAACTCACGGGCAAAGGCGGTCACGGCGCGGCACCTCATTTAACCATTGATCCCATCATTGCTGCGGGTCAAGTAGTCATTGCACTGCAAAGCATCGTATCGAGAAACATTGCGCCATTGCAATCAGCAGTCGTTAGTATGACGACGGTTCATTCAGGGACAGCATTCAACGTCATCCCGCAAGAAGCAGAACTTACCGGGACGATCCGCACGTTTGATTTGGACGTCCGCCAAAAAGTCTTGGAACGATTCGAACAAATCATACGGGGTGTTGGCGAAGCGATGGGATGTCAAGTCGAAATAGATGTTAAACGCCTCACGCCAGCGGTCATCAATGACGATGCGATTTCAGAAAAGGTTCAAGGGACAGCGCGTGAATTGTTGCCCGATTCAACAATTGAGACCGCGCCCTATATGACAATGGGTGCAGAAGATATGGCATTCATGCAGGAAAAAGTGCCGGGCTGTTATTTCTTTATCGGCTCGAACAATCAAGAGAAACATCTTGATTATGGTCATCACCACCCTAAGTTTGATTTCGATGAAGAGGCGCTGGTGCGCGGCACAGCTTTGATGGCGGCCGCGGCCGTAGATATATTGAAAGGCAAATAAAGGGTTGTCTGCGATAGAGATCTTGTATTTCCATAGAATGAAATACATGCTTGTCCTTGGCATTTTTCTGCTCGCTTCCTGCGCGTCAGAGGTACCAGCTCCAACTGTTGCCCCATCGCCTGCGCCAGTTGCTACCCCAATTCCAATCACGCCGACGAGTGAAAATTGTGCTTTTGTCGAGGCAACTCAAAATTTGCCCGATGTCACCGCGCAAATTGATCAGGCGATTAAGGAACTTCAACCAGACGCCAGCGGGCGCGCAGAAGCATATGGTGAGAATTGTGTTTACGCCAGCAGTAACCAATCCACTTTCACCGCGATGGAGACCGATTTTTACTTCACCGTCAACGCGAATAATCTAAACAATAACAAAGAGCTGGGAACATGGATCATCAACGTGATGAAGATCATTGATGCCCTGCCCTCTGGCTCCATTTCCGGACCTCAAGCTGGGTTTGTTGAATTCACGTTCGAGACCAAGGATGATCAAAAGATCCTGCATGTCCCCATTAATAAATACAGGAACCTCCCCGCAGATATCAAACCTGCTGACGTAGTCAAGACGCTTTTTTCCAACCCCTAACACATTAAAAAATCCGTATCGCGGGCAGAACTCACCCCTTGACAAAACGACCTTCATAATTTATATTTTAATTTAGTATTTTCTAAACGTACTATATAATAAATATGACAAAACATTCCGAACAAATCACAAAAGAGTTCGTCGAAGGTCTCAGCCATATCAGCCATTTTTGGGGCTTTCCCAAGGGAGTCGGTGCAGTTTTTGCCGTGTTATACCTGGCCCCCACTCCCCTTTCATTGGACGAGCTGGTAAAGCAAAGCGCGCTGACCAAGGGCGCGGTCAGCACCAATGTACGAGCCCTCGCGCGGCTTGGGCTCGTGTATCGCTCGTCCCGCCTCGGCGACCGTAAAGACTATTATGTAGCCGAGACCAATTTTTACAAATCCATCCGCTCTATTTTGGGCGAAAGACAAAACCGGGAATTCGACCAAGCCATTCGCTCGGTGCGGGAGACACTCGAGAAACTAAAGACCGCTAAAGGGTCAATGGATGAAGCGGAACGAAAATTCCTATTGGAACGAGTCCAAGCGTTGCAGGATTTCTTTGACGCAATTGATAGTTTATCGCACGCAGTCACGAAACTCGACGGGCTTGGTATCTCAACCATCCAATCTGTTTTAAAAGTTCTCAAATAGGTAGACCATAAATAAGGAGACAAAATGAAAATCGCTGTGACCGGCGCTTTTAGTTATTCTGGAAAATATGTAGCGCAGAAACTGCTGGCGCACGGCGAAGAAGTCATCACATTGACAGGACACCCCAATCGCCCTGATCCATTTGATGGAAAAGTCAAAGCCTTTCCGTTGGATTTCAATGATACAAACGGTTTGGCCGAATCGCTCAAGGGTGCCGATGTTCTGGTCAACACATATTGGATTCGATTCGATCATGGACAAAACACACAGCCGCGCGCCGTGGAAAATACGCGCCAGCTGATCCAAGCCGGCTCGCGCGGGGGTGTGAAGCGGATCGTACACATCAGCATTACCAACCCCTCAGTCGATTCGCCCCTGCCTTATTTTTGGGGCAAGGCCGCCAATGAAAAGGCCGTGATCGAGTCAGGAATGTCGTATGCAATCTTAAGGCCAACCGTTTTATTTGGCGCGGAGGATATTCTCATCAACAACATTGCCTACTTGATGAAACGTTTTCCGTTCTTCGGCCTGCCCGGCGACGGTTCCTACCGCCTACAGCCCATCTATGTGGACGATCTTGCCGATCTGGTTGTCGAGGGCGTTTACGCCAAAAATAATTATGTGATCGACACAGTCGGCCCGGACAATTTCACGTTCAAGGAAATGGTGGAATTGATCGGCGAAAAGACCGGCTCGAAAAGATTATTGATTCCCCTGCCGCCCAAACTGGCTTTGCTGGCCGCACAGTTTTTGAGTCTCATCGTCGGCGATGTTTTGCTCACGCCAGAAGAAGTGGATGGCCTGATGGCCGGTTTGCTAGTCTCCAAAGAACCTCCGCGCGGCAAAACGAGTTTGCGCGACTGGCTGGAAGCAAATAAGAATCGCGTTGGCAAACAATACGCATCTGAATTGACAAGACATTTTAAATAAAACAATTCGGCAACGAAATTATTACTCCAAGATGCTTTCGAGCAGGACTTTTTCTTCCTTTGTATTCTTCACTTCTCCGTCCAGCCACGAATTCCTTAACTTTCGCAGGATGGTTTGATATTCTGGACCAGGTTCAAGGCCAAGTTTCTTTAAATCATTTCCCGTTGTTCTCGGCTTGATATGCCGCCATTCCATAAGATACTTTTCCAACGCCTGCTTTGATTTTCCACGCGGCGCGGCGCGCAAAACTGCGTAGATAGCCTGCAACGGAAATTTGCCAAGCCGCTCCACACATTGACTTGGTTTGAGATTTGAAAATGTGGTCAAATCAGCCCACAACTTTGAGGATGCAAGAAGCGATTTCAAAAGCGGCGCAGTGAAATGCAGACGTTTATTCAAAGATGCGATCTCTTTGTTTGATAAAGTCATTAACCACAAAAGCCAACGCAAATCGCGGATATTCGATAATCCAGAACTCGAAAAGCCTAGCGGAAAATCTGTCGCAGATTCAAACCGCGTCTTCAATGCTTTATCGCATCGCAGACTAGGATGGATTGGTTTAAGCAAATCGAGTTTATCTAAGCGGGCCAGCATGGACGCGGCGTTTGGTTCGTCAAGGATCAAATCCAATTCATGACGAATGCGCTGGGCAGAAAGTTTTTCAATCAACTGGCGTGCTTCGGGAATGAGAGCTGATGTTTCCTGTGAAATATTGAAGTCATAACGTTTTTCATAGCGAACCGCACGATATAGACGCGTCGGATCATCTAGGAATGAGCGCGGATGCAGGACTCGCACAATGCCGTGTTGAAGATCGTTCAAGCCGCCAAGCTCATCGCACATTTCGCCAAAGTGACGACCATCCAAACGAATAGCAAGAGTGTTAATCGTAAAGTCACGACGATGAAGATCGTCGCTGATGGTTCCCATCTTAACAGTCGGCAATTCCGTAGGATTTTTATAAATTTCAGAACGAGCGGAAATCAGGTCAATGGAGGCGTTTTTATTAGCAAACCATTTTGCCGTTCCAAACTTTTGATGAATCGTTGCTTTGCCGCCATATTTCGAAACAAGAGAATCTCTCAGTTTGATCGCATCCCCCTCAAGGACGAGATCAAAATCAAGGCCGGGACGACCCAGCAACAGGTCCCGAACGAAGCCGCCAACAATGTAAATGGGGAATCCCAGCGTTGAGGCCTCGTCTGCGACGCGATGAATTAAGTCTAATTGATCAGATGAAATGGTTCTCTGCAGAAGTTCGGAAAGATTATTCTCCACCCTATAATTTTATCTCGGAAATCGTGTATAATGTGCGCCATTATGCACAGCACTGCTTCACTCGTGTTGAATCCGTTGCCGTCCCCGCGGCTGACAAAATCCTTCCGGTCTGGATAGGTTTAGTTCATCGTGTCAACGAGCGGCTCCCAGACTGGCGAGCCGTTTTTGTTTGCTTTTCTTAAGGAAGAAAGTCTGTATGAAGATTTCTGTATTTGGCGGATCACAACCCAAAGAAAATTCGATGGCTTATGCCGAAGCGCAAGAGTTGGGCAAGCTGTTGGCTCAACGCGGTCATACTGTTTTGACCGGCGGTTACATGGGCACGATGGAGGCCGTCTCGCGCGGCGCGGCGGAAGCAGGCGGACACGTGATCGGTGTAACGTGCGAGGATATAGAGCAATGGCGGGGTGCCAGCCCAAACCAATGGGTCAAGGAAGAATGGCGCAAGAAAACTTTGATGGAGCGCCTACAAGCCCTCGTCGAAGGTTGCGACGCGGCATTCGCCCTCCCCGGCGGACCCGGCACACTGACAGAAATCTCTTTAACCTGGAATCTTATGATCATCGGTTCATTGCACCGAAGACCATTGATCCTGATCGGGAACGGATGGCAGAACGTTCTCGATCAGTTTTATCAATCGTTCGATGAATATGTTTCTAAGGCGCAGCGAGAATTGGTACAATTTGCGTCGGATATAAAGACTGCCGTGAAATTGTTGGATTCAAAAATATAAATCAATGCCATTGCAAAGCAGGTCTTGGCAACGGCATGACACAAAGAGGAAAAATGGCTGAGGAAAAAATAACGACAAGAGCAGAAGATTTTGCGGAGTGGTACAACCAGCTTGTGTTAAAAGCCGAGCTGGCTGATTATGCGCCTGTGCGCGGCTGTATGGTTGTACGTCCTTATGGCTGGACGCTGTGGGAAAACATGACGGCTGCGCTCGACCGGCGCTTCAAAGCAACGGGACATGTCAACGCGGCATTTCCAATTTTGATTCCTATGTCGTTCTTTGAAAAGGAAAAAGAACATGTGGAGGGTTTCTCACCTGAACTCGCCGTGGTGACTCATGGCGGCGGAGAAAAACTTGAAGAACCATTGGTGGTTCGGCCCACTTCCGAGACCATCATCGGATACATGTATTCCAAGTGGATCAAATCCTGGCGCGATTTGCCGGTTTTGATCAATCAATGGGGTTCAGTTTTGCGCTGGGAATTACGCACCAAACTTTTCCTGCGCACTGCAGAATTCTATTGGCAGGAAGGTCACACCGCGCACGCCACGGATGAAGAAGCAATGGAAGAAACGTATCGCATTCTCGACCAGTATGCGGACTTTGCCATCACCGACGCCGCGGTGCCGGTCATTAAAGGCGTCAAGAGCGATACCGAAAAATTTGCAGGTGCAATGATGTCCACCAGCATCGAGGGCATGATGCAGGATACGCGCGCCTTACAATGCGGAACATCTCATTTCTTCGGTCACAACTTTGCAAAGGCGTTCGCGATTCAATATCTCGATAAGAACAACACTCTGCAATATTGTTCCACCACTTCATGGGGACTTTCAACCCGCATGATCGGCGCGATCATCATGACGCATGGCGATGACCAAGGCTTGATTTTGCCTCCACGGCTCGCACCCATTCAAGTGGTCATCGTACCCATTTACAAGAATGATGCAGAGAAAAGCAAAGTGATGGCGGTCGCCGATCAAGTTTTTGTCGAGCTCAAGGCCGCGGGCATCCGACTCAAGATGGACGACCGCGAAGAAGTCACGCCGGGATTCAAATACAACGATTGGGAAATGCGCGGCGTTCCTTTGCGGATGGAGATCGGACCCAAGGATGTGGAAAAAGGATCGGTCGCGCTCGCCCGCCGCGACGTCGCGGGAAAGAGCGGAAAGTCATTCGTTCCTCAGACGAATCTCGCGCCGACCATCAACGGACTCTTGATCGAGATTCAAGCCTCGCTTCTCAAGCGCGCCACCGAATTCCGCGACAGCCACATCTTTGATCCGAAGACTTATGATGAGTTGAAGGAGGTCGTTCAAAACGGCTGGGCGTTCTCCTGGTGGTGCGGAAGCAAAGAATGCGAAGCCAAAGTAAAAGAAGATACTAAAGCGACCACGCGTTGCATTCCTTTCGACCAACCCGGCGGCACAGGCAAGTGCATTGTGTGCAGCGAGAAGGCCGAGAAGAAAGTCTATTTCTCAAGAGCTTATTGATCACGTAGGGGCGCAATGTATTGCGCCCCTACTATTTTTGTATGCCCGCCATCGACCTTTCCCGCCTCCGCAAACAAGCCTCTCGTCTCGCAGATTTTTTCTTCGCGCCGGATGAGTTTATCCGGCATTTGCGCGAGATGCTTGACTTCTATGTGGACCACACTATGCGTAAGAAACAGGCGGTTACGCCGGCCGCCAATACGCCTTCATATCATATTTCTCCAGTCATCTTGAAACAAATTGAGCAGGAAATCCATCAGAACGCTAGCGAATATCCTGATGCGGCTTTGGAATTAGCGGACCGCCTTTGGGACGAAGGATATCTCGAAACGCGCCTGCTCGCCGCATTTCTGCTCGGACGGATTCCCCCGCAAGAAGAACGGTTGTTAACGCGTCTAACTGCATGGACACAGCAGATATACGATTCGGGTTTGCGCGCTCAATTGCTGGATCACGGTTTAGGACGAATGAGAAAGGAAGCGCCGGATCAATTTCTTGAATTGATCGCGCAATGGCTCCGGCCCGAACGGACCCGACTCTGGTCGAATGGTCTCCAAGCCGCCATCTCAGCTGTTTCTGATTCATCATTTGTCAATCACCCGCCTTTGCTCAAAGTGCTGGAACCCATCATCGAGGCCGCACCCGTGAAGTTGCAGAATGAAATAGAAGAGTTTATACTCGCACTATATAAGGCATCGCCAACCGAAACGCTTTATTTCCTTCGTCAAGTGTTGACCAATTCCAATGATCCTATGACGGCAATAACATTTCGGCGTATTTCCCCTTCATTTCCCAATGAATTGAAAGATGGAATACGCGAATTCATCCGCGCCAAACCATTATCTGAACCATGAATGTGCGGAATAAAAACCAAAGGAGAGAACCATGCTTAATTTTCTGAACGCCCTATTTGGAGGAGCACTACTGATCGCGGGACGCAAGTTGTTCTGGCTGTTCGTCGGTGTGATCGGGTTTATTGTCGGTGCTCAAATTGCAATACGTTTTTTTCACGGCTCTGAATTGATCACCATTATCGCCGGGTTGGTCCTCGGAGTGATCTTTGCCGTTCTTGCGATTTTTCTCGAGACGCTCGCGATTGGCGTCGCTGGGTTTCTCGGCGGCGGCTATATTCTCCTTAGCCTCGCGGGTTTATTCGGCCTCGATAAAGGCATCTTAGCCTGGATCATCTTCATCCTCGGCGGCATCATCGGCGCGGTGTTGATCGCATTCTTGTTCGACTGGGCGCTCATCATCATTTCGTCACTGGCCGGTTCATCCATGGTAGTCAATGCTTTTCATTTTGCAAAATCAATATCGGTAGTGACGTTTATCGTCCTGGTATTCGTTGGGATCGTAGTGCAGGCATCCATGCTAGGCGCTGAAAGACGCACGGGACATAAACATGCTTGATCCCAAGCGGATTATTTATCTGCATGGACTTGACTCGAATAGTCAGACTTATAAAGCCACGTTGGTACGCGCGATCTATCCGGATTTAATCACGCCCGATTTTACCGGCTCGCTCGAAGAGCGGATGCAGCAACTTTATCCGATTCTCGGCGACGCATCCAACTGGACGCTGATCGGCTCTTCCTTCGGGGGTTTGATGGCCGCCCTGTTTGCGACCCAGCATCCCGGCCAGGTCCGAAAGATGATTCTGCTTGCGCCCGCGCTCATGTTTCCCGAATTTGCACAGCATCTTCCAACAAAGGCAATCACGGTTCCAACTATCCTTATTCACGGTCGGCAGGATACAGTTGTCCCATTAGAGCAGATCACACCACTGGCTGAAAAAGCTTTTCGATATCTCACATATCACATTGTGGATGATGACCATCGTCTACATCAAACCGCCGACGAGCTTGATTGGAAATCTCTCATTCAATAAGTCATTAGCGATATACCTGTAAAGGAGTATATTAAAAGCTGGAAACCAATCGATAGAGATCAATTCGAGTTCTTCTTTGTCAAGCTAAACAAATGGACAATAAAATGTATAAAAGAATTCTCGTTCCGCTCGACGGGTCGCCATTATCAGAAGCAGTGTTGCCTCACGCAGAAGTCATTGCAAAGGCAATGGACGCCGAAATCATTCTCTTGAATATCATTCCAAGCATCGCTCCTGAATTTTCAGTCCCGTCCAGCACTCCCATGCTAAGCGCCTTTCCACAAATCGAAGCAGAAATAAAGGCGTATCTAAAATCCATGTGCTCAAAATTGGAAAAGAAAGACTTGCGGGTTTCATATTTGATCCGCGAAGGGGTCATGCCGGAGATCATCCTTGAAGTTGCAGAAATCATGCAAGCAGATATGATCGCCATGTCCACGCATGGACGCACCGGAGCGCAACGTTTATGGTTTGGCAGTATCACCGATGGCGTGGTCCATCGTTCTCCCGTGCCGGTCATGGTCATCCGTCCGAAATTCTAAACACCAACAGTTCAATTGCCAGAGGGAGCTGACATTTTAGATTTGCTTTCATAAGAATTTTGCTGGATATTAAGCCCAATATTTCGCCAAAGGAGAGAGATATGTCCAAAAGCAAACCGCAATTGGAAGGTGAAGTCTATTATCCATCGAATGAAGTAGTGGATCAGGCGCGCCTGAAAGACTGGGATGAGATGGCCGAAAAAGCCCGCAAAGACCCGCAGGCATTTTGGGCAGCCGAAGCCGAAGAACTGGAATGGTTCAAGAAGTGGGATCAGGTTCTCGACGATTTAAAGAAGCCGTTCTTCAAATGGTTCGTGGGGGCTAAGACCAATATCGTTCACAATGCAATCGACCGACATCTCAAAACATACCGCAAAAATAAATTGGCGCTCGTCTGGGAAAGCGAAGATGGAAAAACCGAACGGACTTTTTCATATTTCCTGCTCAACCGCGAGGTTAGTCGCATGGCAAATATCATCAAAGCCATGGGCGTCAATAAAGGCGACCGCGTCACGATTTATATGGGACGCATTCCCGAAATCGCTTTTGCGATGCTGGCTTGCGCCAAGATCGGAGCGATTTATTCGGTCGTCTTCGGCGGCTTCAGCGTGGACGCACTTCAAGGCCGCATTGATGACAGCCAATCGAAGCTGGTCATCACCTGCGACGGCGCTTTCCAAAACGGGAAGATCGTCGAGCTGAAACGAACGGTGGATGAAGCGGTCAAACGCTGTCCGTCCGTGGAGAACGTGATCGTCGTCAAACGAGTTGGGCATGAAGTCCCGATGGAAGTCAGCCGCGATCATTGGTATCACGATCTGTGTGCGTTGCCAATTGCAAACGGTAAATGCGCTACCGAGGTCATGGACGCGGAAGATCCGCTCTATATTCTTTACACGTCCGGCTCGACCGGCAGACCCAAAGCCATTTTGCATACGCACGGCGGTTACATGGTCGGGACATATGCAACACTCAAATATGTTTTCGATATCAATGATGAAGACCGCTATTGGTGTGCCGCTGACCCGGGCTGGGTGACGGGACATTCTTACATCGTATACGGCCCGTTGCTCAACGGTGCGACTTCATTCATGTCGGAAGCCGGGCCTTCGTATCCATATCCGAATCGCATATGGCAGCAAGTGGAACGATACGGCATTACAATTCTTTATATGGCGCCGACCGCCATCCGCGGCTTGATGCGTTTCGGCGAAGCGTGGCCCAATAAACACGATTTATCGTCATTGCGTTTGCTTGGAAGCGTGGGCGAACCGATCAACCCCGAAGCATGGAAATGGTATTACCGCGTGATCGGCAAAGAGAAATGCCCAATCATGGATACCTGGTGGCAGACCGAGACGGGTATGTTCATGATCACGCCGACGCCGACGGTGCCGCTCAAGCCGGGTTCAGGCACGCGTCCATTCTTTGGACAGGAAGCGGATGTGCTCGACGAAGCAGGCCAGTCCGTCGCTGATAATACTGAAGGATTTCTTGTGTTAAAGAATCCGTGGCCCGCCATGTTACGGACAATTTACGGCGACCCGGATCGTTATGTGAATCAATATTGGAGCAAGTATCCCGGCAAATATCTCACCGGCGATTCAGCCAAGCGCGATCAGGATGGTTATTTCTGGATCATCGGCCGCGCGGACGATGTGATCAAAGTCTCGGGTCATCGCTTGGGAACTGCAGAAATCGAATCAGCTTTGGTCAGCCATCACGCCGTCGCAGAAGCCGCGGCGATTGGATTGCCGCATGAAGTCAAAGGGCAAGCCATTCACACGTTTGTGTTGTTGCGCGCGGGCTTTGAAGCATCGCCTGAACTGGCCGAAGAATTGCGCCAGCATGTTGCGACTTACATGGGACCGATTGCGCGGCCCGAAGATGTGAAGTTCGTGGACAAATTGCCGAAGACGCGTTCCGGCAAAATCATGCGCCGCGTGTTGAAGGCAAGAGCACAAGGCTTGCCAGAAGGTGATGTCAGTACGCTGGATGAATAGAGAATAGAAAGCAGTAAATAAAAACTGCGACGTTTATAGCGTCGCAGTTTTTATCCACCAACCAGCTTGATTAATGAAGGCGGAACCCAGAAGCTTCCGTATCCCAAAAATCCCACCGTGAATGAAATCAATAAGATCAGAACGCCGAATGCGATCAAGATGCGGTCGTGACGCTGATAAGTTAGTTGATCCAGCCATGTGCGCGGACCCACGCCGAAGGCGCGCAAATCCATCGCATCAATAATATCCTCGCTTCCGATGATGGCATGAATGGTTACCGGAATCATCAACGGTCCCAGTTTGCGGACCTGCTCGATGAGTCCACCCTTGATCTTTTCGAGTTCGTAGCCGCGCGCGCGTTGAGCATCCATTGTCAGTTGGAAATCCCGGCCGAAGGTCGGGATGAAGCGCATGGTCAAATCCATGGCATAGGCAATCTTGTCGTTCATTCCCAACCCTTTGAATGTGATTCCGTATAATGCCGGGTTGAGCGAATACGGAATCAGAATGGTCATAACTGCAATCGAAAATACGCGCACGAACTGACTGACCCCAAAGAAGGCGCGTTCAACAGTGATATCCAAGGTTGGAGTCCAGCCCAAAATGGAAAACGAAGCCTTGAATTCGCGGATGAGATGTTCATGCTGATAGACTTCAGAGCCGCCGCGGCCCGTGAGAAATGTCAGAACCGCAAAGACGAAAACAAAGCCAATGATGAAGAGAAAAGCGCGCCGGATTTCATGCCATTTGATTTGCGACGTAAAAAGAACAATGAGCGAGATCACAAAGAACGGGAGAAGATATCGCACATCCCAAAAGGCAAGTGTGGAAAAAAGAAAACACAAATAGAAAATCAGCCAGGCGCGCGGATTGAACCACTGGATGAAAGACTTGTCACGTTTACGATAACGCCAGGCAACTAACATAGGATACAGAAGGCAGTTGGCGGGAGGCAGTTATGTGACCGCCTCCCGCGTTCTTATAATGAATTTAGCGGCCAGATTGCTTTTGAACCGCGGCGTACACGCCGACGAGCAACGGCACGAGGATCGCGGCGAAGATCAAATTCGGGCCAGCCGCGGGAAGGAATTCTCCAACCACGGCCGCGGCGAGACTAAAGCCATTGATGAAGATATCCGATAGGGCCGCAAAGAGGATGCCCAGAATATTCCCAAGCATGCCCCATGTCACCGCCGCAGCGACATCTTCATTGCTGGCAAAGCCAAAGCGCACGGCCAGCACCAGCACGAAACCAATGAGAATCGTTATGCCCGCGAAGATCGAAACCAACTCCTGATTGACAAAATAAAATTGATTTTGAACATTTCGATTAAAGAAGAATAACACCACGGTCAACACGGCCAGCACACCACTCACCCATAACACAGTGTCCATGCTCCGCTTCTTATCCTTGAAGAGCATCGCCATGCCCGCGATAAATCCAACGAGACCATTGCCAATGCTCCATTGCGGAGAAAGTCCAAAGCCGGTCAATGCGTCGCCGAAGATGTTACCGACCGCACCGCTGAAGAATCCGACCACGGGGCCAAAAGCATAGCCGAAGAACATCGGGATCGCAATCGCAGGCCGCAGCGCTACCTGACTCAGTGAAGGCACAACAAAGACTGTGCCATTGAATAGCCAAGAGAACACAGCATACAGTGCCGCGCCAATGGCCATCCAAACCACTTCACGCGTGCCGACTTCCCAAGCCTTGTTGTCTCTGGTGAAGAGATAGACCGCGAAGGCAATCAAAAGGCCAAGGACAACGAATACGAAGCGAAGCACCAGCGTGGGTTGATCCACCTGAAAATTAAATGGGCCGATATTATTCTTGCTGGCTCCAAAGGCAAACATGATGATCCCAAAGATTGCCAGAACCACCACCAACGCAATCAGAACGTTCGTAAGTCTCTTATCCATCTTCATTCTCCTTCTTGAAATTAGATATGTGCCAGCGCCTCAGCCCGCATAAAGCGTCCGGTTTGCGGAAGCCGCTTCAGGTTCAGTTGAAGAAGCGACGAGGGCACAAGGCGGCAGGCTTCGAGCCGATTTAAGTCGCGCAGTTCATCCTGCGGTTTTCCATCCGCCACCAGCCCGCCATCGGCGATCAATAAGAACTCGGTTGGCATAGATCACAGCCAAGTCCACATCGTGCGTGATAAAAAGGATCGCCTCGAAACCGGGCATTTGCAAAATCGAATCCATGAAGTTCATGTAGTTCTGATAATCCTGCCCGGTGGTCGGCTCATCCATCACGAGAATGCGTGAACGCATGGCAAGGATGGCCGCAATACTGACGCGCTTCTGCTGGCCGAACGACAAAGCCAGCGGCGGGTCTTGCTCTTTATCGGAAAGGTTTACAATCTTCAGCGCCTCTTTCACCTCCTGTTCAATTTGATCCTTCGGATGCTTCATGTTCGACGGCCCGAATGCAAGCTCCTCGCGAACCGTCGGCGCAAACAACATATGACTCGGGCTTTGAAAAACATAACCGAGCGTGCTCGCGATTTGAGCCACGCTCAATTCTTTTGTATCCTGTCCATTCACCAGCACGCGGCCTGACTTTGGTTTCAGCAATCCAATTGCATGTTTGACAAATGTTGTTTTGCCCGCGCCGTTCGGGCCCAGCACAGCGATCACATCGCCGCGCTTGATCTCCAAATTTATTCCGTGCAGGATTTCGCTATCCGGTTCATAACCAAACGCGACGTTTTCAAACTTGACCAGCGTTTCAGACTTCCATTTCCACGAAGTGGGATCGGCAGCGCTGGGAAGAATTTTAAGTTCAGCCGGAGCCTTATCCTGCTTTGCCCATTGGACGATATCTTCCGCCGGTAATTTAACTTCATGATAATTCACTACCTTAGATAACCCGTTCAGCGCACCCAAGTAACGGATTTGTCCCCCATCCATGAACATGACACGCTCGGGACGAATGCGCAACACATCCTCGACACGATGCTCCACCATCAAAACCGTCATGCCTTCATCTGCAAGCTTTCGCACCATATCCAGTGAATCCTGCGCGCTCGCCGGGTCGAGGCTGGCCAACGGTTCATCGAGCAACAAAATACTCGGACGCATCGCAAGCACACCGGCCAATGCTACCTTTTGTTTTTCGCCACCCGAAAGATTGAATGTCTCGCGATTGCGCAAATCAGAAATCTTTAAGAAAGCCAGTGCCTCATCCACACGCTGAAAGATTTCATCGCGCGGCAAGCCCAGATTCTCCAAACCAAACGCAACTTCGTTCAAAACTTTCGTGCCAAGAATTTGACGTTCAGGATCCTGCAACACGGTTCCAACTTTTTGCGAGGTTTGAGAAAGCTTCCATGAAACGGTATCTTCGCCAAAGACCAAGATACGACCCAACAGTTCACCCTTATAACTACGCGGAATCAATCCATTCACGGCGCGGATTAACGTTGTCTTTCCGCAACCGCTGGCGCCCGCGATCAGCAGAATCTCGCCTTGGTTGGCATTGAAAGAAATATGGTCAATTGCCTTGTCTTGATGGTCGCGATATCGAAAGGAAAGGTCTTCTATGATGAGAGGAGAGACAGCCATGATTCCTTTCTCAGCTTCGCAAAGATATTAGGAAACAATCACTTCAATCCCATCGCCAACTTTAATACCCAACTTCGTTGCTGCGTTACCATTCACCACCGATATGATCAAGTTGCCCGTACTGCCGAGCAACGCAATCACTTCACCTTCTGTGCGTTCACCAAACGTATTGACCATGCCTTTGATCTGGACGCCATCTGTCATGACGATGATTTTATCTTTATTTTGAATGGTATTGCCCAAATTCTCGATGCGAATGTTCGAGGCGATATTGCCAAAATGATCAATATGAATGATCTCGCCGCGCCAGCCATTTTCGATTCGTTGAGGCTGAGGAAGTTGGAGCCGGACCGGATCGGCAAACTCCGTTCCAAGGTCCGGGAGAGGAACGCCATTGGCTAAATGCGCTGCAACCGGCGAAAAGATGTCGCGTCCATGAAATACGTAGCTGACATTAGGAAACCAATATTTTGTTTGTTCTAGTTGAACAAATTTACAAAGCCAACCTTCTTTTTCGGCGCGTTCAAGCAGCAGTGTGATCGTTCCATTGTCGGGCCCCACGTAAAACCAATCGCCGATCTTCGCCGCCATCGGACGGCGCGCTGTTCCCACGCCGGGATCAACCACAACAATGTGCACAGTGCCTTTAGGAAAATAAGGAGCGGAGCGGGATAAAATCAGCGAGGCTTCACGAACATTTTGTGCGCCGATCACATGACTCAAATCTGAAATTTGCGCTTGCGGACAAATCCCCCAAATCACACCTTTCATCACACCGACGTTTCCATCCTTAATGCCAAAGTCCGTCATCAAAGTGATGATTGCCACATTATCTCCTCACTGATATTATCAAGGGATACAGGAAGAATGTCAAGACAGAAAACAGAATCTATGTGAAAATTGAGTCATTGGAGAATCATGCCTATCACCTATCGACGCGGGACGCTTGAAGATTCTAAAAACACTTTTGACGTCTTCCATCAATCCATCATGAATTTGGGTGAAAGATTGAGCGCGATGCCAATTAGCGGCGGACATGATCCGCAGGTAATTCAAAATCTTTGGGCGCGCAGGCAATCGCTCTTTGAACATCTAACGCGCACCTCCGATAATTTTTGGGTGGCCGAACAAGACGATAAAGTGATTGGCTTTGCACGCTCGATCCTGCGCAACGGCGTTCGGCAATTGACCGAGTTTTTTGTTTTGCCGGAACATCAATCAGCTGGAGTTGGACGCGAACTTCTTACGCGCGCATTCCCTGCGGATGGAGCCGACCACCGCTTCATCCTCGCGACGATCGATGGGCGCGCCGTCCAGAGTTATCTCAAAGCGAAAGTTTATCCACTCTTCCCTTGTTACGCCTTTTCGCGTCCCGCTGAAAAAGTTAGCCTGGATAGTGATCTGATTATTGAACGCATCACGCCTTCCGCTCAGGCCATGGGTGTATTAATTCGAATCGATAATGCCATCCTCGGCTTTCACCGTGAAGCGGAACACGCCTGGCTGTTGGAAAATCGTCAAGGATACTTTTATAAACGCAATAAAGAGTTCATTGGTTATGGTTATCTTGGAGAGCATAATGGACCCTTTGCCGCGCTCGACACGAATGACTTTCAAACGATTCTCGCACACGCCGAGACAGAAGCCGCGCTCAAAGGAACGGAGTTCAGCGTCGAAGTGCCGATGGTCAACCGCTCCGCAGTGGATTATCTGCTTAGCCGCGGCTGTAAATTGGAATCGTTCTTTGAATTCTTCATGGCCGATTCGCCTTTTGGAAAGTTCGAGAATTACATTCTCACTAGCCCCCCGTTTTTTGTCTAAAAGGTTAGCAAAATCATCGCTTGACATTATATAGGACATGGCTACATGTATCTACTCACAGTGTTGTCGTTTATATAGCACTGATGGGAGACTATGCCCAAGTGGAGCCAAGGTGCCTACAGCTGGTAGCGCCAGCCATACCTAAAAGTGACGAGCTTCGCCAATTATTGCCACAGGGACGGCAACTCCGCGATCAGTGTGAGTAGATACGGCTACATATAGAACGTATGTCCGATAGACCGAAAGT
>CAVYTW010000033.1:0-30912 GCA_963771375.1 uncultured Chloroflexia bacterium
TAAGTGGTTAACAAGTTTCTTATGCTCTGCAAAATCTGCTTTTGCCGTTGCCGGCTGAAGATGAGTAGAAATTTTTCCTAGTCTATATATTTTGATTTTAGACTCTCCTGGGCTATTGCTGGTGGCGCAAGTCAACTTGATGCCGTTATTCTTGGCGATCAGTATGTTCGACCGGTGATAGGTATAACAACCTCATGTCTACCGAACTGCATGAAAAACGCTATCAATGGTTGGGATTGTTGGTCGCCTGCATTTTTTTCAGTTTCATCCTGTATGCTCAAATCCTCCGCGTATATTTTTTCGTGGAGGATTTGATTCATATCTCCTTCAACTGGACTGATGTTGTCGCTGAATTTTTGGGTACAGGCAGGTCGGTAGGATATCGTCCCGGCGAAACGCTGTTTATAGTAATCAATAACGTGCTGTGGGGCAGAAATCCTCTTGGACATCACGTGGTGATTGTGATCCTTCATGCCTTGATGGGATGGTTTGTTGGCCTCATATGCTTTCGCGTGACAAAAAATTTGAAGATGTCTTTCATAGCCGCGTTATTGTTTTTGGCATCACCCATTCAGACGGAACCGGTTATCTGGTTGGCTGCAGCTGTCGGGACGGTAGTCAGCTCGGTGGTGTGCATGGTGGCCATCTGGCTTTGGATTCGTTCTGAGGCCGATCCCGGCCCGTGGAGGATCGGCCAGGTCACATTTCTATATTTGATTGCCATCTTGATTAAAGAACTTGCACTTCCCTTGCCAGGTTTACTCGTGATATTTGACTGGATACTTAAGCGAAGATTTCAATCGATTCTTTCTCGCGACACGATTCGTTCGGTTCTGTTTTATTGGCCATTTGGACTAGTATTGATTATTTATGCTTTGCTTTATTGGCATTCTGGCGCTTGGGGCGGCGCAGCGAGTTATAGCATGCCCAGCGGTATCAACCCTTTATATTTGATTGCTCATTTTAGTCTCAGCTTGAATGGGTTGTTCCAACCTTTCAGCGGTTTGACCAACTTCGGCAACGGTATGGGGAACTTGCTTTGGATTCTTGTTTTCGGATTGCTGGTCGCCTTGTCTCACATGCGTTGGACCTTTGCCTTGACCTTCGTTGCCCTTCTTCCGAGTTTGTTGGTGACCGGCGGGCGGATGGAGTACCTAGCGATGACAGGATTTAGCATGGGCATCTCTGGCTTGTTGTTCGACTTAGCGAAGATCATTTCGAATCGGATTACGAGCAAGTTGTTTCTCTCAACTCTAGTTGGTATGACCGGCCCGCTTTTGATCTGGTGCACTGCGACCGTCTACCGCGACTCCGCGTACTTCATCGCGGCTGGTGATGCAAGCTTGAGCATTCCGCGGCAGGCCAGAAGTCTTGTTCCCAATTTGCCGCCCAGCGCGGAACTATACTTCACCGGCATTCCCGATGATGTTACATTTCGCTGGGGCCTGACCGAAGAAATCCACTATGTATTCAATGACTCAAACTTGCCGGTGTATCTGGTGAGAGATGGGCCTCCGGAATGGGATCAGATTTCCCTTTCAACGGTTCAGTGCAAATCAGGCGTCCCTCAATTTTATTTCAGATATTCTGTGGAAACAGAAATTGTGTCGCTGGTCAACTCGCACGCGTTTGGTTTGTCCTGCTCATAGGAAAGTCGCGTACGGTCAAGATGTGTAATGAGAATTCTGTTTCAAGCTCAGATAGGATTATTAAGCATTGATTCCGGTACGTTTAAGTGAACCTCCTTTTGTTGGCGGGATGTTTGCTTTTTTATCTGTCTTAATGATTTCCACATGAAATGACAGAATAATATTGATTTTGATACAGCGGGGTACGTTGTATTTCCAGCTCAGGCAGGCGTTTCCAAAGCGGATCTAAGTCATTGATCACCAGGACATCAACAGAATACTGTTTGCATGTTTTATCGATTTCTTCCCACGTGGTATCAAGCTCAAATATTGTTGCAACGCCATTTTGCATGGTTTGGAACGTTGTTGCCGAAACTCCATAGGCGGTACGGTCGCTAATAACAACCTGTCGCTCCCCATATAATCCGCTGGGACGGTCCAAGGAAATATTAGGGTTGTATTGAATTGTTGCGTCAACCGGTAGATGAGAGTTGATATATTCATATGCCGTTTTTGCGTCATAATTTCTGATGCCAAAGTTTGTATCCGGGCTTAAAGTGTTTGGAAAACCAGCAACATTCAAATCCACCAGCATCGGCCACGTTCGCGTTAAGAAAGCTTCTAGGGATGTCGTCAGTAGCCCAATCACGAGCAGCGTTTGTAAGGCTTTGCCTATTTGGGGCTGTCTGCCTATCACACTGAAAATGTTTTTAGGCGTTGGTGATTTATTCTCGAGCCACATTTGAATTACATCTGTGGCCCAAACCAGGAGAACGAATTGCCCTAACAACCAGCCCCGAATTCCTAGATCGTTAATCCCTTCTACTGTCGAATATATAAACGAAAGCATAATCGCTACAACTGCTAGCAGGATTGTTTCCGCAGCGATGAAGCGGTGGTTCGAATTTGCAAAGTCTTTGTAATGCTGCAGCCGATAAAGGCCCAAGATAAAAAATAATCCTAGTTCCATCAAATAGTTCACGGGCAAGAAAAGTAGATTAACCCACGCCTGCAGTTTTTCAGGAGCTAAAAACTGAACGAGAGAAAATGGTCGAACATAGAAAGCGATTGGAAGAATAGTGGCAGAGCCTCCAGCGGTATGATTGAGTAAGCCTGAGACAAAAGGAATTGATAGCCCCACACCTAATAAACCTGCACCGGCCATGATCCAAAATAGTTTCTTTTGGCTTTTTGCAATGAGCAGGAAAAATGCCCACAGAATCCACGCGAGGGCAAATACCAATGTGACCCAAGTAGATGTACCCAGTGCCGATGCAAAACAGATCCCAGCCAGCACGCCGGATGTAATTAGCTGCTTGTTATTGCCATCTTCAACGGTTAAAATGGCAAGCAATGCCGTTATGCATTGTGCAGCGGCAGAAATGTGATTTGGAACCCAGGTGATTGCATTGAGCCATGATACGATTGGCATATTCCAGTTATAAACTGTGCCCTCCAGAACCATATGCCCCAGCGTTATTCGTCTGCTAAGTTCGATAGCCACTACGGGGATAAAGTCTAATCCGCCCACCAACAATAGTTGGATACCAATAAGGGCATTCTTCCAGTTGCGATCGGAATGATGCTGGTTGCGTAAGCGCAAATACAACGCAATAATCGCCATTAATCCAATCCCGCACCAGATTGTGCCGGCAATCATTGCCTGACGGCTGTTAACAAAATTTCCGCCGATTAAATCTATAATGCTGGGGATGATATACCAGTAGTAATAAAGGAAAGTTAATTTTTCAGGATGACCAGGGAAATAACTTGGGTTAATGGGTGGAACGCCGGTACGGGAAATGGCATTGACGATAGCTATTCGAGTGGTGTAATCATTTGAAACGTTTGCAAAATATAATTTGGTTCCAATCTGAATATCAACAAGAAGAAAAAGAGAAAACACAACCCATAATGCTCCTAATAGAAAAGCGAATTTCCTTTTGCTGAAAATGCTCATAAGGCTTGAAAGAGATGGTCGTTTCTGGTGAATCATGAGCACGGCGAAGTGACCGATCAGGGCAATTCCAGTTGCTGTAATCAGAAAAATCGCCCAAAAATTGATTGAAAGAAAGCGGGACACAAGGTATGAAAAAACAGGCATAGTAACATTGGATAGGACAATGCTAATGATATATTTTGCTATTCGCGATCGTTTCCTGAAATTGAAAAGATCGAATGCCCACCCAAGAAAGTATCCTGGAATCATTGAAACAATCGGGAACAGAAGAACAGCAATTATTGAACCAAAAAGATCTTGAAAGTTGAGGCCTAACATAGAATTGTATTCTCCACAATTGTGGTGAGTTCAATGTCTAGAAGCGGTAAAATGAAAAACGGTGTCGACTGATTTTAATTATTTGGCGGCAATTTCTTTTCTATAAGACGTAAAGCCGCTGGCTTTATTGATTTGCCATAGACCAATGAGTCTCCAAAAGGTGATGATGGTAAAACTTAGCATCTGACTAATCAGAATGTAAGCAAGCGCGTCCGACCGTGAAAACCCAAACGGGATGAGTGCTCTTACCGCCATCACCTAGTATAAGCCGCAATGCAGATGCCAGCAGAATTGTAAGTACCGTTGGTCGCGCGGAGCTTTGTTTGTGGGCGATATGATTATCTAGAGTAGAGATATGTTATTAATCAAAGCTAAAAGTTGATTCGCTCTTTTTCAATTACGAGTGGACGATGTAGCACCTGGGTATAAATTGCTCCTATATATTCTCCTAAAATGCCTAGGAAAATCAACTGTACTGATCCCAAAAAGAATAAACCGATAACTTCAGGAGCCAGGCCGACCGAGAATTTTGCCCAAAAAATCAGTTTATAAATAAGATAAGCCAGTCCGACAAGAAAACTTATGCCAGCTGTTAGGAAACCAATCATCGTGGCAAGGCGCAAAGGGACTTTTGTGTAGCCAGTAAGTCCAAGCATGGCCATGTCGTACAGTGTATAAAAATTGTTCTTAGTGAGGCCCCGTTGGCGGCGTGGCTGTATAAACTCAACCCGCGCAATCGGAAAACCTATCTCTGCGATTAAGCCGCGAAAATATGGATAAGGATCATTCAGGCTTCGTAGAATCTCAATAACTTGCTGGTCGTACAGCCCAAATCCTGTGAAATGTTCGATCAATTCGACGTTTGAAAGTTTGCGCAACCCACGATAAAACATTGTCCGCAGAAAATAGAACAAACCTGCTTCCTGGCTTTGAGTCTTCACGCCAATAACTATCTTGTATCCCTCTTCCCATTTTTGTATAAAGTCTGAAATGCGTTCAGGAGGGTCCTGCAAATCGGAAGCAAGGATAACGACGGCGTTGCCCTGTGCCTGCAGAAGTCCATAGTACGGTGAGCGGATATGACCGAAGTTGCGCGCGTTGACGATCACTTTGACCTGCTTATCCCGAACACCCAGCTCGCGTAATAGTTCGGTCGTGCGGTCGGTCGAGGCATTGTCGATAAAAATGTGTTCGTAATTGTAATCGAAACCGGCCATCACATTTTTGATACGTTCGTAAAGTTCTTTGACGTTTTCTTCTTCATTGAAACATGGGGTAACAATGCTGATGGTCTTCATAATCCTACTCGCTTCACTGTGCTGATCGCAATTTGCTTTGCAAAGTTTCAAGTGCTTGTTCAACCTCGTCAGGCATTAGATCATTCACGTGCACGAAATTGAAATCGTTTGTCATCATAATAAGCGCAAGTTTATCGCCGGTGCGTTTCTTATCTTTTTTCATTGCATTAATCATCGTAGCAGAGTCCGTCGCTTTCGCTGTAAGCTTAACTACTAGGCTGGGTATTAACAGCATTTCTGCAATTTCTTTTCCAATACTTTCATCAAGCAAGTCCCGTTTTTGAGCTATTAGATTTGCCGCCAACATCCCAAAAATAACAGCTTGGCCGTGTGGAACCGAAAAATCCGATGCACTTTCTAGGGCATGGCCGAAATCGTGTCCATAATTCAATAAATTCCGTTTCCCCATATCGAATTCATCATTCATCATGTAACTGAGCTTAACTTTTAGGGATTGTTGAATTGCTCTGAGCAGGACTGTCTTGTCACGCTTTAGCAGCGCCGGAAAATATTGTACCAGTTCGTGATAATGTTTACCTCCGCCCATAAGGTGTAACTTAACGACCTCGCCTATACCGCTATAGAAATCAGGATCTAATTGAGTTGTAATAAATGCGGGGTAAATATGTATTTTCATGGGAGGGAAGAAAGTACCAATTAGGTTTTTGAAGTTCCTGTAATTTAATGAGGTCTTACTGCCAATACAGCTATCTGCTTGCGCTAGCAGGGTAGTTGGGACAAAAATCCAATTGACGCCTCGATAAATAGTGGAGGCGGCAAAGCCTGTGATATCTTGTAGAATTCCGCCGCCAAAGGAAATTAGAGTTAAATTGCGTTTCGCTGGACGCTTGACAAGTTGATCGTATAGTTCTTGAACTGTCTCTAAATTCTTCCGCTCTTCACCGATCGGGAGAACAATGGTTTCAGTATTCGGAATTTTTCTAAGTAATGTTTTTGCATAAATACTCCACACATTTTCATCGATTACGAAGCAGGCCTGCGGGATGTTGATTAACGTATCGATAAAGTTGGCCGTTTTTTCGAAGGAAACTTCGTAATCATGAATATTTGATTGGACTGAGAAGTTTATAGACACGAATAACCTCCATCTACTATGATTGTTTGGCCGGTCAGGTAAGTGTTTTTGTCGGAGCACAGAAAAGCGACCACTTTAGCAATTTCAGCAGGATCGGCCAGCCGCTGTAAAGGAATCGTTGCTCCAATTTTCTGAAGTTCCGCCTCAGAGTTGTTGTGGCGAGTTAAATCAGTTAGCACATATCCGGGGGCAACAGCATTAACCAGGATATTAAACGGGGCTAACTCAATTGCGAGAGAACGTGTCATGCCGTTGATGGCTGTTTTGCTCATGCTGTAACTTATGCGGCCTGCTCGGCTGACAACGCTCCATATCGAACTGATATTGACAATGCGTCCAAACTTGTTTTCACGCATGCCAAGCGCGACAGTCTGGATTAATTGAAGGGGCGCCACCAAATTAATTTGCAGTGTATCCCGGACATCTTTATCGTGAACTGCATCTAAGGCCGCGATTCGATTAATACCTGCATTGTTAACCAGAATATCAACTCGCTGATGCAGTAACGCAAGATAGAAATCAATGGATTTACTGGATTCCAAATTCATTTCTGCCCGGCCAGGAGTCAACACTTTACAGCCGTCTGCGGCTAATTGTTGAGCTATTGCCTGCCCAATACCACGTGAGGCTCCGGTTACTAGCGCGGTGTATCCGTTCTGTATGGTCATGCCTGCTTACTATGTTAGCTCTTTATAAGCCGCGGTTGTAGATATTTTTCCGAAGCTCTTCGTTGTGCGCGTAAGGCGTATCTACCATGTCAATCGTGATGGGTTTGTCTTTGGCACATGCCTGTATTAGTTTATGACCATAACGCCCCAACATCAATTCCCGCGTAGAGAGTTGACCTTTTTGCAGGGGAATTGCCAAATAAATGTCTTCTTCGGTTAAGGTTTCGCCTTCTCCAAGATCGCGCCGCGCATAAACGCCTCGGACGTATGTGTCGAGGTAATCCACTTCTTTCTGCAAAGGTGGTTTGCGATGCTCTTCAGCGGTTCCGCACATCTCTTGGGCTTTGTGGAATGCTTTGAACCAAACATCTATCTGTTCTGGCAACGATGAATAGGCGTTAATATTTGTGCCATCACTGTTGATGTCTATGTGTCGTTCAAATAACCGCACTCCTTTACCATAAGCAATGAGCAGCGAAGAGAACCAGTCATGACCTTCGTGGCTGGACAAGCCGATTACGTGGCCAGGATATCTTTTTTGTAGAAAGTCAATCTGATGGAGTTCCATCTCGTTATCCTCAGTAGGATAGGCAGCGATGCAATGATTTAGAGCGAGCGAGATGTTTCGATTTTCAAAAAAGGTGACCATATCATCCATGTCCTTAAGCGACACGCCGCCTGTAGAGACAATAACGGGTTTTTTTGTTTTGGCTATCTTCTCGAGCAAGAGCCAATCATTGCCATCGGCACTTGCTACTTTGATCATTGGCATTTCGAATTCTTGACACCAGCCAACAGATTTTTCATCAAATGGAGTAGCCAATGGTATACACCCGCTTTTTCGAATTGTCTCGACCAAAACAGCATATTGATCTTTAGATAACCTCGTCTCAGTTATTCGTTTGATATAGCGGAGATCTGTGCGCGTGGAAAAATCCTTATGAATGAAGGTATCCAGATCACGAAACTGAAGTTTAATGGCCGCACGCACATTGTTAAACCTGACAATGCGTGAATGCTCGCGGATAATTTGCAGTCCACGATCGGTTTTTCCTTGATGATTGTTGGTCATCTCAAGAACAAATAGATCTTCAAAAATATCGCGGCTTAACATACGAGTCTCCTGTTCTGGTTTTTCATCTTAATGATGGTATGAAAAGATTATCATTTAGCTCGCCATCGCTTAGGAAAGGAAACATATCCTCCAAGGGCGATGAGACTATTCTTCCATCAGGCAATTGCCTCGAGGTTATGCGAGGTTCAAAGGCCTGTTCTGGGTCAAGCAGGATGTCGCAAACGAAGGGGCCGGGTCGCTCAAGTACATCTTGGATTACCTTCTCCAACCCTTCGTATCCGACCCGGATTGCTGGAAGACCGTAAGCTTCGGCAAGTTCGACAATATCTGGGAACGAAACGCCGCTTTGCGGGCCTTCTCCAGTCAGTCGCTTAAACATATTGATCTGAGAAAGGCAAATCGATAAATATCCATTGTTATTAAGAACGAAAAGCTTTACGGGTAAATTATTATGGAAGACGGTTTGCAATTCCTGTATGTTTAATTGTAAACTTCCATCTCCCGCTAGACACACGATGCGTTTTCCGTTTTGGGCTGCTGCCGCGCCAATAGCAGCCGGCAGATCATATCCCATTGATGCATCGCCTGTATTTGCAATGACTCGTTGGCCCTTTTTGATTGTGGCGGCTTGAAAAGTAACGACGTTGGCTGTGCCATCACCGCAAACCACGATATCTTCGGATGTAAGAAGGGAGAACAATCGGTCGATAAAAAAATATGGGTTGACGCGCCCATTTATGGGTTGGCGATGATGCGGTAAAACAGCAGGATAGCGAGCCACTCGTTCTTTGCACCATTTCAACCAGTCAGAATGCTTTCTGCTATTGAATTCAGAATTTCGAATCTGGTTAAGGAGTTCAGCAAGGAAGAGTTTTACATCGATATGGATTGCAAGGTCCGGTTGGACAGTTGGCTTTTTGAATTCCGCCGTATCAACGTCCACTTGAATCTTATAAGCACAACGCGCGAAGGAGTTCCAGTTGTAACTGACTTGCCGTAACCCAAGCCGGTTGCCGAGCACCAAAAGCACATCTGCATTTTGCACCGTGAAATTTCCCGCACGAGTAGCCAAGTCGCCCGCACGTCCGCAAAACAAGGGGTCGTCGGATGCCATGAGATCAACGGATGTCCAACCCGGGACAACCGGAATGTTGAGCTCATGAATGACCTGTCCGAATTCAACGAGGGCGTTTCCGAGACGTATTCCTTTACCGGCAATCATAACGGGGCGTTTGGCATTAGAAAGTTTTTCGATAACAGTTTTGCAAATTCCCGGGAGGTTATCCGTGCAAGCCAGTTGATCTTCCAAGGGGTCATAACGCTTTAACTCCTCTGGATTGATCTCGCTGGTTTGCACATCAATTGGAATATCTAACCAACACGGGCCGGGGCGCCCGCTTTGCGACAAATGCCAAGCCCTTTCAAGGTGATAACGGATAGTCGCGGGATCGTCCACCAAAACCGCGTACTTCGTGATGCCCTTTACCATGTTGATGATATCAACTTCTTGGTCGCCGATCTGCCGTAAGCCCGGAATATTATAAGTGGCCATCAACGTTTCGCGTTTGACTTGGCCCGATATAACCAGCATCGGAATCGAATCCACCCAGGCTCCAAACACACCATTCAAGGCATTGATTCCGCCGGGGCCAGTAGTAACGTTTATTACACCCGGTCTATTCGTGATACGTGCGTAACCTTCAGCAGCCATGGCACAGGCTTGCTCATGATGACAGAATATCACCTTCAAGCCCGGTTGATTTCCAATAGCATCATTCAAGAACATAGAGCCGCCGCCGGTCAGCATGAAAACGTGACGAATGCCAAAGTCGTCGGATAGTTTTTTCGATATGTACTCAGAGACTCGCATCATGGGTTAAGTTTATATCGGAAATGTCTGGAGAACAATGTTAAAATCGTTATAGCCCTCCGCACATAGATGATACCAGTAAACGTTACATGTAATATGTTGGGGTAGAAGTTTGGCTTTCCAGATATGTTTAGGATGATGATAGATGGCAAAATGCAATACCAGCAAGTATTTCATCATAATGTTTCTCGCTCTGAGCAGCGCATAGATATCAGCAACTCCCATATCGATTGTAATCAGGTTTTGCATATAGTTTAAATTGACCTTATCTAAACGCCGATATAAGCCAAGGTGCGCGTAATCTCCTCGGATATTTGAATCATGATGACTTTAGGCTGGACAGTTCTTTTTCTGGGAGATCCATTTTTTCAATCCTGAACCAATAATAAGGAACAACATAATTATCAATGCCATATCGTTGATTATCACCGAAATGCTTATGTCAGAAACGCCTGAGTCCGAAATCACTTTGCTTAACAGGTAATAATCCTTTGGAATCAGCAGTAAGCCGAATAAAACAATGTATACCTTGTCGAGGCGGTTTGGTTTTGAGACATTGATGAATAAGAACAACGGAAGAAAGATGTGGATCAATTTATAGTCCGCCGAAATGTGCGGCAACAATAGCATGGTCACGACTAAGATTGCAACTTTCTTCCAGAATTCTTTTTCCATTACAACTACGTAGGCGGCGATGACGAGACCCAAGACAACTGCAATTATGATGTAGATACTTAGAAATTTAGCCATATTCACTTTGTAAATTAGATCTGTTTCAATTAAAAATATCTTTGCCAACGTAAACAAAGAGACTCCCCTTTGAACTACTAGATCGCCGCGTAGAAAATAATTTAAACCACTTAGATTTGCTCCCCTTATTACTTGCACTAGATTTTCATAAATGCCACCCTTAAAGAATAGAAGGGAAAAAATTGTAAGTATGCATGTAAATAAACCTGTGAGCAACACCTCTTTGTATTTCTTGTCGGATAAATAGATAATCACAAAGACGATGGGGAAAAGTTTCATTGCAATGGCAGATGATAAAAATATTACGGTCAATAAATATTCCTTTTTTTCATAAAAATAAATAAATCCAAGCAATGAAATGAATACATAGCTTTCAGGATTTCCTCGATCAAGAGTGAATAGTATTGGATATGTTAATAAGGAAATGATCAATAATTCTGAAATGTGTTTTTTGGAATTCTTGGGGTAGGTGAATAAGACTGCGAATATAATAAAGGCATACATAAATAACATCGTATATACAATAAATGCAGTAGTTCTAGGTAATATCGTGAAAGCATAACCGATTAGGTTTGAAAACGGGTATTGTACGCTTTGATGATTGCCAAAATAGGGCTCCTGATATTGCAAGATGTTGTAAAAATTAAAAAAGTCATTGAACCTATCACTAGGTAAAAATAGAAAGGTGTTATGGGGATAAGGCATATTTTGGTAAACGCCCAGAAAATAATGAAAAAATACTGAGGCAACAAATCCAGTCAATATAATAGTGGCAATATTCCTGATTTTAGTTTCTTTGACTTCCATATTCACTAAATTCGCTGGCTGTATAAGGTCGGTTAAGATAATGTTCTTTAACAATTGATGTAACTTTTCATTCCAATCGTAGAAGGAACTAATATAAGATAGCATAAAAAAGAAAAATGAGGAGATAAAAGTTACTAAAAATATCAGAATGCAGAACTGGATAAATAAGCTTCGGTTATTGAAGCTTTTTCCATTCAGTATAAGCAGGGTTATTCCATCTTTCATCAACCAAGAAATGACAATTCCTAAAATCAAAGACAACAAAACCGATCCCATCTTTATCACTTTTGGAATTCTTATTTTCATATTTCACCTTTTGGGTGGATTTTCCCAAAATCCAAGTCATTTCCACATTTGTGGGATTGGCGATCTAAGTTATCGCTTCCATTGGACCACCGCCCATAGTAAAATAAACAAGGGCTATATAAACAAGATTGCTTACAATTTATATCCTCCCTTTTGGGCATCGGAGTGGAACATCTTAACAGTATCCAAAGAATATTCATCCAGATCTTTGCCAACCAACGTTAGCTTCTTGAGAATATCATGAGTTACGGTGATAACGTGACAACCGATTTCATCTGCATGAAAAATGTTCAGCAATTCGCGCGGGCTTGCCCAGATCAATTCCTGAGTTGAGTAGGGCGACATGATTTCCACCGCTTCTTTCATTATTGGCATCGGATCGCGCCCTGTATCTGCAATTCGCCCGGCAAAGATAGAAATAAAAGAGCTTGTATGATCAGCCAACGCTCCAGAAACCGTACGCACCTGGTCCAACGTCATAAGCGCCGTAACATTCAATTTCACTTTTTCCTGTGCCAGACGGCTAATTAACTCTACTGAGGATTCGCATCTAGTGTTGGTTATGGGAATTTTGACATACACATTATGCCCCCATGAGGCAATTTTCCGCGCCTGACGTTCCATCTCGTCAAACTCATCTGAAAAGACTTCGAACGAGATGGGACGATCGGTTATTTTCTCCAAGACATGACGCGCAAACTTCTCGTAATCTGTAATTCCACTTTTACGCATCAGGGTCGGATTGGTTGTAAAACCTGTAATGTAAGGATTACAATACAGTTCCCAGATGCCATCCAAGTCGGCGCCATCGGCAAATATTTTTACTTTCAATTGATCGAGCGTTTTCATTATCGATCACCCTTTCAAAATAATGTCGGATACAAATAAAGTATCTTTTACCGTAAAATCGGCGGGAATACCTTCATATGTTTCTGCGTAGCGATAATCCACAAAAATCGTTTTCAGCCCGGCGGCTCGGCCTGCAGCAATATCCTTCCAACGATCCCCTACCATCCAGCTTTGCGAAAGGTCCAATCCGTATTTATCCGCCGCTCGTAAAATCAGACCCGGCTTAGGCTTGCGGCAATCACAGTTATCTTTGGTATCATGATAGCAGACAAAAATCTCACGCAAAGGAAGGCGAAATAGAATCATAGCATTGATAGACTCCACCACCTCTCGGGATTGTGTACCGCGCGCTACATCTGGCTGATTCGTGATGCCAATCAAAACATACCCGAGTTCTGCCAACTGTGGTACTGATGAGACCGCCCCTGGAAGTATTTCAACATCCTCCAGCCGAGCGGGGGGATATGGCCTGCCATCGCGGACAACTGCATGATTAATGACGCCATCACGGTCGAGAAAAACCGCCGGTAAACCAGCCATTACTTAACTGATTCCCACTTTGTCTGCATCGCCTTCAAGCGCGGATGCGTTACCAGCAAGTGATGGATAACTGAATGAAAGGCCTCGGTATGTGGAGTAATGTGCTCTGGGTTGATAGTAGGAATAACAACGCAGGCATCTGCCACTTGTGCAGTATAACCACCGTCACGGCCCACTACACCGACAATTTTTGCGCCAACTTCTTTTGCCAATTGTAGAGCCAAGACCAGATTTGGACTGACGTTCTTCTCTAAATTTCCACCGCCAACGGAGAACACCATAACAACATCCTTGGTGTTTAAATGACTTCCTTCCAGCCAGCCTTTGAAAACAGACGCCCAACCTTCATCATTAGTGCGCGCTGTGAGCTCGGAAACATTATCGGTAGGGGTATAACTTTCGATCCCGGTAATTTTTCGAAAATCGTTTACGGCATGTGAAGCATTAGCAGCACTTCCACCCACGCCCAAAACAAATAGTCGCCCTCCCTGTTCGCGGGTCTGAGCGAGTATATCGACCATTTTTTCAATAGCAATAGTATCCAATTTGTTCAGGATTTCAGTAGCTTCAGCAATAAAGGTTTCAGTGAAGCTCATGTTTTTTTCCTTTCGATAAATTGATTGGAGTTCCTTGCAAGCAATTTGTCTAGCTCGCTTAGTCCCTCAAAAGAACCAATTTCATAAAAGCGTTGTTTGACCTTATAGGCGAGTAGCTGGTGGTCAACCAAAAGCCTTTGATAAATTAATGCCAAATCCGCCGGTTGCCCATCCACCAGATGTTCAAAAGCGGTCGGCCGAAATAAACCCAATCCATAATCAATATATTCCATGCGAGGCGTATGGTTTTCCTTGTCATACCGAACGATCCGGCCTGTTTCCAGCTCCACATTGCTGGTGTCCCATTGATCCGCGTTGTGGAATATTGTCATTAAACCAAGCTTATCATAAGAATCAAAAAAGGCCTGAATATCTCCATAATCACAAGGCAAGTACAAATCCCCATAAAGGACGAAAAATGGTCCATCCAGCATATTTAGCGCGCGCCGAATGGCGCCGCCTGTACCCAACGGACGTTCACCATCGAAAGCATATTTTACATCCATCTCAAAGCGTTTCCCATCACCGATGAAATCACGGATCAGATCCCCTTTGTACCAAGCAGAAATTACGACTTGCCGAATCCCGCGCGAACTCAACAGTCGCAACTGCTGGACAATAAAGGGCTGCCCGCCAACTTCTACTAGCGCTTTAGGGACTTTTTCAGTGATGGGGCGGAGGCGAGTAGCGATTCCTCCCGCCAAGATGAGAGCAGGATAAAGTTTCATCCAATCAACGCCTTAGTACCTTCAAAATCAAATCTGAACCGCACTTCCTCCAGCCCAGCTTTAGACATCGTTCGGCGCAAGCGATTGCGATCTTCAGCGTAAAACATCAAAAAGCCACCCCCGCCTGCTCCGACTAGCTTTCCCCCTAGAGCGCCATTTTTGATGCCAAGATCGTACCATTCGTCTATTTTGGGATTACTCATGCCACCGGAACGCTTGCGTTTATGATCCCAGTGATCCTGCATCAAAGCACCAAATTCGGAAGTGTGTCCTGCCGTCAGCACTGCCTTGCTACGCAATCCAAGGTCTTTTACATAATGCAGGTTGTTCAGCATATCTTGATCCATCTCTTTGCTTCTCTTATCTTGATCCTCTAAAATGGTTGAAGCGCTCCGTGCAAAACCAGTGAAAAAAAGCAGGAGATTGTCTTCCAAATCAAAAAGCGTATCTACATTGATTTGCAATGGATGAGCGCTAACAGATTCGTCGGAGAAGAATTCAAAACAAGTAATGCCTCCGTAAGCTGCAATGTATTGATCCTGCTTGCCAATGGGTTCTTTCAGAATCTCCAACTCAAGTTGGCAAGCCAGCCGCGCCAACTCGTCGGGCAATATGAGACGACGGCGATGCGAATAAAGGGCCTTTAATAACGCAGTAGTGAAACTGCCGGAAGAGCCAAGCCCTGTTCCCGATGGGATATCAGCCAAGGTCGTAATCTCAATTTGCGGAGTTTTGAAATCCATCAGGCGAAGAGCTTCGCGCAGAATAGGATGTTGAACTTCATCCACCGAATCCGTTTTCTCAAGTTGGGAATATTTCAGGAAAATTCCCGGCGTGAACGGGCGCATAACGGTGACATAAACATATTTGTCAATTGCTGCTGAAATGAGGAAGCCGCCGAATTTGCGGTAATAAGACGGCAAATCAGTACCTCCGCCGCCCAACGTAATGCGCAGAGGACTACGTGTGATAATCATAACCGGAAACCTTGTAAATTTCTTGCACTATGACTAATGCAGCGCGAGCATCATTCAGATTTGCCGACGGCAGACGATTCAAGCGAATATCCTCTAAGAATTCGTCAAATTCCAACTTCCATGAATTATCTCCGCGCGGATATTCCCAAACAGTTGTATCGGGAGGGCCCAGTTCTGGCAGCATCTTGTAGAAGGAAAGTTTTTCAACGCCATAACTACCACCCAACCCTTCAATATGAAGCTTGGCATTGCGTCCAAAGACCTCAAGTGAAAAAAGATTTTTCCATTCGGTGCAACTGACATGCAAGAAAGCGGTTTGATTTTTGACGGTTCTCAAGATCATAAACCCATTATCATCCACGGGCATATCCCAAAAATAGGTATGCGCATATCCCTGAATTTCCAAGAAATCGCCCAGGAACCAGCGCGAAAGATCAATCAGATGCACGCCCTGATCGATCAGCTCGCCGCCACCAGAAAGCTCGGGATTGGCACGCCATTCGCGGTCATAGCCAATGCGGCCGCCGTGACCATAACGTCCGCGTATGAACATCAGTTCACCAAGCTCGCCTGCGTTGACTAACTCTTTTGCCTTGAGTAATGCAGGATGATAACGATGGTTAAACCCACGCGTACTTGTACATTATTTTTTGATGCAGCTTCAATCAACCGATCCAATTCGAATACATTACGAGCAGCAGGTTTTTCCACAAGGACATGCTTTCCCGTCTTTATAGCTGCGAGACTTGTTTTCACAAGCGCATCGTTTGTGGTTGCGACAATGACAATATCGACATCAGGACGCTCGATGGCGAAATGCCAATCTCCAGTTGCTTCGCAACTGGGAAATCCGTCCGCCAGAAACTTTGCGCGCTTTTCGTCCACGTCCGCGCAGACGACGAGCTTTGCTCCTGCCAGTGTCTTGGAGCGTTTCTGACCAATCAGACCACAGCCGAGAATAGCCACGCCAGGTAGATAATTCATAGGTCACCCCACGATTGGCCACGGTCTTTTGGAGTGATACGGCGCAGTGTATATATATCAGTTTTCCGTAAATCATCCCAATGTTCGGGAAATTGCTCCCATGGATCCCACATAGCGCTGATGAGTTTGCCCGTTAACCCATCACTAGCGGCAGAAGCTAAAAAGACCGCTAATTCTGCACCTCTTTCAAGCGGTGCGCCGCCTGCCGTCTTCTGCTTCCTGGCTCGTTCATAAAAGGCTTTGCCCACTTTATCCGGACCAGCCTCCAGCACTTCATCGAGAAGGCGTGTATTTAGCGCACCGGGAGCTATGGAATTCACGTCAATGCCTGCAGTCTTCACCTCATCAGCCAGAGTTTCCATAAAACGCACAATTCCGGCTTTTGATGCTGCATATGCACTGATAAATGGCAATGGTGAGGTTGCTCCTCCGCCGGAGAGTTGGATAATTTTTCCATAGTGGTGGGTGCGAAAGTGTGGCAGCAGCGCCTTAGCGGTCAAAATCGAACCCAAAAGATTTATTTCAATTGCCTGCACCCACTCATTCCAGTCCACATCTTCTATCCTACCTTTGGGGCCATAAACACCAGCATTATTGACTAAGATCTGGATTTGAGAGAACTTTGCCAAAGCAGAGGAAATAAGTCGATCTACATCATTCCACTTTGATACATCTGCTCGCATCGCTTCGACCCGTTGGCCTGTTGTGCAAAGACCCTGTAATTTACTCTGCACCTCGGCCAATTTAAACTCGTCGCGAGCACACAGCATCACATTAGACCCGGCCTGCACAAAAGCTCGGGCAATGGTTTCGCCCAGACCTTGATTAGCACCTGTAACAATGGCAACACGACTTTCCAACACAAGGTTCATGTTTTAACAACCCTTCCAACGGCTATATACGTCACATTGGGCAAAGCCTCCAGTGATGCGGCTAAGAAACGATTTGCATCCAGAACAATTTTAGAATGCATGGCTGTTAGTGTTTCTGTCATCGAAACAGCGCGGTAATCAGGCCATTCAGTGGCAATGACCAATGCATCTGCACCCCGAGCGGCATCCAACGGCGAAGCACACAAGCGGATGGCGGCAAAATTTTTCGGTAGGCTTTTCAAAGCCGGGTCGTGCGCTTGCACCTGTGCGTCTTGCTCCAGCAGCCACTGACACAGTTCAATGGCGCTGGAACGCCGCAATGTGTCAGTACCAGCTTTATAGGTCAATCCCCAGACGGCTACCGTCTTGCCTTTCAAGGTGCCAAGCAACTGCGTCAGGCGTCGGCGTGGCCAATTTTTATGAGCATCGTTGCTGGTGCGCACGGCAGGGACAAGATAAATAGGTAAGTTGTTCTGCTGACCAAGCTGGGTCAAAAAGGCAATATCGCGTGCCAATGTCCCGCCTGCAAAAGCTCCGCCAGGGCCCAGATAGGCTTTCGGTCCAATGCGCGACTCAGATTTTAGTCCGCGTTCCACCTCTTTAGCATCGGCCCCGACTTGTTCGCAAATAGATGCGATTTCGTTGATGAATGTAACTGACGTTGCAAGAAAAGCATTTAGCGCATGTTTTGTCATCTCGGCAGATTCGACAGACATCCATTCAATGTGATCCGTGAAAGGAGAAAGCAGCTCCGAAAATATTTTGCGGCTGTTTTCGGAACGAGTGCCAATGACTACGCGATCGGGCTGAGTGAAGACAGAGATGGCTTTTCCCAGGCGCAGATTTTCCGGGGAATATGAAAAGGAGACTTGTAGATTAGGTCGCACTTTTGCGAACAATTTTTCCAGATGCGCGCTTGTACCAACTGGTAATTGGGATGAGATCAATACTTCCTGTCCTGATTTCAAATGGCGAAAAAGTTTCTCCACGCGCTCGATGACATAACTTATATCTGCGTTGTCATCATCATCTACGGGCGTATCGTAAGCCACCCAAATGACTTTTGCTTCACTCACTGCCTGAGCCGGGTCAGTTGAAAAATCAAGAGTGCCGGATTGAATGCCTTTTTTGACCAAATCTTCCAGTCCCGGTTCGAAAAGAGGCGGCTGGCCTTTTTTCAAGTTGGTAACCATGGTTTCGTCAAAGTCTAGTCCAGTGACATGATGACCCCCAGATGCAAGACAGGCAGCGGTCACTGTGCCGAGATGCCATAGACCCAGAATACAAACTTTCATTATCTTTGCTCTAGAAGCCACTGATTGGCTTGTAAATATTCCAGCGTGCGAATAACACCTTGCTGGATAGTCAGCTTTGGCTTCCATCCAAGTGCGCGGATTTTGGCAGTATTAAGGAATATGAAAGGGTTGTCACCGATCCAACCGCGCTCACCTCCAGAATACGCATTACGCGGGTTTACTCCCAGATACTCACAAATCCATCCAATGGAGTCATTAACCTCACAATATTCTTCTGTACCCAAATTATAAATGTTTATTTTTTCCTGTGCTTTTTCCATCGCTAGAAAGATGGCATCAATGCAATCCTGCACATAAAGGTAGGATTTGCGCTGATGACCGTTGCCCAGGATCTGAAGTTCATCTGGATGCTTGAGAAGCTGCTTGTAAAAATCGAACACGTGGCCATGCGAATACCGTTCGCCTAGGATGGAAACAAACCGAAAGATATAACCTTGAAAGCTATAACCCTCACAATATGCCTGTATCAGACCCTCTGCTGCCAGTTTGGATGCGCCGTAAAGAGATGTTTGCATGGGAAAGGGTGCATCTTCGGGAGTGGGAAAGGTTCTAGCTTCGCCATAAACAGAACCAGTGGAGGAGAACGCCATGCGCTTGATGCCATTAGCGCGCATGGCTTCCAAAACATTATAAGTGGCAATGGTGTTCTGCTCCAAATCTTTGTATGGATGCTCGGTACCAAAACGCACATCCGCATTGGCGGCCAGATGAAAGACGAAATCTACGCCCTTCATTGTTTTGGTCAGAGCGGATAAATCCAGCGTATCACCGCGCATAAGGGTGAAATTGGGAGATTGAATCGCAGGGGCAATAAACTTATCCTGCCCGGTGGAAAAATTATCGTAGCCGGTAACACTATGACCGTCTGCCAGTAACCGGTCAATAAGGTTACTGCCAATGAATCCAGCACAGCCAGTGACCAAATATTGCATAACAATTCCCTCTCTAATAAACACTTGCAGGTGGGATCAAGCGGGGTTTCAACGTCAAGCCAATGACTAGATTTATAGTTTGCACCGGCAGGAAGGGCAGAGGAAAAAATGTCCGATGTGTAATTTCAAAATATGGTTGGAGTTCTTCCAGAATTTCATTAGCAAGATTAATATGTTCACGCTCAATAAACCATTTATAGGGTTGTTTGTAACGTTTTTCGAAGATGCGCTGGGCCGATATGCGACGGGCGAATCCATACAATAACCCGCCCTCACAGGGAATGACAACAGAGAAAACACCTATTTGTTTATTAATCAAGCGATAGACTTCCCGAATCGCAGCCGGCAAATTTGGTAAATGCTCCAGCACATGGATTGCTAAAACGCGATCAAAATACCCGTCTGCGAACATGGCCAAAGGCTCCTGACAATCATGGACGATGGCTTGGACATCCGGAAATGTCTGATGGATTACTTCCACCATGTTTGCACGCAAGTCGAGGCAAAAATAATTTTTGCGTTGTTCTGGCGTCAGTTTCTCGTACTTGAGATGCTCGCCTAGTCCCGCGCCAATTTCAAGAGTGCGATTAAAGCCAACAGGTGCATGCTGCACGGGATAATAATGATTAAACTTGTCAATAATGCTATACCGCGAAGGGAGAACCGTATGCCAATGAGCCATGAAGTCATCAGAGATACTCTGTTGTTCGCTTGTTAATGGAGGAAAAGTTTTCGGCCATTTATTTTGGATGGTCATTATAAATACCTTCTTCTGATGATAGTAGAATATCCATTGAAAATAATGTATTTTACCTTGCCTTGCCTTAAAAATGATTACTCATCAAAATTAACCTTACGGTCCACAATACTTTGTGGACGATGCTTGACTTCGTCATAAATCCGTCCGATGTACTCTCCCGTGAGTCCCAAGCCCAAGAGCTGTATACCTGAGAAAAATGTGATGGCAAGAACGGTTGTAGACAGGCCAGGAGTCAGATTAACACCCAAAAGTTTTTGCGCGAGATACCATATGCCCAGGAGAAAACTGAACCCAGCAAAGCCCATTCCCACAAGAGACATTAGCTGAAGTGGGCGGCTGCTGAAACCGATCAAACCATTCAGTCCAATCTTCAAGGAGCCTGTTAACCGGTTATATTTACCCTGATCAGCAAAGCGCTGGTCGCGATCATACTCAATGAAAGTTTGCTTAAAGCCCACATAAGCCACAAGCCCGCGTAGAAAGCCGTGCGTTTCACTTAGTTGGCGGAGTTCTTCAATGACGCGGCGAGTCATGATGCGAAAATCACCAGTATCGCGTGGGATGGCCACGTCGCTGAGTTTATTGATTACGAAATACCCAAAAGAGGATACGATTCGCTTGACCAATGTTTCTCCTTTTCGTGAACGGCGCTTGGCATATACAACCTCATACCCATCCTTCAATTTAGCATACATCGGCTCAATCAGTTCCGGCTGATCCTGGAGATCGACATCGATGGTTACACACGTATCTCCCTTGGCCCAAAGTATCCCTGCCATGGTGGCCGCAGGCTGGCCGAAACGGCGGGAAAAAACCAATAGCTTGATGGCCGGGTTGCGGCCTATTTCCTCGAGAATAATTTCTTCCGTTCGATCAGGAGAAGGGTCAAGAGAAAAAATTACTTCATAGGATACACCCATCTTACTCATCACGGATTCCAATCGCAAAAGAAATGGGCCGATACTGCGTTCTTCTTTATAAACAGGAACAACGACTGAGATGATCGGAGATATTAAAATATTCTTCTTATTCCCTTTGTTCATATACTGACCTTTCGCATCGGATAGAGTTACCTCTTATATTATATCGGAAATGCAAAGCACGCCGTCTCTGCTGGTATTTCAATTGGGATGTGGCTATATTTGAAGTTCAAATTCCTGTTTTGCGTAATTCATAATATAACAATTCTGTGCGCTTGATGCTAGCGGCGAGATCTACCAAAACATCCAGTCCCAATTCGCTACGTGCTCTCTTTATATCTGGCACATATCGTTCCAGTGCTTTCTGCGGATCTACCGAGCCAAGGATTTTTAAGTTGATTTTTTGAGGAAATTGTTCAGCCACAACTTTGGCTATTTCTGCAATGGAATACGGTTTGTCGCTTCCTACATTATATGGACGGCAAGACTGTCCCTTGAATAGGATAGTCCACAACCAAATGGCAAGGTCTGCTGCATAAAGATATGAACGATATGGCGTGCCGTCTCCTTTGATGATGATCGGTCCGCCGTTCAAAGCATCGCCGATGAAATTCCCGATGGCAAAATGAGTATCGAGGGGAAGATGTGGTCCAACAAAGGCAAAACCACGCGCGATTTTTATTTCAAAAGACGAACTTGCATAAAGCGCGCATAGATGCTCGGCGATTCTTTTTCCCTGCCCATAAGCGGACTTCGGATCCAATGGGTCGGGTGCACCCGAATAGTTTTCCGGAACATGAGTCAATTCAGGAGGCTGTTTTCCGTAAATCGCCCCCGAACTTGTCAGCAGGAATTTTCTCGCACCGCAAGCTTTTGCAAAGTCAAGAGTATGGCGTGTGCCTTCTATGATGGTATCCAGCATCAATAAGGGATTTTCGTCATTGAGCTTGGTGCTCGATTCAGTCGCGGCATGAATGATGTGGGAGAAGGATTCTTTGGGAAAATCAAAGGTGCGGACGTCGCCGCTTAGAAGTGTAACCGCTTCATTTCCTGCGAGATGCGGAGCTTTGACTCGAAAAGCATCCGGCGAACGAGTTAATACCATTGCCTGAGCATTTAGCTTCAATTTTTCATTTGCCCAAATGAAACTCTCCAACAGCCAGCAACCGAAAAACCCTGTCCCGCCTGTGATGAATATGCGTTGGCCGCGCAGTTCATCCCATAGGTCGCGAGTGTGATCGAGAATGTGGTCCAAATCCAGAAACAATAACGTCATGTTTTTTTGAATAAGAGACGTTTGCTTGTGTGGAATAATAAGTATGCCAAAGCTATCAAAAAGGTTGATCCTGAGATCCAATCAAGGATGTGTTGATATGTGGGGATTTTCCATTTGGGTTGGATATGTCTTGCAAATAGTGAAAGCATGTCATTGCCTTCGACCCGGAATCGTTCGAATGGGTGGTTACCGTTTATCTCAGGATAGACAAAACCTGTAGGGTCTGTCATGTTGAAATAGCCATTGGATGTATTCCAAATCGAACCCGGTGTGACTTCGGGATGAAAGGTTTGAAGTTTATATCCGAAAATGGGGTCGTACAAATGCAGATTGCTTGAGCCGCTAAGCAAAGCCTCAGTATTATCGTTTTGTAGACCAATGTTTGTTACATCAAGAGTCTCACCAGCTTGAATTTGCTCATAAACCATTTGTCCGGCGTTTATATTATAAGCGCGGCTATTATAAGCGTGGTCGTCTAGGAGGTTTAGGTCGCCCTTGAAAAGGAAATACGATCCCAACGGGACTACTGCCAGAATATTTGTGATCACAAAGATAAAAAATGATTTTCTGAGAGATTGGTTGCGGACCCAATTGTCGTAGATTAGCGTGGCTACTAATGCAAGCGGAAAAATAAAAGCAGCAGCGAATCGCACGTTCACATGAAGGGAGGAAAGAATTGGCAGATGCCGTAGGGCGAGATAAATTCTACCTCTTGCGAGCGTGAACTCTGCAACAGTTGCAAGGAAAAGGAATAATGATACCAAGGCAATTATTTTTTTCCAAGTCAACATCGGGCCCAAGTATTTTTTAGGATGACGAAAAAAAACAATCAAGCCAGCAAGTAGGATGCCAAAGACTACTGGCGAGATGGACATATCAAACTCCCAGTAGCCGGAGTGGACGCCGCTCACCGTACGCATATACTTTTGAATGGAATCTGGGTTTAAGCCCCCCGTGATTTGAAAGAATGGTGCGAGGTTCATTGTTCCCAGTAGTTGAAGGGCTAAACCATATAATCCTTGCAGCAGTGTTCTGTGATAGGCATCGGAAATTGACCGGGGAAAGAAGCGCATGAACGAATATACCGCTGCTAGTTTGGACGCCGAAATGATCAAGCCGATTGCTCCTCCCAGTCCTAGTACGACTGACCACCTTTTCCATTTGAAATAAGAAGGGTTATAAATATATATGATGGGCAGGGCGATGAGGATTGAAAAAATAAAAATGATGATAATAAAGTAACCTGCCGAGTGGATCAGAATCCCTGATGTCAGTCCCAAAATTACCGCGGCTAGTGCAGGTTGTAAGGCTTCGTCCAACAAAGCGACCAAAAAGATGGTTAGAAGGGGAAATGTCTGATAGCCCAAATGCCCAATCATAACCCTTTGGATTATAAAGCCGTTGGCAGAAAAGAACACTGCACCGAGAATGCTGCTTTTCCAGTCCATCTTTAAAGTATGGCGTAGAAAGTATTCACAGGCAATAAAGCCTATGCCTGTGTAAAGTGCCACAGACAAGACCACAGCCTGCAATGGCGGTAGGTATGTGGCTAGAAACGCCGGGAGCGAAAATTGCATGTTATTTGGGTCTGGGAAGGCAGGGATTCCGCCGCCAAAACTCGGAGTGAACCATTGGATTACAAGCCCGTTAAGTCGAAAATGTAAAGCTGTGTCCAACAAGCTCGGAATAGCCAAACTGTAATCGGATCCGACCACTGGATAACGTAAGTATAAGTAAGAGATAATTACCCCATTGATGATTATCAGGTTCGTAACAACAAAAAATAGATATAATTTTACGCTTTTCATGAGTAATTATGACTTTCTTTCGCTGAATTGAGTGAGCATGGTGCAGACGTAACTGAGCATGGGCTGAGTCAGACCCGGATATACACCAATCCAAAATACTTGATGCATGACTTCGTCGGCGCGTTTAAGATCGCCTACCACGCGATACTTCTGATTGCGATAGGCAGGCTGTCGAATCAAGTTGCCGCCGAATAATAGGCGGGTAGCGATCTTGTGATCCTCAAGCCAGCGGACCACCTCATCGCGCGTGAAAGCCGCCTCGGGCCGGACGTAGATCGGGAAGCCGAACCAGGACGGATTCGAGTTGGGAGTCGCTTGTGGAAGAATAAAGAAATCCTGCAGTTCACTCAGTCTTTGATACAGGTAATTAAAATTCCCGCGGCGCTTCTGAATAAACGCCGGCAGTTTTTTAATTGCGAAACTCCAACCGCGGCCTGCATATCCGTGGCTTTCAAGTTATATCCGATGTGCGAATATGTATACTTATGGTCGTAACCATGCGGCAATTCGCCGAGCTGCCATTTGAAGCGTTTGCCGCACGTGTTTTCTTTGCCCGGATCGCACCAACAATCGCGTCCCCAATCGCGAAATGACTCAATCAATTTTTTAAGTTTCGGCTTATCGGTAAGCACGGCGCCGCCTTCTCCCATCGTAATATGATGTGCGGGATAAAAGCTTACCGTTGCGACATCGCCAAATCTGCCAACTGGTTGATCATTATAAGTCGCGCCAACAGCATCACAGCAATCCTCGATCAGCCATAAATTGTGTTCTTTGCAAAACGCAGTGACCCTGTCGAGATCGAACGGATTGCCCAGCGTATGAGCGATCATCACAGCGCGTGTTTTTTGTGATAATGCGGCTTCGAGTTGAGTCGCGTCAATATTGTACGTGGGAATGTCCACATCTACAAATACCGGCACAAGCTGATTTTGAAAGATCGGATTAACGGTTGTGGGGAAGGCGGTGGCGATTGTGATGACTTCGTCACCGGGCTTGAGTTGTCTTTCACCTAATTCAGGCGAAGTGAGACAGGCGAGTGCGAGCAAATTCGCCGAGGAACCGGAGTTCACCAAAATGGCGTGACGCATATGGAAAAAGCGCGCAAACTCGATTTCAAATTGATGTGCGAATCTTCCAGTAGTCAGCCAGAAGTCCAGCGATGAGTCCATTAGAGATTGTAAGTCGGACACGTCGAAGACTCTGCCCGAAACCGGCACGCTGGATTCCCCGGGAATAAACTCACGCGATGGAAATGCCTCTGAAAAATAATCGGCGGTGAGTGAAAGAATTTGCGAGCGAAGTTCGTCAGCTTTTGGGTTCATCGTTAAAATACTTTCGATACCATTCAATGGTTTTCCTTAAACCTTCATCCAATGAAAAGAGCGGATGCCAATGAAGAACTCTGCGCGCTTTTTCTGCGCTGAGATATTGATGACGGATTTCGTTCTGAACCTCATTGTGGATTTCAGGTTCTAGGTTTGAATTCATTAATTTTAGAATGCTTTCCACCATCTCGCTCACCGTCACTTGAATCTCGTTTGAGAAGTTAAACGCTTCACCTTTGAGCTCTGGGTATTCTTTAAGTTTCTCCGCCAACAACATGTATGCCGCCGCGCCATCTTCGACATAAAAATAGTCGCGGATGTATTTGCCGTCCGAGCGGATGATTGGGTTTTGTCCGCGCAAGATCGAGCGGATTGTTCCGGGGATGATGCGATTCCAATTCAAGTCGCCGCCGCCATAAAAATTTCCACAGCGTGTGATCGCGACCGGTAAATCAAAACTGACGGCATACGTATTCGCAATCAAGTCTGCTGCCGATTTGCTGACATCGTATGGATGCTGACCCTGAAGCGGAGTGCTCTCATTGTATGGCAACGTTTCTTGATCACCGTAAGCTTTATCCGATGACGCAATCACAATTTGTTTCACGCTCGGACTTCGTCGGCAAAACTCCAATAAATTCCAGGTGCCCGCGATATTGGTTTCAAAGGTTGAGATGGGATTCCGGTTTGCAATCGTGACAATGGTCTGTGCCGCCAGATGGATGACAGTATTGATTTCGTATTCGCCGAGCGTGCGTTCGATGACTTCTCGATCACGAATATCGCCGCGGACCACTTTCACACGGTCAATCAATTTCTCGTGGACTAACTCGCTTTGTGGTATCCAATCCCGGACGAGGCAAACTACATCCGCGCCTGCATCAATCAAGCGGCGCACCAACCAGCTTCCGACTAATCCGGTTCCGCCAGTAACGAACGTTGGACGATCCAACCAGAAGGCGCGATTCAGTTCCATAACTTCCACGGTGCGTTGCCTTCCCGCCAGAACTTTTCAAGCACGTTAACATCACGAAGTGTGTCCATGCTTTGCCAGAAACCATCATGTTGATAGGCAGCCAGTTGGCCGTCCGCCGCGATCTTTTCCAGCGAATCAAATTCCCACGCAGTTTGATCGCTATCAATGTAATTAACTACTTCTGGCTGAAGAACAAAAAATCCGCCATTGATCCAGCCCTCGCCGATTTGCGGTTTTTCCTTGAACTCCGTCACTTTGCCGTCACTAAGAATCATTTGGCCGAAACGGGCTGGAGGGCGAACGGCGGTGAGAGTCGCCAGCCTTTTTTGCTTCTGATGAAACTCAATCAGCTTAGGAATATTGATGTTGCTCACGCCGTCACCATAGGTCAGCATGAACGGTTCTTCCCCGATGAATTCCGCGATGCGCTTCACGCGTCCGCCGGTGTTGGTATCCGCACCGGTGTCAAGCAGATGCACGATCCAATCTTCGCCATCGGCTTCGTGTACGGATATGTTCCCGTTCCTTAATTAAATCGTGAGATTGCGGGAGCGATAATGATAATTTATAAAATAATCTTTGATCAATTCACCGCGGTAACCTAGCGCAATCACAAACTCTTTGAAACCATACGCCGCATAGATGTTCATGATGTGCCAAAAATCGGCTTGCCGCCGATATCGACCATCGGCTTGGGTTTGACGCTGGTTTCTTCCGAAAGACGTGTGCCGAGTCCGCCTGCGAGGATTGCAACTTTCATCTGCATCTCCATCTTCTTATTCTAAGGGACGTGAAGGCTTACCGGCCATGTTGGCATGATTTTGAAATCATCCGTTCTATTTTAGATATTTCTTTTGCCATTCGAACAACTTGTTCAACGCTTCGATGGGAGAAAGTGAATTTACGTCAGCAGCACCCAATTCATCAAGCAGGGGACTGGTCTCCGGGAAGAGCGCGGCCTGCTGCGCGACGTGCGGATTGATGTTCACCCGCGCGGCCAGACGTTTTTTCAAGCTCGAGCATGATCTCATTCGCCGCGTTGAATAACCGGCGCGGGCAAGCCCGCCAATTGCGCAACGTGAATGCCATAGGATTTATCCGCTCCGCCAGCGACGATCTTATGCAGAAACACAACCTTGCCATCGGCTTCGGTGACAGCCACGTTGTAATTGCGAATGCCTGGTAACAAATCTGCCAATTGCGTTAGTTCATGATAATGCGTCGCGAAAAGCGTCTTGGCGCGCAGGTGCGGATGGTTGTGAATGTACTCGATGATTCCCCATGCAATTGAAAGTCCATCATATGTGCTTGTGCCACGCCCAATCTCATCCAGGTATTAATAGCGAGCATTCACGAACTCCACCGAACCCTCGCCGGAAAAGCGGCGGGCGATTTCGAGCGCCTCGTTGATGACGGCATGAGGTGGAGTTTCCGGGCAGTGAAGCAATTCATAAACGGCCACGCGAAGGATGCTCCGATCGACAGCCGCCATGCGTTCCAACCGCCAATTTGCGGCGTGCTCGCGGATCAATTGGTCAAGCCTGTCGATGTTATCCACCGCCCCCCGAAAAGTCCGCGGGCGAAACTTTCCACTTCACTGTCGGCCTTGCGCTCGAGAAAGAATGAAGCGCCAACCTGTTCCGGCGTGTTGCCCCCCAGTTCCCACTGGTAGAGCATTTGCATTGCGTATTCGCGGGATTTCCTTCTTGAGGGCATTGTCCGTGGTCCTTTGTCCGTAGTCCGTTGTAGACGTCAGTGGTCAGTTTTTGATAGACAGCAAACGCTAATTCTAACAGGCTTACGGCTTCTCCCGAAATCTGATTGCCATAACATGGTACGGGCAGTGGACTGTGGGCGACGGACAAGGGATGAAGGACTAATGACCCGTGAATTTCGCGGGCCGTTTTTCCAGAAATGCGCGCGTTCCTTCTTTCATGTCGGCAGTGGTGCAGCATAGCCCAAAGAGCGTCGCTTCCAGGAACTGTCCTTCGGCCGCGGGCATTTCCATTCCGTGATTAACGGCTTCCAGCGCAAATTTTATGGCGAGCGGAGCGTTGGCAATGATCTTCTGTGCCAATTTCTCCGCCGCCGGCAGCAATTCCGCCGCCGGCACTACCTGGTTCACCAATCCCATGCGATGGGCTTCCGCCGCGGTAACGGGCTCGCCGGTCAAGAATCAACTCCAGCGCCCGGCACTTTCCCACCAGGCGCGGCAGCCGCTGCGATCCGCCATAACCCGGGATGAGCCCAAGCTTGACTTCCGGCTGTCCCAGGCGAGCGGTTTCCGCGGCAATGCGCAGGGTGCACGCCATGGCCAATTCGCAACCTCCGCCCAGCGCGAAACCGTTGATCGCCGCGATCACCGGTTTGCCAAGGTTTTCGATCAAGTTGAACACCTGCTGTCCAAACTGGGAGGTTTCCTTTCCCTCCACGGGGGTTTGCACGAGCCAATTCGTTGATGTCCGCTCCCGCCACAAAGGCTTTCTCCCCGCTCCCGGTGAGAATCACGACGCGCACTTCTTCATCTTTCTGCAGGGCTTGAAAGCAGTCGAACAATTCCTCCATGACCTTGCGGTTCAGGGCATTCAGCTTTTCCGGCCGATTGATCTTAACGTAGCCGATGGCAGTTTCGCTGTATCGTACAGCAGCGTTTCATAGGCCATGAATTCCTTCTGCACCTGACAATCAACCGGCAGAACTTGGAAATCAGAATGCGCTTCTCCGCCTTCTTTGTGCGCGCGGTCCAAGGAGACTTCCAGCCGGTTGATCACCTCGGTGACGCCATCCACCGCATCAAAGTTTGGTCCCAGCGGAACGTCACAAACCGCCGCGCAGAAATTGCTTGGCTTCCGCGCCATTCACCCGGACCTGCGCCATGGCGCGGCGCACTTTCTCCACCGCCAGCCCCGCCTGCGGCAGGGCCGTATCCGGAAACACCACGACGACCGAAAGCGGGCTGTAGCGAATGGAAATGTCGTTCTGGCGCAGGGCGGGGGTGAGGGCTTTGCCGACTTGCAGCACGAAGCGCTGCACGCCGGCATCGCCCAATGACTTCATCAGCGGCATGCGGGTTCTCCGGCTCCAGCAGGCACACCGAGAGCGGCTGTGACTGATCCTTGGAGCGCCGCGCTTCGGAAAGCAAGCATTCCAGATAGGCGCTGCGCGGAAGCAGGCCGGTCTCGGGATCGGTGCCGGCCAGCGAGCGCACCAGCCGCCGCAACTTGGTGTTGTTGATGGCAATGACCACTTGCGTGGCGATGGCTCTGAGCAGCAGGCTTTCGCCGGGCGACCATGTACGCGGCGCCTCGCATTGTTCCAAAAGCAGCAACCCCGCGGCCGCGTCCTTATCGATCAGGGGCAACGCCTGCAAAGAGCGAATCCCCAATTTCTGAATTTCCGCGGTGACCGCAGAGAGCAAAGGAGCCTGGGCGACGTTTTCGAGCGACCACCCGTCGGGGCTGGAGGTGGCCTGCCCCATCAGGAAGGCAAAAAGCTTCATCGCGGCCGCGGGGTCGGAGGGAGAAGCCAGCGGCGAACAATATTCCGCGGTGAGCACGGGAGGCCGGTCCGGCAACCCCACCGCTCCCCAGCAGCGGCTGGCGTTCATCGCCCGGCCAATCTCATTGACGGCGACCTGGAGCACTCCTTGCGGAGTGGATTCACGATAAATGTTGGCGGTGATTTCAGAGATTTTCCGCAGGTCGTCAAGAGATTGGAAGAAGCGGCGCCCGGGGAAGTCGCCTCTGTCGCGGGGAGCTGGTGCAGCGGCGCGCCGGGGGCGCTTTGAACTTGGGCGTGTATCCCGCGGCTTCGTAGAGGTCGCGAACCCTCTGGTTCTTTTCGTCCGCACCGGGAAACAGCCGGTCGATTTTTTCCAGCGTCTCTGCCAGCTTTGCGGAGAGTTGATATTGGTGGTACATCTCCCCTTCGACAAGAAGGTCTTCCAAGGTTTCGGTTTTTTCCGCCGCTGCCGCTGCGGCGCTCATGGCCGGAGATGTGCGCGCGGAAGAAGGGGGTTGCATGCGCGAGAGGATATTCTTGTACCAGATCGAGTCAATGTGTCCTTCCAGATTCACCAACCGATCGTAGTGGCCCTCGCCGTACGGGTCGACGTCCAGGATTCGTTCCAGCGTGTCTCCTGCCTTGCGATAATTTTCGCTGGCCAGGTAGAGGTTGAACAGGCGCGAGAGCGAACGCCGCAGCCCGTCCTCCTTGTTCATTTCGTTGTAAAGGTTGCTGAGGACTTCCAGGACTTCCAGGTTCGACTCGTCCGT
>CAVYTW010000034.1:0-12271 GCA_963771375.1 uncultured Chloroflexia bacterium
GGATAAGGCCGGGGCTACGATCAAGAAAGTCTCTTGATCGACTGCTACTTGAACATTGTAGTGTGGGTCCATCCCTTGGTTCATGCTGTTCTTCATGACTCGTGATTCGGGATCCGTGAAATTAAATTGATCTCCATCGTGCGGCCCGGGTTCAGGCGGTTGGGGTTTAGGTCCGCGCGGTTTTTGATGGTAGGACAAGATCCTACCACTTTGCCGTTTGCGTCCCTTCGCTTCACGTTCCTGCAATTTGGTCTGATATTCTGCCTGTTCCACCTCAAAGCGCTCTTTGGCTCGCTCTTCCAGCACCGTTTTCGCTCTTGCCAACTTCGCCAACCGTTCTTCACGAATGGCCAGTTCATCCGGAATGTCCAACCCGCTCGGGATCGGCACTTCCTGTTGATCGGCTTGTTCCCCTAGTTCAATCAGTTCCTGCACTTCCCGGCGCAGTTGATTTTGGATTTCGACCAGCCGCTTATAGCTGACTGCCTTGCTCTTGGAAGCATCGGCATGGATCTTGCTACCGTCGATACTGAGATTCCCCAAATGCAATACTCCAACCGCCTCCGCCAACTGCAAGATCTGCACGAACAATTCCTGGATCTCTATTAGAAACGTCTTACGAAAATGGGCGATCGTGTCATGATCCGGGTGCAGTCCGCCCGCCACATAGCGCATCGGAATGTTTTCATACGTACCTTTTTCAATCCTGCGTGAACTAAACACACCCGTAGCGTAACCATAGAAGAGCAACCCCAGCAGAACTTCCGGAGCGATCGCTTCCCCTCCCTCTACAGAATAGCGCTGGTAGATCGAACTTAAGTCTAACTGACCGATCGTGTCCACCACAAAGCGGGCCAGATGATTCGGCGGCAATACTTCCGATATCTTGATATCGAGATTAAGGATTTCTTCGTAATTAGCACTCCTAAATTTTCTGCTCATCTTCCAAGTCTACTACTTTCCAGCTTTTGAGTTCCCCGACAAACTGCTAGGCTGTTAGATTAAGCGACTTCTTGACCAACAACGGGGCTTGGGTAGGATCAAGAATCCGATAGGCGAGCAGTTTCACGCGGTCGTTCACGAGGAACCACACGAGCGCATAGCCCCAAACAAACGCCGCCCAACCCCAGCCGAGGGGTGTCATAAACAGCCCATAAACCGCGATCAACGTCGCTACGATTTGTGTGCCGAGCACCGCCACCCATAAAATCCGCGCCGGCCGCTTGGACCAGAATGGGCCACGCGTGCGCGTCAGAAAAATCGTTAGATGGCCGGCCACAGACAGCTTCAAATACATCAGCGTCTGGACGTGCCCTTGGTCGAAATGAAAGACGCGTTCGCCGAGATAAAACAAGCCGAAGGCAGAGATGACCCCCATCACTCCCAGCACCGTGGAGATCCCTAGCACCAGGCGCATGTTCCAGGATTCAGGCTGATCCTTATAATGAACGTTGTCATAGGCGATGGACAGAATGGCGCCGTCGTTAAGCAAGGCCAGCATCACAATCATCACTGCGGTCACCGGATAGAAGTTAAACACCAGGATCGCCAGAGTCATGAACAACAGCACACGCAGCGTTTCGGCGATGCGGTAAATCGCGTAGCTGTTCATCCGCTGGAATATTTTTCGGCTCTCCTTGATCGCGTCGATGATCACCGACAGGCCGGATGTCAGCAGCACAATGGATGCTGCAGCGCGGGCCGCGTCTGTCGCGCCGGAAACGGCGATTCCGCAGTCCGCTTTCTTCAGAGCTGGGGCGTCATTCACCCCGTCGCCGGTCATACCGACTATATGCCCGCGTTTCTGCAGAACATCCACAATATGGAATTTGTGTTCGGGGAACACCTGGGCAAAACCGTCCGCTTTCTCAATAGAGTCCGCCAACTGGGCTGTCTCATGAACCTTCGTGTCGCCGAAGCCACTGGCATCCAGGATATTTGTGCCGAGCCCCAGTTTCCCGGCGGTTTCCCGGGCGATGGCCAGTTGATCGCCCGTCAGCATCTTAACGTTCACCCCCATCTGCCGGGCGGTCGCGATTGTCGCTTTGGCTTCTTCCTGGGGCGGGTCGAACAAAGGCAACACACCGATAAACTGCCACTTACCTTCCTGGTCTGCCCAGGCCACGCCCAAGGAGCGGAACCCGCGTGCCGCAAATTCGTTGACGGCCTTCTCCACGACAGGCTTTACCTGACCTGCATTGGCAGACAGTTCCAAGATCACCTGCGGAGCGCCCTTGGTCACCTTGAACTCCTTCCCATCCGTACCCTTGACGGTGGCTTCGGTGCGCTTATGTACCGGGTCGAACGGCTGGAAATGGGTCACTTGGTAGCCCTTCAAGGCTTGATTGTTCTTCACGCCGCCGATCACAGCTAGGTCAATCGTGTCCTTGTCTTCCTCCCGCGAAGCCAATGCGGCCCACAGGATGACCTGGTCGGCAGGGGTATTCTTCACACTGAATGGATCGCCCAGCGTCAGCTTGTTCTGGGTCAGGGTGCCAGTCTTATCCGAGCACAGCACATCCACGCCCGCCAATTCTTCGATGGCCGCCAACCGGGTCACGATGGCTTCTTTTTTGGCCAGCAGACGCGCACCGACCGCCATGGTCACAGACAACACCGTGGGCATCGCCACAGGAATCGCGGCGACCGTCAGCACCAAGGCGAACTGCAACGTGGTAAGCACAGGGTCGCCGCGGAAGAGCGAGACGGTAATAATCACTGCCACCAGAACCACCGCCAGTACGATCAGGTAATCGCCAATCTTCAGCACGGCCCGCTGGAAATGACTGACGGTGTGCGCTTCCTGCACCAGTTGGGCGGTCTTGCCGAAATAGGTATTCGCACCGGTGGCGTATACCAGCACGTCGATTTCACCCTGACGGATAATCGACCCGAAAACACTGCGTCGCCCGATTTGCGCTCGGCGGGCAACAATTCTCCGGTCAGCGCGGACTGATCCACCTCCACTGGGTCACCCGCCAGCAAGCGCGCATCCGCAGGAACAATGTCGCCGAGACGAACGCGGATCACGTCGCCCGGTACCAGCTCACGCGCCGGTGGGTTGATCCACTTCCCATCGCGCTGCGCACGTGCCTTGATCGCGAGCTTTGCCTTCAGTGCTTCGATAGCGTTCCCCGCTTGATGTTCTTCCCAGAAACCGACCACGGCATTAGCCACAAGCAGAAGAAGAATGATAAAGAAGTCCGGCCAACTTCGGTTCACCGCCGAAAGGATCACAGCGGCTTCGATCATCCACGGGATGGGTCCCCAAAAATAGGTGAGGAATTTCAGGAACCAGTTGGTTTTCTTTTCTTCGATCTCATTAGGCCCATATTGCGCCAGCCTTTTCTGCGCCTCAGCTTGACTCAGTCCTTCCGGTGACGACCCCAATTTTGTCTGCAATTCCCGTATGGGAATGGATTTCAGATCATCTTTCTCATTGGATGCATTAGACTTCGATTCGGATTTATTCATCGAGACTCCTTGCCGCGCTTATGTGAACCTTATAAGCTTCTGCGTAGTATTCCATAAAGCAATGACCGGAATGGTGGGATGGTGAGCGTCGAACGTAAAAATGCTGAGCGACGCCGTGTGGAGCGGGAAATGTTGCGCTTCGATCAATGCCAATCCAATCCGTCAATACCCCAACTGCCTCGGTATGATTTGCCGCAGTCACTGGCCGGGTGAAGCCGTCAGCCTTCTGCGAGCCCTTTACCTCAAACGTCTCTTCCGGTAGTCCAATCCGCTTAATGCTCCCTGCCAGAATCCGCTGGAGCAAGTCTCCGACCTCGAACAATGCGAACTTGATGCTCGACGAGCCTCCGTTGACCGTTAAGATACAGTCTTTAACTTGTTTCATCGGGCACATTACACCTTTGCTTCCGGCGAGTCGGCGGCTCTTCCTGGTGGGAGGAGATCCGGTACATCGAGACGCGCCACGCCAATCCGGTTGTCGGCCATCCCATAGTAGACGTCGTAACGGTCCGGCGAGCCAAGATCATCGCGCCGATCAATTCCGGTCGGAAACACAACATTGTCGATAATACCGCTGCGTTCCTGTGGCAATACTGGCGTCAATACCGGCTTCGTCGAACGGTAGCGGATCAATTGCGGATGCTGCTTTGAGAGGACCATTACCCCGGCCGAATAGCACAGTTGATGACTATTACTGCCCGGTTCTGTGATTTCACACACACCGTGGTAGATAATCAGCCAGCCATGCCGGGTCAGGATGGGTGGAGTCCCGCCGCCAATTTTGAGCCACTCCCAGGGCGACACCGGTGTTGCCAGCCGATGATGCGAGTTGAACAAGCCAGGAAGATGCGGCGCCAGGTTTTTGGGTGGCATTGGACAATAGGAAATCCAGATGCTCTCATATTTGCGATCCACAATCCGGGACGCCTCCTTGCGCGCGGTTTCCTCTGGGCGCGTGCCGGAAAAAGAGGACGGTGGAGCAGGGCCAATTGCATCTTCCCCGCGTGATTGGGAATGGCTGCGGGAAATATGATGGCGTCCTTGTTATCCACATGGACGAAATCAATGCCGTGATATGGTTCAAAGGTCGCCAACCCGATCCGCTCCCAATGGAACAAATCCTCCGACATCGCCAGCGCAATTCGCGGTCCGCTTGGAGAAAGCGCCGTGTACGTCATCACATAATGCCGAAGCGGTTCGACAAACGTGATTCGCGGATCCTCGCAGCCGCCGTTGCCGTCAGATCGCCGCTCGTAATCAGTTTCGGGCTCGAGCGCAATGCCCAGCCGTTCGACTCCGGACGGGTCACCCGCTTTATTGAATTTTACGCGGGCGATGCCGATGCGCGAATAATTGCCCTTGGCGACGAGCCGTGGAAATAGGTAAAGCTCACCATCCGGGCCACGAACGGCCGCCGGAATCAGGACACCTTCGATTTCGTTGGGATTGCCCGGCTCAGGTTCCATCACCAGCCCCAGACGCTGCAACTGAAAACCACTCATCGCTTTTCCTCCTAGCCGAGTTTCGTTTGGGGTACGCAATCCAAACAAGCGATGATTGCTTCTATAACTCGTTTGCTCTCATTGGGACCTCGGACTGGGATGGACACGACACCGGCTTCTTCGGCCGGGTAGTCGTTCCCACCTGGGAACAGAGCATCCCCGATAAAAATCATCTCATCAATTGCAATGCCAAGCGTGTCCCGGAGTTTTCTAATCCCATAGGCTTTGTCAATGCCTGGTTTGGTGACATCAATGGATGTCTCGCCACCCAAGTGAACGGAAAACTCGGGTATAAGTTTGTCAAGGAAGGATTTCATCTGCTTCCGCCTGGTGAAGTCAGGGTTCCATTTTTCTTTTTCTTCCAAGGGAGCCTGCTGGCCTAAGGCTGAAAATGTTATCTGGCTTCCACGGTCTTCAATTTCCTCTCCCCAGACCTTTTCAATCTTGAAGCCCGCTTCTCCGAGCGCCTGCTTTAGCGCACTGATGATTTTCCCTTTTGATCCGCGGTGAAATCTTCGGAATAGATCTTTTTCCAATCCCCTGCGTATTGGTAGAACTTTGTTCCACAAGTGGGAAGAAGGGACAGATTCTTCAAGCGTTCGTCATGCGGAAGATTGGAGAGCACTTGTTTCTCAAACTGTGCCCAATCGCCTCCGGAAATCACGGCCACCTTCACAATTCGCAGCAGAGCGCTGAGCAGTGTAGCCATTTCAGCATCGAGAGATTCTTTGCTTTCGGCAAGCGTTCCATCCAGATCGAACACAATGAGTTTTTTCACAGGTTAAGTGCCTTCCGGAAGGGAAATTTCCAACAAGCTGATAGCGCCGCGCAGTCGGCACAAACACGCTCCGACCACAGCCGGCAAGAGTAGCACATCGCCTTTGCCGACGGCATAATCGACGCCATCATGCTCCACCTGACCGTCACCCGCAATGCAAACCATAACACGCGGCATTCCATTAATGCCGACCGTAAATGGCGATGTGGAATGGAGCCGCCATAAATCAAAATGTTCATCCTCAAAAAGGCGCTCTCGCAGCACCGGCTTTGCATCTTCCACTACCGGCACCACCGGACGTATCGCACCTTGCGCAAAATCAATGCAAGCCATCGCCTGGTCAACTTGTAGCGGTCTGGGCTGGCCAGTCTTGGCGTCAACGTGGTTCCAGTCGTAAAGCCGAAACGTTACGTCGCTGTTTTCCTGCACTTCAAAGACCATCACGTCACCCAACGAATGAACGGTTCTGGCTGGAATGAAAATTCCGTCACCGGGCTTCGGCGTGAAGGATGCAGGCTGGTCCACCACTGTTCCGTTCGTGAGCGCCCGACGCAGAACATCGGCCGTGATGGCAGGCTTGAGACCGGCGTAGATGCGGCTTTTTGTCCCTGCCTCCAGCACCACCCAAGCTTCGGTCTTCCCGGTCTCGCCTGCGGGGATATATTGGGTCTGTTGATCGGATGGATGCACCTGAACCGAGAGCGTGTCGCGTACATCGAGAAACTTCAACAGCAAAGGGAACCGGTGGAAATGCACGGCTAGTTTTCCTAGCAACTGCTCTGGCCACTGATGAAGCAATTGCCTGATCGTCTGTCCTTTGAGCGGTCCATTGACGACGTGGCTGGAATAGTCATCGCGGTCACTCAACAACCAGGCTTCGCCGATGGGGCCATCGCCGGGCAGCGGTGCGGCGAGCAGATTTGCCAAACGCCGGCCTCCCCAAAGTCGATACTGATAGATTGGTTCGAATCGCAGTAGATACAGAGGTATTTGATCCATGGCCTGTCTTTTTGTTGTGGTGCTCATATCCGTTCCATCGCGGCAATGTATTTGCCATAGCAACAGAATATGTCGGTGAAGATGCGAAAATGACACTCGTCGGCAAGCACCGAGAGCGCCTAATTCATCGGTTCATCCGCCATTCGGCGTTTCCACGTATCTTATAACAAACACTCCCCGACCGCATCCATCGACCGGGGAGTATTCATCTAGGCTACTTGGGGGATGCCAAATCTGATCTGAAATGATGAATAAACTGATAGCGATCCACCAATATAGTTAGCATCCCACCTTTGATATGAGAAACAGCTTCGGAAGGGTAATGGATATGTCCTCATGAGAGCGGGTTCAGCGATTAGAGTAGGCAAAAGTCCTAATCCTTCGCTGCAACAAACTTGCTTCGTTTGCTGCCGAATTCAATATCATAAGGCTACACGATTTAATATCACCAGCCCCGCGGAAGCTGCAATACTGGCGCTGCGCGATTGGTTGGTCACTTGACCAACTACCCTGCCTCCCCCAAGTGGCGGAGGCAAACATTCCCTGATAGACGGATGCAACCGAGGAGAGTCCAATATATAATAAATAGAAACATCATTAGAGCGTAGGAACCGAGTAGGCCAGCCAATCTAAATTTATGTGCACAAACTTACTTGAGTTTAGAGCAGCAGGATAGAACACAAAGAAAGTGTCATCGAACAGAACCTTAAAAACAGAAAAGCAAATACTAATTATGGACTGGTAGCGGGTGATTTTGGAACCTTTTTGCTCTTGAAGATCACCGGATAGCGCGTACGCGGAGCCGGACGATAATTCTTGGGTCTACCCATGCCTTTTCCAGCAGGTCTGGGAGTCGCAGCCGGTGTACCCAACTCCAACAAAAATGCAGAAGCCGAACGTTGCACCTGATAAGGCGTGAGGGTTGTGGGTTCATCTGCTCTTTGTGGGTACCAAGCCGGACGATTTGTTTTGACTTGATCGCGCATGAGGAGCAATTGCCAATAGGCCAAGGCGCACAGCCAAATCCATTGCCCGGCGCTCACCAGATTCGGCGAACGATTGGAGTTGAGTCCCATGTGCTGTTTGAGAAATCGAAAGAGATGTTCGATAGCAAATCTCCAAAGATACATGCGGCACAGATCGGAAAGCGCCACGCGCTGCGGTCCGGTCCACCATAACCACATCGGTCGTTTATAACGTGGCGTGCCATCGGCTTTGAGAAATTCAATCTGAACCAGTGTGCCAACGAAAGCGGCCAATTTCTTAAATGTAATTTCTGCCAGGCTTGCACCCGTACCGTCTGCTCTCCGAGCTGGAAGGTCTCACGACGATCGGCGGCACGATGAGCGCCATTCAGTTTGAAAGACGGACCATGCTTGCGGGGAGCGCCGAGACTACCTTTCGGTTTCCGCTTCGGCTCTTCATACAAGACGCCATTGCCGCGCAGGCGGATCAGCGCAAAAGTACGTTGAAATGCATCGAAAATGTGCAAAAAGTGGTGGTCCTGATACCGGCTGTCCGCCACGATCACTTTCGCTTGTGGGTCACGCAGATCCAATTCCTGTACTTGCACCGCCGCCAGTTTCGTATCCGTGCTCTCGGTACTAATGCGTTCCACGTCCACCGGCGCTGCCCATGAAGTCCCACGGTAAATCAACCGCACCACCCACGAATACTTGTGGCCATAACGCATCGACTCGCTCTGATTGGATTTCAACACACTGCGATCCGGCAGCGTCTCGGCTTCTTCATGTTCATTAGGAGTGGCGTCCACGGCATACACTCGATAGCCTGCGATCGTTTCACTGTCTTCCGGCACACACGTTGGCAAGAGTGAAAGGATTTCTCCAATGTCCATCTCGCCATTTTCGAGACCATCATACACGCTCTCGAACTTCCGTCGGAATGGCTTCTGCTCACTCAAGGTCACGGGCGAACTCACCTGGCCTGCCACGGTCAGGGCGTCAATCAAGTCGAATAGAATATCCGCTCGTTTCTTCAGACTTTGGTATACTGCTTTTCGGAACTCGCTGATTTTGATTTTCTTCACACAAAAACTTTATCAGCAAGTTCCATTTCTGTTAAGGTTCCACGAACTCTAAACTCAAGAAACTTATGATCGTCTATTAATACGGAAAGGAATCGAAACATGTCTGTTATAACCATCTCAAGAGATTTTGGCAGCGAGGGCGAGTACATAGCGGAAAAGATCGCCCAGACTTTGGGGTACCATTTTGTTGATAAAGAATTTTTCGCCACAGTGCTCAAAGGATATGGGTTGATAGAATTCGATGCAGAATACGATGCCCTGCCTGGTTTTTTAGAGAAATTAACGGATGAACACCGCATTGAGCGCAGGGATACAGCAGTACACATGCTCAATCGGGCTATCCGGGCCGCAGCGCAGCATGGCAATGTGGTCATCCTCGGCCGCAGCGGTTTTGAGGTTCTGGCGCCGTTTGCCGATATTCTGCATGTGCGCCTTCAAGCCCCTATCGCTGTGCGGGTCGCACGCGTGATGAAAGAACTAAAGATCCCACAGGAAGAGGCTGAAGATTTTTTGAAAGCGAACGATAAAGTTCACTTAACGTTCTCTCAGGAATATTATAAAATACCATGGGATGCAATCCATGCCTTCGACTTGGTTATCAATACCAATAAAATTTCCCCTGACTTGGCCGTGACTTGGGTGGTCGACGCAGTAAAAGCCAGTAGTGGCGCCAAGAATGCCGGCGTGCCTACCCTCGGTTCGTTGGAAATCGACCCTGTTTTGAAAAAGACTGTGACCGATGCGCTTAAATGCCAAACGACGCACAAGTAATTTTATTTAAGTTGGCATAAACAAACGGATGAACCATCCTACAGATGATTTTCCAAGAATTGAGTAGAAATAGTCTCTGTGTAAGCATGCCTTGCAATCGCGATAGTGCAATTGTCGAAAATGGACCAGGACCGTCGCAACTGCACTTGTAGCGCAGGTGCAGCTGCGATCTCACTCAGGCTCAAACTTCGCTTTATTTGTCGTTGCATCTCACCAGTCGAATGATGATCATTGATTGATTTGAATCGGGCCATAATTAAATATATTCAAAGATTGTGTAATATCGAAGGGAGCCCACATGTTTGAAAGAATCTTACTCGCAGTGGATGGCTCTGATCATTCTATGCGCGCTGCAAACGAGGCGGGCGATCTCGCGCGCGTTATGAAGTCCGATATATTGCGCATTGTTGTAGCCTTCGATAGTATTCCGCGCTATCTGGGCGAACCAAATCGGGAACAAGCGATTCAGGCGCGCCTAAAAGAAGCCAATCAGATTCTTCAGAAGGCGTAGGAAGCCGTCGGAACAATACCGGGTGAGCTGCCTACCGAACTGATAGAGGGTTCGCCCGCCGAAGCCATCATCAATGTGGCGAAGACGCGCAGAAGTAGTGTGATCGTGATGGGTTCCCGTGGCCTAAGTAGTATCGCCGAAATGATGTTGGGCAGTACGAGTCATAAAGTGGTCAATCACGCATCGTGCCCTGTGTTGATCGTCCGATAGAAAGTCCTTCGGCTTCTGCATCTTCGCTCCGCGCTTCGGCGCTCGGTTGACGGTCCGAAAATCCGTGTAAAGAGGTAAGTCAATCAATATGAATTCAAACCTCGTTCAAAAATACTAAACGGGGTTGATGTTTGTTCTGTCACTGGATTGAGGTCAATGTGGAAAGCCCGCTACACTTTGTAGAGGAATGCCAATTGAATCCAAACGAAACGAAAAGGCAACGCTAATCTCTCTATTGCACTTGAAATTCACATCAGATTAACCGTCATAGCTTTCTTATTTCTTACCTTTACAACCACGGCGCAAAATAGCAAGACCGTCAGCCGCTTCCGGCGCAATGACCGCGGTAATTCGAGTATGAGCCTTTAGACGAGTGGATGCGATAGGGACAAACTCGCGCCCTGCTTCAAAACAGCGAATGAGCACTACCCCGGAAGGCAATCCAAGCATTCGTACTTCTTTTCCTGCAAATGGTGCGCGCCGCTCAATCTCAAGTTCAATGACCATTGGTTCTTTCAAGCTAATATGCGTGTGATCGCGAGCCAGATCGCGTTCCAGCAATGCTTCATAGATTGGCAAATCTTTCAATAACTCTGCAACTGCATAAGCGCAAAAGCAAGTGATCAGCAGAGGCAGCATCTGTTGATAGTCCCCCGTCATTTCAACGATCAGGACAATCCCAGTAAGCGGAGCACGCACAATCGCCGCGAAATACGCCGCCATGCCGACAACCGCGAAGACCGCTGGTATTGGCACGATCGCCGGGGCGAAGGAATGAGTAATCTGTCCGATCGCAAGGCCAAGCAGGGCTCCAAGCGCGAGCAAAGGTGCAAAAATTCCGCCAGCGGTACCGGTCGCATAACTTGAAACACTCAAGAGAAACCGGATGATAAAGAAGAGCGGAATGGCCGCAAGCGCGAATTCTCCGGCCAGGACGATTTCTGCCAGTGCATGTCCATCGCCGACCGCTATCGGAGAAAACCAACTGATGAGGCCAGCGATTGCCCCCACCGCCGCGACCATGCCAAGTCCCAAGCGACTCTGTAGACCGACGAATAAATCCATCGTTCCAAGTAAGGCTCGGTTAAAGGCTACTCCCAGCAAACCTGCCAGAACACCCAGAATGGCAAATATAGGCAGCGAGGCGAGAGGAGGAGTTGGATAATTTGGAATCGCAAATACGGGGACGCCCCCGAAAAGAAAACGCACCACAATATCCGCAATGGCCGCAGCCACAAAAGCCGCACCAAATACAATGGGATGAAAGTCGCGCCGTATTTCTTCGAGAACGAATATCACTCCTGCCAGCGGCGCATTAAATGCTGCCGCAAGACCAGCGCCTCCGCCGGCAGCGATCAACGTTCGCCGTTCTCCCGGCGACAATTTGGTCCAGCGCGAAACCGCGTCACCGATCGAAGCACCCATTTGAACAGTTGGCCCTTCACGGCCTAATGCCAAACCTCCACCGATTGCTAATGCTCCAGCGATAAACTTGACAGGCAGGACGCGTTTCCAGTTCAATGTTCTGAGCCGGTGCATTACTGCTTCGAGGTGCGGGATACCGCTTCCGCTGGCTTCGGGCGCATAACGCCGCACCAGCATGACGGATACCATAGCCCCAGCCATGCTGAAGAGTATCGGAAAGATCCAGCCAAAGACCGGGAAGTGATGTGACCAAGTCAAGAGTTGATTCCGCACTTCGTCTGCCCCATTCAGCGTTGCTCGGAAAAGTGCGGCAACCAATCCCGCACCGAGACCTACCAGCGCGGCGCGCGGAAACAAGCGTCTCCGTCGTTCACTGGTAGATAGATACTCTTGAATTTCAGAATCGACTTCTGTTCGAGAAGAGGTGGAATCAGGAGATGGCTTGTTAATTGATTTGTTTTGCATGGGGAATATTTTTGAGATGGGGTTGAATGGGTTCCGGCAATTTTATCGCACTTTGTGAATTACAAGCATGATTACCAGAGGAAGTG
>CAVYTW010000035.1:0-10308 GCA_963771375.1 uncultured Chloroflexia bacterium
ATCAAGCAAAGGTTGCATGAGCATAGAGACCTCACTGGTAATAAGAATGGCCGCGGATATTTTCATGGGTGGGCAGCGGCGCGGATTCAGGGATGGGCGGGATTAAATCGAGCAGAGTTTTCACGGCCTGATAATTCAGAGATTTCTCTTCATGCGCGATCTGGCAGGCACGTTCCACTTGAGCCGGTGGATATTGTTTGGAGAGATGTAAGATTCCCAGGCAGGAACGAAAGGCTTGCTCAGGATGGCGGCGGGAGAGCAGAATGGATCGCACCAGTTGGTGCGTCTGCGGTCCATAGCTTTCCGCCCAGTGCAATAAGCGTTCAGGTGTCCATTCCCCAGCCTTCTGGTGTTTTTCCGGCATGTGCGCGGTCTGGGTGGAGTAGCGGCCTGCAACCTGGCTGCGGGGATGAGCCGCCACGACTTTGCCCTGGTGGAAGATTTCCAGCATATGTTCGGTGGCGCGAATGCGGATTTCTTGATGGATCAGCTCATACGGCACCGAATAAAAGTGTTTTTCGAACTCCACGTGATAGTCAATATTGACACGGGCATTTTTCCATGTGGCATACTCATAAGGTTCTTGAGGCAGTGGATGCAAGACGGGCTGATCCAGCTCTTCGAATAATTGTCTTCGGGATTTTTGCAAATGTTCCATCTCCCGATCGTTGAGTTCTTTCAGCAGTTCGGCGATCGCCCGGTTCAGTTCTGCCAAACTATAGAAAGTCCGGTTGCGCAAACGGGCTAAGATCCAACGTTCCACCACTTGCACTCCCACCTCGACCTTTGCCTTATCTTTCGGGTGGACCGAGCGCGCCGGGATCACCGCCACTCCGTAATGTTCGGCAAATTCCTGATAGGTGGGATTCAAATCCGGCTCATAACGGCTCGGATGTGTCACGCCCTGTTTTAAATTGTCGGGCACCAGGACCTCAGGAACCCCACCGAAAAATGCCAGCGCCCGAACATGTCCGCCGATCCAGTGAGGCAGTTCCTGGCTGGGCTGGGCCTCCGCATAAGTGTAGCTGCTCGCACCCCAAGTCGCCACGAAGATCGACACTTCATGCATCTCGCCACTCTCGGGATCCGTGACGGGAATCGTATCTCCGGCATAGTCCACATATAGTTTCTCTCCGGCTTTGTGATGCAGCCTCATCGGTGGATCCAGCTTATGGGTATAGCGCCGATACAATTCACAGTATTGGCTGTATCCATATCCCTGTGGACAGGTTTCGCGGTATTCGGTCCACAGCAAACGCAAGGTTACGTTGCGCTTCTTCAACTCTTCGTGAACTTTCTTGAAATCCGGAATGGCTTCTGCAACTTTGAGGGCAGCCTGTTTGTCTTCCGGATACAGCCGCGCATACAGATGCTCTTCATCTAAGTCTTCTGGTAGAGGCCAACTCAATCCGACGCAGGTTGCACGTTTCAAATACTCATGCACGGTGCTGTGTGAGATCCGGCAACTGCGGCTGATCGCACGTTCTGAAAGCTGGCTGTGTTTGAGACGCAATACTTCTTTAATCTTCGACATGGATAACCTTTCTTGTGGCAAAGTGGTTCTGTTCTCCGAACCATCGCGACCTCCTGAAATTATTTTCAGGATAGAGTGCCACATTTGTTTGAGATTATCCAGTGTTCCTTCACCCCCGATCTCTCCGTTCCATTTACATCGATCGATTCCGCTCGCCTACAAAAAGTGGACGGCTTGCTCCGGATTCAGTGGTCGGCATATTCCGGAATCGGTGGTCGGCTTCCTCCGGATTCAGTGGTCGGCATCGACCAGATTACGCAGTCGACCCGGTCATCGGAGAGGTGTGCGTATCGAGCAGTCATGTCGGTTGTGGAATGGCGCGGCTTTTTGGATTTGAAGTCTCAAGCCATATATGCGTGTGATCACTTCCATCTCTTGCATAAATGAATGAATTCCAGCTTTTTGGATTTGAAGTCATGCAACGAGACACATCTTCGTCACACGCGTTCGTCAGTCGAATGCATAAATGAATGAATTCCAGCTTTTTGGATTTGAAGCGTATTTTTGGCAACACTAATTGTTGGTATCATCACACGCAAAAGAATGAATTCCAGCTTTTTGGATTTGAAGGTTGATTTCCATGAATTCAGAAACATTTAGAAAACAGATTGAACGGATCCTGCTTGACGGTTTTTATCCTTGATTGTGGTGGTATTTTGCACTACGACAAAACTCCCAGATAAATACCAATTAAATAGGCCAGTAAATGGTATTTTCACAAGAGTGCATGGTATTTACGCAAAAAATGCATGGCAATTCCACAAATAGTGCATGGTTTTTCCACAAATCACACACTTTATTCTCCTTTTCCGCCAGCCAGCCATAAAAATATGATCCCGACGATCAATGTGGCCAGAAATACATACCAGGGGATAGCTGCCAAAATACTCATCAAAGATTGAAATGCAGCATTGACCAAATCTGCATATCCCAATTGGATCACACCGCTAATCAACAAACAGATAACACTGATAACTACAACCACCACTCCGGCAAAAAGCAAATGTTCCAATTTGACAATCAAACGGGTTGAACCAAATTGGTAATTGCCTCTTCGATAGTAGCCCATTTTCGATCTCCTTATAAGGAAAATGACCTGCAATTGAATGTATCTACTCACAGTGTTGTCGTTTATATAGCACTGATGGGAGACTATGCCCAAGTGGAGCCAAGGTGCCTACAGCTGGTAGCGCCAGCCATAGCTAAAAGTGGCGAGCTTCGCCAATTATTGCCACAGGGACGGCAACTCCGCGATCAGTGTGAGTAGATACAATTGAATTATAGCACAACTGTTCAGAATCGTATACAATAGGGCAATATTTTTTAAAGCGGAGACACGAACATGGCAGATGGCAAAACACATGCATCAGCAACACAAATTCTGGCGGCTCTCTTATTTGCTTCAGAAGCAACCTACGGAAAGCTAAATGGGTATTTCTTGGAGCCAACGCTGATATATTCTGCATTTCTTGCTGGCGGTGCGATGCTTGGTTTGATTCTTACTCCCGACCTCGATGTGAATGCCGGCAGCATCAGCGAGGATGAATTGCGGGAGATTTCACCTTTCGGAGAAAACCTCTGGTGGATATATTGGTTCGCATATCGGCGGATTCTTCCCCATCGTTCGCCACTCAGTCACTGGCCCATTATTGGGACAATTGGAAGATTGCTTTACATTAGTATTCCATATTGGATTGGATTGGTGGTCACTTATTTTTTGTATCCATCGTGGCTCAATTGGTTAGCGCAAGCTGGCATTTGGCTGATAACGCTTCCATATTTCCGCGTTGCAGTTCTGGGCTTGATAGGAGCTGATTTATTACATTTCTTCATGGATCGCCATATCTTCCATAAAATATTCCATCAAAGCAGAGCAATGATGATGCAGAGAAGTTATGAAGATTTCGTCTAGCGAAGTTTTATGCATCAATACTATATACAGCCAATAACAAAATGTCCTACTGCACGGTAGGACATTTTGTTATTGGCCAACATTGAAAATTGCAAAGTCACATGTTCTTGTAATTGCTCCATTTTGTTGCTTAAAAATCCCCAGCGTGAGGTGCAGACTTTGTTGAGTAGTTTTTACTCAAAACGTTACCAATTCACGGGTTTTTTAGGAATCTCAAATAGAAGGCTATAAAAACCAAAACAATACCGATATTCACTATCAGCCGTTCCCAAAATTAATTCTTAAAGAACAGTAAATCCACGCTAACGACAACAGCTATCATTATCAAAGCGAAAAGCACGACATAGATATTCCTTGACATTCCAATTCTCCAGTTCAAATATATTAACAGCCGCCTAACCATGGGGTGTCCAACCGCAAGCGCATGCGGGATGCGCGATTATTCGGCTTACCAAATATATTTTAATAGGCGATACTTGACTTTCTTTTTATATTTCTCATACCCTTCTAATTCTGAACTAAGCATTCTTTCTTCGCCGACAATTCGAAGCATGATTGCTATCAACCCAATTATTGCTATGATTATTCCAAAAACTGAACCGAGCAATAAAGGAGCTCCAAACATCATTAGAATATACCCGAAATATAGTGGGTGGCGCACAAATGAATAAACGCCCGTTGAAATCACTTTTTGCTTTCTGTCATCTTGAATCCGTACCAATGCCGATAAATATGTATTTTCGATAGTCGGCATCATCAAAAAATATAGTGCCGGCAATAGAATCAATCCACCTATGATTTTTATCCAAATTGGAAATATTGGTGACCATGAAAATCTTTCTACATCTAAAGGCATAATTATGATCCAAACAAGAGTGCAAAAATAAAAAAACATGAGCAAATATTTATCCCAAGGTTTCTGGTTCTTTGAACCGGGCGCTTGAGCCCGTTCGTTCAATAATGCAGGATCCTTAAAATATAAATAAGATAATAGCAATATCACCAATACTGAAAACCAGATCACTAATATCCACCCCTCAATCCATTGCCAATCTCCTCCAAGTAGCATTGTTATCGCGAGAAAAAACAGAATTGTTGCTAAAGCAGAAATAAATATTTGCAGAAAGCTGATTTTTGGTCGTGGTTTTTCCATTTTTCTTTTCACCTCAATCAATAAACACTATCTGTATGCGTGAACAGACGCACTCAACTGCTTATAGGCCGTCGCAGCATAACATCCCGAATGGCGACTTAGACAGCACTAGATTAATTGCCTAGTTTTTTGTCTCATTATACAGGTTCCCAATAATCTTGTCATTACTCATCTGTCATAACTTGTGCGCCGCGCCCCATATAAGGCACGTGCCACAGCGAAGCCACTCTTCGTTTTGCTTCTTCCGGTCCTCGGTAATGTTTCACCTAATCATGACTTAGGGTTACAGTTGCAGGGTTTCAAGCGTTAATGCTTAAGCGAGTGGGCGTGGAATCAGTAACGCGATCCGCACGGATCGCGTTACTGATGGCCGACCTTACAATCTAAAATTACTGAATAGTGTAATCCTTTTCAGCGGCTTTCGTCCCATTCGTGTCGACTTCAACTCGATATTGACCGACAGGGAATCCGCCAGTCGTGCTGTTGACCTGGGCAGATAGAGTGCTCCCGGAACTGTAGACAACATTACTGGTATAGAACGGCGTATTGGGATCCTGACCAGATACATTCAAGGCATACCACTTAATGTCGATACTTGTGCCGCTTGCCAACTGACTGATATCAGCTGAAAGGTAAATCGTGTCTGTGGGAGCAAAGGTTGTGGCGGGATTGGCACCAGCCTTATCCGTGGATAAGACCAGATTGGTAATAGCTGAAACTGAAGTGGTAACCGGAACTGCGGTTGAGCCAGACTGCGGGTTCGATGTTTCAGTCGAGCCAGACGATCCGCAAGCTGCCAGCAAACACGCGACCAGCGCCAATAAAACGAACAAAATAGTGAACGGTGATTTTCTCATCTTTTTCCTTGTCGATCCGAATTTCTCATATTATGAAGAAGGCACATAAGATAATTTAGTATACTGTTATTTTGGGATGGTCAACGTAAGTTCAATATAAGCGTAAAGTTAACATTCTGCCCTGTTTATTGACGCACCCCTCGCCGTGCTTTATAATTCCGCCGCGTTTCCACGTATTACGGTGGAGTTCGCCAGCACGGGGACGTGCTGGAATTGGCAGACAGGCATGACTTAGGATCATGTGCCGCAAGGCGTGAGGGTTCAAGTCCCTCCGTCCCCACAACACAAGCGAATAAATTGAAAGAAGGTAAACTATTTTGAAATTCGAAAAGACCATTCAGGAAGACCATCAAGCGCAAGTTATCGTTGATGTTGAACCGGATCAGCTAGAGGCAGCCAAGCACCGCGCAGCACGCAAAATATCCGAACGCGGAAAAATCCCCGGCTTTCGCCCAGGCAAGGCACCGTATGAAGTCATCCGCCGATATTACAGCGATGAAGCCATCTACGAGCAAGCCGTTGACCTTTTGGTGGATGAAGTTTATCCGGCAATGCTAAAAGAAGCGGAGATAAATCCCGCCGCGCCCGGCACACTTGAAAAGCTTGATAAGGTCGAGGGAACTGATCTTCCCAAGTTAAGCTTCAAAGTTCCCCTGATGCCCGAGGTGAATTTGGGTGATTACCAATCGGTTCGCCTTCCTTATGAATTCACTGCGCCTGGCAAAGAAAGGCTGGATCAAGCTCTCGAAGAATTGCAGCAAATGTACGGAACGACCGAAACGGTCGAGCGCGAGATACAGGAAGGCGATTATATCCTCCTTGATTTGAAATCCGAGAAGGAAGCTTTGACGCGTGCCGGTTTTGCGACCATGGTCCACAAGGAGGACGGCGAGTTTGAATTCCCCTTTGTCGGTTTTGCGCATCAACTGCTTGGACTGAAAGCGGGTGATGCAAAAACAATCAGTCACGAATTCGCTGAAAATGATTCCGATGAGACGTTGGCTGGTCAAAAGGTTGATATAGAAGCAACCATCAAAACCGTGCACTCGATGACTTTACCTGAATTGAATGACGACTTTGCCAAGATGGTGAGTCAACAATACGAGTCGCTTGATGCGCTCAAGGAAACATTGGCCAAGGATATCGAAGCCCGCGCCCGTGCGGAATATGATGACGGGTATTATGCTCAAATCGTGGATAAGATCAAAGAAGGTGCCACCATCAAATATGCCTCGCAAACTCTCAACCACGAAGCAGAACATGTGGTGGAAGATTTACGTCAGCGGCTGGCACAGCAGAAACTCGACCTTGATACGTATTATAAAATGCGTAATACCGATGCAACAAAATTCTTTGAAGAGGAAGCCAAACCGGTCGCAAAGAAACGCCTTGAACGCTCCTTGATTATGGACGAAATATCCCGTCAGGAAAAAATTGAAGTAGATAATGAATCCCTCGACCAAGAGTTTAATAACACACTTATTGATCTGCAAATGCAAGGCGTTGATGTCAATAAAATTAAAGGTGGCAAGCAGGGGCAACAGCGTGTGGCTGAAGCCGTTGCAATGGAATCCGCCAACCGTCTGCTTACGCGGCGAACGCTTGAGAAGTTGAAAGCCATTGCCACCGGTGAATATAAGCCCGAGCCAAAGCCCGAAGAACCTGCGACAGAGACTGAAGTGGTGGATGCCAAAGCTGAGCCCAAGCCAGCGAAAAAGGAACCCGCAAAAAAGTCGGTGAAAAAAGATACGAAGCCTTCCGCTAAAAGCGCAGGTAAGAGTTCAAAGTCTGGCGCATCCAAGAAGACAAGCAGTGAAAAGACAAGTAAATCAACTGCGAAGAAGTCAACTAGCAAAAAGTGAGGATGATATGAGTATTCCAAATATTTACGATGGTTCGGTATCACAGAACCATGATGTTGTTCCAATGGTGGTAGAGACCTCGGGCGCGGCGAGCGGGCGTATGATATTTACTCGTTGCTACTCAAGGAGCGAATCATTTTTCTGGGCACACCGATTGACGATCAGGTTGCAAATGTGATCGTGGCGCAGCTGCTATTCCTCAATCATGAGGATCCCGAAAAAGAAATCCAGATGTATATCAATTCGCCCGGCGGACAGGTGTACGCGGGCTTCGCGATTTACGATACGATGAAGATGATTTCAAATCCGATCAGCACGGTTGCAGTGGGAGTGACCGCTTCATTCGGAACTGTCCTATTGACCGCTGGCACAAAAAGCCGACGCTTTGCCCTGCCCCATGCAACTATTCATATGCATCAGCCATTGGGCGGCGCACAGGGACAAGCTACCGATATCGAGATCGCGGCCAAACAAATTTTGAAGCAAAAAGCATTACTGAACGGAATCCTGGCCAACGCGACCGGTCAGCCGCTTGAAGTGATCGAGCGCGATACGGATCGAGATTTTTATCTCGACGCCAAAGCGGCGGTGGATTACGGTCTAGTAGATCAGGTTCTCGAGGCTCCTGAAAAGCAAAAAGCAAAAGCTTAATCTGCTGGACAAAAAAGCAACGAGCGGGTTTCCACGGCGAAACATTTCCATGCGAAGACCCGCTCGTATTGCGCTTATAATGGTTCTATATTGTAGAACCATTATGGTTTGGTATTACAGAACCATCATCTAACCAATGCTATATCTATCTACTTTTTCAATTGCAGCTTGCGATATCAAAGAGCAAGCCTGGGGCATTGCAGTCGCATCCAAGTTTCCAGCGGTCGGAGCAGTGGTGCCGTGGGCTCGTGCCAGCGCGGGTGCAGTGGCAACTCAATCGTTTGCCAACACATCCTTCGGTCCACGCCGGAACTCGAAATGATGGCGAGCGGACTTTCCGCGGAGGAAACCTTATCCAAACTTCTGGCACACGATCGCGAGCGCGAGCAACGTCAGGTTGGCTTGGTGGACGCAAAGGGCGGCTCAGCAACTTTTACTGGTAAATCCTGTGTGGAGTGGGCTGGCGGAGTCAATGGCCCGGGTTATGCCATTCAAGGAAACATTCTGACTAACGCGGAAGTGGTCAATCGCATGGAACATGCCTTCCTGGATGCGAAAGGCGAACTGCCGGAACGTCTCTTCGCCGCGCTGGATGCGGGCAATCGCGCCGGAGGCGACCGTCGCGGAAAGCAATCGTCGGCGTTGATCGTGGTCAAACCAAAAAGCGGATACGGCGGGTATAACGATCGCTGGATGGATTATCGCGTGGACGACAATCTCAATCCCATCCCGCGGTTGGGCGAATTGCTAGAATTGCATCATTTGTATTTTGACAAGAATCAAAATCGGAACACGTGAAACTGGAAGGCAAGGCGGTCAAGGAAATACAAAGGATCATGAAGGACTTGGATATTACACACCGACCCATGGCGACTATGATGACGCCACCCGCCAGGCATTCGCTGTTTTCATCGGCAACGAAAACTCCGAAGAGCGCGCCGACCCTAAAGCAGGCTGGATAGACGGTCAGGTGTTGGAATATTTATTGAAGAAATTCAAATAAGATCTGCTACATCTCCCTGAGCGAAGCGTAGCGAATCAAAGGGCAGCCAATCTATAATTTGCGCTTCGACTTCGTTTACGACCCCCACTCTGCGCGACATTATCTTCTCTTATGCTCGATCACCTCTCCCTCCTGTTCGCGGACTTATCTCCGACATGGACGGCGTGCTCTGGAAAGACGACACTCCGATTGGCGATTTGCATGCCGTCTTTGACCGCATTCATCCCGCAGCGGCCTCAAAGTGACACTCGCGACGAATAATGCATCCAAAACCGTGAATGAATACCTAGAGAAATTACGGGGTTTCGGCGTGATGCTCGAGCCGTGGCAAATTGTAACTTCGTCCCCGGCAACGGCGCAGATATTGGCAAATAAGTTTGGACCCAACCCATCTCGCCTCCCTTTCCCTTATGGAAGGGGGAAACAAGGGGTTAGGTGACATCTTCGTCATCGGCGAGAACGGAATCGTCACAGCTCTACACGAAAAAGGTTTTACGCCGATTACCAATTCCCTAATAATAGAGGACGTGTCCGGCTGCCGTGGTCTCCAGCTTTGACCGCCAGCTCACATTTCAGAAACTACGACGCGCCACACTGCACGTTCGCATCCGTGTGCCCTTGTACGCAACCAATGCCGATCGGTCATTCCCCACTCCGGAAGGATCGATCCCCGGCGCAGCTTCCGTTCTAGCCGCCCTCGAGACCGCAACGGATGTAAAAGCAATTGTGATTGGCAAGCCATCACCATTTATGATGGAGATTGCCTTGGAGCGCATGGGGCTGACCAAGGATAATGTGCTGGTCGTTGGCGATAGACTCGAAACCGATATCGCAGGCGGACAAGCAGTGAAGGCGCGCAGTGCGCTCGTGCTATCGGGCGTGACCACGCCTCAGCAGGCGAATGATGGAAGCCAAAGCCTGATTTGATTGCAAAGGATTTGAGCGAATTAGTGAAATAACCCCCTTTCGTCCTAACGAACACCTTCCCCAAATCCAATGGAATTGGGAAAGCAAGGATGGGGGTAGCGTTCTATAATTGCGCCAATGGACAATTTAATTATATGGGCATCTTATGCTTCAATGATAATTGAGAATGCGATTAACTCATGAGTGCGCCTGACGGTGCCATCCGTAAACTTGAACAGGGCAAAAAACATCTTGTAGACTTTTACTGAAAAGTCAACAGAGTCTTCGACGAAAAAAGACTCAAGTACGATATCAAACGCTGTCCGTATCCTAAGCCTACTGAAACTAAAGATCCTCGTCCTCGGAGCTTGTTTACCGTTTATGTGTATTCTGTTCCTGCGGTTAGTACAGAAGACGCAATTCTACTGGG
>CAVYTW010000036.1:0-23177 GCA_963771375.1 uncultured Chloroflexia bacterium
CTACTCAGGCAACTCCTTGACTAGACAAATACGCTAGAGTAAAATCGTTTCAAAGAGATTATTCCATGTCCATTTATCGTTTCATTACCCAATCCAAAGAGGCAGAACCGTGGGCGCACACGTATATGTCCGATGCGCGCGTGTTGGGGTTTAACGACCTCCGGCGCATCACATGCCAAGACCTCTACTTCATTGAGGGCCAATTGTCGCAGGAAACATGTCGGCAGTTGGCCCTCAAACTTTTAATAGACCCTGTGACTTAAACGTGTTCTTGGAATGAGCTTCCTGCGCTTCCTTCTGCCCTCGAGCCGGACACCGTTATGATTGAAGTTTCCTTTCTGCCCGGCGTGACCGATCCTGTCGCTGAGCAAATTATCCGCGCCGCGCGCGAAACTTGGCTTGGGAGGAATCCACCGCGCAACAACCGGCACGCGCTATATGGTCAATGGCCTGGATCAAGCTACCACCGAAAAATTAGCGGCACGTTTGCTTGCCAACACCGTCATTCAGCAATGGACCATTGGAGAAATTACGCCATCTTTTCCCGAAGAAACAGAATTGAGCGGCGTGGTGGAAATCATTCCCATTCGTAACTTGAATGAAGATGAACTGCTTGCTGTTTCCAAGAATTGACGCGCCGCCCTCGATTTGGCTGAGATGTGTGCCATCCAAAATTATTTCATCAAAGAACAACGCGATCCCTCCGACGTCGAATTTGAAACCATCGCTCAGACTTGGAGTGAACATTGTGTGCATAAGACGTTCAGAGCGAAGATTGATATTCGATACTTGAATCCCAAATCTCGAATATCAAAAATCGAAACTGTGGATAGCCTCATTCGCACATATCTAAAATCTGCCACAGATGAAATCAATGCGCCTTGGGTACTCTCCGCTTTTGTGGATAATGCCGGAATCATTGACTTCGATGATGAATTTGAAGTTTCATTCAAGGTCGAAACACATAACCATCCGTCAGCGGTGGAGCCGTTTGGAGGCGCGAATACCGGCGTTGGCGGAGTTATCCGCGATGTGCTTGGCGTCAGCGCAAAGCCGATCGCGAATACCGATGTCTTATGTTTTGGCCCACAGAATCTGAATCCAAATTCTTTGCCGGATGGAGTTTCTGCATCCGCGCCGCATTCAATCGGGCGTTGTATCCGGTGTGCAGGATTATGGCAACAAGATCGGCATCCCGACGGTCAACGGCGCGATTGCTTATGATGAAGGGTTCACGGCCAATCCGCTGGTCTTTTGTGGATGCGTGGGCATTGCGCCGAAGGGAATGCACCGAAAGAATCCAGAAGCAGGCGACCGCGTAATTGTGCTCGGCGGCCGCACGGGTCGCGACGGGCTGCGCGGCGCGACCTTTTCATCCATGACGATGGACGCGCAGACCGGCGAAGTTTCCGGCGCATCGGTTCAAATTGGCGATCCAATCACTGAAAAAGGATTGATTGATGTCGTCACCCGGGCGCGTGATCTTTCTCTGTATCACGCCATCACCGATTGCGGCGCGGGCGGACTTTCTTCTGCGGTCGGCGAAATGGCATCCTCCATCGGCGTGGAGGTTGAACTCGCGAACGTGAGGCTCAAATATCCCGGCCTGGCGCCGTGGGAGATTTGGTTGTCTGAAGCGCAGGAACGGATGGTTTTGGCTGTGCCTCCACAAAATATTCCTGCTTTGAAAAACTTGTCCGATCTGTTCAACACCGAATTAACGGACATCGGAGAATTTACCGGCTCAAAGCGTATGGTGATCAAACATAATCATAAAGTTGTGCTTGATCTAAATAACAAATTTTTGCATAAAGGGATTCCACAACGACAATTAAAAGCAGTGGTCAGTGATCCGTTATCAGTGGTTAGGTATACGGTCGAGGGCCTGCCGACGATCAGCATAAAAGAAATTCTTCTCAAACTTCTTGCTCATCCGAACATTGCCAGCAAAGCAGCAGTCATCCGAATTTATGATCACGAGGTTCAAGGCGGGACGGTGGTCAAACCTTTGACAGGCGTCGAAGCGGATGCACCGTCCGATGCAGCCGTGTTGAAACCCATCGGCACAAAGGGCACGAGGGGAATTGTTTTATCGAACGGAATGAATTATGAATATGGAAAACAGGACGCCTATCGAATGGCGATAGCAGTCGTTGATGAAGCGATTCGTAATGCGGTTGTAGTCGGCGCAGACCCCGAGCGGATTGCCATTCTCGATAATTTTTGCTGGGGCGATCCACTTCAGGCTGAGATATTAGGTTCTTTAGCGGAAGCCGCTCGCGGGTGTCGTGATGCGGCGCTTTTGTTCCACACGCCGTTCATCAGTGGAAAAGATTCGCTTAACAATGAATATCTCGGCGCAGATGGTCGGCATCATGCCATCCCTCCAACGTTATTAATTTCCGCGATGGGTTTGATCGAGGATGTCAATCAAGCGGTCACGATGGATTTGAAGGAGGCCGACAACGATATTTATCTTATCGGAAAATTTCAGCCCATGTTTGGCGGTTCGCATTTTTCAAAGATCACATCGCAGTCTACCAACGAATCTGTGCCGGATGTTCATGAGATCACCCCCAAAGTTTATAAAGCGCTGCATCAAGCCATTCTTTTAAATCTCGTTCGTTCTGCGCACGATCTTTCAGAAGGCGCGCTGGCCGTGGCCGTGGCAGAAATGTGCATTGGCGGGCGATTGGGCATGAAGATCGAAAGCAACATATGGGACGATGCCGTTCGTGTTTTGTTTGGCGAAAGCACAGGCACAATGTTGGTCGAAGTCCGCAAACGCGATAAGGAAAAGTTTTTGTCGATGTTCAACGATCTTCCACTTGAGTGGATTGGCACCGTGACACAAGAAAATGAATTGAACGTGCTCATTCACGGCTTCAATGTTCTGAACGTTTTTCTTTCTGATTTGATCGCGGCATGGAGCACTCCACTATGAAACCAAGAGCCTTGATCCTTCAAGCGCACGGCACGAACCGCGATCTCGATGTGATGAACGCATTGACTCTGGCTGGTGCGGACCCAATCGGTGTGCCACTCAACGAATTGCGGTATCACAAAACGCTCTTTCAGGACTTTCAGCTGCTTGTATTTCCCGGTGGCTTTTCCTACGCTGATGCATTGGGCGCGGGCAAACTGCTCGCGCTCGATCTGACATCGTATTTTGCCGATGAAATTTCTGCTTTCGTTGAATCCGGCAAACCGGTGATCGGAATCTGCAACGGCTTTCAAACGCTGGTCAAATCGGGAATTTTGCCGGGGAACAATGTCATTGCTTCGGACGATTGCTTTCACAATGGCGGTGCTACATTGACCTTTAACGTACAAGGACATTTTGAATGCCGCTGGGTGATGCTCAAACCCATCTCGGAAAAATGTATTTGGACAAAAGGATTGAACGAATTTATCACTTGTCCCATCGCGCATGGTGAAGGAAATTTTCAGGTTGATTCCGAACATCGAATCTCGGACCTCGAAGAGCAAATTGCCCTCACCTATATCCGGGTAGATGGCTCGCCTGCCAATGGGGAATATCCCGTCAATCCCAACGGTTCCATTCTCGACATTGCAGGCATTTGTAACCCGCAAGGCAATGTGCTGGGACTCATGCCGCATCCCGAAAATCATATCTTCGATTACCAGCATCCGCGTCACACGCGCGGCGAAACCGGAAAGAGCGGATTGAAAATGTTCGAGAACGGCGTAAAGTACGCGGCGCAACTTTAATGGATATGAAAGGAAGAATATGATTTCGCAAAATAGATTATTGGAGTTGAGTTCACTTGCTCTTAATGAAACGAATTTGCCATTGCAGGGAAAACAATCTGGCAAAGTGCGCGATTGGTACGACCTTCCAAACGGAAAAAGACTCATCGTCACAACCGATCGCTTGTCCGCGTTTGATCGCAATCTGGTATGTGTGCCATATAAAGGTCAGGTGCTGAATCAACTTTCCGCATGGTGGTTCAAGCAAACGGAAGACATCATTCCAAATCATCTTGTTTCCGTGCCAGATCCCAACGCCGCCATCGTTCGGCGTGTGATGCCCATTCCCGTTGAAGTCATCGTGCGCGGCTTCATCACCGGCGTTACATCCACCGCGTTATGGTATCGCTACTCATTGGGCGAGCGCGAAATTTATGGTTATAAGTTTCCTGGGGGATTACGAAAAAACCAACAACTGCCCGAGCCGATCATCACGCCGACCACCAAGGGCGGTGCAACCGGGCACGATGAACGATTAACACGCGCTGAAGTCGTTGAAAAAGGTTTGCTTGATTCAAGAACATGGGATCAAATTCAGGATGCGGCCCTGGCAATTTTCAAACGTGGGCAGGACGTTGCAAAACAAACCGGTTTGATTTTGGTGGATACCAAATATGAATTTGGCTTAACAAATGATGGTTCTGTGATGTTGATTGACGAAGTCCACACGCCGGATTCCTCCCGCTTCTGGCTCGACCGAACGTATGCTGACCGTCTTGCCGGTAGACTTGAGCCCGAAAACTTCGACAAGGAATTCGTGCGCCTCGCATATGCCGATAAAGGCTATCGTGGCGATGGAGAAATTCCATCCATGCCCGAGGATTTGTGGGCCGCTGTCAGTGAGCGATATATCACTACTTATGAAATGATGACGGGCGAACCATTTGAAGCCGGCAGTTATCCAATCGAACCGCGTTTGAAAGAGAATTTGAAAAAGTTGGGAGTCGTTCCGTAATGACCAAACCATTGGTTGTGATTTTGATCGGTTCCAAAGCGGATTTGGAACACGCTGCAAAAATATCCGACGCTTGCAAAGGCTTTGGGATCGAAACCGTGACGCGGATCGGTTCGGCCCACAAAACTGCGGAACATGTGCTGGCGATTTTGCGTGAATACGAAGCGGACGCGCGTCCGAAAGTTTATGTCACGGTAGCAGGGCGCAGTAACGCCCTGAGCGGATTCGTCGATGGCGCGGTCAGCGCCCCGGTGATTGCCTGCCCGCCGGCGTCGGAGACATTTGGTGGAGCGGACGTTTTTTCATCGTTGCGAATGCCGTCAGGAATTGCGCCCGCCGTCGTTTTGGATCCGGCCAATGCAGCGTTGTTAGCGGCGAAAATTTTCGGCTTAGGGAATGTCGAAGTGCGGGAGCAGGTGAAGGTGAGTCAGAGGCGGGCAGCGGAAAAAATCGTCGCGGATGATGCGAGTGTCCAATGATCAGTGATCAGTTGAGGAAGAATGACGTTCGATTTGCATGAAGATCATCCGCACGAGGAATGCGGCGTGATAGGAATCTTCGCTCCCAATGAAGATGTCGCGCGCATGGCGTTCTTCGGATTGTTCGCGCTTCAGCATCGCGGACAGGAAGCGGCGGGCATTGCCGTGGCCGATGGACGGACCATGTCCATTTATAAAAATGTGGGCTTGATCTCGCAAGTGTTTGGACCACACACGCTTGATGGTTTGAAAGGGCATTATGCCATCGGTCATACGCGCTACTCGACTACCGGTTCATCGTCGACACGAAATGCACAACCGTTTATGATCGAGACGATTCACGGACCGTTGGCGCTTGGACATAATGGCAACCTGATTAATTCGGCCGGGTTGCGTCAACGTCTGCTCGAAGATGGCATCGGATTGTCATCATCATCGGATACCGAAGTGATGACCATGATGCTGGCGCGCACAAAAGGTGAAACCTGGAACGAACGCATCCAGTCGTGCATGAAGGAATGGGTCGGCGCATATTCGCTTGTAATTCTGACGCGTGATTGTGTGTACGCGGTGCGTGACCCATGGGGATTCCGGCCTTTGTGCGTGGGCGCATTGCCAAGCGGTGGACACGCGGCCGCGTCGGAAACGGGGGCATTGCATACGCTGGGATGCGAAGCCATCCGCGAAGTGAAGCCTGGCGAAGTGGTAACTTTATCTGACAATGCATTGGTAGTGCATCAGGCGCTTCCGCCGCATGATCCGCTGGCGCGTTGTGTGTTCGAAAATGTTTATTTTGCGCGTCCCGATCATGTGTGGGATGGGCAAAGTGTGCATCATGTGCGTCAGCGCTTGGGCGAGGAACTCTCGCGCGAAGCGAACGTGGAAGCGGACGTGGTGATTCCTGTTCCGGATTCATCCATCCCCGCGGCGATTGGATTTTCGCGCGTGAGCGGAATTCCATACAACGATGGCTTTGTCAAAAACAGATTTGTCGGACGCACATTTATCGAGCCCACCGCTTCACTGCGCAAACGCGGCGTCGGTATGAAGTTGAATGTCATCAATGAAAATGTTTTGAACAAGCGCGTGGTGATGATTGACGATAGTATCGTGCGCGGTAATACGATGGGACCGCTGATCAAGCTGTTGCGTAACGCAGGCGCAAAAGAAGTCCACGTGGGGATCACCTGCCCGCCTATCACGCATCCGTGTTTCATGGGCGTGGACTTTGGCCGTCATGAAGACTTGATCGCTTACATGCGCAGCGTGGATGAGATTTGCAAAATTGTGGATGCGGATTCGCTGACGTATCTTTCGTTGGAAGGCATGATGCGCGCGGTGGGACGCAGTGAAGGATATTGTCAGGCATGCTTCACGGGAATGTACCCGATCCCTGTAAACGTGGAAGCGGTCAAGACGGGTTTTGAGCAAAGTTTGAAGTAGCGGATTTGGAAAACGAATGAAGAACGGATGGCCGTGCATATGAATGTCTTGATTATTGGTTCAGGCGGGCGCGAACATGCCCTGGCATGGAAGACCGCTCAGTCGCCCAGCATATCCAAACTTTATGTCGCACCTGGCAACACAGGGACGATGAATTGCGGAGTCAATGTTTCAATGAATATCAGCGATCACGGCGCAGTGGTCCGTTTTTGCAAGGAGAAACAAATCGAATTGGTTTTGGTGGGGACGGAGACTCCGCTCGCGATGGGGTTGGCAGATTCGCTGTCGGCGGAAGGCATCCGCTGTTTTGGTCCGAAGCAGGCCGCGGCGCAGATCGAAGCGTCGAAAGTCTTCGCCAAAAGTTTCATGGCGCGGCATCAGATTCCAACTGCGCGTTATGCCGCATTCAGCCAATTGAGTGAAGCCATCCGTTATGTGAAATCCATTGATTATCCAATCGTCATCAAAGCATCCGGTCTGGCGGCGGGCAAAGGTGTGGTCCTGCCCGATTCATTCGATGAAGCCAAAGCGACTCTCGAATCCATGTTGGTCAAAAAAACGTTTGGCGAGGCTGGAAGTGAGATCATCATTGAAGAACGACTCGCCGGAGAAGAAGTTTCGTTGATGGCATTTACAGATGGAATATCCGTTGTGCCGATGCTTGCGGCGCAGGATCATAAACGTTTACTGAATGGCGATTGCGGACCGAATACAGGCGGCATGGGCGCGTATGCGCCTGCTCCAATTTTTACAACCGATTTGCTGAATGAAGCCATCGAGAAAATTTTAAAGCTGACGGTAAACGGATTGCGCCTCGAAGGAACACCGTTTGTCGGCGTGTTGTATGCGGGTCTGATTCTGACTTCGAGCGGACTTTCTGTCTTGGAATTTAACTGCCGCTTCGGCGACCCTGAGACTCAAGCCGTGCTTCCATTGCTCAAGACGGATTTACTCGATATTGCAAACGCTTGCGTTGACGGCACGCTGAAGAATCTGGATATTCAATGGAAAGATGGCGCCTCCGTTTGCGTAGTGCTGGCGAGCAAAGGTTATCCTGAAAAAACAGAAAGCGGAAAAGTTGTAACGTTCGGCTCATTGCCTGAGAATGTTGTTTGTTTTCACGCAGGGACGAAATCAGATGGCGAAAAGATCGTTACGGCAGGTGGACGCGTCTTTGGGCTGACGGCCTGGGCGAATCAGCTGGATGGCGCGGTGAAACGAGTTTATGCCCATATTCCGAAGATTTCATTTGAAGGAATGCAATATCGCAGGGACATTGCCCAACGCGCCTTGAAAAAATCGGCGTATGCCGACTCGGGCGTCTCGATTGATGCGGGGAATCGCGCCGTGGACTTGATGAAAGACGCGGTCAAATCGACTTATAACTCGGCTGTGCTGGCGGGCATCGGTTCATTCGGCGGATTGTACGATGCATCCGTTTTGATGGCGATGAAATCTCCTGTGCTGGTTGCATCCACGGATGGCGTTGGCACGAAAGTGAAATTGGCCGCCTCGATTGGCCGTTACCGCGGCATCGGCCATGACATCGTCAACCATTGCATCAATGACATTTTGGTGCAGGGCGCGCGTCCGCTTTTTTTCATGGACTATTTCGCCTCGTCGAAACTGGATCTGAATCAAACGACCGAAGTGGTGACCGGTATCGCGGAAGCCTGCAAAGAAGCAGGCATGGTGCTTCTCGGCGGCGAGACGGCCGAAATGCCGGGCGTGTATCAGCCGGCCGAATTTGATATTGCGGGAACCATTATCGGCGTGGTCGAACGCGATGACATTTTGCCGCGCAAGAATCTTCAAGTGGGCGATATGCTCATCGGTCTGACCTCCAGCGGGCTGCACACCAACGGGTATTCCCTCATCCGCAAAATTTTTGCAGATACGCCTCTCGACACGATTTTCCCTGAACTTGGTGGCTCTCTTGCAGATGCGCTTCTCGCGCCGCATCGTTCTTACTTCTCTATTCTCTATTCCGTGCTTCCTCACATTAAGGCTTTGGCGCACCTCACTGGCGGCGGATTTATCGAAAACATTCCACGCGTTCTCCCTGAAAATCTCAACGCAGAGATTCGGCTCGATTCATGGCCTGTTCCACCATTATGGAATCTAATCCAGCAAAAGGGAAATATTTCCATCGACGAAATGTACCGCGTCTTCAACATGGGCATTGGCATGATCGCGATCGTGGATAAGCCCCATGCAGTCGAGATTCAAGAACGTATACCTGAACTGACCTTCATCATCGGTGAACTGGTCAAAGGTGAACAAAAAGTATTGCTCGTTTAAACTGTCTTCTTCTCACTTATGACTAACCCCGCTCGTTTTGTCGTTCTCATCTCTGGTAACGGCTCCAATCTTCAAGCCATTCTCGATGCATGCGCCTCTGGTGAACTTCGTGCGTCGGTTGCATCTGTCATCTCGAACACGGCTGATGCCTACGGTTTCGACGCGTGCGCGCAATGCCGGAGTGGAAGCGGTCCATTTTCCGAAACTTGAAAATGAGTCGCGCGATCAATACGACATCCGACTGGTTGACTATCTAACTACCAAACTACCCGACTATATCATCCTCGCGGGTTGGATGCGTCTTCTCTCTTCGAATTTCCTTTCACGCTTTCCAAATCGCGTCATCAACCTTCACCCTGCCTTGCCCGGGATATTTCCCGGCACGCGCGCTATCCAGCGCGCTTATGATGCGTTTCAGCGCGGCGACATTGATCATACGGGCGTCATGGTTCATCTCGTCCCCGACGACGGCGTGGACAACGGTCCCGTGCTCGCTACAGAGCTTGTTCCCGTTTATAAGGATGACACGCTGGAGTCGCTGGAAGCGCGTGTCCACGAAGTCGAACATAAAGTTCTTGTCAGCGTTCTCCAAAGATTAACCATGGGAAAATTTCACATTCAATAAATCGTCTTTGGCGAAAACAAAAAGGAAGTAAATATCCCTGGTCATCCGGTAACTACTCTTACAAGACCAGGATGGTTATGTGGTGGTTATCTTTATCACGTTCCAAAAAATCAGTTTTGTTATATTGACGTTTGTTGAGGAAAGTCAAAATCACCTCGCCGCATGCCATATCCCCAATAAACTTTGCCCAGTTTGGACTAACTATTCTTCGTGCCGGGCGGTGACGGTCTTACTAGGTTGTACATTCCGTAGGGTGACTGCTCCCAGCGCGGTGGCAATCAGAGCGGCAAAGCCGCCCAACGCCAGACCCCAGCGCGCTCCAGCAACTTCCGCAAACCAGCCGACAATGGGACCGCCAATAGTAGTAGAGCCCAGGAATGCAATCGACCAGAACGACATTACGCGGCCGCGCATTTGTGGCGAACTTTCCAGTTGTATCATGGTGTTGCCAAGCGAGGAGAAGTTGATCGAGGAGATCCCGACCAATACCAAGAACAACGCTGTGAATACCAAGCTGGGCATGAAGGCCGCCGCCAGGACCGCCAACCCAAACAATAAAGCCGCGCTAACCACTTTCAATGGCTGAATACCTTTTCGGCTGGCGAAGAAAATTCCTCCAACGGCTGCTCCGAAACCCATGGAAGCAGTCAATAATGCATAGCTGCTGGCATCTCCCTTGAACGTGAATTGTGCGATCAAAGGCAGGCTGACCTGAAATTCGTAGGTGAACGTACCGACGATGGCCATCATCAATAAGGTCGAGCCGATAATTGGTGTCGAGATTACGTACTTGAAGCCTTCCTGAATCTGACCCTTGGCGCGTGGCACCGGCGGGGTGATGATCAGTTCTTTAACGTTCATCATACCCAGCATGATCACCACTGCGACGTAAGAAATTCCGTTGAAAATAAAGCATGGTGCAAGCCCAAAGACTGCGATTATCACTGCGGCGATAGCGGGTCCAATGATGCGGGCTAGATTAACCAAGGTTGAATACAAGGTAACGGCATTTCTCAGATTGTCGGGTCCGACCAATTCAACATAAAAAGTCTGGCGAGTCGGGTTGTCGAAAACGTTGACCATGCCTAGACTAAAAGCCAGAATATAAACCATCCACACCCTTACCAGGCTAGTTGCCACCAACACGCCCAATATCAAGGCTAGGATGCCGGATAGGGATTGGGTAAAGTAAAGGATTTTTCGTTTGGATATGCGGTCGGCGATAACTCCACCGTATGGACCCAGAAACAGGATGGGTACATACTGCAAAGCGCTGGTGATTCCTAGGGCAGTGCCGGAGTTGGTAAGTTTGAGTACCAGCCAGGCCTGGGCCACCGTCTGCATGAAGGTGCCGGAGGTGGAAATGATCTGCCCGATGTAATACAAACGATAATTGCGGACATAAAGCGATGAGAAGGTCTCACGGCCATAACGTCGTAGATAGCCTGATAAAAGTTGCATGCTCCCGGAGTTCTCGTACCTTCGTAACGAATCATTATACTATCGTCCAATAAAGTCCTCTTTTAGCTGTGGCAGGAGATTATCTTCAATCCAAGTTAAGCAAGTTACCAAAAAACGAGATCGGCAGACTGAAGATCAACATCGTAGCCCCTATCTGCCAAGTGCTCCAGGTAGACTCATAATAAAACAACGGAGAAATATTGCTGCCGGCATTGAGCAGAGCGAGATGGATTATCCAAGTTAGAGCCAGGGCCAAAAAGATGGCTGCCGCGGCGACCAGCATCCTTAATAATCTGGGACGCATCAAGCTGCCCAGAGCAAAGCCGAAGGCGGCCAACACACAGCCTGCCAGAAACAGCATACCGGAGAGATCGACCTGAACTAAAAGAATATCATATATAAAAAGCCCGATCGAGAAGATCAATCCACCAACGACTGTTGCAGCCACCAGACGCGGGAGCATTTTTGAGATGGGGAAGCGCTCAACAATTAACCGGATGAGAGAGATTCCCATGCCGAAAAATGCACCGAGGAACAGGCCTCGTTCCAGAGAGACCGAAATGCGGACAGCATCCATGAAATCCGGGATGCGAATGATCAAATAGTTCTGAAGCCCTACGCTGATTGCCGAACCCAAAAAAGCCACCAGGAAAACTGTCAGGAGCGAAAGCGGCCGATCAATGAAGCGTCCAAGCATGAGTTCTGCTGAAACGGTCAGACGTGTTCTGACCGATATGGAAGCAGGCAAGTTACCTGCGATTTTTTGAATTTCCAGCAAAGCTGGGACAAGCCTTTCTTCCGATGCGTTCTGCATCACCACGTTGACCGACGTGACGGAACGGATTTGCCCGATCAGTTCCGCAGCCTCATCACCTTGCGGTGTGTCATTGATTGCCAAGTAAGCCGCGGCTCGATCTAATTCATCACTGAAGGCTATGGTCTGCCACTTATCGGACTGCGGAGAAAGTTTACGCAGAGCTTGGAGGATCTGTTGGCCAAGCAAAGGGTCGTTTACCTTATCGGCCGTTTCGATCAAAGCTTCGATGATTCCGCTCGAAAGGATTTCCTTCGAAGATGTCAGTCCCTGATCGTTTAGCAGATGGCCCACTACGCGGGCAGTGAGTGCATCATCATGCGTGCCAATCAGGGAGCTCGCCACATCCATCTTCAAAGCAACGTCTGCAACCTTGTTCCACCAGTAAGCATCGTCCAGTCCAAATACCAACGCACTATGCAGGAAATAACGCTGCGTATCCGTCGGAGCGACCACAATCTCCGACTTTTTATGCTCCATCTGGATTAAAGCAAAGTTGGTCAGGTTGAGGACGACCGTGTCTCCATGGGATTCCCAGCGTATCAGGCTGCGCTTCAGAAGCTCCCGTGCATCAACCTCTCGGTTTTCAAATTCACTTGGCAATTGATCGGACCGAGGCGGAGGAGGCTCCAGCCCAAACACAAGACACAATTCGCGCAACGCCTCTCCGGCTGATCCAGGCCGGGAGGCCGGATTGGCATCGGTCATCCGCCGCAGGATTTTTGCCAGATCGGGTGGAAGCTGTGGGGTAATCTTGCCAGGATCCGGCAGTTCCTCTTTCGAATAGAGTTGCTGAATCCCGAGTATTTTTTCCCCGTCCCAAGGCAGGTGCCGGGTAAACATTTCAAATAATAAAATGCCGAAGCTAAAGATGTCCGACTGCCTGGTCATCGCCTTCGTTGCAAGTTGTTCGGGAGGCGCGTAAGGAGGGGTTCCGCGTCCGGTGTGCACTGCCTGCGTGGTGTTGGAGACAATGCGTGCTAATCCAAAGTCGCTGATGTAAATGTTGCGGCTGAAGTCGAGCAGGATGTTGGACGGTTTCAAATCCCGGTGCAGGATATTTTGGTCATGCAGGAAGTCGAGTCCCGCAGCGATTTCAGCGGCGAAGCGCAGGGTATCTTGGAAGGCCAATTCCCTTACCATTAAGAGCTCGCCGAGTGAGCCTCCCGGAATATACGGGGATACCAAATAGTGGATATTTTTCGTCAGGCCATAATCATATATCGGAAGAATATGTGGATGGTGCAGGGTCAACAGCTTGTCCGCCTGCTTATCGAACATTCTCCCCTTCATATTCTGCTCGCCAAATTCAGTTAGCTCGTTCAGCTTGAGGGCGACGATGCGGTTATGTTCCAGATCGATGCCTGACCAGACCACGCCTTCCCCACCCGCGCCGATCTGTTCAAGCAGCTCGTAGTTAAGGAATCGCGTCTTGGGGTTAAGATCCTTCAGGACAATGCGGTCTTCAGACATAGTTCGTTTTTTTTGGAGATGATTAATTGGAGTTACAGCCCTACCAGCCAATACCAAAGAAAACGAAATGACCCATTCCCAATGCCAGCATCGGGATGAGATTCAAAGTATTGTCTCAGCAGCCTTTACGTTTATTATTTGCCGGCACAGTTAGGATTGCCTTTACCGTTACATTTTTTAGTGCCACTGCTACTACTCGAGCTGCTACTGCTGGAACTGCTACTGCTGCTACTCGAACTACTGCTACTTGAACTGCTACTACTCGAACTGGAACTGCTACTGCTCGAGCTGCCAACAGAGACGCTGCTACTACCACCATTAGTGCTACTGCTAACGGTGACGCCATTGCCATTACTACTAACGGTACCATTGCCACTAACGGTAACGGTGCCATTGTTATTAATAACAGTGATGCTATTGCCAGTATTGCTAACGGAGGTTGCCGCTTGGGTAGCGTTGCCGCTACTGCTAACCGAGACTGCTGTCGGCTGGGAAACGTTTACAGTCGATACCGCGGCGGGTGTTTGTACAGTAGCCGGAGTTGGGGCAGCGGCACTCGTAGGCGGCAAGCTTGAAACCGCTGTCGAAGCAGGTAAGGGTGGAACAGCAGTGGATGAACTCGCCGTCAGGCCAGATTGAACCATGGCTTGGGCTTGCGCGGCATCAACCGTGGAGATGGCAGATGCAGTGCAGTAATTACCCGTCATCGTGCAGCCAACTTTCAATTCATCGGGTGGGAGCGTTTGAGGCGCTGACGGTGGACTGACCGCCTGATCTCCACTGGGGCCGCCCAAGTTGACCGACACGCTCTGGCCTGCCCCGAAATATTTCGTCTGCCCATCGGAGGTGATCTGCCCGGCTCCCTTGTATAAGCCGACCATCATACTGCCATTCTTGTTCGCCTTCAGGCTGGCATCTCCCATCAGGGTCAGTTTCGTCCCGTTCACATTGAAAATCCATCCTACGCCATTCGGCATGGTGATCAAGATGCCATCCATGGGCATCTTGTTGCATACAACCTGTCCCAACTCGCTCGAAAAATAGAACGCGTCCAGCCCGGTCGATGTCTTATCCAGATTCGTGTTGCCGAAGACCATCAGTGTGACCGTCTGTCCTGGCACTGAGCTTGGTAAGTTGGCCATTACCTTGAAAATGACGATCCCCCAATCATTTGTGATCAAATTCAATGGGGAGGCCGAGATGCTCTGGATCTGGTTCACGTCTGCCACATCGCCGCGTTGCGAGAAACGCTGGCTGGCATTCGCTATCATTCGCGCTTGAATGGTGGTGTTTCCATAGCAGGCTTTGTTGGCACCGATCTGGTTGCAGTATTTTCCGGTGTAGGACATGGCTTGGTCGATCAAACTTTGGCAATTGGCCTGACTTTGGACTTGGGTCTGAGCTTGAGGGAAGGACTTGGTGCTAATGTGGTAAAGGGCGAAACCCCACAACCCAATACCACAACTAAGAACCGCCAAAACAAGGATTTCCAAGGGCATCAAGGAGGGTTTGCGTCTTCTTTGGCCGGAGCTTGCGCGGGCTGTCGCTTTGGATGATGTGGACTGTGAGCTAAATGATTTGTTCATGACCTGGCGATTCCTGTTTGTCCCTATTCCTTGACCATTTGCTGGCGGAAAGCAACAAAGATCCGCATATTCCCCAGACGAATTTGCGAACCGCTTTTTACAGTATACGGCTGTAGCGGCACAAGACGCTGCTCATTAATCCAGGTGCCATTTGAACTCTTAAGATCCATCACCTCATATTCATCCCCCGACCGTCGAACCAGTAAATGCCGTCTCGAAACGCCCAAGTTGAAGGCGTTATATAACGTCAGGTCAACGACTTTTTCTTCGGTCGCCTCGGTTAATCGGCCGATAATAAATTCATTTTCCAAGCAGACTTCAATCGGATGCGTTAGGTTCAGCAGATAGATGGCAATCCCCTCAGCAGGCACTTCCCTGTTCACTTGCTCTATCTTATTCTTAAAATCTTCGACGAAGGATTTTGTATCCCCTGTTACATCCATGGTGCTGGGTTGAACTTCAGAGACGGATTTCAATGGTTTCCCGCAAAATTCACATATAACTGCATCCGCCCGGTTTCTTTCTTGACAAAAAGGGCAAAATCTATAACCAGTTGTTTCCATCTATTCTGGTCTTATTATAATATGGGTTAAGGAAAGTAAATATTACGGATTTGAAATGTCTTACAATGATGCAGGAGAAAGAACATTGTCGGGGCGGCGTTCATATCATCCCTCATGAAGCAATGCAAACAACCAACATATCAATGAGGGTTGCATTGAAACTTTTGCAACGCCTCAGTGAGCAGATTCGTGGCGAGCGCGGCTTGAGGCGTGTATGCTTTCCACGCAAAAGCGCGACCGCCGCACATCCAGGCCGCCGCGCCGCCGTAAGGCAACGAAGAGGTCGCAGTAGTTGTGATCGGAACATAATCCACATTGAGATTGCTGAGTTGAAATGCCTTCAAGTCTCCGCTTCGGGCATCGACCTTGCCATTGATGATGGTGTCGAGCATAAACGATGCGTCGCTGGCACCGGTTGCATCCTGCCAAATGACTTGAATAAGCAAACTCGGATTATATGCGGCCAACATCCCTTGTGTGATACTGCTTGGCGCAAGTGGATTATGTTGCGCATCAAGGTCGAAGAATGCAATGGAAACAGGATGCCCAATGCAAAATTCATATTCGCAAAACAGGCCGCTTAGACTCATCGGTGTTGCGGTGGGAAGGATGCGCGGCGTTGGATAGGGCGTGTAGGTCGGAATGGCGGCGACAGTTTGTGCGACCGCCAGTTGGATCTGCGAGTCAGGATTTGGCTTTGGCGCGCAAGCTGCAATGATAGTAAATAAAATGAGAATGAATGATAATCGTTTCAAGGACATCCTTTGACAATATATGGCGCAATCATCTTCGCAAGCTCTGCCTCGCCTTGCGGATTCAGATGCAAAGGCGAGTCGGTGTAATCACTCGGAGGGAAGACATTCCAGAGATCAAGATAGTCCCAATGATTTTCCATTGCCGTTTTGTTCATATATTGACGGTACTGATCATAAATCCAGCGCGGATACATGGCGTTGTAGTAAATGTCACTGTTTGGAACATCCGTAAGCACTTTCATTGGTTCGTTGACCAGAACAACAGGAACGCTTCCGGCAATTTGATAGAAGTCTTTGACCTGGTCCAATGAAACATCCCGAACGTAAAGTTTAGGAGGTTGCATGTGCTCAAAAGTCGGATCACTGCTCAATTGAGCTGGCCACCATTTGGGTGGACTTGGCATCTGGTCGAGGCCTGTAGCGATATTGATCAGGCTGTAAAGTTGATAACGCAGTATGCGAAACAAAGTTCGATTCTGATCAGTAATTTGTGTGAATAAACTTGGACTTGTATAATTATCCGGCAGGAAATGAAATCGATCAGCTAGCTTGTAATACTCATCTGGGTTGGAGCCGATCAACGGATGATCGGTGCGATTCCTTGGTATCAACGTGTACCATGTAATCAGCCATATGATTTCATCGGGTTGATATTTCATGGCTTTATCGAGGATCATCAAGTCTTTCGTAGCCGAACCGGCTGGGAAACTTAAGTTATAGGCATAGACATTTTTGTTTCCGCATTTCAATCCCAGCGCGTCCATCTGACTGGGAAGCGTTTGTACGGGCGTGAGATTAATTCCCCATACTGCTGAATCGCCGAGAACCAGCACTCGGTATTCATTCTGCCTCTTTGGTTCAGATATAACATGGGACGCAAACATTGCATCGAGGTTTTCCACATTCAGCGCGGCATCTTCCTGCGGGTGTCCGCTGATCGGAAAACGCTGTCGCGTCAAAGCTGGAAAGCGGTAAACATTCAACCGGCTAAGGTCAGGATTTGTGGCATAGAATATAAACTCCGCCGCCAAAAACAGCATGACGCCTTTTATCAAGATTTGCCACGGGTGGACAGGTTGCAACATAAGAACGATTATAACCGCGCGAGAAATAGTTTCATCATATTCTTCGTTTTGTGTTTTTTCCTAAACAAAGGAGCAGGATGAAATATCGTTTCATGGACATCCTTGGACGACATGTGTCGCAATCATCTTTGCGAGTTTCGCCTCGCCTTCGGGGATTAAATGCAAAGGCGTATCCGTGAAATAACTCGACGGGAATACATTCCACAGATCGAGGTAGTTCCAATGATTTTGTTCCGCCGCTTCGCCGAGATATTGGCGATATTGGTCGTATATCCAGCGTGGAAAATATACGTTGTAATAAATATTGCTGTTAGGTACATTCGCAAGCACTTGCGTCGGTTCATTGACGAGGATCACGGGAACACTTCCTGCAATTTGATAGAAGTCCTGGACTTGATCCAGCGATATCTTCGCGATGTCCAGCTTTGGCGGCTTCATGCCTTCAAAGGTCGCGTTACTGCTGAGCTGGCTCGGCAGCTCTTCGGGCGGCCCGGGAATCTGGTCAAGGCCTGTGGCGAGATTGACTGGGCTGTAAAGCTGATAGCGTAGAACGCGGAACAATGTTCCATTCCGATTAATGACCTGGTTTACTACTTGGCTCATTAAGCTCGGGCTCTGATAATTCTTTGGCAGGAAATCAAACCGATGAGCCACCTTGTAATATTCATCCGGATTCTGAGAGATTAAGGGATGCTCGATGCGTGCTCTTTGCGTCAACGTAAATCCAGATAATACCCACACGATCTCATCGGGTTGGTATTTCATGGACTCGTCGAGGATCATCAAGTCTTTGGTCGCCGAGGGACGCGGAAAACTCAGGTTGTACACGCGGACATTTTTATTTCCGCATTTTAAACCCAGCGCATCCATCTGACCCGGAAGCGTTTGTACGGGCGTGAGACCGATTCCCCATACCGCTAAATCCCCAAGGACGAAGATGCGGTATTCATTGGATGCCTTTGGTTCGGACACAATATGCGATGCAAACATGGCTTCGATATTGGCCACATCCAAAGCGCCATCTTCCGGCGCAACTGTGCTGATCGGAAAACGCTGCCGCCTCAAAGCCGGAGAGTTGTAAACATTCAGCCATCCAAGATTCGGATGAAGCGCGTAAAAAGCAAATTCAAAGACGAGGAAAACCGCGATGCCTTTTGTTAATATTTTCCATGGACTGATGATCGATGGCATGCTTTGATTATACAATGCACGGAACGTTTTTGTTATCTGGCTCACCTTGTCCTAAACAAGGAAATAAGACCGAAGGGAAGGACTCTGCTGACGGTGAAATCCGGCGATCTTTCTGTTGGATTTTATGCCGGATAAATAATGACAATTGTCAGGGCAATCGCATCTTAATTGCCTGCAGCCAGAACTTGGAGCAAATAATCTTGGTCCCAAGCAGCCTGAAGCTGTTTTGCGTGGATGCCGCCCTTGGCGGTTTTCTCCTGCTTGAGCAAGTTGAGGGCGATGTGGCGTAGAACGGCAAAATTCTCAGGGGCTTGATCTTTGCGAACCCGGCTGTGGTCTTCGTTCAATGCGACATCCAGAATCCAATGCAATTCGTTCTCGATGGCCCAGTGTCTGCGGCAGACTTGCAAAATACGTTGGGCGTTGCTAGGCAGCGAGGAGATGTAGTAGCGAACCTGCCGGGTTTCCACTCCATCGATGATACGGGTGCTCATGACCATGACGATGCTTTTCAAGCCAGCCCAATTTTGATGATTCCGGATGAGCTTCAGGTATGCCGGATTAGAAGTAGACCAGCATTCCCGTACTTCAATCCGACCGTGACCTTTGCTCGTGGTTTTAGCATGATCCAGGGAAGCATATTTGTAATTCAGTTCCTGGTCCACTCCGAATAGCATGGACAGATCCTCATATAGATGACCCTGGTTCTCTTTCACGCTCAAAAGATAGTCCGCACCCGCCTCCTGAATGCTTTGGGCAATCTCCCGTTGGGTGCCCATGGCGTCGATCGTCACGATACAACCAGAAAGCGCAAGAATCTTGAGCAATTCCGGGATGGCCGTGATCTCATTCGACTTCTCATCCACTTTGCGCTGCCCCAGAACCAAGTGGTTCTCTTCGGCCCAGGCACTCACCATGTAAATGCCTCGTTTTCCAAGACCTTTCGCTTGGGAGCCTCGCAAACACTTGCCATCGATATTGACAATTTGCCCGTACACTATTTCGTTCACCGCCTGTACCCACTCATAAAATGCCGCTTGAAATTGCTCCGCATCCATCAACGAAAACACTCGCCCGAAGGTGTCGTGCGACGGGATCCCGTTCGGCAACTCCAAAAAAGTCTTCAGCCAAGGCAGTTTCTTGTTGCCAAAATTCTCGATGTCCACCCAGCCTTCTGCTCCACAAATAACAGCGCAGATAGCGATCGCAATGATATCGATCAGTTTATGATCCTTGGTCCGATCCTTCCGAGGGTCTCGAATTTTTCCAAAATGCTCCTCGATCGCTTCCAATGGCTTTTTCACCATGGCTACTTCCTCCGTCGTAGCCAGTTGTACCTCAGTTTTCCTTCAATTTAGATGCGATTGCCTTGTGACAATTGTCCTTGACGTGTTTCCCTGCCAAGTGATATGATATTCTTACCCCACCCGGGGGGGCAGGGTAAGAATCAACGACAAGCCATAGTCTATTGAATCGATGCGCTATGAAAAATGATGTAACTTCTCTCCGGCGTTTGAAAACAATCGAGGGCCATTTGCGGGGAGTGATCCGTATGGTGGAGCAGGATGCCTATTGCATTGATGTGATTCGCCAAATTCAAGCGGTGGAGGCCGCGTTGAACAAAGTTAGCTCGCAGATTTTGGAAAACCACCTGAACTCGTGTGTCATCACTGCCGTTCAAGGAAATGATAAGAAAGAACGTGAGCGCGTTTTGAAAGAAATCACTGAAGTGTTCGATACGGCGAACAAGGTGTAAAACGAGAATCGGATTTCGATTTTCGAATTATAAATTTCATCTTAAGGAGAAATAACATGGCCATTGTAACTTATTTAGTACCCGCCATTGATTGCGAACACTGCATTCACACCGTTGAAATGGAAGTCGGTGAATTGCAGGGAGTCCAATCTGTGAAGGCTGACCTCGATACCAAAAAAGTTCAGATTTCATTTGATGCGCCTGCCAGCGAAGAAAAGATCAAGAGCTTGCTAGCTGAGATCAATTATCCTGTTGCTGCGTAACTAAATCGTAATTTTAGTGGGAGCGCAATGTGTTGTGCTCCCACAACTTGGTAAATGATGCCTGAAACAAAACAATTAACGTTGCCCATTACCGGTATGTATTGCGCCAATTGCGTCTCTACCATTGAGCGCAATTTGAAGAAAGTTAACGGCGTGCAAAGCGCGGTAGTGAATTTGTCATCGGAACGCGCCGTCGTTCAGTTCAATCCGTCTGCGACGGGCTTGGATGAAATGATCGCGCGCGTCCAACGCGCCGGATACGGTATCGCAACGGGTGAGGCGGATCTCGTCGTCAAACGTCTTGCCGATGACAGCGATGCGCGTCGACTCGAGAAGGCTTTGCAAAGAGTCGAAGGTGTGATCGAAGCGTCAGTGAACATTACTACTGAACATGCGCGCGTTAAGTATGTGCCGACGGTGGTGAGTCAAGCCGAGATAAGGGAAGCCGTCTCAAAGTCCGGGTTTGAAGCGTTGAAACTAGGCGGTGAAGCAGAAGATGCAGAAGCAAAAGCGCGTCAACATGAAATCAATACACAACGTCGCCTGCTCATTACAGGTTTGATCTTCACCATTCCATTGTTTTTATTTTCGATGAGCATGGACTTCGGTTTTCTTCCAGGGCAATGGATGGAAGCAAACTGGGCGATGGGGCTGATGTTCGCCCTCGCCACGCCGGTTCAATTTTATGTGGGCTGGCAATATTATGTAGGCGCATTCAAGGCGTTGCGCAGCGGCTCATCCAATATGGACGTGTTGATTGTGATGGGTTCATCGGTTGCATATATTTATTCGTTGGCGATCATGTTCCACTTGATTCCGGGGCATGTATATTTTGAAACCTCGGCCATGATCATCACGTTGATTCGCATTGGAAAATTTTTGGAAGCGCGCGCCAAAGGGCGAACGTCGGATACGATCAAAAAGCTGATGAGTTTACGCGGCAAAACGGCGCATGTCGTTCGCGCGGGACTTGAAGCGGAAAGTCCGCCGCTCTTAGCGGAAGTGCCCGTGGACGAAGTTCGCGTCGGCGACATCGTTCTCGTTAAGCCCGGCGAAAAAATTCCGGTGGATGGCGTGGTTATCGAAGGTCGTTCAGCCGTTGACGAGTCGATGTTGACCGGCGAGTCATTGCCGGTTGAAAAGAAATCCGGCGATGCAGTCATTGGTGCAACGTTGAATAAAGCTGGCATGTTAAAGTTCGAAGCAACGAAAGTCGGCAAAGAGACCGCACTGGCACAGATTATCAAACTGGTCGAAGATGCGCAGGGCAGCAAAGCGCCAATTCAAAAATTAGCAGACCAAGTCTCTGCCATCTTTGTTCCAGCCGTGATTGCCGCGGCTTTGATTACATTTGCGATTTGGTATTTTGTGGTTCCATTGAATCTGGGCGGACATAACTTTACTACTGCATTGATTGACATGGTCGCGGTGTTAGTGATTGCCTGTCCATGTGCGATGGGGCTTGCTACGCCGACCGCCGTGATGGTCGGTACTGGCAAAGGGGCGGAGATTGGGATCCTTTTTCGAAATAGTGAAGCGTTGGAACGCGCGGGAAAAGTCAATGTGATTGTGCTGGATAAAACCGGAACGATTACTAAAGGACAGCCTGCCGTGACGGACATTTTGGTTAATGGATCATGGAACATGGAACCCTCCATTAACCATGCTCCGTTAACAGTTGATCGGCTTTTGCGATTAGCGGCTTCTGTTGAAAAAGGCAGTGAGCATCCGCTGGGCGAAGCGATTTGGGCAGAAGCCACGAATCGCGGTTTAGCTTTGAGTGAGCTATCAGGTTTTAAAGCAGAAGCCGGGTATGGCGTCGAAGCCGAAGTCGACGGACGACGCGTGGTGGTGGGCAATGTCCGTATGATGGAGTCGCGCGGTTACACGTTGAATGGAATTAAGTCCGAAGTGACGCGTTTGCAGTCCGAAGCGAAGACTGTGATGTTGGTTGCCATTGACGGCAAAGTCGCGGGCGTCATCGCGGTGGCGGATACTCTTAAGGATAATTCTAAAGATGCGATTGAAGAATTGCATCGCATGGGTTTGAAGGTCGCAATGATCACCGGCGATAATCGCAAGACTGCTGAAGCGATTGCGAAGCAAGTTGGCATGGATGATGTATTAGCGGAAGTTTTGCCGGAAGGAAAATCGAGCGAGATAAAGAAGTTACAAGGTTCACCTGTAAGCGCGGATGGTTATCCGCGCTTAGTTGTCGCGATGGTCGGTGACGGCATCAATGACGCGCCCGCGCTAGCTCAAGCAGATGTCGGTATTGCGATTGGCACAGGCACCGACGTCGCCATGGCTGCTGCGCCGATTACGTTGATCAGCGGCGATCTACACGGCGTGGCGCGCGCGATTTCTCTCTCACGCAAAACGCTTGGCACAATCAAACAGAATCTGTTCTGGGCGTTTTTCTACAATGTGATTCTTATCCCCGCCGCGGCAATGGGATTCTTAAATCCGATGCTGGCCGCCGGCGCGATGGCCTTCAGTAGTGTATTTGTAGTGGGTAATAGTTTGAGGTTGCGAACGATAAAAGTTTAAGGCGGCAAGGAAAACGCCTAATTTTTTACATAATTTCTCAACCTTGAAAAAACCGTGCTCGCAATGACATGGCTTTTCCAAGGTCGATTGACAAAAAGTGAAAAAT
>CAVYTW010000037.1:0-35970 GCA_963771375.1 uncultured Chloroflexia bacterium
AAAACCAATGAGCTCTATTATTCCCCTCGCTGGAAGTCCATGCTGGGCTATGAGGAAAGCGAAATTGGAACTAGTCCTGATGAATGGTTCAAACGCGTCCATCCTGACGACCTGATACGACTCAAAGCCGAGCTTGATGCGCATCTGAAAGGAGATGCCCCTCTATTTCAGAGCGAATATCGTATGCTTCACGCAAATGGCCAATATCTATGGATGCTCAGCCGCGGCCTGGCTGTTCGAGACCCTGAAGGGAACGCCTACCGCATGGCTGGATCTCAAACTGATATCTCGCTCCAAAAACAAGCCGAAGAGCGCCTCGCTCACGATGCCATGCACGATGCCTTAACGGGTCTCCCAAATCGCATCCTGTTTCTCGACCGATTAGAGCATGCAATCAGGAGAGATAAACGCTCCAAGGATAGCTTGTTCGCAGTAATGTTCCTTGATATTGATCGCTTCAAGTTAGTAAACGATAGTCTTGGTCATGCGAATGGAGATAAATTGCTGGTCAGCATTGCTGATCGACTGCAAAGGTGTTTGCGTCCTGGAGATACGGTCGCCCGCCTGGGAGGCGATGAATTTGCCATCCTTCTGGATGATATTTCAGCCGCCGCTGACACGACTCATGTTGCGGATCGAATCCAGAAAGAATTGGCTCAACCTCACATCCTGGAAGGACATTCGATATCCATATCTGCCAGCATGGGCACAACCCTTAGTTCCCCAAATTATCTACAAGCTGATGACATGCTTCGGGATGCAGACACTGCCATGTATCGGGCGAAAGCAATGGGGAAGGCCCAGCATCAAATCTTTGACGTTGGCATGCATGCGGCGGTTTCATCCTTGCTGGAGCTGGAAGCAGACCTTAGCAAGGCAATTCAAAACGAGGAATTTCAAGTCTATTACCAGCCTCTTATTTCTCTGGCGAGCGGCGCAGTGATGGGAACAGAGGCCCTATTGCGCTGGCAGCACCCAAAGCGCGGGCTTCTGCCCCCTTCAGCGTTCATCACAATTTTGGAAGAAACCGGCATGATTGTCCCGGTCGGAGAGTGGGTTTTGCGAACCGCATGCAAGCAGAATAAGGTCTGGCAGGATGCCGGATTTCCGCACCTGAGAGTTCGCGGTCAATTTTTCAGCTCGCCAATTCCAGATCAATAACCTGGCTGAGTTGATTCAAAAAGTGTTAGCGGAGACAGGTATGCCAGCTGAAACGCTTGAGGTCGAGATCACCGAAAGTACAGCATTAAAGGATGCCCAGCTCACCTTGAAAACGCTGGATCAGCTACACGCGCTGGGGATAAATATTTCGCTGGATGATTTTGGTACCGGATATTCGGCATTGGGTTATTTGAACCGATACCCCTTCCAGACCTTAAAAGCAGATCGGACCTTTATCTCAGACATTCCCGGCGATTCAAAAGATACGGCAATCACTGCTGCAATCATCGCGATGGCCCACAGCCTAAAACTGAGAGTGGTTGCGGAAGGCGTGGAGACGTCTGAGCAGTTGGATTTCCTGCGGTCGAACAATTGCGATGAGGTCCAGGGTTTTTTATTCAGTCGTCCTGTGCCGCCCGATGAATTGGCTAACCTGTTGCACAAGAAGGAATTGCGGCCCAAGCCGGATGATGCTACAGACACACCAAATGCCCAACTCCCATCCTTAGGGCTTGTAAAGAAATAACTCCGCGGACTAATTGTTAGGGGTTCATCCTGATGTAAAATGGCTGAAGGATTGTGATCAGCCGAAGGATGAACCGATGAGTTTACCAGTACATGAATGTCAGTGTCCAAATTGTCAGGCTTCGAAAGAGCATCCCGAATGGAAAATACATCACCAGATGAACGTGTTGCTCAGCCGATTGAACGAACAACAACGGCGCTGGTACGTGGCCCTCGAGTTTGAGAAGGTGGGGTACGGTGGTGATCACCTGCTATCCCAGATCACGGGTCTGGATGTTGAAACCATTCGGCGAGGCAGACGAGAATTGGATGAAGAATTAGCGGCCCGTCCGGTGGAAGGAGTGCGCCAGGCCGGTGGTGGACGATTGCCGGTCGAAAAAAAGACCCACCGATCGAGGCGGCACTTGAGAAGTTAGTGAAAGACGAAACAGCCGGTGACCCGATGAGCGAACAAAAATGGCAGCGGAGCAGTCTGCGGCATTTGAGCGATGAACTGAGGAAGACCGGGCATGCGGTGAGTCACATGACGGTTGGGCGGCTACTGGTGAAGAGGAACTACTCCTTGAAAGTTAATCTCAAACGTTTCTGTGGAACTTCTCACCCTGATCGCACCCAGCAGTTCGAGTATCTGGAAGCGCAAAAGCAGGCGTTTCTTGCAGCGGGCTGGCCGGTAATCAGCGTGGATACCAAGAAGAAAGAATTAATCGGCAACTTCAAGAACAATGGACGGAGTTGGTGCCAGCAGGCTATCGAAGTCAATGACCATGATTTCGACCAGGATGCTTTGGGCAAAGCGGTTCCTTACGGCATCTACGATGTGAATCATAATTTGGGCTTCGTCTATGTCGGTCGTTCTGCGGACACACCCCAGTTTGCAGTGGACGTGATCGCCGAGTGGTGGCAGATCGAAGGTCGGGTTCTTTTTCCCAATCAGCACAAAATCCTCATTCTGGCAGATGCCGGTGGGAGCAACGGTTGCCGACCGCGTCTGTGGAAACAGCAACTCCAAGAACAATTAGCGGACCGCTTGGGTTTGGAAGTTCTCGTCTGTCACTATCCAACTGGCACTTCGAAGTGGAACCCAGTCGAGCATCGTTTGTTTGGGCCAATCAGCATCAATTGGGCAGGCAAACCTTTACTCACCTTCGAAACGGTTTTGGCCTACCTTCGTGGAACCGTTACCGAAACGGGTCTGCAGGTAAAAGCATTTCTCATCGATAAAGAATATGTCAAAGGTCTCAAAGTTCCCAAGCCAGTCTTTCAAACCTTGAACATCCAATTCGCTGAAGTCTGTCCCCGTTGGAATTACATCATCCGGCCGCACCTGTCATGTACCTGAATCTAAATGTTAAAGTACGGAGTTATTCTTTTACAAGCCCTTAGCTGGACTTTATCCAAAAATATTGCTAAAGAAATGCCCAATTAGCAGTAGAAGAGCGATATTTTGAGTGAGGCGGCGGTGATTTTTGCACATCACGGTGAATTGGTGAAGTTCGAAAATAGATTTCTGGTGCCAACGTTTGTTTTACGATAGAGAGCGCATCCGAAAAAGTTGGCAGCTTTTTAGCATACCAAGCGGTTTGCTGGATAGGCAACTTCTGTTTCTGGGCGTGTACGTTGGCGAGTAAGGTGACGATTGAGAACAAACTGAGCAATGCCGGAGTAATCCGCTGGATGGACAAGTCCGCCCATTGTCGTTGGGTCTCGACGCCGAGGTGAGTTCGGACTTCATGAAACGTGACTTCGACTTGCCAGCGCCTCGGAAACCATTGAACGATTTGCTCCGCCGAGATTTTGAGATCGGTGCATAACAGAGCTTGTGTTTTGAAAACATGCATGGGATCGCGTACGATGACCCAATGAGGATCGGCAAGGCGGGTTTCCCACTATGAGACCAGACCGCAGTGCCGGAGGTGATTTCAATTTTGCGTTTCTTCTCGCCATACCACTCTTGCACGGTAAGCCGCTTCCAACGAGTACGTTTGTCTTCGGCAACCTTTTCCAAAGTCGGCAAGCGTTTGCCCTTCTTCCGCGGGCGGCCCTTTTGACCGGGTGTATTTTTAGCGGGCTCGTATAAGGCCGCATCCATGCGAAAACGAACGATCATCGCCACTGGATTTTTGAGTTGGCACAACTGAAAAAGGAGCTCAATGACAGCAAAACCGCTATCCGCCACCACGACCAGCTGGCGCTTGGGCAGCCAGCGACGAACTTGCAAGATCAGTTGACAGGCCCACTCGGTGAGTTTCTTATGTTTTCGTTGCTTCCCTTGGTAATATCTTTCCGAAGGTGCCAGCACGGTGAGAAAGGGCAGAGCCCAGATGCGACCCGCCCACGGAATAGGCGCCAACAGCATGATGCTCAGCCAACGCAAACCACTGGCCTTGACAAAGTGACCATGGCTCGAGCGAACTGGATCTCGATCAATTCCCTTTGCTTTGATCTTGGCTCCCCGCCGCCGCTCAATGGTATCATCCAATCCCAGAATAATTGGACCACACAGGGCAAAGGCGCCGACCAAGAGACCCAACAAAATATGGCTGGCTTCCAGACTGGACCACTTTGCACAATTCAGAACCCGATGATAGTTTTCAAAATGCTTCTCCAAACTCAGTCCCGTTACACACAAGGCCGCGGTCACGGTTCGTTCGGCAGGAGAAAGAATTGCCCCGATCAACAAAATCTTCGCATGCTTCCAAATTCGTTGAGAGAAAGCCTCTCAAAGGCTCCCAAGATCGTGATATATTCCGTTCGCAGGGTAGGCATAAGCAACCTCTTGGCCGAGTTTTTGCTTTAGCTTATCCTGCTTTTTGTATTTGTTCAAATGGATAAAGTCCAGCTTAGAGAGCGTTTCTTAAATCAGAATGGCGACCACTTTTAAGCATACGACGGACGCTGGCGATGTAAACCATTGATTCACTAGAGGAGACGGTATGCTCAAAGTCACGAGCCAAGCGACGGTAGCGACCCAACCAACCAAAGGTGCGTTCCACCACCCAACGTCGAGGCAAGACTTGAAATCCTTTCATATCATCAGAACGTTTTACGATTTCCAAGACCCAGCCGAATTGCTGGCGAACAACCGCCACGATCGAAGCATAGGCACCGTCGGCCCAGATCAGCTTCAAGCGGCACCAACGATTATGAACACTGCCTTTGATGAGCTCGAACAATTTTTGTAAGGTCTGATAGCCACCGGCGCCATCTTGAATACTTGCACTATGAACCACCACCAGCAATACCAACCCCAACGTATCCACGACCAGGTGCCGTTTCCGCCCTGGCGTCTGCTTATGGACGTCAATTCCGCGTTCTTCGCCGCCTTCCGAGGTCTTCGCACTTTGGCTATCAATGATCGCAGCACTAGGCTGCGGATCCCGTCCGGCTTTCTTCCGCACTTGTTTCACCAACCTTTCATTGATTGCTACCCACAGCCCATTCCGTTTCCGACTGAAAGTCGCAGTCACTTCGCAACGCCAATAATAGCCATAAACGGTTGGCCAAGGCGGAAAATCGACCGGCAACATGCGCCACTGGCATCCTGTGCGGTTCACGTACACGATCGCATTCAGGATTTGCCACATTTCCCATTTGCGAGGTCGACCCCGCTTATAGCTCGGAAAGAATTCCATAATCTGCTGCCATTCGGTATACTTGAGATCGGTCGGGTAAGTTTGAGTGAATTTAGCCATTCCCCAATCTTATCCGACCATTTAAGAAACACTCTCTAAGCTGGACTCCCTGCATTTGAACATTTCAACGAAAATAGGTTATGCAGTACCGAATATTACACAGCCTAACTTGGCCAACACATTAGCGCAGGACGCGCAAGATCAGCCCCTGCAAATCGTATAAAAAGGCCGGATCCTGCGCTTGTCCTTCGATCATTTTGTCAATCCTTATCCAAACATACGCGATTGCGACCAAACTCTTTGGCCCGATAGAGAGCCCGGTCGGCACAGCGCAATAAATCCTGCAAATCAGGAGAGTCGCTTTTTAGGACTGACACACCCAAGCTGATGGTTATTCTCACGACCTGTCCTCGCGACTTGGCTCATCCGCTTGGAATTGTAATGTAAAAGGTGCGCATGGAAGATCAGATCGTGTAAAGTTCAGGATTGTCGAACTGCTCAGAATGTACAAATACAAGATTACTGACGGCTTCGTGTTGTTTTGCTTCAAAAATCTGGGCGGATGACTTAGTAGCCAGCACAAAGGTATCCAATAGAACTGATAGAAAATCTATGGTGGTAGTTGGCCTATTATCATTTTGTGAGATACCATGAAAATCTGCGAACCAAGTTGGAAGCACCTATGCAACGCAAGGGAAAACAATTACCGATAAAATATCGGCTCAGGACACCGGCGATCGCGGCGGGGTTGACGAATAAGCGATGGAGTGTGCTGGAGTTGATCAGCTATCCGTTGCCGTGAATGGAAATGACAAATTGAAATAAGAGAATGGGGGAACTGCATCTCAATTCAGCGGATAACCCTGTCAATAAATAAACGAAGAAATTCCCAAGAATGAGTTGAACTGAGCAAAATTCAATTATCACTAGCGGATTGTGGGTGTACCCGTTGCAGAGCGGTATTATGCCCTTGCGTGGCGGCGAGTTGGGCAGATAAGTCGAAGTGATAGATTTTTCCAATTTTTGTGAAACGTACACCCATAATGTTTGGTTGCGTAGAGACAATTATACCGTTGAGTGAATGGAAACCGTAAATCAAATGTAAACCGCATACCGCGGCGGGAATGTTAGAATTTCTATTTGCCGAGTATTGCCCTATGACCAAGATTCTCATTGTGGAAGATGAACCCGATACCATTCAACTTGTACGCCGTGTTTTGACCGCGCATGGATTTGATATTGTCCAAGCTTCGACCGCGGAAGATGGTCTGGCTCAAGCGCGCATAGAAAACCCGGACCTAATCCTTCTCGATCTCGGTCTGCCCGATTATGATGGCCAAACGTTGGCCGGCTGGCTGCGAGCTGATCCCGCTTTATACGCCACTTTGATCGTTGCTTTTACTGCTTGGCCTGTCGAAACCGTAGAACAGATGGCAGAAAGTTATGGCTGTGTCGGTTATATCAGCAAGCCAATCGTCAGCGTGAATCATTTCGTTGAACAAATAAAATCATTTCTATCGCCGCTTGAAACTCAATGATATCTTCGGTTGCAATTGCCGCAGACTTAATCCCTGCCAGCCAATTCACGACTGAACAGCTGACCACAATCTATAACCAAACGCGCGTTGATTATTTGGTGCCCATGCCGATGAATGCGCTGCGTTTGGCAGAGTACATCTCCACCTATGATGTGGATTTGGAGCACTCGTTGGTTGCATTGCAGGATGATACGTTGCTGGGGGTTGCCATGTTGGGCGTGCGTGAAGGTCGCGCTTGGTTAACGCGTCTGGGTGTGCTTCCAAATACCCGGCGCAATGGCATCGGAGAAATCCTGACGCGGGGATTGATCGATCAGGCTGAAAAACTTCATATCCACTTTGATATGCTGGAAGTGATCAAGGATAATACTCCGGCGCACCGGTTGTTTTTGAAATTAGGATTTTATGAAGTGAGTGAATTGCTGGTGTTACGCCGCCCTCCGTTCAACCAGCCGCCTGATACAGTTATCGCCGACGCGGAACGGTTAGATCGTGCTGACGCTCTCAACCTCGTCCGACGCGATCGCGGCAAGCAGCCATGGACGAATCAATCTGAATCTCTGTTCAACGCGTCAGAAGTTGCGGGATTGCGCATCATGCTGGTTGACGGCAGTCGGGGCTGGATGGTTTACCAGCGCCAGAAATTTACACTGACACGTTTTATCTACAAAACCGAGTCGGGGAATCCTGCCGATGTTGCCTATGCTTTTTTATCGCATTTGCATAATCAATACCCGCGGCTCGATACCCATATCGAAAATATTCAGGTCACCGACCCGCACCTTCCGGCTTTTTATAAAATGGGGTACGTGGAATCGTTTCGGCGGATCGAGATGTGGCGGGGAAATCCGCCTGCCGGTTTGGTTAGAACACCCAATGAAAATGGAAGATAAAAGAGCTTGATGAATTCATCAGGCCTGTGCTGGCTAACTTACGTAAGGGATGTTGGAGTTGTTCTTCTTGAGAGAGATGAGCATCTATAACTTCGAAGGAACCTTCGAGGTCAGACTGAAATTTTGACTTTGCAAGATCCTCGACATGCGAAGTCAGAACCCTTCCAAATGTTTTTTTCAATTGGTAGGGCTCTTGATATTTCAGGCAATGATAGATGTGTCTAGCCAGAGCGGCGCAAGCGAAAGGCAGGTATTATCTATTAACTTCTTTTGGCATTCTGTCGGCAAAGTCTTTGTGTTCTATTTTTCAGGAGCAAGGCAACGAATGTGGCGCCCACCAGCTATTACAATCCCATCCATGTTAAGCGTTGTTATTCAGGCAGGCGGCCAGTCTTTGCGCATGGGACAGGATAAAGGCCTTAAACTTTTTCTTGGCCATCCATTAATTCAACGCGTGGCCGAGCGATTGCGACCGATTGCAGACGAACTGTTCGTGACGACAAATCGTCCGGCGGATTATGCCATTCTCAACCTTCCGCTCTTCACGGACCTCAAGCCGGGCCGTGGTGCACTAGGCGGACTCTACACCGCACTTTTATGTGCCAAGCATCCCATCGTAGCGGTCGCGGCGTGCGATATGCCATTTGCCAACGGCGAACTTTTTAAAGCCGCCTCTGAAATCATGATTAAAGAAGACGTGGATGTGGTCATTGCCAAAACAGACAAAGGCTATGAACCGCTCCATGCCGTATATCGCCGCGAGTCATGCATCCCTGCCATCGATGCCGCGATTGCTTCGGATAAATGGCGCATGGACTCGTGGTTTCCGCAAGTTAAGATCCGCTTGCTAACGCCGGAAGAAATTAATCTTTGCGATCCGAATGGCCTTGCATTTCTAAATATTAATACGCCTGAAGACTTTGCAGAAGCTGAGCAACGCGCCCGCGAATGATCGGCACTGGGCACGGTGCGTGGCTGACTACTTTTTGGCGGCCGCTTCCGAGCAGCGCTTCGGTAATTGCAATCAGCCAATGCCTATATGATAGCTGGACCAAAATCCCGTTCAGTATTTATGAACGGGATTTTGATTCAACTTGATTGACCTACTTAGCTGCGCGGATTTTTGGACCACTCAGCGGAGCGCCGAAAAGTGGAGCAAACACACATAAGTCAAAGACGCCCGCAAGCAAAGGAACTAGGCCGATAATTGCCACGATAATGCCAACCGTACCGCCAAGGCCAAACCAGCCCCAAGCGACCAATGCGATTCCTGCCACAGTGCGGACGACACGTCCCGCGGCGGATACCATGAAAGAAACAAACGGATTCATTTTTTATCTCCTTTTGATTGATAATCTTGCCGTCAGTATAGGAACTTCAATGAATTCTGTCTGTGACAAAGTCACGCAATTTCGGATTTTCATTGCGATGAATTAAGATTTCGAGTCAGCGAGTTTCGTCGTGATATCAAACTTTGGCGGATTTTCAAGGTGCTTCTTGACCGCACATAATTCCGCGGAGTGAATCAATGAGTCGCGATATTTCTCCGGAAAGCCGGACGGGACTTGAATCTCCAAATCGATTTTCTCGACCATGCCGGTTGATTGATTCCGGTGAACACGCTCGATGATGTGCATATCCTCCGTCGGAAGGCTTCGCTGTCTGCAAAAACCCAGTACATAAATGCCTGCGCAAGTCCCGATGGCGGAAAGAAATAAATCGAACGGCGATGGGACGCTCGCAGTCGGTGGTTGGTCGGTGGGCACAGTGAATCCGCTGAAGTGCGCATCGACGCGAGATTCGCCGGGAAAGTCAATCAATAATTCCATATCCATTTTCAACTCCTTTAATGAATTTGATCGGAAAAATTAAACATTTAGCCTATTCTTAGTCTAGAGGTTCAATCAGTTTTTGTATGTGACAAAGTCACATAACATTGCGGGTTTGCAAGCCATCAGGATCCAAAATTTCAACCTCGCCACGATGGACGCCGATAAACCCGCGTTCAGAAAAGTCCTCGAGCAGCCGACTGATGACCTCGCGTGAACTTCCAAGCTCGGCCGCAATTTCCTGATGGGTAATCCGTATCGGGTTTTGAACACGCGAGCGCGTCAACAGCAAGGATGCGACGCGCACATCCATTCGCTGAAAAGCCACCTCATCCACAATTGTCATGACGCTGGAGAGTCGCTGGGAGAGTAAATCAAAAACAAACTTGCGCCACATATCGTAGCGGCTGACCCATTCGCGGAATTTTTCGGCGGGGATCATGATGGCTTCGGCGTCCCGTTCTACGGTCGCAATCGCCGGAAAGGATTGTTGACTCAAGATGGCATTGGCGGTCAGAATGCAACTTTCACCAAGACCAAAGCGATAAAGGGTGATCTCGCGTCCTGTTTCACCAATCTTATAGACTCTCACGACACCGGAAATCAGCAAGGCAATCGCATCACAATGATCCCCCTCGATAAAAACATCCTTGCCTTTAACAATCTTGGTAAGAAAGGCGGCTTTCTTAAACTCACCTACGAGTCCTGCATCTGCACCTTGAAGGAAGAGCAGTGCCTTAACAATGCGAGTGAAGTTTTCTCGATCAAGCATGTTTTTCGCTAGCCTTATTTGGATTGATGATTTAGAGTCGCGCCTAGTTGTGCAGGATTAGGCTTGATTAAGTAGTAGCCATCATTCGCGCAGGTGCGACATAGGGTTATTCCATCCCGCATAACTTCACGCTCGTTGATGATTTCTTCTTCGCAATAATCGCAATGGAGGCGTGCCAATGGTTGGCTGATCAACTCTTGTGAAGTCGGATGAAGCTCAACTCCCTGCAGACGAAATAACTCCGCATCGGGCATGACCTGGTAGCCTTGTAGTTGAGCAAAATAACGACGCGGTTCATCGGGAGCATAGAACAGCGCGCGTTCGCGCGCGTCCAGCGCGGGCGAAATTCGAACGGCGCGCCCGCTCCCGACGTCCGCAAATGTCGCGGCGATCTTTCCGAAGTCATTGACGCGCAATGTTCGATGTCCAATCGTTGCACCGGTGGCGACTTCAATGCCGTCCGCAAAACAACCGTCGCTTTCGATGATGACTAGTGCTGTGTTTTTATTGACAGGCGATTCCAATCCCAAACTTGCTAACCCTGCTAAACCGATGCGCACACCTAAAACCTGGCGCGGGCAAAGATGATCATGTCGTGCCGACGATTGCTTGAGCAAATCCGAGATACAAAGAGACATCTTGAACTCCTTCGATTAATCCGTGTGCAAGATCAAATGCTGATCCGATGTAATTTCAATTCGCAAGGAACGCAAGGGTTTTTGGGCTGGCCCGCGTAAAACATTTCCATTCGCATCATAACGCGAGCCGTGACATGGGCAGGCAAAACCGTTATCCTTTTGTTCGACAGTGCATCCAAGGTGCGTGCAAACCAGACTCAAAGCGGAGAATCCACTTTGGTTGTGGATCAGAAGTGCCGGAACATCCACGATCAACGAGCGGCTTCCAATTGGATAGCTTTTAGCCAACCCGATATCTAATTCCGTTTTCACGGGCGGCTCGGTTTGATAATTCAAGAAACGAAATAACACGGCAATTCCCAACGCGCCGCTGATGGTCAGCAAGGCGGTGGTGATGAGTTTGAAAAAATCGCGGCGGGATAGATTGGACATTTCAACGTTGAACTGAATGGCAGGTGTGGCAATATGCAGATGATTGATCCGTTCCATTTTGTATGCAACCACTTCCCATCACCGGCTTAAATGTAAAAACCTGGCCGGTGGCTTTGCCGACGAGCTGATAGGTTCCGTAAGGCAGAACTCGCGTGTTCCACATTGGCTCGCCTTTATCTGTAACGATAACCGTATCACCAAGCTTTAAATCGACCACCGGATTCAGCAATGCTTGGCGAAATGCAATATCGTTCGGATCGGTTAAAGTCTTTGTCAATGGTAATTGTGTCGGTGTGCCGTGACAGGTCTTACATTGAATATATTGGATGTCCGCTTCGTTGGAATGAATATCGCCGTCGCCCATGGCTTCAGTGCGCGTGTGACAATCAATACAATCCAACGTGTACTCGCATTTGGTGAATTGGGCGATGGGCTGATAATAATTTTGGAGGCGATCAGTCGGCAGGGGATGGTCGGTGAGCTGAAGAAAAGTCATCGTTTTTAAATCATAGTTGCCGCGGTTGTGGCAGGTGTTACATTGCGTATAGGGAATATCCGTTGTCAATTTATGGATTTGACCTTGCGGAAACGAATTCACGTTTGGAGCATGACATGCCGCGCAACCGGTTAGACGATCATATTGAGAGCCGGGCAACGCAGGAGCGCCGAGGTGGCAAGTTAAACAATTTGTCCCAAATTTTTGGATAAATGGATTGGTTGCTTTAGAAGGATCGAAAGCCTCAAGAGCTGGCACACTGGTTGACGTTGTGATTTGATTGTCGGTCACAGCGCGGATACCGAAGTGGGCAGTTAAATCCGATTGCGCGCCAAAGGTGTAAAGGATATTTGTGATTGCACCTGCATATGTGGATTGAACGCTGGTCATCACACGTTGAATATGATTGTTGTTATCCGACGCAGAGCCTGAATGACAAATGCTTCCACCGCAAGATTCTTGTACTACAGATAGGTCGGATGGATTTGCTCCGCCGCGCATGGTACTGTGAGCTAAATTTGCATCCAATGCCAACGCTACTCCGCCGTGACAAATCACGCAGCCAAAGGTTTTGACGGGATGAGATGGGCTGATTTCCGGTAAATCGCTGTGGCAAGTGAGACAATATTCCGGCTTACCGGTTAGTGTTGGAATTAATACAATCGGTTTAGGTTGACGCGAATTGGTCCACCAGGCCGCGAGGATGGCAAGCAAAAGAATGGCGGAGCCTAATGCAATCAACCGTTTCATCTTTCTAAGAGGCAGGCAGACTGCCGAAAATTGTTAATACGATGATTAACAATGCAATTACGGCCAAGACAATTTGCGCTAATCGATTTGAGCGCGGAAACCATTTTCCCAATTCAGCATCGGCAGGTTTTGGAAAGATATAAGGGATTAGCACGAGCAAAGCCACAATAATCAACGGAACAAGCACGCCCCAAATGAACGGATCGCCCCATTTGAGCATTTGTTGAACCCAAAGAAAAAACCACGGTGCACGTGCATCACCGGACATGACATTAATGTCGGTGATTGGTTGTGCAATCGGCGCGGGAATGAAGACCGCGAAAAGAATCAAGGCCGCGCCGGTTAATAACATCGCCAGCACTTCGCGCCGCACCAATTCATAGCGGGTGATGCGATCCTTGTTCACGCGCAGATGCGGCGGCGGAACCGCAATCCCGCCATCGCGGCGGACGCGGAAGATATGCCAGGTCAATAGAATGATCGCGGCGAGGGTGAGTCCAAAAATGTGCCAGGCGTAGAATCGAATAAGGGTCGGGAGTCCGGGCTTGGTCCCGCCGGTGAGAACGATGTAAAGCGAATTCCCGATCCACGGAATCGTCTTGATGAGATTCGTCCCGACCACCAAAGCCCATTGAATTCCCTGATCCCAGCGGAGGATATAACCGGTGAAATCGAGCAGGATGGCGAGGATAAACAATGCCAGCCCAAGCAGGTAATTGAATCGGCGTGGCGGTGCGTATGAACCGGTAAAGACGACGCGCACCAGATGAATTGCCGCGACGATCAACAGAAGCTGCGCCGCCCAGAAGTGAATGTTGCGAACCAGCCCGCCAAACGGGACGAGGTAGCTAATGGTTTGGATGGATTGCGTGGCTTGATCCGGCGTGGGAACGTAATAGAACATTTCAAGGATGCCCGTCGCGCCCAGTACGAGCATCAGGAATATAGCTGTTCCACCCGCGCCAAGCGTGTATCGCCAGCGCGATTGTTGAGTGGGAATGGTCGGTGGATGGAGGTGATGAAAGAAGGTTGGACGCATAAAAGAATCGTATCAACTAAAACGCTCGTCTGACTTCCGAGTACGAATTTGCCCTTTTGCTTGTTCTAGCCATCCAATCCGAACGTCGTGTGCGTTTTCAAATTCAGGCACATATGGCTTAATATCCAGAAGAGGAGTTCCATCAAGTATATCAATGTGATCAACATGGATAAATTTATTTTCCAGGCTAACAATTTTTACTAAAGATATGCCGATGGGGTTTGGACGACTTGGCGCACGAGTGGCGAAGATTCCATGGGCCTCTATATCGAGAAAGGGAGTGACCAGTAATTTTGACTGGCGCGTCTTATGGAAGTGAAAGAGGAGGTAGATGTGAGAAAAGCCGCCCAAGTCTTTCAAGCCATCAACAAATTCATTGTAGATTTCCACCGTGCTAGTCCACTTGATTCACTTGTGGGTTGAATAGGCATTTCCTCTAGGTTATGAAAGGCAGTGTGAATTATGCCAATTGGCTTGTAAATGACTTCCCAACGGCCGGCCCGGCGCGCTATTTTTTCTCCTCTTCAAAGAGTGGAAGATATTTGGCGGCTAATCCAAAAGCGAGGATGCCGAAGGAGAAGATGCCGATTGAAATGGAGATTTCCGGCAAAGACGGCAAGTAATGAACGTTGTTCGCCATGAAGGTTGGGATGTATGTCATTGGATCGGGATGCTGTACAGCGAACCAACTTACGTCGAAGCGGTCGAGGATCATTCCGACCAGCAGAATGATCGCACCAATCAAAAGTCCATTGGAGCTTTGCCGTATCTTCTTGAGCGAGAACAGAATCAAGGGAATGATCGAACCGATCATGATTTCAGCCCAGAACAAAATGCTCATCCCGCCGCTGTTGAAAAGATACTGTAAATCGCCAGCCAGCGTCAACTGAGTAAAGCGGACAATGAGGTATATCGCTAAAACAATCGGGATGGCTCTGCCTAGTTTTTCCAAAAGATGAATCTCGAGGCCGCGGTGGAAATAACGCGAACTGAGCACCGACTCGAAAATGATCATCGCCAAGCCAATGGAGATGGCCGAGATGAAGAACAAGATCGGGAGAATGGGCGTCCACCACAGCGGATAAAGTTTTGCGGGCTGGATCAGCAACAACGACCCAAGCGAGGATTGGTGCAACGTAGAAAGTACAACGCCCAGGATGACAAACGGCATGATGAATTTATGGAGGGTGTGTGCAGCCTTCTGCCATTTGAGTCCTTCGAAGACCACCGGTGCAAATTCCATGGCCAGCACGGTGAGATAGCTCATCACGCAGATGCCAATTTCCAGCAGGACCGAAGTGCCGTTCATGTGGATCATCATGTACCAAATTCGTTCGGGATGACCAAGGTCAACCAGCAGAGCAATAACGACCATGATATATCCAAGAAAGCCGGTCAGGACCGAAGGTCTGAGTAGGGGCTGAAATTCTTTTAACTCAAAGATATAAACAGTGGCAGCCATGATAAACGCTCCACTGCCGATGGCCACGCCTGTAAACAAATCAAAGCTGATCCAAAAACCCCATGGATACGAGTTGCTCAGGTTGCTGATGGCACCGATGCCATAGATGTAACGGATCATAGCAACCACGAAGGCTATTCCCATCAAGGTCAAGAGAATCCAAACCAGAGGGCTGAGATGAAAGCGAAGACGAGGATTGATTGCGATTTGCATTTTCATTTCGTCTCCTCCAATTTTGCTTTCGCTTCTGCTTCCGCGAGTTGTTCTTTTCGTTTATTGAACTGATGCACGCCAACCGTAATACCGGTCAAGACTGTGCCCCAAGCAAGCGCAAATGGAATGGTGATTCCCATCACCGCTTCACTAACATCTCTCACCGGTGTGGATCCGAGATTGGGCAATCCAAGTTCAGCGAATGGAACGTGTGAAATAATTAAATACGATGTGCCACCGTTTTCCGTCTCGCCGTAAACGTGATTAACATAGCGAGTCGGATGCGCTGTGATCCGATCATGCGCTATTTTAAGCAGGTCAGCTCGTTCTCCAAACATCAAGGCGTCTGTGGGGCAGGTGGCAACGCAAGCCGGTTCGAGACCAATGTCAATGCGTTGCGGGCACATGGTACATTTGTCAATGAAGGCACCATCTATCAGGCCTTTATTGAAGTCAAAGTGTGGCACGCCAAAGGGACACGCGTTCATGCAATAGCGGCAGCCAATACACTTGTTGTGGTCGTACAACACCGGACCATCCGGGCGTTGGCTGTACGCACCGACCGGACAACCCGAAAGACAATCGGGCTCATCGCAGTGCATGCAGTGATATACCATCGAAGCGCGTCCCAGATTCGGATACTCGCCCATCAGCCCCACACCGGCCACCCAGATGCGGGTTTTATCCATCGGAATATTATTTTCCACGCTGCAAGCGATCATGCAGGCGCGGCAATCAATACAGCGCGTGGCATCAAAAAGAAAAGTTTTATGTTTGATGTTCTGAATGTCAGTCATGATGTCGCCTCACTCAAGCCTTCTGTACCGTTACAAATGTTTGACTGAGCGCCTGGCCTCCACTAATCGGATCGGTGTACGTGACGCGTATATCGGAATCACTCGAGCCCAGACCGTAAGCTGTGGTCAAACCCATCGAGAGGTGACCAAAGCCGGGCTGCATGTAAACACAATCGGGGCGGATGGCTTGTGTCACGATCAGCTTGACATAAATCTGACCAACAGAACTCGTGACTGAGACCATGTCTCCGTTATTCAAGCCTTTTGATGCTGCAACCTTGGCATTCATCCACAAGCCGGGTTCGTCATCATACTTATGAAGCATTTGATTATTCTGCGTACCGAACTGGGTCTGGCGCGCGCCTTTGCCGGTCAGCAAATAGAATTGACCGGATTGCGGCGCGGGTGGTTCTTCCCATTTCGGAACGCCATCGAAACCGGCTTTGCTGAGCGTATTGGAGTTCAGCTCGATCTTCCCGCTGGAGGTGGTCCATTTATGGATATCGGTCTTGCTCACGGGCAAATCCACATAACCTTGTTTACGAGCCGTATCCAACGAAACGCCTAATGGCGCCAGTTGTTGGTTTAGGTAATCTTCCTCATCCTTATATTGGAAGAAATCACTCAAACCCAAGCGGTCGCCAAGCTGTTTGTAAATCCACATGGATGATTTACCCTCGCCTTGCGGTTCGATCACCGGTTGACGAACGAAGGCGCGACTGCCAACCGCGGAAAGCGGATCGCCAACCAAGGAAAGTGGATCGTATCGTTCAAGATAAGAGGCCTCCGGCAAAACAACATCGGAGAACCAGGCCGTGTCATTCACAAGGATGTCAATCGTCACGATGAAATCCATCTTGGCAAAGGCGGTTAGCGTCTTCTTGCGATCCGGAATGGACATGACCGGATTCTGGCGCGAGATGAACCAGCCATGTGCAGCATACGGGTTTTCGGCTACGATGGCGTCGCGTAGCTCCTGGATCACGCCATACTGGAGCGGAACGAAAGGATACTTCCACGGGACCCCATCCAAACGCAAGGCTGACACGCGCGGGAAAGCCGGTTGTGGGGGAGCGCCTAGACCAGTTCCACTGCCGGCCGGGAACATCGTCGTTCCCCAGTTGCCCACGATCGCATTGAGAATGGTAATGGCGCGTTCGGTCTGGAACGAGTTGACAAAGTTCGAGGTGCGCCAGTTATTGTGAGCCAGTGCATACGGCGCGGCCGCGGCAAACTCGCGGGCAATGCGGCGGATCGTATCTGCCGGGATTTCGGTGATGCCCGCCGCCCATTCGGGAGTATAGGATTGAACCGCGCTGGAAACTTCGTCAAAGCCCACGGTGTATTGCGACACGAAGCTTTGGTTATACAGGCTCTCGCCGATGATGACGTTCAGCATCGCGAGGTGGAAAGCCAAATCGGTGCCGGGGCGGAGGGGAAGCCAATCGGTTGCTTTCGCGGCAGTTTTCGTAAAGCGCGGATCAAGATAAACCAGCTTCACGCCGCGGTCAACCGCGTGAATTAAATCACCGGTTTCAGAATTTGATATGGCCTCAGCCAAATTGCGCCCAGTAAGAATGATGTACTTTAGCTGGCTATAATCGCGTTCGGGTTCTTCCATTCCAAACGTCATCAGGTTCGCCACGGTCATCGCATTGAAACACAGACTACGCTGTGTACCATAATTGGGTGAACCGAACGCTTGAAGCAAATTCTCGAACAAAGGCTGCGAGAGATTATGCGTGGATGAAAAGACCATCGCCTCGGGACCATACTTCTGTTTAATATCGAGCATGTTCTTGGCGACCATGTCCAGCGCTTCATCCCACGACGCTTTGCGGAACTGGCCCTCGCCGCGGTTTCCAACTCTGATGAGTGGATTCAGCACACGGTCGGGATCGTACGTGTTCATCAATCCCGCTTGCCCGCGCGGACACAATTTCCCTTTGGAATGCGGGTGATCCGGATTGCCTTCCAGCTTGACCACGCGTCCATTCTGGACTTTTGCCAACAAGCCGCATCGCCATACGCACATCTCGCACATGCTGGGAATGTAACCGCTGTCAGTAGCATCGAGATAACCGGCTTCGCGCGCGGCTTGCGCCACCAGAGGCGGAACGAATTGTCCAATGGCAAGTGCTCCAAACGCCGCGCCGCCCAGCTTGAGAAAGTCGCGCCTTGAGATCGTATTCGTCATGGATGCTCCAATTGTTTGGAAACCGGTAATCCTAGATCTATTTATTTTTCTTTTCGCTGCATGCCCATGCGGTCAATCAAATAGAACAACAGCAGAGCCATCAATGAAAAAGCGAGCACGGTTAAATATGGATTGAGGTTCCATAGATCGGGCATCACCACGCCGCCATAATTAGCTAGTTGTGAGATTTGTGGAAATACCTGCTGATACGTAAGACCGTAAATGACTGCACCGGTTAAGAAGCCAAGCAAACCAGGGATGAGATAGTCTAATTTTCCTTCGCCGGACCCGGCGACACAGGTACCTGGTCAGTATCCGGTGAGAGCCATGCCTATCCCGAATATCAGCCCGCCGACTAGGTTCCCAACGATATATGTATTCGGCACGGCTGGGAACTTAACCAAACCAAGTCCGCGTAAGCCATAGAGTCCGATCATGGCGACAACCAAGGCCGTCATCATGAATTTTAAGACCGCCATATCGGTGAAACGGAATTGATTGACGATCTTGTTGTACTTGGTCAATCCGGCTTTGTTCAACGAGAAACCGAAGAACCCGCCGAGGAACAGAGCAATCACATAATTCATTTCAGCTCTCCTAGGTGGTAGGTGTTTGCCCTACCATGTTTAATAACGGTTGCGATAAATGATCAAGGCGGTGAGGATGCCGGAGCCAAACATTCCGGCGATGAACAGAAACGCGGCTGGAACCAACAGCATTCCGCCTGAGATTGCCAAGCCACTGGTACACCCGCCTGCGATGCCCGCGGCATACTCCAGAATAATCGCGCCGATGAATCCCAGTAACCAGCGCTTCCAGGTTTGCGGGCCGAAGATGCTCTTCCATTGGAAATCACTGTTGACCGCATCTTTCTTGCCCCATTTCAATGTGCCGCTAGTCGCGGCTCCAATCATCCCTCCGAAGAACACGCCGACCAACAGGATGACACCCCACGTGATGCCCGGCGGCATCACAAACTTAAAGTATGTATTGTCGAAAGCTTGCGGCGCAATGGCTTTGCCGATCATTCCGGCGATGTTCTCGAAAGCACCGGAAGCACCCAGGAGGGTGTTGGAAAGAACCACGGCCAGGATGCCGACTATGCCCAACAAGATGCCAGCTGCATACGGCGACCAGGTTTCCTTATGAATTTGCTTGATGATCCAGTTCATATTATTTTCCTTTCACACAATGTGAAATTGCTGGTTCATTATTTTTTCTGATCCGATGACTTGCCTTCGGTCAGCTTATCAATGGATGTCAACACCTCGGCGGTTGCATCCGGTTTTTCCAACAAGCGGCGTAATGATTTCCGCGCATTAGGTTTCAACTTCGCGATCTGCGGAACCATCTCCACCACATCCGCTGGATAATCGCCTTCGACTAGCTTGGTATCTTTGAAGGAAACCTTGACCAATCCCTCGCGGCTGATCACCAGCGCGCCGCCGCCAATCAACAACACGCCAATCATGATAAGCAGAATCACATTGCCCCAATTGATCGGATACTGGCCCAGCACATTTTCGTTGTAGCGCTGAACATAATTAACCAAGTCTGGACTATTGGGCGACAACGCGGATTGTTGTACTGCGATGGGTTGAGGTGTGGCTGATGTATTGCTTGAAGCTGGCGCAGCGGATGCGGTTGCAGTCGCAACAGGCGTTCCACTGCTCGACACCGTAGCGGCGGAGGCGGAACTGGATCCAATCTGAACACCCAATTTGGTCGCGTAAACTTGTGCTTTGGCTTGATAATCGCTCGGATGGCACGATTGGCAGGAGGCCTTAATATCCGAAAGCGGATCCACCATGCCGGTATGCGCCACAGTTTCATCTGTGGCTTGTTGGTTTCCACTGTGACAGATGTAACAAAAATCGCCGAATGCGTGCGAGGTATGCCAAGGCGTGCCATCGTTATTCACCGGCTTTTTTTCCTGGACTTCGTGGCAATTTTTACACGATGATATCTGAGAGCCGCACTGTGCCAGCACAGATGATGCCTGCGATCCGCATTGGGCGGCATGAGCCGGCTGAGAAAACGCCAGCGCAATGCCGCTCGCGATCACGATCAGGATGCCGGCAATCACAGGCATTACGAACAGTTTCTTATGTTGCATGCAATCCTCCTCAAGAAGAAAGGATCTTGCTCTTTTCTAAGCATGCGAGACGGCCTTGGTCGCCTTCACTAAACTAGCTTGATAGGTAAGACGATCCCGCATCACGGTCCGAAGCAAGTCGAGCGCCTGAATTAGCCTTTGGTCAGATAAATGGTATGTAATCGTCGAGCCTTGACAAATCGTATAAACCAGCCCGCGTTTCGCGCAAAACTTTAAGATGTCGCGAAATTGTGGGTTGAAATCGTGTTTAATTCGTTGGTCAGTTCAGTTACGTTGAGGGGAGAATCTGCCAGCGCATATAAAATAAGAAGCCGGGTCGGGTCGGAGAGAGCCGAGCAAAAGTCAGCTTCGAGTTGAGATATTTCCTGGACAAGGGTTTTTGATACCATAGTGCATTCCTGCTTTATATGGATAAACGCATATATGCAATTAGATAATAGCCCCATGAAGAAAACCATAACAGTGAAGGAAATCACATCGTGCGTAGCACAATGTCACAACGATAGGGGGGCATAATTGGAACCCATCGAATAATATGGCAACTGTTCACTAACACAGAGCTCATTGCCACGCTGGAAATATCTCTTTGACGACAAACCCCTCTGGGGCGACTTTATATACCCAGAGCATGGCCATCGAAAAAACCTTCAATTTCCACAAATAATGCTGATTAGTACTTCCCGAGTGGGGAGATTAGAAAAATTCCCTTGGTAATGACTTTACAGAAACGCCCAAAACTCTCGGCCAATTTTTGCAAAAAACGATGATTTTCCTGCTGGTTGTGAAGCGCTGCTCCGTAACAAAGAAGGGACTGAGTACACCTGCACCTTCGGAAAGCCACTATGACTTATTTTGTCTCAAGAATCCGGTTGGATGAGGCAGCCAGGACAGGGGTGAACCCGGTGTCGGGCGGCTGTGCAACTGCTACTGACCGGGGTTCCATTGGCTCAGCGGTGTGAGCTGGATCTGCTTTGAAAAATCATAGGCCGTCGACAGGTCGCTGTCGCTTTCCACGAGCACGCGTCCGAACACGAGCACCGAATTGTTCGGCGAGGATATCTGCGTCATGCCGCCCGGCACCTGTCCATTCCAACCCGGCCTCGTAATGAGATAGTCGGCCGCCTGCGTGCCGGTGGTGCGTTTGCCGACGTCGACAAAATTGGTGTTTTTCGACGGATCAGTGAACTGCACACTGTAGTAGCGGCCGGCCATATCCGGCACGTGTAGGACTTGCGGTCCTTTGGAGAGGTCGAGCCAGCCAGCTGACATGAGCGTGTCGTGGTTCACACCAGTAGTCGCCAATTTTGAGGCCGAGGCGGGCGCGTGGAGGGGATCTGCAAAAAGCGTTTGGGGTTCCGTATAGAGCGTATTGACCGGGATGGGGCCGTCGCCGAACCCTTTAGCGAGAATCGCTCTCTTGAATACAAACAGAAGCATGCCTGGCCAAAAGTAGGTGAAAAGGAACCATGCCGCGACACAGACCCCACCGAATATAAGCAATGCTCGTAGTTCATATACATCACCTCACTTCGGCAACCGGTGGCACCGTATACCAATTGAGCGGATTCGCCACAAAGTGATTTCTCGCATCACCCATCGTTATCGACCAGAATGCATGGTTGGGCGGAAGTTGTCCTGCCGGAAAGTGCATGACGTAGTCGTGCACACCGGAGAGCGCATGGCTCGCGCCATCTGTGTTCGTCCACCAATACATCGCCTCTTGCGGTACGTTCACCGGGCCGGGAAATAACTGGGCGTGCGCGGCTCGCAGCAACATGCCGTTGCCGGGCTCGCCTAATCCGAACATGGTGATCCAGCCGTTGACCTTCGTGGCCTTGATTCTGGCGTAAATTTGGGCGATGACAAACGCCAGTCCCCAGCCGATCAGGAAGCCTTGCAAAACGTCAGTACGCACCGTTCTAGGACTGGTAAAGAAATGCCCAAAGACGAAGGAATTGATGATGAAATAGCCGCATATCCCGCCGTCCAGTATCGCCAGGTAAGTGATTGTTCTGTTCATATTATTTTTATTTTATTCCTTTGCTGTGAAATACGACAGCACGCCGCCGGCGATGATTTTCTGGGCGACGTGAGAGAATAAGAGATTTACGAGGATATTTGCCATTCGATTATTATACGTCTTACTCGGGATCAGAACGGATTTAGAGGGAAGGCGCTGGGCGTGGTTTGTGGGATTTGTGGCCAACTCCTTGAAATTATTAAAGAGCCAAAGGTTATTTGGAATGCCATCCAAATGGGTGTCATTCTGTGTTTTAGTACAAGCACGAACGAGATTCTTCTTGTTGGTTTCACAGTTGGAAAATTTAGAAAAGCTCCTTGGCCAGGGCTAAACAGAGTCTCCTGAAAACTATTATGAACTGGGTGGATGAAACTGATTTCCGGACTGTTTCAATTCGTGAAGAAAGCCGTAATTATGCCCGAAATCCCATTTGTTGAAATACGACAACCTTGAAAAAATCCAGAACCAACGCATAGGCCAGAGTAAGTCCGGCCAGAGCCGCGATGATCGTGATACTGATCGGTCCCATCAAAATACCTTGTGTGGCCAACAAGCTTACAATAAAGACATCTGCGATGGTACTTAGCATCAGTGTTCTACCTGGGCGCGACTTCCAGAATGGGCCACGCTCGCGCACCAAGTAAACGTTGGCCAACCCGCTGAAGACCAACATTACAAAAATCAGCGTCTGCAGCTCTACGAGATTCAAATGATAGACTTTCTGCCCGAGGAACAAAATGCCAAATGAGAAGATCAACCAAGCTGCGGCCATGATCAGCGCTCCTGCCACAAGTGGCTTGATCCGCCAGCTCTCGGGTTTGTGGGAGTATGACACATTGTCTGATGCCAAGGACATGGTAACGAAATCATTAGCAAATAGGAGTAGGACCACCAGGCGCGGAGTTGTCACGAAATATCCGGTTAGAAAGAGTCCTAAGCTAAGGAATAAAGCGATCTGAAAAGTCTTGATGATCTTGTTGAAAGTATAGGTCAGCATGCGTTGGTAAATTTGGCGTCCAATCCTGACAGCCGAGAGCACATCGCTTAGCCCTGGATTGGTCAGGATGGCGCTGGCCGCCGCGCGCGCCACGTCGGTTGCATTGGATACAGCGATTCCGACTTCGGCCTGCTTCAAAGCCGGGGCATCGTTCACTCCATCACCTGTCATCCCCACCACATGACCGCCTTTTTGAAAGTTTTGGACCAATCGAAATTTATCCTCCGGCAGAACGCCGGCCACAACATTGCAATCGAAAGTGTTCTCCATGATCTTCTTGCGAAATTCGTCCGCTGAACAGACTGAGTCTCCTAAACCGACCTGGGATGAAATGGCTCGGGCGGTTGCGCGGCTGTCCCCCGTGATAATGATCACCTTCACGGATAGATCCCGCAAGCTTTCGATTAGATCTTTTAAATCTTTACGCGGCGGATCATATAAACCAATCAAACCTACAAACTCAAGCCTTTCCTCTGAACCTTCGGCGATGCCAATCACGCGATAACCCTGCTGAGCTAATGCATCCACGGCGGCTGATGGATCAGGAGTATTGTAGGCCATGGCCGCCACAAGGCGCGGGAAACCTTTTACTATTCTTATCCTGACACCCTCGAGGCGAGCGATCACCTCTGTACGTTTGGTGAGTGGGTCAAATGGAATAAACTGAATGCGCTCCGGCTCTTTTTCGAACAGTCTGCGTTCGCGGGCGGCTTTGAGGATGGCTAGGTCGATGGGATCCTGGGAGGCCTCGTCCGAACTGATGGCTGCCAGCCGCAGAACATCGTCTTCAGTGTGTGAACCATAGGGAATGATCGCTGATAGAGTAAGCAGGTTCTGGGTGATCGTCCCGGTCTTGTCGCTACATAATATATCCATCGCGGCGGCTTCTTCAATAGCAGTCAGCCGCGTTATCAGTACGCCGTTGGCGGCGAGTTCGCGCGCCCCCAAAGTAGATGCCAATGTAAACGTGGCAGGCAATGCCACTGGTACAGATGCAACCAGCAACATCAAGGCAAATGGAACAGAGTCGGTAAGGGAAATAGCATGAAGCCAGGAATAAATCAGCACTCCCGCCACCAAAAGCACATCAAGCGCGACCAGATATCGAACGATGCCCAGAATAATGGCTTCAAGATGGCTGGGCGTTTTAGCGGTGCGCACCAGTTCGGCAGTTTTCCCAAAGAAGGTGCGCGTGCCGGTAGCAGTTACCTGCCCGTCCGCTTCGCCGCGCTGTACCATACTCCCAGCGTAGGCCTTTTTCCCAGATTCGATTTCGACGGGCAGGGATTCACCTGTCAGGGAGGATTGATCTACCGAAAGGCTACCCTCCAACAAGTCGATGTCAGCTGGAATGAAATCGCCAACCCGAAGGTGGATGACATCGCCGGGAACCAATTCCTGGGATGGAACAGTTTGCCAGATTCCATCGCGTCGTACTTTGACCTGGATGGAAAGTTTTTTCTTAAGCAGCGCTAATGCATTTTGTGAGCGGTTCTCTTGAAAGAAACTGATAAACGCATTGAAGAATAATAGAAGGCTGATGATGGCCGCTTGCGTATCGTGGCCAATAACCAGTTCTAATAAAATGCTTAGCTCTAACATCCAGGGAACTGGTCCCCATAATTTCCCGAGAAACAACAAGATTGGTCTTGGCTTCTCCTCAGGTATGACATTTGGACCAAATTGCTTGAGTCGTACCTGGGCTTCTGCTGTTGTGAGACCTTCAACCATTAATTTATTTCTCCTTGCATTCTCCTTAATTGCAAGTGAAGGATTGTAAGCCCAAGATCACAGCGGGTCAAATCCATTCTTGGGGTGCTGTGATTACATCGCGATATAAATCTGTTGGTTCAATATAGTTGCTTCTATTTCCTTCTCGCCTGTTTATATATTATTTGTGCTGGCCACATATCCTGCTATTACCTTCGCGTCTGCTCTTGTAATAAATGCTCTTGCTATGTCGGGAACATTCACCAACTCGATCAGAGTGGCGCTTCCACGAGCAGACTAATCACCACGGTGAACGCTTGCCCTAATGAAATGCCAGACACCCAGTCACGGCGCGAGACAGTGATCAAGAGGGGATGAGCATTGAGCCGGTAAGATCTGCTTTTATTGTTTCTACCCTTATGCAACTTCAAGGGCGGACGTGATGAAGGTAGTGATCTCTGCTTCGTTGGGAATGCGACCCGATGCAACTAACTTTTCATTGATGACCAATCCAGGAGTGGACATGACGTTGTACTTCATGATCTCAGGGTAATCAGTCACTTTGATGATTTGCGCTTCGATGGCGAGATGATTGACAACGCGTTCAACCAGCCATGCAAGTCTCTTGCAATTTTCACAGCCAGGGCCAAGCACTTTTATTGTTAACATGATAGTGAGTTTATCCTTTCAATTTTTTGTAGAGCGCTTCAAGGCGGTTATGGTACATATCCCGTATGGCGCTTTCATCTTCCGACAAAGGATGAACAAGGACAAGGTCCATGACAGTTTCGGGAGAAAGACCAGATCCGTACAAGGTACTGACGGCCCCATTAATCATCTCAGCCAGACCAGCCTCGATCTCGGATTGCTCCAACCCAAAAGAAAGGCCGATTTGATATAGTTCCTGCCATTGGAACCATAAATAAGTTGGACCCATGGCGGTCAGAATGGCATAAGCTTCCAACTTGTCCTCAGCTACCTGAGGAGATCGACCCCATGTTTGGAAAAGGTCAAGCAATTCTGCTTTCTCTTCTACAGAGATCGCAGTCGAAAAGGCGACCGGATTGTAGCCTCTGCCAACGATTGATGGAGCATTGGGAATCATGCGGACGATCTTGTCAAAGCCACCCAGCCCGCTAGAAAGTTTGGCAATGGTCAGCTTGGGAGCCAGGGAAATAAACAAGGCACCCGGCTTTAAGACCGCGCTGATCTTTCCCAACACATCGCCCACTACTGGCGGATTCAGGGCTAGGAACACCAAGTCTTGCTCTGCCGGAGTTTGGTTGTTCGCGGTAGTTGTAATCTGGGGAATGCAACCTTTCAATCGCTGCAGGGCCTCCGGGTTGTTGTCGCTAACAATGATCTGTTGCGGCAGTTTTCCGGCCTTTTGCCAACCTGCTAGCAAAATATGTGCCACGCGCCCCCCGCCAATGAAGCCGATGGTATTGTGTGTCATAAGTTGTCTCCTTTTCCTATATGGATGAATTGGATGTAACTGAGTTTGCTAATTCTTTTCTGCATTCAATTTAATTCGATGGCGCCGCCGCAGCATTCCGTTATACAAAGGCCGCATTCGTTACATTTCTCGTAATCGAAAACGATCCGGCCTCCCAAGGGAACAGCCTCATCAGCGACGTAAATGATCGCACCTTCCGAACAAGCGGGAATGGCTGTACAGACTTGACTTTGCGCAGGACATTTCCGTTTGTCGAGCGCGGGTTTCATACTTTTACCTCGTAAGCGCAACTAGTATCACGCATTTTGTTCTTTGAACTTGGCCTATAAAATCCAGTTGAACAAATATCCTGTGATGATGATTGCCACAGCGATAGTTACAAAGAACGTGATGAGCAACGGCAATTTCAAAACTCTTCGTAAGATGACAGCCTCGGGCAAACTCAAACCCACAACCGACATCATGAATGCCAGTACAGTGCCAAGCGAAGCACCTTTTTCCATCAGTGCGCTAACTATAGGGATGACACCAGCCGCATTCGAATAAAGCGGTATGCCAACCAATACGGCCGCGGGCACCGACCACCATTCCTGTTTTCCCATGATTCCAGCCAGCGCCGCATCCGGCACATAACCGTGAATGCCCGCTCCGATAGCGATGCCCACTACCACATACAGCCAGACCTTTCCGACGATGTCTTTGACCGAAGCCCATGAACGTTCGATACGTTCTTGGAGTGTCAATTTTTCGATTACCCCATTTCCCTGATTCTGCATTTGCCAGACGAAGTCCTCCACGTAGCGCTCCATCTTAAGCCGCCCAATGACAACTCCGGCAATGATGGAAATGACCAATCCAGATACTATATAAAGCCCCGCTACCTTCCAACCGAACAAACCAAAGAGCATCACGACTGCCACTTCATTGATGGTCGGCGCGGCGATTAGGAAGGAAAAAGTGACACCAAGCGGAATGCCGCTTTCAACAAACCCGATGAAGAGTGGCACTGCTGAGCATGAGCAGAACGGCGTAACAATACCGAGCATGGCCGCCAACACATTGCCCACGCCCTCGCGCTTGCCGCCCAGCCACGCACGCGTTTGCTCAGCGGTGAAGAAGGTACGCAACAAAGAGATTAGGAAGATCATGCCGCCCAAAAGCAGAATAATTTTGGGAACATCATAGAAAAAGAAAGCCAGCGAGTCGCCCAAGTGCGAGCCTTGTGCTTGCGCCAACAGACTGTAAGCAATCCAGTTTGCCAACGGTTGGATAATGATGTAGGCGATGATCCAACCAATTATCGCGAGCGCTACCAGCAGATAGATTCTGTACGCATTGGGTTTATTGGGAAAAATGGGAAGGGTGGTCATTTTTTTCTCTTATATTCAGAATATTGAATGTTATCTTTCAAAAAAATATCGATGGTAGCTCTAGTTATGCAGAGTCACCTGTTCAAGCGGAATGTTCTTAGCAACATTGCATTTCGGGCACGGACAATCGCCATGTTTGTGTATGGGCAGTTTGGGGGAAACTCCGGTTGCCGCACACAACGCATCCAAAACGGCCAAGACTTCCGGTTTCACTAAGCGATAATACAGATTCAATCCATCGCGCCGAGATTCCAACAGTCCCGCCTGTTTAAGGATCATCAACTGTTGGGAGATATACGCTTGCCGCAGGTTCAAAGTGGCTTCCATATGGCAAACACATTGTTCTCCATCCCGCAAGATATTAAGAATAGCCAAGCGGGTGGAATGAGAAAGGGCTTTCAAGAGATCACTCTGGATTTCATACGCGTCCATGTCGGATTCACCTATATTCAGAATTCTGAATATAGTGTAAGCTAAAAAAGAAACGACAGTCAGAGACCGCCGTCATCAAAAGCCTATGACAAACATCATGATTGCTCTGCCACCCATGATTTGATTTTCTTCTCAATCAAGTCACGGACTTCCCGAAACTTGATAAGTTTTTCTTCTTCCGTTCCTTCAAACTTGGCGGGATCTTCAAATGACCAGTGCAACCTTTTATTAACCCCAGGCCATGTAGTTGGGCAATTCTTTTCGGCATCGTCGCAAACTGTAATCAGATATTGAAAGAGCACCTTTCCAAGATAAACATCCACGCCCTTCGATTTTTGCCCAGAAACATCGATCCCAATTTCTTTCATCACTACGACAGTAAGTGGATTTAAATCTTTTGGTTCCAGACCAGCACTCTGTGCTTCAAATCGGTTATTGGCGTATTTTCGAAGAAACGCTTCAGCCATTTGACTGCGTGCCGAGTTACCAGTACATAGAAATAAAACCCTTTGTATGCTCATTCATACCTTTCAGCGAAAAATATAACAATATTATCATCAAGCAACATTAACAAGCATTTAACGGTGAGTAATTTTTGAGTTAAACTTTTGTCGCCAACGGCGGTTGCAGAATTTGCCAATTGCCACAGTATAATCAACTCAAACTCGGAAATACCTCCCTAGCAAAATCGCCCGCATGTCTTCAAATATTCTAAGAAAGTACACTTACAAATGCTTATAAAACATCAAGCTGACGCAGACACTTATCCAGGGATGCGCACTGAGCTCACAAGTTGGAGCAAGTCTTCGCGCTCGTCATGTTTTGTCTGCGAGGTAAACGATATAGAAGGAATTGGTGAAGCTCTGGCAATCGCACGAGCACAACATCTTTCAGTGATTCCACACGGTGCAGGTCACAGTTATACGGATGCAGCCTTGAATACCAACGGGATGATCATTGACACCACTCCAATGCACAAGATTCTCTCCTGGGATCCAACTCAAGGCATTATGGAAGTCGAACCGGGAGTCACATTGCAGGAGTTGGTGCAGATCGCCTCCAAAGAAGGCTGGTGGCCCTTTGTATCACCTTCCACACCGGAGGTCACAATCGGCGGTTGCGTGGCGATGAACGTGAATGACAGGAACGCTTGGAAGTGCGGCCCCTTTGGCGTATACATCCTCGCACTTGATGTCCTGCTTGCAACGGGCAAATTATGTACGATTGTCCAAGCGCAAGATACGCAACTCTTTCGTGCATTTGTAGGAAGCCTTGGTCTATTAGGCGTTATCACATCAATCACAATCCAACTCCAGCGCATCTCTTCTGGCTTTGTTACCGTTCGGAGACGTTCCGCAGCATCCTTGGACGCTCTTATGGATATGTTCGCCGAAGAAGAACAAGGGAGCGATTTCATGGAAGCTTGGCTCGATGGGTTTGCGGGAGGAGACCAGCTTGGCCGCGGGATTATTACCTGCGCAACATTGATTGATTCTGGTGAAGCACTCCCATCCAAACCCCTAACGTCCGGTACGATCTCCCATCTGGAAAAACCGCTGGTCAGCTTTGCAGCTAGTTTAGGTCGGCCAGCGTTGATGCCAGCAGTTCGAATAGCAAACCGTGCTAATTATTGGTTGAGCAAGAAGAACCCCAATACATCTGGAAAGCGGAGAGCACTCTTCCCTTATACCTTCTGGCCTTCCGCGGCTTTTGTTGGATACCATGCGATGTTTCCGCAAGGGGTTGAGACATTCCAAGCATTCGTTTCTAGAGAGCGTGCCGCGAAAATATTTAAGCAAGTGTTGAGGTATTCACAGCAGCAGGAATGTATGCCAGTTTGGTGCGTCATCAAGCAGCATCAACGCGATCCATTTTTGCTCAGCTATCAGGTTGATGGGTTTTCCCTGGAACTAAACTATCAACGCACCGATCAGGTGGCCCGCAAGTTGGAGCAGGTGTTGCAGCATATGATCGCGATCGTGATCGAGGCAGGAGGAAAGTTTTATCTCGCCAAGGATCATTTTATGACGCCCGCTCAATATCGACAGAGCGTTGGAGATGAAGCAGTTGAAACTTTCCTCCAGACCAAACAACGTTATGATCCGGAAACGCTTCTACAATCAGATCTCTTTCGTCGCGTATTTCAGCCGTCGCCAGTGTAAGGAGAAATGCTTTGCTGCCTCTCATTTTTACGAACCCTACGGCAACCGTTATATTCATAGTTGCATGCTTGATTTGGCTGATGCCAGAAATGATCGGTATGTTAAGGCAAATGGCCAAAGTCTCTCGGAAGGCTGCGATGGTTCAGGACCACGGTTCGTTAGTCATCTTGATTGGATTGCAATGGGTTGGCATCGCCTTGAATTTCTCACTTGCCTGGTTCTTCCCGTTCGCGACGATTCCCCTGCATCGAACCACGCTCTTTTTGCTTGGCATAATCTTCATTCTCTTGGGCGTTGGTTTACGCTGGTTCTCAATCTGGACTTTGGGACGCTACTTTACCCGTGATATCGCAGCGTCTTTGGATCAACCGGTAGTGCAAAATGGCCCCTATCGCTTTATTCGCCATCCTGCCTATAGCGGAACATTCTTGACCATGTTGGGCCTTGGCCTGGTAATGACCAACTGGGCCAGCCTGATTTCCTTACTCTTCTGCGTGTTCCTCGGTCATTTCTATCGGGTTAAGATAGAGGAGGAGATACTTATCCAGAGCATCGGCCAACCATATATAGACTATATGCGACGCATCAAGCGTTTCATTCCGCTGGTGTTTTAGCAAAAGAGAACTGACGTCAAATCCATGAACCTAATGGATCCAAAACAAGGATACCGAAAGGAAAGATATGAGGGCGCTAGAATTTAGGCTGAAGCAACCCATGCAACCCCTGACGAATGCGTGGCAGAATCTACCCATTGCGCGGCGACATTCAACTCTGTTAGGCATCAGCTTTCGCCCGCTTCAAGCGGAAAGTTTTGGACTCAATAAACGCGATACTTTGCGAGTGCTACTTGCCTATCCATTTCAACTCATTCGTCTAGGGGCCTACTGGAATCAAATAGAGCCTGAGCCAGGAAAATTTTATCCTGACGATCTGGATTGGCAGGTCGAGGCCGCGGAAAGTACTGGCAAGCAGATTATTCTTTGTGTGGGTCCTATGAAAACCTTTGGCTATCCAGAGTTCTTTGTGCCTAACCACCATTTGAGGCATCCTTTCCCAGAACATACTCTCATTAAACCGTCGGCATACCCTACACTCCTAAGAACTGCCGAAGAGTTCATCGCCCGTTTGGTTGAGCGCTATAAACACCACAAAAGTATTGTCGCTTGGCAGCTTGAGCACGAAGCCGTGGACCCACTTGGGATAGAACATTCATGGCGGTTGGATGCTGCCTTTGTTGAACAAGAAGTGGAGGCCCTTAGAAAAGCCGATCCTTCCAGACCAGTCATGATGAATGGTTTTTTGCCAACTTCTTTGCCGGTGCTTCTCTCTCAATGGTGGAGTACACGGGACCAAGGGGATTCACTGGCCGTCGCCCAGCACTTGGCGGATATCATCGGGATTGACTATTATCCACGTCACGCATTGATGACAGTTGGAAACAAAACACTATACTTGGATGGTACTAGAAGTCTTTGGCACTACCTGGGACGAAAGCGATTGCTCGCCTGGGCTGGTTCCCACGAAAAAGAACTAATGATTTCTGAAGGACAGGCGGAGCCTTGGGAAACGATTACAACTCCGCCCAATCCTGGCAGCCAAGGTATGTATAGTTGTTTGCCGGAACAGGTTATAAACAACTACAACAATTGCATGGACTGGTATGGGCAAGAAACATCTCTGTATGCATATCTCTTTTGGGGAGCAGAGTATTGGATTCTGCGAAAGCAGGGTATGGACGCAAGCTATCTCCAGGCTTTTGCACGTATTCTTGAACAGGCTGACAAATCCTAATCCTAGATTTCTAAAGGTCAGTGTCAGGACCGTATGTGTATGTCGTCATTAGTTATTAGACTTGTCAAGGGTTCGGAACCAACGAATGAGATCGTCCGTTTGCTTGAGTTGAACTGACCGTAAGTTTGTTAGCATTATATTCATCAGGAAAGGCATGTTCTATAAGGGTGTCAAATATTTTTTATCGGAGTACTTTTCCCAAAATTTCCGAAATGATTCGTTGTACTTGGGAAGTTGTAACTTACCGATCACGGATAATTTATTTGCAAAATGTTTGATTTTAGCTGACGGGTCAAAATATGCGATAGCATTATCGGCTGAGAGAACAAAAGGAGCGTATCCGTAATAAACGCTAATCCAATTAGCGATAAGGTTGCCTGTGCGATGATTACCCTCTATGAATAGTTGCGGACGGGCAAGGATACTTACGTATACTTCGGAGGCTACTTTCTGAGGATGGTCGCCTCGCTTTTTATGTTTTTTATACCAGTGACTGATTGAATCAACTCTCTGAAAGAACTGTTCCGAAGACGTCTTTGTGGCTGAGGAATACTCTCTTTGCAACCGCGAATCATTTCCATAATGAACCTTATCATTCAGAACCAGCATTTCAATGATGCTGTCTTTCGAAAAAGGTTCGGCTCTTTGCTTCAATAGTTTATCCAAATAACCATAAGCAACCAGAAGCCGATCCCGAATAACCGGAGTAAATGCGTCTTTCCTCCCGATCTTTCGTTTATCCAGTTCGTCGTCGATCTTTTTCCAATGTACCTCAACCAATTCAAGAGATTGCTCTATTAATCCAAGATTGAGCCTCTCGGTATGGTATTGTAGATGTTCTTGAGACATATTTAGCCTATTATACTAACACAAATATGAGATTAAGCGAAAAGGACGCATTGCCTCAAATAAAATCTTACTTTAGGAGATAACGTTGCCTCAGAAATAAGGTTACCCTAGCGGCAAAACCAAAAGGTGAGCCGAGGGAGCCATCATGGTTCGAACAACAGAACCACTTTGAGTCAACAAAGTAAGAAGGAATTACTTGAAGTCGTTCGTAAACGGTATGTAACTGCAAAGCGACAAGAGAAAAAACGCATCCTGGATGAATTGGTAGCCGCCACGGGCTACCATCGGAAATATGCTATTCGGGTCTTGAGGCAGGCGGGAGGGAAAAGGCTAATTCGGAAGCGTGGACGCAAAAAGATTTATCAAGGGGAAGTTGTGGTTGCGTTAGAGCAGATCTGGGAGGTCTGCGGACGGATTTGCTCCAAACGGCTCCAACCCTTTTTACCAGAAATCCTCAAAGTATTGGAACGAGTGAATGCCTTGGCTCTTTCCGCCAACACCAAGAAACTCCTCTTTAACATGAGCCGGGCCAGCATTGATCGCTGCCTAGCTTCAGTGCGTAAAACTCACCTGCGCGGGCTAAGCACGACCAAACCAGGCAGCTTACTGAAAAAGTCCATCCCGGTCCACACTTACACTCCTTGGGATGAAGAAAAGCCAGGCTTCCTGGAAATTGACTTGGTCGCTCATTGCGGAGCAAGCGCTGAAGGACAATTCGTGAGTACCTTGACCTGTGTGGATATATCCACCGGCTGGACCGAGTGTCTGGCCATCTGGCCCCGCACCAAGCAATCCGTCTTGGCAGCCATTCAATCCATGCAGGCTCAACTACCTTTTCCGTTGCTGGGACTCGATTCCGATAATGGCACCGAATTCATCAATGATTTGTTGTATCATTATTGCGACTATCAGAAGATTACCTTTACGCGTTCTCGCCCTTATCATAAAAACGATCAGGCGCACGTGGAGCAGAAGAATTGGTCGGTGGTACGCCGCCTGGTCGGTTATGACCGCCTGGAAACCCAGGCGCAAGCTGCACTACTTCAGAATATCTATCAACCCTCTGTGTCTATAATAGTGAGACAACTCCATCCAATAATTTAGAGTGCAAGGCGGTGGAGAAAAAACATGGTGCAAAATACTAACGATAAGGTAAATGAAGAAGTGCCCAACACAGAAGTAATTGCTAAAGCAAAACGGAGACATTTCACCGGCGCAGAAAAACAGCGTATCCTGCGGGAAGTGGAAGCCTGTCGGGGGACGGGAGAAAAGAGGCGCCTTGCTGAGACGAGAAGGAATTGATTCATCCTATCTCACGACTTGGCGCAGAGAACGCGAGAGCAGAGAATTAGATGGATTGGCACCGAAGAAACGCGGACCGAAGCCGAACCCGGAGGCGATCGAGCTGGCTAAACTTCGCCGCGAGTATGCCCGTCTGCAAGAGCGCATGCGGAAGGCGGAGTTAACTATTTATGTCCAAAAAAAAGTTGCTCGGATGCTTGGGGCAAACCTCGAAGCGCCCAACCTGGACGATCCGAATTGATTTCTACCACCGAGCAATTGGGCAAGACCATTGGCGTATCGGCGGCTTGCCAAGGGTTGACAACTGTGAGAAGCAGCTTGTATCGAATGCGGCCTAAGGCAAAGGTACTTACGAAAAAGGAACGCATCCCCTCACCGTGTGCTCTTCCATTAGCAAAGAAGAAAACGTACGCCAAGCATTGAACAGTGAGCGTTTTGCCGATCAAGCGCCGCGGGAAGTATTTGCCACCTTGATGGATGAAGGAACCTACCTGTGCTCGTGGCGGACGATGTATCGAATTCTGGATGAAAATAAAGAAGTCCGGGAACGTCGAAATCAACTCCGGCACCCCAATTACACGAAACCTGAGCTATTAGCCACAAAACCGAACCAATTGTGGAGTTGGGATATCACGAAATTGTTGGGACCAACGAAATGGACCTATTACTATCTCTACAACATTATGGATGTATTCAGCCGGTACTCTGTGGGTTGGATGGTCGCTGAACGCGAATTGGCCAGTCTAGCTGAAACCCTGATTGCCGCCACTTGTGTCCGCCAAGGCATTCAGCCGGAGCAACTCACCATTCATGCGGACAATGGTAGTTCGATGACTTCAAAACCGGTGGCCCTGCTCATGGCGGATCTGGGTGTAACGAAAACGCACTCGTGTCCGCATGTATCGAACGACAATCCGTTCTCTGAGGTCAGTTCAAAACTTTAAAATACCGCCCAGATTATCCAGCCCGTTTTGGTTGCCTCGCGGATGCGCGGAGTTGGGCGGGAGAATTTTTCCGCTGGTACAACTACGAACATCACCATAGTGGTATCGGACTTCTGACACCTGCTGACGTTCATTTCGAACGAACCCAGGCAATGTTGGATCAACGTCAGCAAGTTCTGCAAAGAGCTTATCAAAAGAATCCTGAAAGGTTTGTAAAAGGTGTATCTATCCCGGCTCAATTACCATCGGCCGTATGGATCAACCTACCGGTAACTGCGGTCCCGGCAGAAGGTCTTGAGCCCCTCTAACCGTAGAGGCCGTGGAAAAGTGGACGGAAAATCATCGCCCACTTTTCCACAGCCTTCCCGCCACTTGAAAGGAGCGTTTTCTATCAATAAATACACAACGAATTAACACTGATTTTTCAAACCAGTTGTCTCAAATCAT